>NZ_CATNHH010000001.1:0-723569 GCF_950098555.1 Citrobacter sp. T1.2D-1
AATCATGTGGAACGGCTATGGCAGGCACTTCATGACACGATAACCCGTAATCATCAGTGCCGCTCAATGTGGCAGTTACTGAAAAAGGTCCGCCATTTTATGGAAACCGCCAGCCCATTCCCCGGAGGAAAACATGGTCAGGCAAAAGTGTAGCGGTATTAGGCACAGCTATTTAGTGCGCGTTTATTCTGCTCATGGTTAATATCCCGTTGGTCCCGCATATCGCTAATAAAGCGCTCCAGTTCTGAATCAATATTTAAGCCAAACACTTTCGCCCTTAATTCCGCGATGTGGTTTAACCCATTAAGGCGGAGGCCAGCGCTTAGCGGAACAGTCGCAGCATCGCCTTCAATAGCCATGGTTTCCCCTGCTTTTTAGTGGACAGCTCAGCCAGCAACGCATCCTGAGAGCGGCACGGATGCCAGCGCTTGCCATCCTTCCCCATAATCCAGCCATGACCGCAGTGCATTGCAGGACTTTGCTTAACAAGCAGTGATGCAAAAGATGGTTCTTTAGTCAGCATAACCACCTCAGATCAGACCGAACGAAGCGCCGAGGCCCGTCACGGTATCTACTGCGCTTGCCATCGCCGGATTCGCCTGCAAACGCGCATGTAATGAAACTGCGGTCAGTGCCATCAGGCGCGTGACAGAGTTGATGCTGTTGATAACATCGCGGCGGCCCGCACTGGTTTTTACATCACCGGATACTGCGCCTGCAGCTACTCGCCCAATTTCCGCAGTTGCACTCATGACGTAATGCGGCAGGTTCTCTTTTGCCACTTCATTCAATGGCACACACGGCAGGCAATGGATTTGAGCCAGAAAACCGTCAACCAGCGTTGAGTCTTCTGTGATATCAGTCAGCAGCCAGATCTCCGGCGGCGTAAGTTGATGCGGTTGATCCGGGTTCAGCTTATTGCGCAGCGTCTGGACATTCATTCCTGCGCGTTCTGCCAGCTTCGCCATGTTGTGACGCAGCGCGAAAGCCCGGCAGGCTTCGTCAAAGTGTGGATGTTTGGAAATCTTATAATCAAACATGCGCCCCTCTCAAAAAGTTCTCATAATTGAACTTACTGACCAACAATGACGCGAAAGTTGGAATGACCGAGGGATTCACGAACCTGGTCGGTTTTGTACATCAGGTAACGCAGGCTTACGCGACCTTTGTTTTTTTCTTTTTTGACCATGTACTTAGCAAGATGACCATGGTGAATTTTCTGGTAAACAGAGCCACGGGAGATACCTTCCCATTCAGCGAACTCTGCAGGCGTAGCCATCTCTTTTGGTACACGAATTGAAATATCAGTGCTCATAGTGCAATATCTCTCGGTTAAGGTTTGGTTTACGTCGTCTTATCTTGTTTTATTTGATTCAATAATTGATACATCGAGATACTACGATCCAATATTTGATACATCAATAGGATTAAAAAATGATACAAGTGAAAGCTGGCGAGAATACCGGGGGAAGAGAGGCTATCCATAGGCTAATGGCCGCCTATGATTTCAAGTCCAGACAGCAACTGTGTGATCACCTGGGCGCATCAAAAAGCACCATGGCAAACAGATACTTAAGAGATAGTTTTCCAGCAGAATGGGTGATTCAGTGTGCTTTGGAGACAGGGGTTTCTTTATTGTGGCTCACTACTGGACAGGGCGATACAGGTTCAAATATTGAACACAAAAAAGATATTAATTTCGTGAACTCAGGCAAAGTTAAACCCCTTTCTGAGCTTGTTTCCCCCGAAATTGACAAGGCAACTCTCAACGGTGGCTTATTAGTCGATGCTGGAAAAGCAATCATTGATAGCAGTCTGCTCCCCTCAGACTCAAGAAACCTATTACTGGTGAATACTTCTGGCGATTCTTATTTAGTGGACCGCAGCCAAACGCCTCCAGTTAACGGTATGTGGTTGGTAGATATCGACGGAATAAAAATCATCGTGAAGTTAACACGGCTACCAGGGAACAGATTGGTGGTCCATCAAGACGAATCATCCTTTGAGTGCAGCCTTGATGATATCGAGGTAGTAGGCCGCGCTTTAAAAATAATTAAGAGCCTTTGATATGACCATCAGAAAGCAGCCAAACGGAAAATGGTTGTGTGAATGCTACCCAAAGGGGCGCGACGGTAAGCGTGTTCGCAAGCAATTTGCGACGAAGGGCGAGGCCATAGCATTCGAAAACTTCACCATGGATGAAGTGAACAAAAAGCCATGGCTTGGTGAGAAGGAAGATCGGCGGCGCTTGTCAGAAGTAATTGAGCAATGGCACTCACTCTATGGGCAGACTCTTGCAGACCCCAAGCGCTTGATGGCGAAACTCAACATTATTTGTAACGGCCTAGGTGATCCCATCGCCTCAGAGCTGACAGCTGGAGACTTTACGAAATACCGCGAAGCACGGCTAAAAGGTGAAGTGCGAAATGAAGATGGTGCGCTTATGTCGCCAGTTAAGCCTCGCACGGTAAACCTTGAACAACGTAACCTATCATCAGTTTTTGGCACACTGAAAAAATTGGGCCACTGGTCAGCTCCCAACCCACTCGCCGGTTTGCCAACATTTAAAATCGCAGAAGGTGAACTGGCGTTCCTGGCACCTGAAGAAATTAAGCGCCTGCTAGATGCTTGCGCTGATTCTCAAAGCCCCAGCCTGCTGATGATAGCAAAAATATGCCTTGCCACTGGCGCGCGCTGGAGTGAAGCCGAAAACCTGCAGGGCCATCAGTTATCAAAATACCGAATCACTTACACCAAAACCAAAGGCAAGAAAAACCGGACCGTACCCATATCTCAGGATCTGTATGACGAACTTCCCAAAAACAGAGGGAAATTATTCACGCCATGCAGAAAAGCTTTTGAACGAGCAGTGAAACGCGCTGGTATCGACCTGCCTGAAGGCCAGTGCACCCACGTACTGCGTCATACATTCGCCAGCCATTTTATGATGAACGGCGGAAACATCTTAGTGCTACGAGATATTTTGGGACATGCCGATATAAAAATGACGATGATTTATGCCCACTTTGCCCCTGATCATTTGGAAGATGCTGTAACCAAAAACCCTCTATATTCTCTTGCATGGAAACAATCATGACTTTCATCTCAGGACTTGGAATCAGTTTTTACGTAGTAATATTTTTATTAGTATTACATGCTATTTACACTCGTAAATGGTACAAATTGAATGAAAACAGTCTCCTCAAACAAAAATTATTTTGGGTGACTATAATCTTCCCTGTTATTTCTTTCTTTTACTTTGGAATTTTCGCATGGTGGGGGAAAACACCGGTACTAAGCGCTCATGGATATGCTCGATTTTATGAAATTAGTAAATTCCCTTTAATGCTGCTGGCGAGCGCTGTTCCACTTGGTGCAATCGTCAACAATGTGCATCGAACTATTCAGACTGAAAAGCAACTCGAAAGAACGGAGAATCAGATTGAACTTGTTAAAGAAAAAAACAAATCTGATTCATTTTATGCGCATCAGAAAAGCTATGCTGATATTTTTAAAACCGTTCCGTCATTTATAGTAAGTCGAGATTTCACTGAAACAGACGTCTCAAAAAAATATGTAGAATTATCGATCTCACATCCATATATTCTGTACATGAATATCTTCACTAAATCTTCTGTTGAAGATGGTTATAATAAAACGATAAGCCAGAATTTTATAGGTCGCGTTCAAAATTACTATAAAGAAATAAGCCTCTCGATAAAAAATTGTTATGAAAAGGAAGTTTCACATGACAATCAAATAATATATCTAAAAAAACTGGAAATAAATATCATCCAACTATGTCGAGAGTTAGGTATAGACTATAGGTATGAAAAACATGAATTCATCATTTTCAATCCAATTATGAATGAAGGGACGAGCATATCTTTTTCTGACGAAAAGCAAATAAAACAGATGGTTACCGGATTGAGAGATCTACTAGTTCACGTATATACACTCATCGGGCTAAATCCAGAGTTCTTCCAAACACCTAAAGGATTATGGGATGTCATACCTGATTACGGCTATGGCAGTGCAAAAATATTCCCTCTTGTGCTTCCACATTCCTACGGTTGACAATGGCGGCAGTTTGGCGGCAGAGCATTGAAAACGCATAAAACCGCCAAACACCAGAAAATACTAACACACTGTTTTAAAACGCAAATAACTGTTTTTACTATTGCAAAAATGGTATGTAGGAATTTCGGACGCGGGTTCAACTCCCGCCAGCCCACCAAAATTCTCCATCGGTGATTACCAGAGTCATCCGATGAAGTCCTAAAAGCCCGCACGGCGCAAGCCCTGCGGGCTTTTTTGTGCCTTGAATTTGTCCCGCGAAGTCCGAAGAGAACTAATTAAATCCGAACCTTTTAGGCCCATTGATAGGCCCAACGAAAAGAACTATTGTTTTCGTTGGGCCTAAACGCATGGAGACTCCCCATGGCAAGAAAACCAAGCCGTTAACCGATACAGAAATCAAAGCCGCCAAACCTAAAGATGCCGATTACCAGCTATATGATGGTGACGGGCTTACTCTGTTAATCAAGTCCAGCGGCAGTAAGCTCTGGCAGTTCCGTTACCGCAACTGATGCAGACGATGCGAACTACCAGCATTAATCTGTCAACCAGGTGCCTGTTTAATGTGGCAGCTTCTCACTTTGGTGCAATACCCAATAGTGCATTCACAATCGTGATCATTAGCTTAATCATTTGTTGTTTCTCCTGAATATAGTACTGATAAATTTCAGTAGTAATCCAGGATAATCATATCTATTCATATCGTTTCCTTACTTCGTTGTTTAATATACTTCCATGACATAACCATACTGATTTGCCTTTAATGAACTTGTATTCAGCATGTAGATGTACCAAATCCAGTACATCACCATCCAGTTCCCATTGAACGATTTCTTTATATTCAAATGTTGGCTTATTGATGAATGAATACCCCATGAAATAACTACATTCATCCTTGTACCCGCTCTTTCTGAATTCCCTTGCTAGATTTCTATAAGATGAATATTGCCCTTCCCACTGACTGGACTGATTTTATGATCCTCATGATATTTCAATTAGGTATCACCAAAGCAAAGCAGTTCAAGAAAGTGATTGCGGCATTGAAAAAGAATAACTGGAAAGAAGCAATCGTTCAGGTACGTGACTCTAACTGGGACAGACAAACACCAAAGCGTGTTAATGATATGATCAGTACTTTAACCAATGGCTATGTTTTAATACCATGTTGATATTATAACCATTTTAAGGGAAGTTATTATACTTCCCTTGATGCACATTTTAAGAAATTTGCAAGCTATTCATATAAGATACATATTCATTTTACTCAATAGGCAAATTGTGCTGTTTTAGGAAAGTTAGCTTATCCCAGTAGCCTCTTTGAAATAAAATTTTATTGTTTACTATGTGAAAAAAACCGCAACCTCTCAAACCTAATGGGTCACGCCACTCTAAAATTGCCCATTGTCCATCTTCGAAAATATTTTCAACGATACAAACCATGTCCGGGAAAGAAAAATCTTGTTCAAACATTTTCTTTATAGCCTCTTTCCCAATAACGGGCTCATTGGCAACCTGATGGTTTATTGCATTATCATCATATAGTTCTGAAATAATTTCTATATCTGCATTATTAAATGCGTCAACCCATTGGCAAACTATTTCCTTTGGCTTCATGTAATTTTCCTCCAAACCTGTAAACATTCCCTTTGCTGTAACATGGCATCAAAAACTTGTCAAGTTTAACATTAATTTAAAACAGAGCCTAACCAATTAGTGATCGGTAAAGGGAACCCATACGAATTCCCTTTTTTTAAGCTGTCTTGATTTTTTTAACTGAATCGCATAGAGATGACTCATTACAGGAAAAAAAAGGATGTTACCAGCGACCCTGACAAAGCCAAAAACCAGGCAAGTCGCTCTGGAAAGTATTTATCAGGTCCTGTCGCACTTCGTGCCTGCAATCAGAAAAGCGACGCAGGGCAAACCCGTCGACACTACGCTGCCCCTGCAATCACCTACTCCACTGTTCGGTGTATCTTCTTGTACCGATGGTGCCGTAAAATCAACTCAGCCAGGTCATCTTCCACCGCATAAAAATAGGCCTCCGGCACATCGAGCACCGCCGCTATCTTGCGCACCAGCCGAAAATCGGGTGCATGAACTTCGTTCTCATATGAACTTATACGAGCACTTGCCGACTCTTCATCCAGCCCGGCGCGCACGCCGAGCTCTGCTTGTTTCAGGCCTGCATTAATTCTGGCAATTTTTAATCGCTTACCCATCACAGCGTTGACCCAGCCTCTGTTCAGAAACCAGAATTATCGCTCTCCCTGTCGGGTCAATCTTCAAGTTTAACCATACTAATTCAATGGATACTTGAATTTATATGAACTCAGTAACAGTTTTTAAGAACCAGACACCCCATCATGATGCGGCCAAACCGGCATCGTAACGCCGGGGCATTACGCCCCGCGCCGTGCGTGACAGAACGCATTACCGCGCCCCCCGACATGGAGAGTTGTTTATGCCTGTTGAATTACATTTGTCTATCACTCAGACGGCAGCAGGGGGGCATCCGCTGAAAATCGCGCCTGCTACCAGTCTTATACATTTCACCCTCACCGTAAAAACCGGGCCGCCACGCCCCGCGCGCAAAAGCCAATAACGGTTTAAGCGTTTCACCGTTTCATTACGCTCCAAAAATTAACAGGTTCAACGATGCCTGCGGCCCCTCCTTCGCGTCGTCCAGCCTGCCATACATCACACATAAGGGAATTAACGATGGAAATCAGTAAAATGTTTCTCAAAAACGATGATGTTATCACTGACGATAATCTGGCCTGTTCCGGGCTCGATGAGCCGCATGAACGCTATTTTGGTGCAGTCAGTGCGCCAATTATCCAGACCAGCCTGTTTGTACAGAAAAACTACCAGGCCTACTGCGATGATATGCAGCATGAAGCCGAGCGCTATATTTATTCGCGCGGGTTAAATCCGACGGTACAGATGGTGGAGGATAAGCTGGCAAAGCTCGAACGCGGCGAGACCTGCCGCTGCTTTGCTTCGGGAATGGGCGCCATCAGCGCGGTGTTGATGGCGAACCTCAACAGCGCTGATCACATCATTCTGGTCAACAACGTCTACGGTCCGGCTCAGGCATTAGTCCGGCAGATGGCGGAAAAATTCGGCGTGAAATACGATATTGTGCTGGATGGTACGCTGGAGAGTATCGCCCGCAAAATCACCCCCGCCACCCGGATGATTTACACCGAATCGCCCGGCACCATGACGATGAACATTGTCGACCTGAAGGCCATCGCCGCGCTTGCCAGGGCGCATAATATCACCACCGTTATCGATAACACCTGGGCCACGCCACTGTTCCAGAAGCCATTGACGCTCGGCTTCGATATCGTCATTCACTCCTGCACCAAATATCTCGGCGGTCACAGCGATTTAATTGCCGGCGCGGTGATTACCTCCCACGAACGTATGACCGCGATCCGTGACTTCTCCCACCAGTTGCTGGGCGCGGTACTGTCGCCGTTCGCCGCCTGGTTGTTGTTACGTGGACTGCGCACGCTGCCGGTGCGGATGCCTCGCCACCAGGACAATACGCTACAGGTGATTGAGTACCTGAAAACCCGCCCCGAAGTGGAAAATATCCGCCACCCCAGCATGGCAACCCCGGAGCAGCAGTTCATTATCCGCCAGCAGATGTACGGTTTCTCCGGTCTCTTCGCCTTTGAAATTCGCGGCGGGAATTTCGAAACGGTGAAATGGTTTATCGACGCCTGCCGGATGTTTAAGGTCGGCTGTAGCTGGGGTGGGTACGAAAGTTTGATTATCTCCCCCAACCGGGGCTACAACGAGCCAGCGCTCGCTGCCGACAATATCGCCTCTGGCCTGATACGTCTGTCCATAGGCCAGGAAAGCCCGGCACTACTGATTGCCGACCTGGACGCCGCCTTCGCCGCCATCGCGGATATGCCTAAAGGAGAGGAATGATGGATGCCAGGAAAGTACCGTCATTCAGCTCCGCTCTCTGCCTGTTGGCGGTGATATTTTTTATCTTTGCCGCCGGTATCGGCCTGCTGAATTATCCGGTCGAATTCACGTTACTTTGCATCACTATCGTTACCTGTTTCTACGCCCGTTACTACGGCGGAAGCTGGGCAGACGTGATGAAATCGCTGGTCGGGAAAATCAAGGATGCGGTGCCTGCGATCCTGATCTTGTTGTCCATCGGAATGCTGATTGGTTGCTGGATGGTCTCCGGCACCATTCCACTGATGGTTTACTACGGGCTGGCTGCCATCAATCCGGCATACCTGTACCTGACAGCATTTCTGGTTACCGTCTGCATCTCCACGTTTACCGGCACCTCATGGGGGACGGCGGGCACCATCGGCGTGGCGCTAATGGCAGTCGCCTCGGCGATGGATGTATCACTGCCGGTGACCGCTGGAGCGGTGATATCAGGGGCCTATTTCGGTGACAAACTCTCGCCGCTCTCCGACACCACCAACATGGCCGCCATTGCTGCCGGGGCCGACCTGTACCAGAGCATCCGCAATATGCTCTATACCGCGCTGCCGGCTTTTGCGGTTGCCTGCTGCGGATTTTACGCCCTGGGCAGTCACCTTCACGGCGGCACCGGCGAACAGATGGCGGCAATTGCGGTAATGAAATCAGCGTTGTCGCAGTTGTTCTGGCTGAACCCGCTGCTGCTTTGTCCTGCGTTGCTGGTGTTTGTCGGGGCTATCAAAAAATGGGACTCGGTGATTGTGCTGGTTGCCTCGGCGCTGTCCGGCATCGTGCTGGCGGTGCTGTTTCAGGAGATCGCGCTCACCGACATTATCGCTGCCGCCATCAACGGTTTTAAATCGGACATGCTGCCCGGCCTGCACGGGATGGCGCTGGATGAGGCGACGGGGCGCAACATCAACGTACTGCTCAACCGGGGCGGCATGTACTCGATGACCGGTCCGATAGTGGTGATGCTGTGCGCGTTTATGTTCGCCTCGGCACTGGACGTGTCGGGGGCGCTGGCGGTCATTCTCAGAAGCCTGGTGAAAAAGCTTAATACCATCACCCGCACCCTCCTCGCGACCATGCTGACCAGTTCTATCCTGGTAGCCTGCACCGGCAATGCGGTGATCAGCTTCTTTATCGTCAAGAGCATGTATGACCCCTGCTATAAGGAGAAAAACCTCCATATGGTTAACATGTCACGCGCCATGGAGTCCGGAGCCACGCTGCTGGAAGGGCTGTTTCCGTGGACGATATCGGGGATGTTTATGGCGAAAACTCTCGGCGTGGCGACGATAGATTACGCGCCGTATGTGCTGTTTAACCTGTCATGCCTGATGATAGCCATCATATTTGCCATCATTCCTCGCTGGACGAGTTTTGGCACCCGGTATGTGGTGACACCGGTATAACTAACACACGGCCTGTACATCAGGCCGTTGCCATCGACCTCTGACAAAGCAAAAACCTGCCGTCTCACTCGCCCCGTTTTGGTTGACTGCGACAATCCTGTAAACAACGAAACTCAGGTAACGGCAACACTGATTGCGGATTTTACACCACCAGAAGGACGTCATCGGAACAGTGCATACCGGCTAATTCAGGCAGAAACCGTTTATCAAATGCGTTAGCGTTCGTTTGGGCGAAGGTATTCACCTGGGGAGAGAGAGGAATATTCATTTCTGAACGCGCCAGATAGTAAGATAGCATGTGCATAGATTCAGGATATTCATCCTGTATGAATTTTATTAAAAAACGCTGATAATGTGCAAATTCGAAAACCTTGCTGACATTTAATTTAGTTAAGGAATTATAGTAATGCAGATAGACCGTTTTCGTTTTCATACCTAATATAGTAGCGATTAGTTTAAAGCTGAATCCAAGACAGACCAGATACATTATGCTGGCTTGCCTGTCAGTTAACTTTGGCACAGAAAACGCGTAGCGCACGTTATCAGTCTGCACAATCTTTAAAATCGAGATCAAATAGTCGATAACATATTTTGCTGAATAGGTTATATTGCAGGATGGATACCTGGATAGGCAACTTAGGATTTTATGATTACCTTTTAATACGACCACGGGTATATCAGGGTATTGATGGCTCAACAGGTACAGTGTGTTCATATTAGTTTTAGCCACCGCTGGCGTACTGAAGTCTAACAAAACCGTCATTGGTAATTCTTCCTTAAAGAGGTCGTTTAAATCGCCAGCATCAGGGGATACTATCAACCTTTTGCAATCGCCCAACGAACGTAAAGCAAAGTGTAAATAAACATTCTCAGTAAACAAAAAATAACACATTTCAACCTCGATATATGATATGGTCAATTATCCTGATATTGTTACCAAGCAGACAATAAATAATTAAGAAATGACTTGCTCAGCATTACTGGGTTTCCCAATAAATCCATTTTTTTTGTTTGTGTATAAAACATTAACTAAATTTTCCCTGACATAATAACCTTTAGACTCAACCCGCATAATGAAGTCTTCGGTTATGCCTACAGCGTTTAACTTAATTTTTAATGCGTTCATCACCTGCCACAAGCGTTGATTGGATGAACTTAATCCGTGGTTATCCCAGACATTTAACAGAATGTCAGAATTGCTAATGATATTCCCTTTTGCATTTTCCAGTAGGTAGACTAACAGATGAAACATTGTTTCCCTGAGAATGACAGGGGAATAACTGTGGGAACGAATGTTCTTATCCACATTGACCAGCATTCTTTTATTAATGTCAAAATAGACATCTGGTTCAATATAATAGCCAAAAATAGTTTTATCCATATCATCTATCTCTATTAAGTACTGATTAACGCATAGCGATGTATTGACAAGCATATGTCCTTACTTTTTATGCGCATTCTCATTAAAAATAATTAGGTTGGCAAATAAATGAGACATTTATCAAACCATAATGCTAAAACGCTGCCAGAGAACCCAATAACAGATCTTTATGCTATAACCGGCCAATAGTATTTCGATCAGATCGGTTAATAATCCCAAAGAGACTCACCATGAGGTATTTACCATTTAAAAAAACACTCAACCAAAATTGATCTATTTGCCAGTATTTTTAGCATTATCAACTAGTCAGACTCACTTCTTTCATTTTAACCCTATAACTACTAAGACTTTTCATCCTGAGGATAGGCTCTCACAGCGGGCCACCAATCTATTGGCGAGACCTATATTAACGGTCAATTGCCAGGCAAAAAAATGAATTAGATAAAAGTAGAGTTAAAGTAGAGTGTAAGAGAGGTTTGCATTCTGACTGCGGATAAGAACAGTATTAATTTTTCTATACATTTCATTCAGTTAATGTCATAAAGCATCTATAGAAAGGCTTTCACCACATTGACAGCTTCATCTTATTCAAGGAAGGCTATACTATTGATAACAAAATCTAAATTACATTTTTATTTTTTATAAAGTTATAATTTTCATATACATAGAGTCTCTCCATGCCAAACCGGTACATTCTTGACGATCTGATTGAGTTCTACCCAGACAAGTATCAGTTAGTATCCCGCCATAGTTCGAACCTCGCCGTTACCCTCAATGTCCCGGCAAGTCGTTGCCTCCAGCTTTTACTTGAGCGGCGCTACGAGCTGGTTCCTCAAAATGATTTTTACCCTTATGTCTGGGGAGATGAAGGCGCATCAGTTCCCGTGAGCACGCTTTATCAGAACATTTCTTTATTACGAAAGGCGCTTAAGACCTTTTCTGAGGATGGGGATAAGATAATCCAGACGGTTCCCAAAAAAGGGTTCTTACTTGCGAAAGACGTCAACGTTCAGGAGATAGCGTTAACCGACGATGTTGACGATGTAGAACCTGCATTGCCTGAGATCCCCCACTCTACGGCTCAACAAACCAGCACTATCGCGAAAAAAAGCGCCTTTAAGAATCAATCCATCCTCAGGTTTTTCTTTCTGGTAAGCGTCCTGACGTTATCCATTGCCGCTGGACTTCAGTTATTTCTATGGGGTATCCCCACCGTGTTAAGCGACATTTACACGCAGAAAATGAACATATCGGGTTGTTCTGTTCATACCAATTATAAATTTACGGCAACGGAAGTCAGTAAACAAATCATCGATAACAATATTGATTGTAAACAAACCCCCTACGTGTATTTATACACGGCCAGCATGCAATTTAATATTCATTCATCATTGCTGTTGTGCAAACACCCACTGGAAAGTGACTTACCGTTTGACTGTACGACCTACAATATACTGGGAGATGCGGCACAATGAATCAGAAAGTATTTAATGTCGCGATGAGTCTCATCATTGGCCTTCTGGTGATAGTCAATATCTACCTTTATCATCAACACCGGGTTCTGACGCATTTCGAATGCCAGGGATACACCACAGTAAAAAATGAAAACTATATCTTTAGCATGAGAGCATTCCACTCTATTGATGGTAAATCTGGCCAAACGGCTATCGAAGGGGAACTGAAGAAAAGAAACGGTGAGAGTTTGGGCTATGTACAGAAAGTGGCCTCTTATGAAGCTGAACAGCGAGGCTCCAGAGTCTATATCAACAACAACTCAAATGCTGAAATTGGAAATCGTTCAGAACTTGACCCTATACTCAAAGATCTACTCCCTGGTTATTTCTTTTACCACAACTCAAAAAACACCATTACCGTTTATCCGGCAGGTGATGGTGGATATCTGATTGGAAACAATCAGTATATCTATTTGTACTGTGCTAAATAGTCGCACGCTGGTATTGCGAAAACGGATAAAAGCAGCCAGCGCATGACCTGTCGCTCGCATTGTTTATTTATTGTAAAATATCAGTTAAAAGTAATCGTTATATTTTCATCCTTAATTCATAATTAAAAAAATATAAAATGCTGAGTTATCCAGTAACATGATATCTCATGCCACAAAATGGCCCTTTCAGACAAACACGTCAACAGATATGCTTCCCGCCCGACATAACCTACATCAATCCCTGTAAAAAGTGAAAACACAATATTTCATGCTGAGGATAATGAATTTCAGCAACTCATTTGTATAAAAAAATCAATTTCGCTAGCATTCTGGTATTGGAAATCTCAACCTTTCACTTAATTAATATTTAATAAGGGGAAGTTCAATCCATTAAGGATTAAGGTTTTACCAATATCGTTTTAAAAATGACATGGACACTTGTTTATAGAGTTTACGTTTGATGGTCATCATTTGATGAGTGCTCACACGCGCATCAGACGATAATCAAATGCAACATTCTCTATTACAAGGCAAACATGGAATGAATGAAATATAAATCAACATGGAGTTACTATGAATAAATATCTTCTGGCATCCGTTATTGCATTGTGTGTAAGCAGCGGGATTGCCCAGGCTGCTGACGGCACAATTACGTTCAACGGTCTTGTCACCAGTTCGGCATGTACCGCGATTGCGTCCGTCACTGCCGACGCTACGGGGACTCCAGGCACCGCTGTTCTGACGCTGGATAACGTCACTGGATCGACCCTGAACGCCGCAGCCGGGACTTACGCCGGTATAAAGCCATTCTCCATCCAGCTTACCGGATGCGAGGCAACTGCGGCACTGCGTAACGTGCGCACACTGTTCACAACAACCAGCGCAGTCGGAGGGGCTATTGAAAACACCGCACTGGTAACTCCAGCAGCGAACGTGGCTATCGCCATTTTGCAACAAAACGGCACGACGCAAATCGACGTAAACGGCGGCGCGGCAAGTGATCCAGGTGTGGCATTGCCTCCAACAGGTTCACCTCGCTCGCTGACACTGAATTACAACGCAGCCTACAAATCCCTGAGCACTGGAGTGACGTCAGGTAACGTCACTGGCGTTGCCGACTTTGTCATCTCTTACTTCTGATAAGTCAGATAAGGCCTGACCTGGATTATCTAAACCACCACCGCAAAATTTGCCGTGGTGGTTATTACACCTAAGTAACAAAAGAAAACGACTATGCCAGCTTACTATTTCTCTATCCCCGCTTATCGTGTTTTATCTGTGCTGGCAGTTTCGATTTTGTTGTCGTTTTCCTCATGTATCAATGCAGAGGAAAACGACAGTGAATTTGAGAGTGAATTTTTGCGCCAGGATAAAAATGGCGCGACCCCCGATATATTTCTTTATAAAAATACGCTGGCACCCGGGAAAAAAAAGGTTGAGGTGGTCGTGAACGATCGCGTAACGGATATTTACGAGATCAACTTTATCCCTCAGGCGAAAGACAAGCTGGTTGTTCCCTGCCTGAGTCGTCATCTGTTAAACGAATTAGGCGTGAAAACAGAGCTTTATGATGACTGGCAAACGCCAGAAAAAGAGCCGCCATCGGACGGGAGCTGTGAAGATTTAGCGCAGCGCATTCCTGCCGCTACTGTATTTTACGATGATGCACACCAGCAGCTCAGACTGACTCTGCCGCAGGAAGCCGTAAACCGCTCACGCTTTCAAATGATCTCTCCGACGGAGTGGGATGATGGCACCCCGGCATTACGCACCGCTTACAATGGCTATTTTTATAATACCCGCCAGAAAAGCACCAATAACGAAGGGAATGACAGCCGTTCTAATAATAATAATTCTTTTGTCAGTCTGAGTAGTATTGCCAGTGCAGGAGCCTGGAGACTTTATAGTTTTGATACATTTAATAAGAATAGCCGCGAGGGCTGGAAAACTAACCACGACAGACTGTATGCCGAACGCAATATCATCGCATTGCAATCAAAAATCTCTGCCGGGGATATCTATACCTATACGCCCAGCAGTATTATGGGCGTTATTCCGCTGCGGGGTTTCACCCTTGGAACCAATGAAAGAATGCTGCTGGAATCACAGTTCAGCTATGCGCCGGTTATCAGAGGCGTAGCCCGCACTAACGCACGTCTCGTGGTGCGCCAGCGTGGCAATATTATTTACAGTAAAACCCTGACGCCCGGTGCTTTTGCCATTGACGACCTGTATACCGGACAGATCGGTGCCGATCTGGACGTCACGGTTGAAGAAACCGACGGTACAGAGCAGAAATTCACCGTACCGTATACCGCACTGCCAAATATGATCCGCCCCGGCGCCTTTCGTTATAGCCTGTCGATGGGGGAATATCCTGACAGCCAGTCTGATAAGCCATTAATGGCAGCGCTGAGCATTGAGCGTGGATTTGAAGCGCTTACGCTGAATGTCTCAAGCCTCGGGTCAGAGCAGTATCAGTCTCTGGCGATGGGGGCGGCGTGGAATATCGGTAATATCGGCGCGTTTTCGTTAGATCTCGCCCAGGCGCGTTATCGCTATGATTACGCCACCAGCACCCATGATACCAGCACGAAAAACGGTAGCGCGGTTCGTTTGTTATATGCAAAACAGTTTGACCAGACCGATACCGGCCTGCGTATTTTAGGCTATCAATATCGTTCAGAACATTTCCTGTCCTTCTCAGAGTTTACTAGCCGAAATAATCACTCGGGGTATGACGATGACAGTGATTATGAAAGAGGAGATAGCCTGTGGAATAAACGCCGTCGCAGCCGACTTGAGGTCAATATCAACCAGGGTCTGCAAGAACATGGCAGTCTTTATCTTTCGCTGAGTCAGGATCGCTATTATGGCACGTCTGAAAAGAGCACTTCAGCGTCCGCCGGTTATGGTTTTATGCTGGGTTCCGCCAGCGTCAACCTGGCATACACCTACAGCAAAAATGGCAACGGCGACAATGACAACTCGCTCAATCTCGGCGTCAGCATCCCCTTACGCTGGGGCGAACGCGAGAGGAACTATAACTCGGTGAGTTATAACCTGACGCGCAATAGAGATAATCGCTACAGTCAGTCAGTCGGGATTTCCGGCGGACAACAGGACAGCCCCCTGTCTTATAGCATTAATGTGCAACGGGATACCGATAATAACCTCAGCGAATCAGCGTCATTATCCCATAACGCCAGTTTTGCCACCCTGAACTCGTCGGTCAGCCACAGTAATTATGCTGACCAGTTCTCAGCCGGTATTGCCGGTGGTGTGGTGGTGTACCGAGGCGGTCTGCTGCTTGCCCAAAGAATGGGTGACACTATCGGCATTGTGGAAACCGATGATGCGCCTGATATCAGCGTCTCTGGTAATAACAATGTCAGAACCGACCGCTGGGGGCGTGCCGTCGTGACGTATCTCAGCCCTTATCGCTATAACACCGTCAGTTTAGACACCCAAAATGCGCCGAACGTGGAACTTAAGGAATCAACGAAAAAAGTGGTACCGACCGAGGGTGCGGTGGTGCTGCTGCGTTTTGCTACACGCAACGGGCGTCGTGCAATGGTGGTGATTAAGAGTCCGCACACGATTCCGGTTGGCGCAGTGGTCACCGTTGAAGGTCAAGGTGAAGAAGCCGGCATTGTGGGTAATAACGGACTGGCTTATCTGACGGGGCTGGATGCACGCAGAGATGAAAAGCTGATTGTTAACTGGGGGCGTGATAAGCAGTGTCAGTTTACGTTACCAAAATTAAATACCAATAATTCTGAATCGCAGTGGTACCAAAAAATCACGGTGAATTGCCAGTAATAAGCAGGGCGTTGTCAGCACCTGTTCAATGAATTATTCAAGAGAGTAGAATTATGTTGTTAAAGACCATTAAACATTCACTGTTAATCAGCGCTGCATTGAGCTTTTTAATTCCGGTACACAGCTGGAGCGCCGTTCGTCCACAACTGACGCGTATTGTGGCTTATGCCGACGATAAAGAAACGCCAATTGAGATCGTTAATGAAAGCCAGGAACCGTATCTGGTTCAGTCGTGGCTGGAAGATATAAAAGGCAATGATAATAACCTGCCTTTAGTGTTAACGCCGCCCGTGATGAAACTCACCGGAAAACAGGAAGGGAAATTGCGCCTGGTCGTTTTACCGGGTGAAATTCCACAAAACCGGGAGTCGGTATACTGGTTATCAATCCAGGAAATCCCACCGAAAGCCAAAGACAGCGAGAATAACAAACTGGTCCTGGCGATTCGCAGTCGATTAAAAATATTCGTCCGCCCGAAAGGACTGGACAGCGGTAAGGCTGCGGAGGCGGTGAAGTCGCTGACCTGGAGCGTTGAACGCGAGGGCGGTGCGGTCTGGCTGAAAGCAACGAACCCCACTCCTTATTACATTAGCTTCGGTCAACTGTCCCTGAAGGCAGGGGGCGTAAACGAAACCCGACTGGAAGACAAAACCGAAATGCCCGCGCCAATGAGCAGCCAGCGCTATAGCGTACCGAAGGGGTTAATCGGTAAGTCTGCCACCCTCACCTACAGCGCAGTCAATGATTTTGGCGGTGAGACGGGCGTGCTGACGACTGAGGTACGGTTATGACTAAACGAATCTGCAAATATATAATGCCAATATTGGTTCTTAGCGGAATAAGTCAACAGGCAAGCGCTGATATCGTTCCTGCCCAACCTTTCTACTGGAACAATAATACAACGCTGCAAAGAGCGAATTGCAGCGTTTCATTTTCCGGACAACAACCATTATCTCAATCCAGAACCCTGATAGTGGACGATAATATTGCCAATGGTGCAACGCTTTACAGTTGGGATTACGGCGATTTTATTCCAAATATTACTTTCCGCTGCAATAGTGGCGCAGGCGGTCCATATTACCTGGATGGTCAACCATATCAAATATCATCATTCGGCTTCACAAATAGTATTTCTGGTGGATTTGGTTTTCGGTATGGCACATTCAATAGTACAACGCAAACATTCTCTACAACCAATCCAGGCATTGGCATGAAACTTTATGTTAAGCTGGTAAGTTCAGGCAGTACTCCAATTGGATATACTCCCGCTTCGACCGGTTACAGTTCATCTTCTGCATTCAACTATGTGGTAACAACAACTGCTCCTGCATCAACAGGGGTAGAGTATCCCGTCACCTCAGTTCTCGGCGAAAACGCTATTACTACTTTTTTCGAACCAATATATAACGCTGCAAGCAAACAATTTACTTTTAGTGGCAGCGATCATTTTGCAACCTACGCAGTACGAGGGGAATTAATAAAAATCAATGATGTGCAGGCGTCACCTAACTTATCACTTAGCTCAGGATTTGATTTTTTTACAAAATATGGTGTATGGGGTGTGAATTACATTACTACAAATTCTGGAGTACCGACCTCCATCATAGGATCCGGAGGTATCACAGTGATAAAACCTACCTGCCGATTGCGAGGAGCAACTAATTATCAGGTAAACCTGGGAACCTGGACCGATGTGGCAGGCAGAAATACAGGGGTTTTACCTGCTTACGGCGCCATAAAGCCGATCGATCTTAATATTGAATGTTCTGGAAAAGTGAATAACGTGAAATTTAGTTTTCAGGATGCTGGCTCAGACGGATTACTGAACCGAAATATCACCGTGTATGACAGTGGCGGTCAGTTTATTGAAGGGTTAGAAATCGAGATGTCTTATAACGGTAGCCGAATTGATGTCAATACTACCATCGCACCTTATCCTAGTTTTCCTGTCAGTACGGGTAGCAAAGGACAAGTTAAAACAAATACGCAAGATCTCAGCTATAGCAGTCAGGACACGGCGCAGTTTGGTGCGCGGTTTGTCCAGCGCGGTGCCATTAAACGTAATGGTGCCAGCTATACCGGACCGGTGACGGGACAAGTTAATATGACAGTCACCTATGAATAATGTCGTCCAGGCCCCAGTTTCTGGCAATGAGCAAATCGTCAGTTTACCGCTGTATCAACGCGACGGGCTTTCCACGCCCGATTCCGCTTTGGCCCTGGCGGGGATACGACGCATTCTCACTCCCTGATCGTATCCCTATGATACGAATCAGGTTCGCTATTTATTTACATCATAAATAAAAGATAAGTTATCCGAAAACGGACTTTCCAGAGTTTTTGACTTGTATTCAGTGATGCCAGCCGTATTATTAGAAGGATTAAAGGCATTCTATTTTTACCTTTTATTATCAATAAAAGCACAAAACTCTTTATTTACAAATCAACCCATAATAGCAACCCGTCGTTATTTTAAGGATGAAACATGTACGTTCTGGCATTGGTTTTTGCGCTTACCGGCAACAATACAAAAAGCGAAGTCATTGGCGCCTTTACCCATTACTCGGAATGCGAAGCGGCTTCGCAGGCCTATTCATCAAAAACAAAATGCTATTTTCTTGACCCGCAAAAAGGGATGCAGGAGGTGAATGCTTCCGATACACGTCATTCAAATTGAAATATTCCACCTACTCAACGATTACCTTTACTTTAGGTTTTGATAAGATAATTTTTATCAGTTCAGTGAAGTTGACCGGTTTAAAGAAATAGTACCCCTGCTGGAAGGTAATATTGTTGCGGTTCAGGTAGTCAACCTGCTCTTTCGTTTCCACCCCCTCGGCAACAATACTTAACGACAGTTTTCGCGCCAGATCCAGCACACAATCCAGGATCCGGGTTGAATCTTCTTCTGTGTTAACCCGTGCAACAAAGCTTTGATCGATCTTGATATAATCAATGTGCAAATCGTGAAGATATGAAAGCCCCGAATACCCGGTACCAAAATCATCCAGTGCGATAACAAAACCATTTTCATGAAGAACATTAAGCGTTTGTACCAGGTGTTCATCAACATGCAAAGGTTCGCGCTCCGTCACCTCAATGACCAGGTTCAGATCTTTTCGCCTGAAACTTTCCTTGTATTTCAGGCATTCTGCTACAAATGACGGAGAAGAAATATGGGAAGCACTCACGTTAATTCCGACATGAAAACCTTCCGGCAGTTTACTGGCAATCGCGTTCATATTCGCGGCAACCTGGCTCATCAACCCCTGGGTGAGCGGAATAATCAGCCCCGATTTTTCTGCCACCGGGATAAAGGATGCCGGGGAAATATATCCCGCAGTGGGATGTTTCCATCTTGCCAGTACTTCTACCCCTCGCAGCGTTCCTTCTCTGCCATTCACCACCGGCTGGTAAAAAGGAACAATTTCCCCTTTATTTATGGCCCTGCGCAGCGTTTCTTCCGGGGTGGTGCTTCTGTTTAAATACCGTTCGAGAGCATACCCTGCGAGACACGATATCAGCGCAATAAAAACGATAATGCCCATTCCCTGGCTGATGAGTCTGTGCAAACTAAATAGCGAAGGTTGGTTATATCTTACCGCGAAGGGATAATGGCCAGACTTTACGTAGCCAAAATTCCGCTCTGACTCACTTACCTTAACCACATCCCCCGACAATCCCAGCACCACGCTGCCGACCCTAAGCGCGTAGCTCACCCCTTTCAGCGGCGTACGCAATGTGTCACGAATATGTTGATCGCTGATGGTGACTACAATTCGCTTTTCGGCGAGCGGCGTCTGGTACAACAGAACAGGTTGTTTGTTGACGGTATTTTTTGCCGACGCGAGCAACAGTGTGCTGTCGGGAACCTGCGGAAGATGCGTAAGCAACATGCGATTACCCGGTAGCGACGAACACCATATCTCTCCCTGGCGAAAGATAAAGATAGTCCTGAGATGGGGCTGTAACGCCGCCTCCATGCCAAGCAGATACTGACTTTCCTGGTCGCAGCCTTTCAGGGCGACATTGCTGGCCGTACGGGTGGCAAGACTCGCTTCATCAAGAATGACATTGACATCACTCACCACATACCGCGCACCCGCAAGGCTGTCAGCTCTGGCTGAATACCAGAGCTGCGCGTTAAGAATTAAAACGCCAAAAACAAAGAGCAACACGGTAACGATAATGGGGGGAAGAATGTTACGCATTGTCAGCCCCGGACGAGAGATAAGTTATTACAATGCCATTTACCCGCTTAACGTCACGAGTCTAAAAAGCATGGTAGAAAGAACGAGAATTGACCATAGTCGCGACGATATTTATTTCTCACCGCCAGGATAATTCTGCGTGATGCGTTCCCAGCATAACGCATGGAAAAAAAATGATATTTCCTGCTTACAGTTTTTTCCTAAAGCCAGCGCCTCGTTCAGCTGTCATGCTTAATCACGCTAATAACGAATAATGTTAAGCGAGGATATTATGAAAAAGACCATGATCGCATTATCTGCACTTCTGCTGGCTTCACCTGTTTTTGCTGCAACCACACACGCAACGGATAATGATGTGGCTGCCGCGCATGAAAATGCGAATACCGCAAAAGAAAAACTGCACCAGGCACAGAATCAGGGTGAAGAGCAACGACTGAAAGCAAAACATACCGCTGAAGGTAAAAGCGATAGTCTACGCAGTAAAGTCAGTGAAGGTTCGCAGAAAACCTGGAATAAAACCAAAGAAGGCACCGAGAAAGGCTGGAATGCCACGAAAGAAGGGACTGAAAAGGGCTGGAATAAGACCAAAGAAGGCGCCGCCGCCGTTGAGAAAAAAATCAGCGAATAATCCTGACGTTCATCAGGCAAAAAGCCGCGTAAGCGGCTTTTTGCTTGTTACCCATTTACCGGGCTGAACTTACCCGCTGTCGTTCATCCCCGGAGGGGCGATAAAACGCGTTAACGTTGCCCCCCGACCACCGCCTCAACCCGTTCCTGTAGATAGGGAAAGAACGGATTCGAGGTGACACGCATTAACGTATCCAGCCCCACCAGCAGCGTGGCGGTCTCTCCGCGCAGCGCAATCGTACCGATGCTCACCCCATAACGATTCAACGCATCCGGCTTCAACCCGTACAAAGAATCGGTCAGTGGAAACGGCACCGCCACATGCGACAGCGAATACATCTCCTGTGGCCAGGCTTCCCGTAACGGCTGAATCTGCACTTCACGCGTTCCGGCGAGCGTGTCACGCGCCACCACGGCCACGGTTTCCGCCGTGGCGTTGGTCACCACCGTCGTGCGGTAAGCACGCGGTACAGACGGCAACAGCGTCGCCGCGGCGGTATAAGACGCACTACGCAGCAGTGGTCGCAGGTTAGCAGCCTGATTGATATCAAACAGCACCAGTTCGCTGCCGTTTGGCCCCAGATAGCGATACAGCGAATCCACTACCGCCTGGGTGCTGACGGTAGAATCCATCACCGACTGGAAGGTCAGCACCGGAGGAAGATCGTGAAGTCGCGTATTCTGCGCATCCTGTACGATTTGCTGCTGTAACGCTTTGGTCAGCAAATAAGACTGCCGCGCCGCATTAACCGGAAACGAATTGTATTTGAAGGGGTTATATTCTGGCGTGACGTTAAGCCACGCGGCTTTGGCAAAGGCGGGGAACAGCGCCGGCAGTCCCGCCAGCCCGGCAAAACGGGCAAATGACGTGACGCCAATCATCGGCGATAGCAGCACCAGCTGACGCGGGCGTCGCAGCGCGTCGTCGTCCAGACTGTCCAGCGTGTATTTCAGCGCCAGCGCGCCACCGTTAGAGTACCCCACCAGATGCAGCGGCACTTCGGTACCCGCCAGTCGCGTCGCCTCACGAACCGCCAGCCGCGTCGCGGCCAGCCACGCTTCCCAGTCGACCGCCGTTAATGCACCAGGCGCAGTACCGTGTCCGGGCAGGCGCGGCACCACGGCGATGAATCCCTGCCGCTGGTAGATCTGCGCTAAATATTTCAGGCTATAGGGCGAATCGGTCAGGCCGTGCAGCATCACGGCAACGCCGCGCGGTTTACCTTGCGGCATCAGCACGAATGAGCGGTTCCCGTTGGGGGTAAATTGCGCCGGATAAACCCGGCTGCCCGACCAGAAACGGTTGATCGGCGTCTGCTCATCCGCACTCAGCTTATCGCCCACCTGTTTTTGCAGATCGGCAAACAGCATCTCTTCCTGCGCCTGATACTGTGCAAACGTGGCATTGTCCAGCGCCGCCGCGCTCATCTCATTCCCGTGCCAGGTGTGCCAGAGATGAAGGTCCGGTCCGCTCTCTGTCTGATACACCCGCACGCCCAGGAAAACAATCAGTACCACCAGCAGCGTCAGCACCACGTGTTTGACCAGCGCCAACAGGCCGGAACTCACCCACTTCACCCGACGAAAGAGGTTTTTAATCAACATGTTTATCCCAAGCCCCGCTCATCAGACGCACCACAACCCGCGTTAGTGTAGGCTAAGCGGCGGTTTCCTCAACCTTTTCTTCCCTTTTCTCACGGTAATCATCCCGATATCCCTGCACTTAACAATGTTAAATATTTGTTGCTTTTGATCACAAAAAAGAAACAAAAAGTTCATTTTGTGCGCGTTTATTAAAAATGTAGATATTTTTAATTTATGGCTACGAAATGAGCTTCGCCATGTTTCCCTGACCATCTACTGAGAGGATCGATTCTGATGAATGCACTGACTGCCGTTAAACCGAACGCTGAAGATCCAGGCCAGCACGACAGCAGATTTACGCTGAAACCGTCGGCCCAGTCTCCGCGTCTGCTGGAGCTGACCTTTTCTGCCCGAACGACGGAACACTTTCTCCAGCAGGTCGCGCAGTGGCCGGTGCAGGCGCTGGAATATAAGTCGTTCCTGCGCTTCAAAGTGGGCCAGATCCTCGACAGTCTGTGCGACAACCAGTTGCAACCGCTGCTGCTGAAAACGCTGCTCGATCGTGCAGAAGGCGCGTTGTTGATCAACGCGGAAGGCATCGATGACGTGGCGCAGGCTGACGAGATGGTCAAACTGGCAACCGCAGTGGCACATCTGGTTGGGCGCTCCAACTTTGACGCCATGAGTGGTCAGTACTATGCGCGCTTCGTGGTGAAAAATGTCGATAACTCAGACAGCTATCTGCGCCAGCCGCACCGCGTCATGGAGTTGCATAACGACGGTACTTACGTCGAAGAAATCACCGATTATGTGCTGATGATGAAGATCGACGAGCAGAACATGACCGGCGGCAACTCGCTGCTGCTGCATCTCGACGACTGGGAGCATCTCGACAAGTACTTCAGCCATCCCCTGGCTCGTCGTCCAATGCGCTTCGCCGCGCCGCCCAGCAAGAACGTCAGCCATGATGTGTTCCACCCGGTGTTTGACGTAGACCAACAGGGCCGCCCGGTCATGCGCTACATCGACCAGTTCGTGCAACCAAAAGATTTTGAGGAAGGCGTCTGGCTGAGCGACCTGTCCGATGCGCTGGAAACCAGCAAAAGCATCCTGTCCGTTCCGGTATCGGTGGGCAAATTCCTGCTGATTAACAACCTGTTCTGGCTGCACGGTCGCGATCGCTTTACCTCGCACCCGGACCTGCGCCGCGAACTGATGCGCCAGCGCGGCTACTTCGCTTATTCCACCCACCACTACCAGACTCACCAGTAAGCGTGAAGGAACAAGCGGATGTATGATTTTGTGATTATTGGCGGCGGCATTATTGGCATGTCGACCGCCATGCAGTTAATTGACGTTTATCCGGATGCCCGGGTAGCGCTGCTGGAAAAAGAGTCCGGCCCGGCCTGTCACCAGACGGGCCACAACAGCGGCGTGATCCACGCCGGGGTCTATTACACCCCCGGCAGTCTGAAGGCGCAGTTTTGTCTCGCCGGCAACCGTGCAACCAAAGCCTTTTGCGATCAAAACGGCATCCGCTACGACACCTGCGGCAAGATGCTGGTCGCCACCTCTGAGCAGGAAATGGGCCGGATGCGCGCCCTGTGGGATCGCACCGCGGCCAACGGCCTGGAGCGCGAGTGGCTGAATGCGCAGGAACTGCGCGAGCGCGAACCAAACATTACCGGACTCGGCGGCATTTTTGTGCCGTCCAGCGGGATTGTCAGCTACCGCGACGTGACGGAAGCAATGGCGAAAATCTTCCAGGCCAGAGGCGGCGAGATTATCTACAACGCCAACGTCAGCGCCCTGAAAGAACACGCCTCGGGCGTGGTGGTGCATACCCGCCAAGGGCAGGAATTTAGTGGCGCAACGCTGATTACCTGCTCCGGGCTGATGGCCGACCGGCTGGTGAAAATGCTCGGCATCGAACCGGGTTTTATCATCTGCCCGTTCCGTGGCGAATACTTCCGTCTGGCCGCAGAACACAACCAGATAGTCAACCATCTGATCTACCCGATCCCCGATCCGGCAATGCCGTTTCTTGGCGTTCATCTTACCCGCATGATCGATGGCAGCGTCACGGTCGGGCCGAACGCCGTACTGGCGTTTAAGCGCGAAGGTTATCGCAAGCAGGACTTTTCGCTCAGCGACACGCTGGAGATCCTCGGTTCTGCCGGCATTCGTCGGGTTCTGCAAAACAACCTGTGCGCAGGCCTTAGCGAAATGAAAAACTCGCTGTGCAAAAGTGGCTATCTGCGGCTGGTGCAAAAGTACTGCCCGAGCCTGACGCTAAGCGATCTGCAACCGTGGCCCGCAGGCGTCCGCGCGCAGGCGGTCTCGCCGGACGGCAAGCTGATCGATGATTTTTTGTTTGTCACCACCCCGCGATCGATCCACACCTGCAATGCCCCCTCCCCGGCGGCGACGTCGGCGATCCCCATCGGCGCACACATCGTCAGCCAGGTACAGACGCTGCTGGCAAGCCAGAGCAATCCCGGACGCACGCTGCGTGCGGCACGTAGCGTGGACACCTTACACGCCGCCTTCACCCGTTCACCTTTTTAAGACAGGAAGCCATCATGCAACTTAACGATCCGACGTTGTTCCGTCAGCAGGCCTTGATCGACGGCCAGTGGCGCGATGCCGATAGCGGCGACGTCATTACGGTAACCAACCCGGCCAACGGCGAGACGCTGGGCAGCGTACCGAAAATGGGCAGCGCGGAGACCCGCAAAGCCATTGAGGCCGCTAACCGCGCGCTACCCGCCTGGCGCGACATCACCGCCAAAGAACGGGCAAACATTCTGCGCCGCTGGTTCAATCTGATGATGGAACATCAGGACGATCTTGCCCGCCTGATGACCCTTGAACAGGGTAAGCCACTGGCGGAAGCCAAAGGGGAAATCACCTATGCCGCCTCTTTTATTGAGTGGTTTGCCGAAGAGGGCAAACGTATTTATGGCGACACCATTCCCGGACACCAGGCCGACAAACGCCTGATCGTCATTAAGCAACCCATTGGCGTTACTGCCGCCATTACGCCGTGGAACTTTCCTTCGGCGATGATCACCCGCAAAGCGGGTCCGGCACTGGCGGCAGGCTGCACGATGGTGCTTAAACCCGCCAGCCAGACGCCGTTCTCCGCGCTGGCGCTGGCGGAACTGGCAAATCGCGCCGGGATCCCGGCGGGCGTATTCAGCGTCGTCACCGGTTCGGCGGGCGCAGTTGGCAACGAACTGACCGGCAACCCACTGGTGCGCAAACTGTCGTTCACCGGCTCGACGGAGATTGGCCGCCAGTTGATGGAACAGTGCGCCAAAGACATCAAAAAGGTCTCCCTGGAGCTGGGGGGTAACGCGCCGTTTATCGTCTTTGACGATGCTGACCTGGATAAAGCAGTAGAAGGCGCGCTGGCTTCAAAGTTTCGCAACGCCGGGCAGACCTGCGTCTGCGCCAACCGTCTGTATGTGCAGGACGGCGTTTACGAGCGCTTCGCTGAGAAACTGCAACAGGCAGTGAACAAACTGCGCCTCGGCGACGGTCTGGCTCCTGAGGTGACCACCGGCCCGCTGATTGATGAGAAAGCAGTCGCCAAAGTGCAGGAGCACATCGCCGACGCGCTGGAAAAAGGTGCCCGGGTGATTAGCGGTGGGAAGCCACACGCGCTGGGCGGCAATTTCTTCCAGCCAACCATCCTGGTGGACGTACCTGACAACGCGAAGGTCGCCAAAGAAGAGACCTTCGGCCCGCTGGCGCCACTGTTTCGCTTTAGTGATGAAGCCGACGTCATCAGGCAGGCCAACGACACCGAATTTGGTCTGGCAGCCTATTTCTATGCCCGTGATTTAAGCCGCGTCTTTCGCGTTGGCGAGGCGCTGGAGTACGGCATCGTCGGCATTAACACCGGCATTATCTCGAACGAAGTCGCGCCGTTTGGCGGGATCAAAGCCTCCGGTCTTGGCCGCGAAGGTTCCAAATACGGCATCGAAGATTACTTAGAAATCAAATATCTGTGCATCGGCCTTTAATAAAAAACCTACTGGAGAACACCTGATGAGCACCAATAACGAATTAATGCAGCGTCGCAGCAACGCCGTTCCGCGTGGCGTAGGACAGATCCACCCTATCTTTGCCGAGCGTGCGGAAAACTGTCGGGTCTGGGACGTGGAAGGCCGTGAGTTCCTGGATTTTGCCGGCGGTATCGCGGTGCTGAACACCGGACACCTGCATCCGCAGATCGTCTCGGCGGTCGAAGAACAGCTGAAAAAGCTGTCTCATACCTGCTTCCAGGTGCTGGCCTATGAGCCGTATCTACAGCTGTGCGAAATCATGAACCAGAAGGTGCCGGGCGACTTCGCCAAGAAAACCCTGCTGGTCACCACCGGTTCTGAAGCCGTGGAAAACGCGGTGAAGATAGCCCGCGCCGCCACCAAACGGTCGGGAACCATCGCCTTTAGCGGCGCGTACCACGGTCGCACCCACTACACCCTGTCGCTGACCGGAAAAGTGAACCCGTACTCAGCCGGCATGGGGCTGATGCCCGGCCACGTCTATCGCGCCCTCTACCCCTGCGCCCTGCACGGCATTAGTGAAGACGACGCTATCGCCAGCATTCACCGCATCTTCAAAAATGATGCCGCGCCGGAAGATATCGCCGCCATCGTGATTGAACCGGTACAGGGCGAAGGCGGCTTTTACGCCGCCTCGCCAGCCTTTATGCAGCGCCTGCGCGCAATTTGCGACGAACACGGGATCATGCTGATTGCCGATGAAGTGCAGAGCGGCGCGGGTCGTACCGGTACGCTGTTCGCGATGGAGCAGATGGGCGTGGCGCCGGACATCACGACTTTCGCCAAGTCTATCGCCGGGGGCTTCCCGCTGGCGGGCGTGACCGGACGCGCGGAGGTGATGGACGCCATCCCGCCGGGTGGGCTGGGCGGCACCTATGCCGGCAACCCGATTGCCTGCGCCGCCGCGCTGGCGGTGCTGAATATTTTCGAGCAGGAAAATCTGCTGCAAAAAGCCAACGAGCTCGGCGAAACCCTGCGCAACGGCCTGTTGGCGATTGCCGAAACGCATCGTGAAATCGGCGATGTCCGTGGGCTGGGGGCGATGATCGCTATTGAGCTGTTTGAAGACGGCGACCACAACAAGCCGGACGCGAAACTGACGGCAGAGATCGTCGCTCGCGCCCGCGACAAAGGGCTGATCCTGCTCTCCTGCGGGCCGTACTACAACGTGCTGCGCATCCTTGTTCCACTCACCATTGAAGATGCGCAAATCCGTCAGGGTCTGGAGATCATCGCCCAGTGCTTTGACGAGGCTAAGCAACGTTAACCCTTGCAGCCAATTGCCGGATGGCGCTTCGCTTATCCGGCCTACTCTGTAGGCATGGTTTGTAGGCCGGATAAGGCGCAACCGCCATCCAGCTTACAGAGTCGGCATGGTTTGTGGGCCGGATAAGGCGCAGCCGCCATCCGGCTTACAAAGTCGGCGTGGTTTGTAGGCCGGATAAGGCGCAGCCGCCATCCGGCTTACAGAGTCGGCGTGGTTTGTAGGCCGGATAAGGCGCAGCCGTCATCCGGCCTACAGAGTCGACGTGGTTTGTGGGCCGGATAAGGCGCAGCCGTCATCCGGCCTACAGAGTCGGCATGGTTTGTAGGCCGGATAAGGCGCAGCCGCCATCCGGCTTACAGAGTCGGCGTGGTTTGTGGGCCGGATAAGGCGCAGCCGCCATCCGGCTTACAGAGTCGGCGTGGTTTGTGGGCCGGATAAGGCGCAGTCACCATCCGGCTTACAGAGTCGGCGTGATTTGTGGGCCGGATAAGGCGCAGCCGCCATCCGACCTACAGAGTCGGCGTGGTTTGTAGACCGGATAAGGCGCAGCCGCCATCCGGCAAACGGCTCAATAACAATAAAGAGGTCATAAGATGGGGCAACTGTCACAATCACATGATTTAGGGGGCGGGCTGAAATCACGCCACGTCACCATGCTGTCTATTGCCGGGGTTATCGGCGCAAGTCTGTTTGTGGGTTCCAGCGTGGCGATAGCCCAGGCCGGACCCGCGGTCCTGCTGGCCTATCTGTTCGCCGGGCTACTGGTGGTGATGATCATGCGGATGCTGGCCGAAATGGCCGTCGCCACGCCGGACACCGGTTCCTTTTCCACCTACGCCGATAAAGCGATCGGGCGATGGGCGGGCTACACCATCGGCTGGTTGTACTGGTGGTTCTGGGTGTTGGTGATCCCGCTTGAAGCGAATATCGCCGCAATCATCCTCAACTCCTGGTTTCCCGGCGTCCCGATCTGGCTGTTCTCGCTGGTTATCACGCTGGCGTTAACCGGCAGTAATTTGCTGAGCGTCAAAAACTACGGTGAGTTTGAGTTCTGGCTGGCGCTGTGCAAAGTGATTGCCATCCTCGCCTTTATCGCCCTCGGTGCAGCGGCGATCGGCGGCGTTTACCCTTACACTGAAGTCAGCGGTATCTCGCGCTTGTGGGATCACGGCGGCTTTATGCCAAACGGTTTTGGTGCCGTGCTGAGCGCGATGCTTATCACCATGTTTTCATTTATGGGGGCTGAGATTGTCACCATTGCCGCCGCCGAATCCGACACGCCGGATAAGCATATCGTCCGCGCCACCAACTCGGTGATCTGGCGTATTTCAATCTTCTATCTGTGCTCGATCTTTGTTGTCGTCGCCCTGATCCCGTGGAACATGCCGGGACTAAAAGAGGTCGGCTCCTATCAATCGGTGCTGGAACTGCTGCATATTCCGCATGCCAAACTGATCATGGACTGTGTGATCCTGCTGTCGGTAACCAGCTGCCTGAACTCCGCGCTGTATACCGCGTCGCGGATGCTCTACTCTCTGAGCCGCCGTGGTGACGCGCCGGCTATTATGGGCAAAATCAATCGCAGCAAAACGCCTTACGTGGCGGTGTTGCTCTCGACCGGCGCGGCATTTTTAACCGTGGTCGTGAACTATTACGCCCCGGCAAAAGTGTTTAAGTTCCTGATCGACAGCTCCGGCGCCATCGCCCTGCTGGTGTATCTGGTGATCGCCATTTCCCAGTTGCGGATGCGCAAAATCCTGCTGGCGGAAGGCGGCGAGCTCAAACTGAAAATGTGGCTCTATCCGTGGCTGACCTGGCTGGTCATTGGCTTTATCAGTTTTGTGCTGATTGTGATGCTCTTTCGCCCGGCGCAACAGCTGGAAGTCATTTCCACAGGGCTGCTGGGACTGGGAATTATTTGTACCGTGCCGATTATGTCGCGCTGGAAAAAACTGGTATTGTGGCAAAAGGCACCGCTGCAAAATACCCGTTAAATGATTTCCCGGCGCAGGCCGGGAACAGGATTCAGGAGTAAGACCATGACCGCCATTTCCCATCCGACGGCCATAGATGGATACCGCTGGCTGAAGAACGATATTATCCGCGGTGTTTATCAGCCTGATGAAAAACTGCGCATGAGCTTATTAACCTCACGCTATTCTCTTGGCGTTGGACCGCTCAGAGAGGCGCTTTCTCATCTGGTGGCGGAACGGCTGGTCACGGTCGTGAATCAGAAAGGGTATCGGGTGGCGTCTATGTCAGAGCAGGAACTGCTCGATATTTTCGACGCCCGCGCCAACATGGAAGCGATGCTGGTGAGTCTGGCGATTGAACGCGGCGGTGACGAATGGGAAGCCGAGATCCTCGCCCGCGCCCATATGCTCAGCAAGCTTGAGGCCAGCGACGCCAGTGAACATCTGCTGGATGAGTGGGATTTACGCCATCAGGCATACCACACCGCTATCGTTGCCGGATGCGGTTCGCAGTATCTACTGCAAATGCGCGAACGGCTGTTCGATCTCGCGGCACGCTATCGGTTTATCTGGCTGCGAAAAACGGTCTTGTCGGTTGAAATGCTGGAGGATAAACACGTTCAGCATCAGACGCTAACAGAGGCAATTCTGGCGCGCGATGCGGCACGCGCCAGTGAACTGATGCGTCAACATTTGCTGACGCCGATTCCTATTATCCAGCAGGCCATGACCGGTAAACTGCTGGCAGAGAAATCCTGACGACGCTTATTCTTCCGGAATACGCAGAACCTGCCCGGGATAAATTTTATCCGGACTTTTAAGCATCGGCTTATTCGCCTCAAAGATTTTATTATACAGGTTGGCATTACCGTAAACCTGTTTCGAAATAGCGCTCAGCGTATCGCCGGATTTCACCGTATAAAACTGACTCTCGGCGGCAGGCACGTCGGTTTTAACCTGATCCTCCACGCTGGCAATTCCGGAAATATTCCCGACCGCAATCAGGATCTTTTCTTTTGCTTCCTGGCTTAATCCGTCGCCTGTCACCGTTGCCTTGCCATCAGCAATTTGTACATTGACCTTGTCGGCATCCGGAATACCGGTTTTATTCAGGTGGTCCTGCACCTTTTTTGCTAAATCGTCTTTATCGTGATTGCCAGTTACGGCATCCCACAGTTTTTCCCCGGCGTCTTTTACAAAGTTGAAAAGTCCCATAACCACCTCGATCATTGACAATAAACACTCACGAAGTGTAGCAGAAAGTTTCGCTTAAAATTCTGACTGCGCGGCGACAGGCGTGGCCCGATAACGTCGCGCTATCGGGCTGTCGGATGATGGTTAAGAAAGCGTTGAAGGACGGGTTTGCACCCAGAACGCGTGAATCAGACCCGGGATATACCCCAGCAGGGTCAAAATGATATTAAGGATGAACGCCCAACCGAACCCTTTACCCAACAGGACGCCCAGCGGGGGCAGAACGATCGTAAAAACAATTCTCCAGAAACCCATACACACTCCAAAAAGAAAAATTACTTATTGTTTAAAAAGAGATTTTATCTCTAAGCGTAGTGAGCTTAGCGGAGATCGCCAGTCTCCTCTCGCGCTTTTACCCTCTTTTACGCTCTTTACGCTGGCATGCGTTTCGTTTTTATTTTAGAATTTACTTAATTTAGCAAAACCTAAAATACATATGAGCGAACTTGAACAACTTCAGGCCAGCGCTGAACAGGCGGCGGCCCTGCTGAAAGCAATGAGCAATCCTAAGCGATTGCTGATCCTGTGTATGCTTTGCGGCTCACCGGGTACCAGCGCGGGCGATCTGGCTCGCGCCACCGGACTAAGCCCGTCGGCCACCTCACAGCATCTGGCGAAAATGCGCGAAGAAGGTCTGATTGACAGCCAGCGCGATGCCCAGCGCATCCTCTATTCCATTAAAAATGCAGCGGTGAATTCACTCATTGCCACATTGAAAAACGTCTATTGTCCATAAGGAGTGAACATGACTATTGGGACGATTTCCCCGCGCGACGCAAAGGCCCGTATCGAGCAAGGCGCCAGACTGATTGATATTCGCGATGCCGACGAATACCTGCGTGAGCATATTCCGCAGGCTCACCTCGCGCCGCTGTCTGCTCTGGAACAAGGCGGCTTTCCTGCCAGACTGCGGGGTGAGCTCGTTATCTTCCATTGTCAGTCCGGGAAACGGACGCAAAACAACGCGGCTAAATTACAGGTGCTTGTCGCGCCAGCAGAAGCTTTGCTGCTGGAAGGGGGCATTGACGGCTGGAAAGCGGCGGGCTTGCCCACTGCGGAAGATAAATCACAGCCGCTTCCACTGATGCGTCAGGTACAAATTGCGGCAGGCGGACTGGCGTTACTGGGCGTAGTACTGGGGTACAGCGTTAGCAGTGGTTTCTTTCTGCTCAGTGGGTTCGTGGGTGCGGGACTCCTGTTTGCCGGACTGACAGGTTTTTGTGGAATGGCGCGACTGCTCGACAAAATGCCGTGGAACCGTCGTCCTCAATAAAGCGGGAAACACCATGGGAAATAAGCGGTGAGGGCAACCTCACCGCCCGGATAATTAGATCAGAAAATCGTCCAGAGATTTACCAGCCGCCAGTGCCTGAGCAATCGCTTTAGGTGTACGCCCCTGACCGGTCCAGGTTTTGCTTTCCCCATTAAGATCGGTATAACGATATTTTGCCGGACGCGGTTGGCGTTTTTTACCCGTCCGCGTGGTCGCGACTTCACCACCGAATAACTCTTCCGGACTAATTCCGTCAGCCTTCATCATCTCCAGCAAGGTATTAATTTTCTCCTGCTGTTCAGCGCGCTGACGCTGTAACCGTTCTTCTTCTTCACGTCTTTCTTTAGTGACGACCCTGAATTTCTCCAGCATTTCTTCAAGAACGTCAATGGAGAATTCGCGAGCCATGGCGCGTAGTGAACGGATATTATTTAAGTTCTGTAACATCAAATTCATAGTAATTAAAACCCTTTAACGCTAAAAAAAAAGTATTACACCGGGTAGTGTATTCTATTATTAGAGCGTTTTCCAGACCCTGTGATATAACCAGGAGAATACCGACATCCTGCGGCAAGAATATAGTTTACTTAATCCTGAATAATATCCAGACTCATTTTTCATTCCCCTCTAAATAACCTTCATGTCGGTTCGTTGAGCATTGAGTGGAGGTTCTTACCACACCGGGAAGTTCTCCAACCAGCGAGTAAACATAACACATTGATTTTTAATCACTTAAATTACATCAGCAACAAAAACTCTATGCAGCACAAAAATCAGGCGGTTACAGAGTATTTTATCGACAAAAAGCGTAAAAATAAAAACATTTCACTAGTTGATAGTAACAATGCAGCAATATACTCTATCATCAAGCAAAAACACCACGCTAAATCACTAAGTTAAACTCATTTAACGGCGACTTTATCCCTTTTCACAAGGAGCATTAGCATGTTCTCACCACAGTCACGCTTGCGTCATGCTGTAGCAGACACGTTCGCGATGGTTGTTTATTGTTCTGTCGTGAACATGTTGATCGAGATATTCCTCTCCGGAATGAGCTTTGAGCAATCGCTTTCTTCCAGACTGGTCGCCATTCCGGTCAACATTCTGATCGCCTGGCCCTACGGAATGTATCGCGATCTCTTTATGAAGGCGTCGCGTAAAGTGGGTTCTGCGGGATGGGTGAAAAACCTGGCGGACGTGCTGGCTTATGTCACCTTCCAGTCCCCGGTTTATGTCGCAATTCTGCTAACGGTAGGCGCTGACTGGCATCAAATTACCGCCGCAGTCAGTTCTAATATTGTGATATCAATGCTAATGGGGGCGGTATATGGCTATTTCCTGGATTACTGCCGCCGCCTGTTCAGAGTGAGCCGCTACCAGCAGGTCAAAGTCTGAAATCACTCCGCGACTGGCGATGCCAGTCGCTTAATTAATTCGCTTCGCCAAACAGTCCATTCAAATAGCGCTCAAGCGCAATACGCGAACTAAAGCCGTGGGGAATACCATAGTGTTCGTGCGTTTCCCCGGCTAAATAAAGCGGAAAATGCTGATAATGGTCGCAGGTTTTAATATCAGTTGCCGGTTCTGCCAGCGATGAACTGCGCTCTTTTAATGTCGGATGGATCACCAGCGCAGTGCGTCCCATACGCGCTTCACGATTAACATAGACGTAATTCTCTCCACGTCGATAACCGTACGTTTTCTGTGTCACCACATCGACGGTAAACCCCACTTTTTCAAGTACGCGCGCTACCTCGTCAGGTCGTAAATACATATTTTTTCCTCGTTATCTTTTACTGCGGGCTTACCTTACCTGATTCAGCATTAGCAACGCTTTCAGAAAAGTCCATAAACGCGCAATAACGCCGTGAACTGCCTCAGAAGTTAAAAATATCGACTAAACTGAAAGTCACATCGAAATCACTGGAGGATCATATGTTTAACAGACCGAACCGAAACGATGTAGATGATGGCGTGCAGGATATTCACAATGACGTCAATCAATTGGCCGATAGTCTGGAAGCCGTCCTGAAGTCATGGGGCAGCGATGCGAAGGATGAAGCGGATGCCGCACGGCGTAAAGCGCAGGCGCTGCTGAAAGAGACGCGGGCAAAAATGCATGGCCGCACGCGCGTGCAGCAAGCCGCCCGGGATGCCGTAGGCTGCGCCGATACGTTTGTACGCGACAAGCCCTGGTGTAGCATCGGTACGGCGGCGGCGGTGGGGATCTTCGTCGGCGCGCTGCTGAGCCTTCGTCGCTAATTGTGAAGCGCGTGCCGGATGGCGCTCATGCTTATCCGGCACACCAATGCCCGTCTAAAGATCGGCCTGAATTGCCCGCCGTAACCGCGTTGCTACCTGACTCGCCATTTCTGCAGAAGCGATATTTGTGAACGACAGCAGCATCCCTCCCTGCCCGGCTGATTTCACCCGCCAGCGGCTTAAGGCCTGAACCGCCAGACCCGCCTCGTTGGCTTTGCGCACCGGCGCAGTATCATCACCGTCAACCGCAATCACCAGTTGTATCCCGCCCTGTTGGGGCACAACCTGAAACCCCTGTTCGCCGAGCGCCTGTTCAATCCATTGTCTTCGCTGCGCATAGTGCTGACGCATTTTTTTCAGGTGCCGCCAGAAATGACCATCGCGGATAAAATCCCCCAGCGTTTGCTGCCAGAGTAGCGGCACGCTACAGGCCATCCGTATCGCCTGCTGACGAAAGCATCCCACCTGGTTTATCGGCACCACCAGCCACGCACAGCGCAATGCGGGGAACAACGACTTGCTGAACGTACCGGCGTAAATCACCCGCTGTGGCGCATCAAGACTTTTCAGCGGCGGCAGCGGTTTGCCGTGGTAACGAAACTCACTGTCGTAATCATCCTCAACGATCCACGCCTGAGACTGTGATGCCCACTCAAGGAGTTGATGACGCCGGGATAGCGACAGCGCGACGCCAAGCGGACTTTGATGAGCCGGAGTGAGCAGCGCAAAACGCGCATCCGGATAGTCGCGGATCCCAACCGCCACATTCAGCCCGTCGTCATCGACCGGAACCGGCAGCAGCGCGACATTTTCCTGCTCAATGACCGGACGGATCAGCGGGAAGCCGGGATCTTCAATCCACATGCCATCGCCCGGTGTAGCCAGCGAACGCAGGATGAGGGTCATTGAAGCCGCATAGCCGGAAGTGATGAAAATCTGCTCAGGCAGACATTCAATACTGCGCGACACGCGCAGATAGTCCACGATCGCCTGGCGCAACGCGGCTTCACCGCACACGTCACCGAGCGCCAGATCAAAACGCGTCTGTGTGCGCAATCGTCGCCCCATCACCCGCGCCCAGACGTCTCGCGGAAAGAGATCCAGCGCGGGAAGCCCCATCTGAAAAGGTTGAGGGACCGTACTTTCCCCGGCAAATACCACCGGTTCACTAAGCGCCTGTTCTGGCTGCAGCTGTGCGCTGACAAACGTTCCCGCCTGCCCTCTCCGCTCGAGCCAGCCCTGCGCCACCAGCTCCGTATAGGCGTTTTCCACCGTCGAACGCGAAATGCCCAGCTCCTGCGACCAGGTACGGCTGGATGGCAGTCTGGCACCGGGCTTGAGTTCCCCACGTTCAATGGCGATTTTTAACTGGCGGGCAATTTGCTTATAGCGCGGCATATGGTCTGCTTTTTTCATAAAAATATGGCTCTCTTATGCAGTCCATTATAGTGCTACATTGCCGGCCATCAACACGAGGAGATGCACAATGACGACGTTACGCCAGCCCTACTATGAACTCAGCCCTGAAGTCTATAACGCCCTGGTACAGGCGAAAACGGCACTGGAAAACAGCGCGCTGGATACCACGCTAATGGAGTTGATTTACCTGCGTATTTCGCAGATCAACGGCTGCGCGTTTTGTCTGGAGATGCACAGCAAGGCGCTGCGTAAATCGGGCGTCGCGCAAAGTAAACTGGACGCGCTGGCCGGTTGGCGGGTCAGCCATCATTTCAGCGAGCAGGAGCACGCGGCGCTGGCATGGGCGGAATCGGTGACCGACATCGCCAGAACCCATGCCGAAGATGATGTTTATCTGCCGCTGCTCGCGCATTTTAGCGCTCGCGAAATTAGCGACCTGACCTTTGCTGTCGGCCTGATGAACTGCTTTAACCGCCTGGCCGTTGGAATGCGGATGTAATCTGACGATTTATCACCATAAATTCCCGCTCCCCGCCGGGCTCATCGGTGGGGAGTAATCAATCTATAATTCCCATATCTTGTATGGTTGAAACTTTTTTCAACTACATCTAGTATTCTCTCTATCAGTACACACCCAACCCGACGCGACTTATCGCGCCGTTCTCTCATTTTAAATGGAAATACGAATCATGCGCATTACTATTTACACTCGAAATGATTGTGTTCAATGCCACGCCACCAAACGGGCGATGGAAAGCCGTGGATTTGAATTTGAGATGGTGAACGTCGATCTGGTGCCCGACGCGGCGGATATCCTGCGTGCACAAGGTTTTCGTCAATTGCCGGTCGTCATTGCCGGTGAGACCAGTTGGTCTGGGTTTCGGCCGGATATGATCAACCGCCTGCATCCTGAATCCCGGGTGGCCAGCGCATGAACCCGCTCGTCTACTTCTCCAGCAGCTCCGAAAATACGCACCGTTTTATGCAGCGTCTGGGGCTGCCCGCCGTTCGCATTCCGCTGAATGAACGCGAACGGATCCGGGTAGACGAACCTTACATTCTGGTGGTGCCCTCTTACGGGGGCGGGGGCACGGCTGGCGCGGTCCCGCGACAGGTGATTCGCTTTTTAAATGATGCCCACAACCGGGCGTTAATTCGCGGCGTTATTGCCTCTGGCAATCGTAACTTCGGCGAGGCGTACGGTCGCGCAGGAGAAGTGATCGCCCAAAAATGCGCCGTGCCCTGGCTCTATCGTTTTGAGCTGATGGGAACACCCGCCGACATCGACAACGTTCGAAAAGGAGTAAGCGAATTTTGGCAACGACAACCGCAGAACGCGTAATGCAGGAATCGCTGGATTACCATGCGCTGAACGCCATGCTGAATCTGTACGATAAAGCAGGTCGTATTCAGTTTGATAAAGACAGGCAGGCAGTTGACGCCTTTTTTACCGCTCACGTTCACCCTCACTCCGTCACGTTTAGCAGTCAGGAGGAACGCCTGCAAACGCTGATGCGCGAAGGGTATTACGACGAAAGCGTTCTGACTCGCTACGATCGCGCTTTCGTGGTGACGCTGTTTGCCCGCGCCCACGCCAGCGGTTTTCGTTTCCAGACCTTCCTCGGTGCCTGGAAGTTTTACACCAGCTACACGCTGAAAACCTTTGACGGTAAACGCTACCTGGAACACTTTGAAGACCGGGTGGTGATGGTGGCGCTGACGCTCGCGCAGGGCGATGAAGTGTTGGCGTCACAGTTGACCGATGAGATGCTCTCGGGGCGTTTCCAGCCCGCCACGCCCACCTTCTTAAACTGCGGAAAACAGCAGCGCGGCGAACTTGTTTCCTGTTTTCTGCTGCGTATTGAAGACAACATGGAGTCGATTGGCCGGGCGGTGAACTCCGCGCTTCAGCTTTCTAAACGCGGCGGCGGCGTGGCGTTTTTACTCTCTAACCTGCGCGAAGCGGGCGCGCCTATCAAGCGCATCGAAAACCAGTCCTCCGGGGTGATCCCGGTGATGAAGATGCTGGAAGATGCCTTTTCCTATGCTAACCAACTTGGCGCGCGTCAGGGAGCGGGGGCGGTTTATTTGCACGCGCACCATCCGGATATTCTGCGCTTTCTCGATACCAAACGCGAAAACGCCGACGAAAAGATCCGCATCAAGACGCTCTCCCTGGGCGTGGTGATCCCGGACGTCACTTTCCGTCTGGCCAAAGAGAATGCGCAGATGGCGCTGTTTTCGCCCTATGACGTCGAGCGTCTTTACGGTAAACCCTTTGGCGATATCGCGATAAGCGAACGGTACGACGAACTGGTTGCCGACGAGCGGGTGCGCAAAAAATACATTAACGCCCGCGACTTTTTCCAGACGCTGGCAGAAATTCAGTTCGAATCCGGCTATCCCTATATCATGTATGAGGATACGGTGAATCGCGCCAACCCCATTGCAGGCCGCATCAATATGAGCAACCTGTGTTCGGAAATTTTGCAGGTCAACAGCGCCTCCACCTACGATGAGAACCTTGACTACGCGCAGACCGGACAGGATATCTCCTGCAATCTCGGCTCGCTGAATATTGCCCACACCATGGATTCCCCGGACTTTGGTCGGACGGTGGAAACGGCGATTCGTGGGCTGACGGCGGTGTCGGACATGAGCCACATTCGCAGCGTCCCGTCGATTGCCGCCGGCAATGCCGCCTCTCACGCCATCGGGCTGGGACAAATGAACCTGCACGGCTATCTGGCGCGTGAAGGCATCGCTTATGGTTCGCCAGAAGGACTGGATTTCACCAATCTCTACTTTTACACCATTACCTGGCATGCACTGCATACGTCGATGCGGCTGGCGCGTGAGCGTGGGCAGACCTTTGACGGATTTGCGCAGTCTCGCTACGCCAGCGGCGAGTTTTTCACGCAGTATCTGGAACAGAGCTGGACGCCGAAAACCGAGAAAGTCCGTGCGCTATTTGCCCGTAGCGGCATCACGCTGCCGACGCGCGAAATGTGGCTGTACCTGCGCGATGAGGTGATGCGCTATGGCATCTACAACCAGAATTTACAGGCGGTGCCGCCGACGGGTTCAATCTCTTATATCAATCATGCGACATCGAGCATTCACCCGATTGTCTCGAAAGTGGAGATTCGCAAAGAGGGCAAGACCGGGCGCGTCTATTATCCTGCCCCGTTCATGACCAATGAGAATCTGGACATATACCAGGACGCCTACGAAATCGGCGCGGAGAAAATCATTGATACCTACGCTGAAGCCACTAAACACGTCGATCAGGGCCTGTCGCTGACGCTGTTTTTCCCCGATACCGCCACCACCCGCGATATCAACAAGGCGCAGATCTACGCCTGGCGAAAAGGCATTAAGTCGCTGTATTACATTCGGTTGCGCCAACTGGCGCTGGAAGGCACTGAAATTGAAGGCTGCGTCTCGTGCGCACTGTAAGGAGAGCGGTATGACATTATCACGCGTGAGCGCCATCAACTGGAATAAGATTCAGGATGACAAGGATCTGGAAGTATGGAACCGCCTGACCAGCAACTTCTGGCTGCCGGAAAAAGTGCCGTTGTCTAACGATATTCCGGCGTGGCAAGGCCTGAGCACCGCCGAGCAGCAGCTTACCATCCGCGTCTTTACCGGGTTGACGCTGCTCGACACCATCCAGAACATCGCCGGCGCTCCGTCGCTGATGGCGGATTCGCTGACGCCGCACGAGGAGGCGGTGCTGTCGAACATCTGTTTTATGGAAGCGGTGCACGCCCGTTCCTACAGTTCCATCTTCTCTACGCTGTGCCAGACTAAAGATGTCGACGCCGCCTACGCCTGGAGTGAGGAAAATGCGCCGTTACAGCAGAAGGCACAAATTATCCTCGCACATTACGCCAGCGACGACCCCTTAAAGAAAAAGATTGCCAGCGTGTTTCTGGAATCCTTCCTGTTTTATTCCGGTTTCTGGCTGCCGATGTATTTCTCCAGCCGTGGCAAGCTCACCAACACCGCCGATCTGATCCGGTTGATCATTCGTGATGAAGCGGTTCATGGTTATTACATTGGTTATAAGTACCAGAAAGGACTGGAAAAATTGTCTCAATCCAGGCGTGATGAGCTGAAGGATTTTACTCTCGAACTGCTGATGGAGCTGTACGATAACGAAGTCCGTTATACCGAAGAACTGTATGCCAACACCGGTTGGGCTGAGGATGTTAACGCGTTCCTCTGTTACAACGCCAACAAGGCGTTAATGAACCTGGGCTACGAGGCGCTGTTCCCGGCGGAAATGGCGGAGGTGAACCCGGCGATCCTGGCTGCGCTTTCGCCCAATGCCGACGAAAACCACGACTTTTTCTCTGGCTCGGGGTCGTCATACGTGATGGGTAAAGCCGTCGAAACGGAAGACGAAGACTGGAATTTTTAACGCAAATTAATATGGGGAATATCACTACAATAATGAAGTTAATATTTTAAGCAGATCACGTTTTTATCACCCAACTATTTCAGGGTGATCTACACTCAATAGCTGTTGCCATATTCGCCTGAATTTTCTAAATTCAGGCGCCTTTCCAGTGGTCCTTACAAAAAATATTCACCGGCCGTGGTTTGCTCTCAGCCCTTATATCATGGGAAGTCCCGGCAATTTGCCTTCTACCCTATTTAGCCTCATTTCACATTCAGGGTTGTCTCAGATTCTCAGTATGTTAGGGTAGAAAAAGGTGACTATTTCTATCAGGTAACATATCGACATATATAAATAACAGGAATCTTTCTATTGCATGGCAATTAAATTAGAAGTTAAGAATCTATATAAAGTATTTGGAGAGCATCCGCAGCGCGCCTTCAAATATATTGAAAAAGGACTTTCAAAAGAACAAATTCTGGAAAAAACAGGGCTATCGCTTGGCGTTAAAGACGCCAGTCTGGCCATTGAAGAAGGCGAGATATTTGTCATCATGGGATTATCCGGTTCGGGTAAATCCACAATGGTACGCCTTCTCAATCGCCTGATTGAACCCACCCGTGGACAGGTACTGATCGACGGCGTTGATATCGCAAAAATATCGGATGCCGAACTCCGCGAGGTGCGCAGAAAAAAGATTGCGATGGTTTTCCAGTCATTTGCGCTCATGCCGCACATGACCGTTCTGGACAATACGGCATTCGGCATGGAATTAGCCGGCGTAAGCGCTGAGGAACGTCGCGAAAAAGCGCTGGACGCCCTGCGTCAGGTGGGACTTGAGAATTACGCCCACGGCTATCCGGATGAACTTTCCGGCGGGATGCGTCAGCGTGTCGGGCTCGCCCGTGCATTAGCCATTAACCCTGACATCTTATTAATGGATGAAGCCTTCTCCGCGCTTGATCCCTTAATTCGTACCGAGATGCAGGATGAACTGGTAAAACTGCAGGCAAAACATCAGCGAACCGTGGTCTTTATTTCCCACGATCTCGATGAAGCGATGCGTATTGGCGACCGAATTGCCATTATGCAGAATGGTGAAGTGGTTCAGGTCGGTACACCGGATGAAATTTTGAATAATCCGGCGAACGATTATGTCCGCACCTTCTTCCGTGGCGTCGATATTAGCCAGGTCTTTAGCGCGAAAGATATTGCCCGCCGTAGCCCGGTCGGACTGATTCGTAAAACGCCGGGCTTTGGCCCCCGTTCTGCCCTGAAATTATTGCAGGATGAAGACCGGGAATACGGTTACGTCATCGAACGCGGCAATAAGTTTGTTGGTGTGGTCTCCATCGACTCATTAAAGGCGGCATTAGCCCAGGCCCAGGGCATGGAAGGGGCGCTGATCGACGAGCCATTGGCCGTGGATGCGCAAACCCCGCTTAGCGAGTTGCTCTCTCATGTCGGACAGGCGCCGTGCGCGGTGCCGGTTGTCGATGAGGAACAACAGTATGTCGGCATTATTTCAAAACGCATGCTGCTACAGGCTTTAGATCGCGAGGGGACAAACAATGGCTGATCAATCCAATCCGTGGGATACCGCACCGGCGGCCGATAGCGCCGCACAATCCGCTGACGCCTGGGGCACGCCGTCAGGGACGCCTGCCGATAGCGGCAGCGCAGACTGGCTGACCAGCGCGCCAGCGCCTGCACCAGAGCATTTCAATATTATGGATCCGTTCCATAAAACGCTGATCCCGCTCGACAGTTGGGTTACCGAAGGAATTGACTGGGTAGTCACCCATTTTCGTCCCCTCTTCCAGGGCATTCGTGTGCCGGTGGATTACATCCTTAACGGTTTCCAGCAACTGCTGCTGGGAATGCCGGCTCCGGTGGCGATTCTCATTTTCGCGCTGATCGCCTGGCAGATTTCCGGCGTCGGAATGGGCGTAGCGACGCTGATTTCCCTGATTGCAATCGGCGCTATCGGTGCCTGGTCGCAGGCGATGATTACGCTGGCACTGGTGTTGACCGCCCTGCTGTTTTGCGTGGTGATCGGTTTGCCGATGGGGATCTGGCTGGCACGCAGTCCACGGGCGGCGAAGATCGTTCGTCCGCTGCTCGACGCCATGCAGACGACGCCAGCGTTCGTCTATCTGGTACCGATTGTGATGCTGTTCGGCATCGGTAACGTGCCGGGAGTAGTCGTGACGATCATCTTTGCGCTACCGCCGATTGTGCGTCTGACGATCCTCGGGATTAACCAGGTTCCAGCCGATCTGATCGAAGCGTCACGTTCGTTCGGGGCCAGCCCGCGTCAAATGCTGTTCAAAGTTCAGCTACCGCTGGCGATGCCAACCATTATGGCAGGGGTCAACCAGACACTCATGCTTGCCCTCTCGATGGTCGTGATCGCCTCCATGATTGCCGTCGGTGGCCTGGGCCAGATGGTATTGCGCGGTATCGGTCGTCTCGACATGGGACTGGCTACCGTTGGTGGGGTCGGCATTGTGATCCTCGCTATCATTCTGGACCGTCTGACTCAGGCCGTGGGTCGCGACTCCCGTAGTCGGGGTAATCGTCGCTGGTACACCACCGGCCCCATTGGGCTCATCACGCGCCCTTTCACTAAATAATTCACCTGTTGCCCGGTGGCGCTGCGCTTACCGGGCCTACACTCATGAACTTACACAAAATCATTCATGTTGCATCGAGGCGGCAAACGAAGGTATCCCCAGGAACGTACACGCAGTACGTGACTGGGGTGCATGAGTGCAGCCAACAAAGAAGCAACCTGAAGGATGAAGTGTAATAAGGAACAACGATGCGACAGAAGATGATTATTGCCACAGCGTTTGCCACCCTTGTCTCTACCAGCGCTTTCGCTGCCGACCTGCCAGGCAAAGGCATTACCGTCCAACCGGTACAGAGCACCATCACCGAAGAAACCTTCCAGACGCTGCTGGTGAGCCGCGCACTGGAGAAACTGGGTTATACCGTAAACAAACCGAGCGAAGTCGATTATAACGTGGGCTACACCTCTATTGCTTCCGGCGATGCCACCTTTACCGCCGTGAACTGGCAGCCGCTGCACGATGATATGTATTCTGCGGCAGGCGGGGACAAAAAGTTCTGGCGCGAAGGCACGTTTGTCACCGGCGCCGCGCAAGGTTATCTGATCGATAAGAAAACCGCTGAGCAGTACAAAATCACCAATATCGCCCAGTTGAAAGACCCCAAAATCGCCAAAATCTTCGACACCAATGGCGACGGTAAAGCGGATATGATGGGCTGCTCGCCGGGATGGGGTTGTGAAGCGGTGATTAACCACCAGAACAAAGCGTTTGATCTGGAAAAAACCGTCGACGTCAGCCACGGTAACTATGCAGCGATGATGGCCGATACCATCACCCGCTTTAAAGAAGGCAAACCAATCCTCTATTACACCTGGACGCCTTACTGGGTGAGCGACGTGATGAAGCCGGGCAAAGATGTGGTCTGGTTGCAGGTGCCGTTCTCCTCGCTGCCGGGCGAACAGAAAGATATCGATACCAAACTGCCGAATGGCGCGAACTATGGCTTCCCGGTAAACACCATGCACATCGTTGCCAACAAAGCCTGGGCTGAGAAAAACCCGGCGGCGGCGAAACTGTTTGCCATCATGAAACTGCCGCTGGCGGATATCAACGCGCAGAACGCGATGATGCATGACGGTAAAGCGTCGGAAGCTGACGTACAGGGTCACGTTGACGGCTGGATCAAAGCCCACCAGCAGCAGTTCGACGGTTGGGTGAACGACGCGCTGGCTGCGCAGAAGTAATCCCCTCCTGAATGCCGGATGGCGCGCGATGCGCTTATCCGGCCTACTCCCTACTCCCTACTCCCTACTCCCTACTCCCTACTCCCTACTCCCACTTGACCGCACAATCCGGCACGCAACAAATCCCCCGCATTCATAAATGTCCGCTATGATTGATTCCCTAAGAAATCATCACCTGACTCACGATTGCGAACATAATGACAAAAACCTCTCACGGGCTGAGCCCAGCACTGATCGTTCTTATGTCTGTGGCAACCGGTCTGGCCGTCGCCAGCAACTACTATGCACAACCGCTGCTCGATACCATCGCACGCAACTTCTCGCTTTCCGCCAGCTCGGCCGGGTTTATCGTCACCGCAGCGCAACTGGGCTACGCCGCCGGTTTGCTGTTGCTGGTTCCACTTGGCGATATGTTTGAACGCCGGACGCTGATCGTCTCCATGACGCTGCTGGCGGCGGGCGGGATGCTCATTACCGCCAGCAGTCAGTCGCTGGCGATGATGCTCCTCGGCACGGCGCTGACCGGGCTCTTTTCCGTGGTAGCACAGATACTGGTGCCGCTGGCGGCGACGCTTGCCACACCCGATAAACGCGGCAAAGTGGTCGGAACCATCATGAGCGGACTGCTGCTGGGCATTCTACTGGCGCGTACCGTGGCGGGCCTGCTGGCGAATCTCGGCGGCTGGCGTACCGTCTTTTGGGTCGCCTCCATATTGATGGCGCTGATGGCTATCGCCCTGTGGCGCGGCTTGCCAAAGGTGAAGTCCGACACCCATCTGAACTACCCGCAACTGCTGGGTTCCGTATTCAGTCTGTTTACCCGCGATAAACTGCTGCGCACACGTGCGCTACTGGGCTGCCTGACCTTCGCCAACTTCAGCATTCTCTGGACCTCAATGGCCTTTTTACTCGCCGCCCCGCCGTTTAACTATTCCGAAGGGATGATTGGCCTGTTTGGGCTGGCGGGTGCCGCTGGCGCGCTCGGCGCACGTCCGGCTGGCGGTCTTGCGGATAAAGGGCATTCTCATCTCACCACGACCTGGGGCCTGCTGCTGCTACTGCTCTCCTGGTTAGCTATCTGGTTGGGACACGCCTCGGTACTGGCGCTGATTGTCGGGATCCTGGTACTGGACCTTACCGTTCAGGGGGTTCACATCACTAACCAGACGGTGATTTATCGTCTTTATCCGCAGGCGCGAAACCGCCTGACCGCAGGGTATATGACCAGTTACTTTATCGGCGGGGCCGCAGGGTCGTTAATCTCCGCCTCGGCCTGGCAGCATGCCGGATGGCTGGGCGTTTGTCTGGCAGGGTCGACCGTTGCCGTACTGAACCTGCTGGTCTGGTGGCGAGGATTTCACCGACAAGAAGCCGCAATTTAAACGCTCAGCAAGCGTTTGCGCTCGTTTGGGCTCCTGAGGGTGTTAAGGAGCCCCCCAGTCTGTTAAGGTGATAGGGATTATTAGCCCTGATAATTTTAACATTGGTGATAACGCGCAAAATTCTATGGAAAGGCCCGCTTCTCTGCCCAATACCCCTCCGGCGACCTGTGCGGAAGGATTCAAAGACAGTTTACCCATCGTCATCAGTTATATTCCTGTTGCCTTTGCATTTGGTCTCAATGCCACCCGTCTCGGGTTTAGCCCGCTTGAAAGCGTATTTTTTTCCTGCATTATTTATGCTGGTGCCAGTCAGTTCGTTATCACAACCATGCTCGCCGCAGGCAGCACATTATGGGTTGCCGCCCTGACCGTCATGGCGATGGATGTACGCCATGTCTTATACGGCCCTTCCCTGCGCAGTCGTATCGCCCAAAAACTCAGTAAACCGAAAACCGCCTTATGGGCTTTTGGCCTCACTGACGAAGTCTTTGCCGCGGCCACCGCAAAGCTGGTACGGGATAACCGTCGCTGGAGCGAAAACTGGATGATCGGCATTGCATTTTGCTCCTGGGCTTCATGGGTGCTGGGAACAGTAATCGGTGCCTTTTCCGGCAGCGGTTTATTGAAAGGATTCCCGGCGGTCGAAGCGGCGCTCGGGTTTATGCTGCCCGCGCTGTTTATGAGTTTTCTGCTGGCGTCATTCCAGCGCAAACAGTCCCTGTGCGTGACCGCCGCACTCGCTGGCGCACTGGCGGGCGTGACGCTATTTTCCATCCCCGCCGCGATTCTTGCGGGGATTGTGTGCGGCTGTCTGACCGCGCTGATCCAGGCTTTCTGGCAAGGGGTTCCCGATGCGCTATGAGGTACTGCTACTCGGGTTGCTGGTCGGCTGTGTGAATTATGGGTTTCGCTATTTACCGCTGCGTCTGAAGATGGGAAATACTCGTCCGGGCAAGCGAGGCGCAACCGGCGTACTACTCGACACCATCGGCATAGCATCAATTTGCGCCCTGCTGGTTGTGTCAACCGCCCCTGAGGTAATGCACGACGCCAGTCGCTTCGTGCCGACGCTCGCGGGTTTTGCTGTACTGGGTGCAAGTTTTTATAAAACGCGCAGCATCATTGTTCCCACGCTATTAAGTGCTCTGGCCTATGGATTAGCGTGGAAAATGTTGGCGGTTTTATAGGATACAAGAATCATTTTAATTTAATAATACATTTACTTTATTTGTCACTGTCGTTACTATATCGGCTGAAATTAATGAGGTCATGCCCAAATGGATAGTTCGTTTACGCCCATTGAACAAATGCTAAAATTTCGCGCCAGCCGCCACGAGGATTTTCCTTATCAGGAAATTCTGCTGACTCGTCTTTGCATGCATATGCAAGGAAAGCTGCTGGATAATCGCAATAAAATGCTGAAAGCTCAAGGGATTAACGAGACGTTGTTTATGGCGTTGATTACGCTGGAGTCTCAGGAAAACCACAGCATTCAGCCTTCTGAACTGAGCTGTGCCCTGGGGTCATCGCGTACTAACGCGACACGTATCGCTGATGAGCTGGAAAAGCGCGGTTGGATCGAGCGCCGTGAAAGCGACAACGATCGTCGTTGCCTGCATCTGCAGTTAACCGATAAAGGCCATGCTTTTTTGCGCGAGGTATTACCGCCGCAGCATAACTGCCTGCATCAACTGTGGTCCTCTCTTAGCACTGCAGAAAAAGAACAGCTTGAGCACATCACCCGTAAGCTTCTGACGCGTCTCGATCAGATGGACCAGGATGGTGCTATCCTTGAGGCGCTGAGCTAACGCGTCGACTCGCTCAATAATCCAGATTAAGAAAGAAAACTGACTGGCCAGCACCTGAACGTGCTGGCCTTTCTGGTAAACAGCTCGGCCCAGCCGACGAAAAAATAAGATCGTGGAGAACAACATGAGCGCAAATGCGGAGACTCAAACCCCGCAGCAACCGGTTAAGAAGAAAAGCAAACGTAAAAGTACGCTACTCCTCCTGACCTTGCTCTTTATCATTATTGCCGTGGCATATGGGATCTATTGGTTTTTGGTACTGCGTCATGTCGAAGAGACCGATGATGCGTACGTGGCAGGGAACCAGGTTCAAATCATGGCACAGGTATCCGGCAGCGTGACGAAAGTCTGGGCGGATAACACTGACTTTGTTAAACAGGGTGACGTTCTCGTCACGCTCGATCAGACGGATGCCAGACAGGCATTTGAAAAAGCGAAGACCGCGCTGGCCTCCAGCGTTCGTCAGACGCATCAGTTAATGATCAACAGCAAACAGTTGCAGGCGAACATTGAGGTGCAGAAAACTGCCCTCGCCCAGGCGCAAAGCGATTTTAACCGTCGCGTACCGCTCGGCAACGCTAACCTGATCGGCCGCGAAGAACTGCAACACGCGCGTGATGCCGTGGCCAGCGCGCAGGCACAGCTTGATGTTGCCATTCAGCAATACAACGCGAATCAGGCGATGATTCTGGACAGCAAACTCGAAGATCAGCCTGCCGTCCAACAGGCCGCCACCGAAGTGCGTAACGCCTGGCTGGCGCTGGAACGAACCAAAATCGTCAGTCCGATGACCGGCTACGTTTCTCGTCGCGCCGTGCAGCCTGGCGCACAGATCAGCCCCACGACGCCGCTGATGGCCGTGGTTCCGGCCACCAATCTGTGGGTTGATGCCAACTTCAAAGAGACGCAGCTTGCCCATATGCGTATCGGCCAACCGGCCACGGTCATCAGTGATATCTACGGCGATGACGTTAAATACACCGGTAAAGTGGTGGGTCTTGATATGGGGACCGGCAGCGCCTTCTCCCTGCTGCCCGCACAGAACGCGACCGGTAACTGGATCAAAGTGGTTCAGCGACTGCCCGTGCGTATCGAACTGGACGCCCAGCAGTTGGCGCAGCATCCGCTGCGGATTGGTTTATCGACGCTCGTCACCGTCGATACTGCGAATCGCGACGGTCAGGTGCTGGCCAGCCAGGTTCGCACCACGCCGGTGTCTGAGAGTAACGCCCGTGAAATCAGCCTTGCCCCGGTCAACAAGCTGATCGAAGAGATTGTGCAGGCCAACGCAGGCTAATCTGAGGTGCGTGTGATGCAACAGCAAAAACCGCTGGAGGGCGCGCAGCTCGTCATTATGACGATTGCGCTGTCGCTGGCGACATTCATGCAGGTGCTGGACTCCACCATTGCTAACGTGGCGATCCCCACTATCGCCGGGAACCTCGGCTCATCGCTGAGCCAGGGGACGTGGGTGATCACCTCTTTCGGGGTGGCGAACGCCATCTCGATTCCCATCACCGGTTGGCTGGCAAAGCGCGTCGGGGAAGTGAAGCTGTTCATGTGGTCAACGGTGGCGTTTGCCATTGCCTCATGGGCGTGCGGCGTCTCCAACAGCCTGAACATGCTGATCTTCTTCCGTGTCGTTCAGGGGGTGGTCGCCGGGCCGCTGATCCCGCTTTCGCAAAGTCTGCTGCTCAATAACTACCCGCCCGCGAAGCGCTCCATTGCGCTGGCGCTGTGGTCAATGACGGTGATCGTCGCGCCGATTTGCGGCCCGATTCTGGGCGGCTATATCAGCGATAACTATCACTGGGGCTGGATCTTCTTTATCAACGTGCCGATCGGTATTGTGGTGGTTTTGATGACGCTGCAAACCCTGCGCGGTCGCGAAACGCGTACCGAACAGCGACGGATTGATGCCATCGGGCTGGCGCTGCTGGTGATTGGTATTGGTAGCTTGCAGATTATGCTCGACCGGGGGAAAGAGCTGGACTGGTTCGCCTCGCAGGAAATCGTCATTCTGACCGTGGTGGCGGTGGTCGCCATTAGCTTCCTGATTGTCTGGGAGCTCACCGACGACAACCCCATTGTCGATCTCTCGCTCTTTAAGTCGCGAAACTTTACCATCGGCTGTTTGTGTATCAGTCTGGCCTATATGCTGTACTTCGGGGCGATTGTTCTGCTGCCGCAGCTCTTGCAGGAGGTCTACGGCTATACCGCGACGTGGGCAGGTCTGGCGTCCGCACCGGTGGGGATCATTCCGGTGATCCTGTCGCCGATTATTGGCCGCTTTGCCCATAAGCTGGATATGCGCAGGCTGGTGACGTTCAGCTTTATTATGTACGCCGTCTGCTTTTACTGGCGTGCGTGGACGTTTGAACCGGGAATGGACTTCGGCGCGTCTGCCTGGCCGCAGTTTATTCAGGGCTTTGCGGTGGCGTGCTTCTTTATGCCGCTGACGACCATCACGCTGTCTGGCTTACCGCCTGAACGCCTGGCGGCAGCATCGAGCTTGTCTAACTTTACACGAACGCTGGCGGGGTCAATCGGGACATCGATTACGACCACCATGTGGACCAACCGGGAGTCGATGCACCACGCGCAGTTAACCGAGTCGGTGAATCCGTATAACCCGAACGCGCAGGCAATGTACGATCAGCTACAGGGACTGGGCATGACGCAGCAGCAGGCGTCAGGCTGGATAGCCCAGCAGATCACCAATCAGGGGCTGATTATTTCGGCTAACGAGATCTTCTGGATGTCGGCGGGGATCTTCCTCGTACTGCTCGGTCTGGTCTGGTTCGCTAAACCCCCGTTTGGTGCGGGTGGCGGCGGCGGTGGCGCGCACTAGGTAATAGTGATAAAAAAGCCCGTTCAACTGAACGGGCTTTTTTTGTCAGTCATCACACAACTAAATGTGCAGTTCCTGCAACTTCTCTTTCGGCAGCGCCAGCTCTTCATTGCTGTTGACGCGAACGTCGTGTTCCAGGATATGACGCGCAATGTCCTGTGCTTCGCTCAGTGAGTGCATCTGATAAGTGCCGCACTGGTAGACGTTCAGTTCCGGGATCTGATTCTGGTCCTGAACTTTTAGCACGTCAGCCATCGCCGCTTTCCAGGCATCGGCTACACGCTGCTCGTCAGGCGTCCCAATCAGGCTCATATAGAAACCGGTACGGCAACCCATTGGGGAGATATCGATAATCTCGACACCATTGCCGTTGAGGTGATTACGCATAAAGCCTGCGAACAGATGCTCCAGCGTGTGAATCCCTTTTTCCGGCATCACTTCTTTGTTTGGAATGCAGAAACGCAGATCAAACACGGTAATGGCGTCGCCATGCGGGGTGTTCATCGTTTTCGCCACGCGCACTGCAGGTGCTTCCATCCGGGTATGATCGACAGTGAAGCTATCTAACAACGGCATTTAGCCACCTCCGATAATTTTTTTAAAATAAACTGAACTCTTCGTTCCGGTGCGAGTCTGAGTATATGAAAGACGCGCATTTGTTATCATCATCCCTGTTTTCAGAGATGAAATTTTGGCCACTCACGAGTGGCCTTTTTCTTTTCTGTCAGGCCTGTTTTTCCAGCCAGCGGTCAAACGGCTCGGTGTCCGCTGCTTCAACCTCACGCTGGCGACGTTTTGAAGCGTCACATTCAGCCACAAAGTCTTCTTCCTGCAATATTTCCAGCGGCTCTTCACGCAACAGATTGCGATAAGCTTCGCCCAGCGCCTTGCCCGTACCGCCAATGCCTGTATCAAGCATAGACCGCAGAATACGTGCAGAGAACGTCAATTCCGGATTATCAAAACAGGCGACCAGTTCGTCGCAGACTTTCTGATAATCCTCTCCCCCGTGGATACTGTCCAGCGTTTGCGCCACGCGTTTCAGATCGCGGAACAAATCTTTGCCCACTTCAGGCAACGGGAACTGCGCGGTTTCACAACCGATGCCTAACGTCAGACCCGGCTTACGCCCTTCCAGAATCACTCGATTCCAGTTGGTACGCGTACACAATAGCTCGCTGCTGCTCATTTCCGGCGCATCGGCCAGCACGCACCAGACCATAAACAGGTCAAGGAAGCGCACCTGCTGCTCGTCCACGCCGATTGGCGAGAACGGGTTGATATCCAGCGAGCGGACTTCGATGTACTCGATACCGCCGCGCAGAAGCGCATCTGAAGGCGACTCACCGCTACGCGTAACACGTTTCGGACGAATTGGCGCGTACAGCTCATTTTCAATCTGCAGCACGTTGCTGTTGATTTGCAAACGCTTACCGTCTTTTTCCAGCCCGACCGCCGCATACTCTTCAGAAGGCGTTTTAATCGCCCGCTTCAATCCTGCCACATATTCGTAGAGATCGTTAAACGTAATACCGAGATTGCTTTGCGACTTATTGGTATAACCCAGATCGCTCAGACGCAACGAGGTCGCGTACGGCAGGTAGTACATCCCACAGTCGGTTTTCTCAAATGGCAGCGTGGTCGGTTTACCCTGCAGGAAGGAAGAGCAAATCGCCGGGGACGCGCCAAACAAATAAGGAATGACCCAACCGAAGCGGTAATAGTTGCGGATCAGGCGGAAATAGCCGGCAGAGATTTTCTCTTTTGCCTCTTCGCCTTCCACAATGCCGCACTTCGCCTGCCAGAATGCCATCGGCAGAGAGAAGTTATAGTGTACGCCGGAGATGGTTTGCATCAGCGCACCGTAACGGTTTTTCAACCCTTCACGGTACAGCGTTTTCATGCGACCAATATTCGAGGTGCCGTATTGCGCCAGTTCAATGTCCTGACCTTCAGCAATATAGCAAGGCATACTCAGCGGCCACATACGTTCATCGCCCATATTTCTGGCAGTATAACGATGCAGGTCACGCATGAAGGTCAACATATGCTGGATATCGCCGTCTACTGGCGTAATAAACTCCAGCAGCGCTTCAGCGAAATCCGTGGTTATCCATTTATGCGTCAGCGCTGAGCCTAACGCTTCAGGATGCCCCGTTGTCGCCAACGTGCCATCCGCATTCACGCGCAATGTTTCGCGCTCCAGCCCGCGCTGAATCCCCTGTAATGCCTGAGGATGCTTTTCCAGCCAGGCCAGTGCCTGTGATACGTCCGGGATCAAATCGACCTCCCGCCTGTCAAAATCGTATTAATTAGCATAATTGTAGTGGTTACCCTAAAGGCTAATCCCCAGGCACAATTAGTGCCACCAGGTAATGCCCTGAACGGTAGCCGCCGCGACAACAATATAGCGCAGCGCTTTACCAAGGCATAAAAAAAAGAGTACCGGCCCCCACGAGAGGCGCATCCATCCCGCTAACAGGCACAGTAAATCACCCACAACCGGCATCCAGCTTAATAATAGTGTGACCGCACCATAGCGTTTAAGCCAGCCTGCGGCTTTCTCCTGCCAGCGCGATGTCTTGCGCAGCGGAAAGAAACGCCCAAGGATAACGTTAGTTAACCCTCCAAGGCTATTACCCATTGTTGCTGTTAAGACTAAGACCCAGGGATGGCTGAGCCCGGCCAGTAACATGGCAACCAAAACGATTTCCGAGTTGCCGGGCAACAGCGTAGCGCTGAGAAAACTGCTGGCGAACAATGAAAGGAGCGACAGTCCGTCACTCACAAGTGTCGAACGTCCACCGCATCCATTCCGGCGGCGCGTGCGGCCTGGATACCAAAATCAGCATCTTCGAATACCACGCACTGCGCCGGGGGCACACCCATACGTTCTGCACAGAGCAGGAAAGTATCTGGCGCAGGTTTATGGTGCTGAACATGATCGGCGGCAACGACGGCATCAAAATAGCGACGTAGCCCCAGATGGGCCAGCAGCGCCTCTGCGATCGCGCTTTCGCTGCCGGTTCCGACGGACATCGGGCGACGACCATGCCACGCTTTCACCACCTCAATCAGCGGCAGCGGCTCGACGCTGTCGAGGAGCATGATTTTTACCGCGTCGGTTTTTTCACGGGCTAACGCGTGGGGATCGAGATCCGCATGATTCAGCTCAATGATGGACTGCGCAATCCGCCATGTGGCTGAGCCGTTAAGGGCAATCATCGCCTGAAGATCAAAGTGCATACCGTAACGACCTAATACTTCAACCCACGCCTTACGGTGCGTCGGTTCAGTATCCAGAAGGGTACCATCCATATCGAAAATCAGACCCGCATAACGTTCGTACATAGCACTCTCACCCGGCAAATAAACAGACGTTACTTTATCGTAATTGCTGGATTTTGTCGCTGACGACGATGCTGAGGATTGTTCAGGGTGTTAATGCAGAGGGGATAAAGAGAGAAGATGGTGCATCCGGGAGGATTCGAACCTCCGACCGCTCGGTTCGTAGCCGAGTACTCTATCCAGCTGAGCTACGGATGCATCGGGACTTGCTGATTTACTGCTGATATCAAGTATCGCGTTAACGCCATACTGAGTAATAGATGGTGCATCCGGGAGGATTCGAACCTCCGACCGCTCGGTTCGTAGCCGAGTACTCTATCCAGCTGAGCTACGGATGCATCGGAAAACGTATTTTACTGCCGATATTGATACTGCATAAAAGCGGTATCAAGTAAGAGATGGTGCATCCGGGAGGATTCGAACCTCCGACCGCTCGGTTCGTAGCCGAGTACTCTATCCAGCTGAGCTACGGATGCATCGGGAAACTTACTTTACTGCAGATTTTGATACCGCGACTAAAGCCGTATCAAGTAAGAGATGGTGCATCCGGGAGGATTCGAACCTCCGACCGCTCGGTTCGTAGCCGAGTACTCTATCCAGCTGAGCTACGGATGCAAATGGCGGTGAGGCGGGGATTCGAACCCCGGATGCAGCTTTTGACCGCATACTCCCTTAGCAGGGGAGCGCCTTCAGCCTCTCGGCCACCTCACCACACGCCTCTTACGAGTGCTTCGAAGAACTTGTTTCTGCTCATCGTCGCTGCGTGGCGCACATATTACTTTCTGGGACTTATAAGTCAAACAATTTTTCCTGAGCTTTTATCGTTTGCACACTTCACGTTCAATTAGTCTGCAAAAACGGCAAAAAGAGTGTTTTATCAACAGATAAATTGGTCTCTGGGGCTACTGACTACCACAATGAAAAAGCCCTACGACTGCAGGAGAGTGACGCGGAACGGGAAAAAGAGTCACAACATAACGAAAAAGAGAGGGATTTACGAAGACGTCAGGTTGCGCCTCACCCGGTCAGGTGAGACGCGGAAACCTTAGTAACTGGACTGCTGGGATTTTTCAGCCTGGATACGCTGGTAGATCTCTTCACGATGGACAGAAACTTCTTTCGGGGCGTTTACGCCGATGCGTACCTGGTTGCCCTTCACCCCTAAAACTGTCACGGTGACCTCATCTCCAATCATGAGGGTCTCACCAACTCGACGAGTCAGAATCAGCATTCTTTGCTCCTTGAAAGATTAAAAGAGTCGGGTCTCTCTGTATCCCGGCATTATCCATCATATAACGCCAAAAAGTAAGCGATGACAAACACATTACATGTAAGCAGTCACGGCATCACATTCTGTTAAACCTAAGTTTAGCCGATATACACAACTTCAACCTGACTTTATCGTTGTCGACAACGTTGATGCAAACGCCGCGGAATGCTTATCCACGGCATCGGCTAACGCTTACACACTTCATCCTTCAGGCTGTCTCAGCATTGGCTACGCACATTCCCCCGGTCACGAACTACCTGTTCACTTCCGGGGGTTTATTCGCTTTCCGCCCTGACGCAGCTTGAATGATTTTGTGTATATATTTTATAGTTTTGCGCTGACCCAGGCTTGCACACTGGCTAACGCCGCAGGCAGAGCAGACGCATCCGTACCACCGGCTTGCGCCATGTCCGGACGACCACCACCCTTACCGCCCACCTGCTGAGCGACCATACCGACCAGTTCCCCTGCTTTGACACGATCGGTCACGTCCTTAGACACGCCCGCAATCAGAGAAACCTTACCTTCAGCTGCCGTTGCCAGCACGATAATTGTCGACCCCAGTTGATTTTTCAGATCATCAACCATGGTACGTAACATTTTCGGCTCAACACCTGCAAGCTCACTCACCAACAGCTTAACGCCATTGATATCAACCGCTTTGCTGGAAAGATTTGCACTTTCCTGCGCGGCAGCCTGTTCTTTCAACTGCTGAAGCTCTTTCTCGAGCTGACGAGTACGTTCCAGTACTGAACGTACTTTGTCGCCCAGGTTCTGGCTATCGCCCTTCAACAGCTGTGCGATATCGGTTAAGCGATCGCTTTCTGCATGCACAGTCGCAATAGCGCCCTCACCCGTTACCGCTTCAATACGACGAACCCCTGCCGCCGTCCCGGACTCGGAGATGATACGGAACAGACCGATATCCCCCGTACGGCTGGCGTGAGTCCCGCCACACAGTTCGGTAGAGAAATCACCCATGCTCAGTACACGAACGCGTTCGTCATATTTCTCGCCGAACAGCGCCATTGCGCCTTTTGCTTTCGCCGCTTCCAGATCCATCACGTTGGTTTCAACCGGCAGGTTGCGACGAATTTGCGCATTTACCAGGTCTTCAACCGCACGGATTTCCGCAGGTTTCATCGCTTCATTATGTGAGAAGTCGAAACGCAGTACTTTGTCGTTGACCAGCGAGCCTTTCTGCGCCACGTGCGTGCCCAGAATCTGGCGCAGCGCCGCATGCATCAGGTGCGTGGCGGAGTGGTTCAGACGAATACGCGCACGACGCGCTTCATCTACGTCAGCCTGAACCGCGTCGCCCACTTTCAGAGAGCCCGCAGACAGTTTGCCGAGATGACCAATCGCCTGGCCATATTTTTGCGTATCGCTTACGGCAAAGGTAAAGCCCGCGCCTTTCAGTTCACCTTTATCGCCAACCTGACCACCGGATTCCGCATAGAATGGGGTCTGATCCAGTACGACAACGGCTTCCTGACCGGCACTAATGGCATCCACCGCTTTACCATCGACGAACAGCGCAGTCACTTTGCCATTCAGTTCCAGATGGTCGTAACCTTTAAATTCAGAGGCGCTATCAACGCGGATCATCGCGTTATAGTCCGCGCCAAAACCGCTGGCTTCACGGGCGCGACGGCGCTGCTCTTCCATGGCGGCTTCAAAGCCGGCTTCATCCACTTTGATGTTGCGCTCGCGGCAAACGTCCGCCGTCAGGTCAACCGGGAAACCGTAGGTATCGTACAGACGGAATGCCGTTTCGCCATCCAGCGTATCACCTGACAGTTTCGCCAGTTCTTCATCCAGCAGTGCCAGGCCACGCTCCAGCGTACGGGCAAACTGCTCTTCTTCAGTTTTCAGTACTTGCTCAACCTGAGCCTGCTGACGCTTCAGTTCTTCGCCCGCCGCTCCCATGACGTCAACCAGTGGCCCCACCAGTTTGTAGAAGAAGGTCTCTTTCGCGCCCAGCATGTTGCCATGACGTACCGCGCGACGAATGATGCGACGCAGGACATAGCCCCGGTTTTCGTTCGACGGAACCACGCCATCGGCAATCAGGAACGCACAGGAACGAATGTGGTCCGCAATCACACGCAGCGACTTGTTGCTCAGATCGGTCGCACCGGTCACTTTCGCTACCGCTTCAATCAGCGTACGGAACAGGTCAATTTCGTAGTTGGAGTTGACGTGTTGCAGCACAGCCGCAATACGCTCCAGCCCCATACCGGTATCGACGGAAGGCTTCGGCAGCGGCTCCATCGTACCGTCAGCCTGACGGTTGAACTGCATAAAGACGATGTTCCAGATCTCAATGTAGCGATCGCCGTCTTCTTCCGGGCTTCCCGGAGGACCACCCCAGATGTGATCGCCATGATCGTAGAAAATCTCGGTGCACGGACCGCATGGACCGGTATCGCCCATCTGCCAGAAGTTGTCCGACGCATAGGCCGCACCTTTGTTATCGCCGATGCGGATAATGCGCTCGCGAGGGATACCTACTTCTTTTTCCCAGATTTCATAGGCTTCATCGTCTGTTTCATAGACGGTCACCCACAGACGCTCTTTCGGCAGGGCAAACCAGTTCTCACCGGTCAGCAGTTCCCACGCGTATTGAATGGCGTCATGTTTGAAATAGTCACCGAAGCTGAAGTTGCCCAGCATTTCGAAGAAGGTATGGTGACGTGCAGTGTAACCAACATTTTCCAGATCGTTGTGCTTACCACCCGCGCGCACGCAACGCTGTGACGTGGTTGCGCGGGAATAATTACGCTTGTCGAGCCCAAGGAAAACGTCCTTGAACTGGTTCATCCCGGCGTTGGTAAACAACAAAGTGGGGTCATTGTTCGGAACCAGGGAACTGCTGGCAACTACCTGATGTCCCTTACTATGGAAAAAGTCGAGAAACGCCTGACGGATCTCAGCGGTGCTCTTGCTCATAATTATCCTGAAATCAAGCTACACTTCATCTTTCAAACCGCCTCTGCGTTGGCTGCGATCGTTCCCCAGTCACTGACTCCAGTAAGCGCCAGGGGATTCACTCACTTACCGCCTTGATGCAGCTTGAATGATTTTGTGTATTTAAGGAATATTCGTTACAGACGCAGGTCGTCATATGACAACCATCACCCGAACGGAAAAAGTGGGAATAAGATAAGTTTTCTTTACGGGGAAGTAAAATCCCGTATGCGCTCAATCGTCAAAATTTCGCCATATTTCCTGAATATCCTCCATCAGATACCCGCGATAAAGCAAAAACCGCTGTATCTTAACCTTTTCCGAAAATGCGCCTGACAGCGGTTCACCGTATTTGCGAGTCGCCTGGTCACGCGCGAGGGCGCACCAGTCAACGTCACATTCCCGCATCGCTTTTTCAGCCGATTCACGGGCAATCCCCTTTTGATTCAACTCCTGTCGGATGCGCGCCGGACCATACCCCTTACGGCTGCGACTGGCGATAAAACGGGAGATAAATCTGTCATCATCAAGATAATGATGTTCGTAGCACCAGGCGATCACCCGGTCATAATCTTCTGCCGTGGCATCAATCTCTTCCGGCCCGTTTTTCCCCATCACCGGGGCGGCAAGCTTACGTCGTAACTCTTGTTCGCTGTGATCGCGAACCGCGAGGATACGTACTGCGCGATCTAACAGCCGGGAATACGCAGGTCGGCGCGGTGTGGGTTCACTCATAACAACCTTCGAAATCAGAAATGCAAAAAGGGCCGCATCAATGCAGCCCTTGAGTGTAATTCAACTTTTTGCCGGATGGCAGTTTTGCGTTATCCGCACGGGGGACACCTGACGATTAAAAATCTTCGTTAGTTTCCGCAACGCCTTCACCATCATCAACGGTGAAAGCGGGTTTGTCATCCTGGTTATTGAGCAGCATTTCACGAACTTTCTTCTCAATTTCCTTCGCGGTAGCCGGGTTGTCTTTCAGCCAGGCAGTTGCATTCGCTTTACCCTGACCAATTTTCTCACCGTTGTAGCTGTACCATGCACCCGCTTTCTCGATCAGCTTCTCTTTCACGCCCAGGTCAACCAGTTCGCCATAGAAGTTGATACCTTCACCGTAAAGGATCTGGAATTCAGCCTGTTTAAACGGTGCTGCGATTTTGTTTTTCACCACCTTCACGCGGGTTTCGCTGCCCACCACGTTATCGCCCTCTTTCACCGCGCCGATACGGCGGATGTCCAGACGAACAGACGCGTAGAATTTCAGTGCGTTACCACCGGTAGTGGTTTCCGGGTTACCGAACATCACACCAATTTTCATACGGATTTGGTTGATGAAGATCAGCAGCGTGTTGGACTGCTTCAGGTTACCGGCCAGTTTACGCATCGCCTGGCTCATCATACGTGCTGCGAGACCCATATGAGAGTCACCGATTTCGCCTTCGATTTCCGCTTTCGGCGTCAACGCCGCTACAGAGTCGACAACGATAACGTCAACGGCACCAGAACGTGCCAGCGCGTCACAGATTTCCAGCGCCTGTTCACCGGTGTCCGGCTGAGAACAGAGCAGATTGTCGATATCAACACCCAGCTTACGCGCATAGATAGGATCCAGCGCATGTTCTGCATCGATAAACGCACAGGTTTTACCTTCGCGCTGCGCAGCGGCAATCACCTGCAGCGTCAGCGTAGTTTTACCGGAAGACTCCGGCCCGTAGATTTCGACGATACGGCCCATCGGCAGACCGCCTGCGCCCAGCGCAATATCCAGTGAAAGCGAACCGGTGGAGATGGTTTCCACGTCCATAGAACGGTCTTCACCCAGGCGCATGATGGAGCCTTTACCGAATTGCTTTTCGATCTGGCCCAGCGCTGCCGCCAACGCTTTCTGTTTGTTTTCGTCGATAGCCATTAATTACTCCTGTCATGCCAGCTGAAGCCGGATAGTGATTCTGTACTGTTGTCGCAATTATACTGTATGGTCATACAGTATCAAGTGTTTTGTAGAAATTGTTGCCACAGGGTTTGCAACGCATAAACCGTGGCTTGTCGACGCACCGCATCACGGTCGCCGCTAAAGCATTCCCGACGGGTAATCCCTTCTCCGCGCACGCTCGCGAAGGCGAACCAGACCGTGCCGACCGGTTTCTCTTCGCTGCCGCCATCCGGCCCGGCAATCCCGCTGATGGAAACAGCAAAATCAGCGCGTGCCGCTTTCAGTGCGCCAATCGCCATCTCAACCACCACCGGCTCACTGACCGCGCCATGCTGTGCCAGCGTCTCTTCACGCACGCCTATCATCTGCGATTTCGCTTCGTTACTGTACGTGACAAAACCGCGCTCGAACCAGGCGGAGCTGCCGGCAATGTCGGTAATGGCTTTCGCCACCCAACCGCCGGTGCAGGACTCTGCGGTGGTCACGGTCGCACCGCGCGCTTTCAGCGCCAGCCCAACCTGTTCACTTAACTGCATCAGTTCACTGTCAGTCATATCAGCCTCTGTCAGTTAAAAAATATGCCGGACAAGATAGCACTTTCCCGACAGAGATGGGGATGGAGTAACCATTTTACGAGTCGTATTCCGAAAAAACTCCAGCCTCTCACTTATGCAGGTAAACCCGTGCTTAAAAACGATAGAGTGAAGTTCAATTTTGCATGGATGAAGAGAGTACATGATGTCATTAGGCAAAAAGGAAGTTCCCCTTCAGCAACAGTTGAAACAACACCATCAACTACGGTTATGGCTCATCATTGGCGGCGTATGTTCTTTAGTGATGGGGGCGCTGAACATTATATCGGCCGGATATATTGAACCTTATGATGGCGGCCAAATTATCTTAGGCCTGGGATGCCTTGGCTACAGCCTGACAATATCAAAGAAGATATCCCTGCTGCGTGCAGAGAATCGGTCGAAAAAACAGTGATAGTACCAGCAGAGGGAAGCCCGTGCTCCCCTCTGTAAGCGTAGATTACTGCACGCGCGCCAGCGCCACCGCCTGACCCAACTGCCACACCGCCATCGCATAATGGGTGCTGTGGTTGTAGCGGGTAATGGCATAGAAGTTCGGCAGGCCGTACCAGTACTGGTAACCGGTGCCGATATCCAGGCGCAACAGGCTCACCTGCTGATGGTTGCCCAGCGGTTGTTGCGGCGTTAATCCGGCTGCCGCCAGTTGAGAAGGACTGTACTGTGTTTTAAAACCATTCGCCAGTCCCGGTGCCTGACCGTTCGCCATCACCGCCACCGTGTCGCCCTTCACCCAACCGTGTGCTTTGAAGTAATTCGCCACGCTGCCGATGGCATCGACCGGATCCCACAGGTTGATGTGGCCGTCGCCATTGAAATCCACCGCGTACTCTTTATAGGACGACGGCATGAACTGTCCGTACCCCATCGCGCCAGCGAAGGAACCTTTCAGATCTAACGGATCGTCCTGTTCGTTACGCGCCATCAGCAGGAACGTCTCCAGTTCGCCAGAGAAGTACTCCGCACGACGTGGATAGTTAAACGACAGCGTCGCCAGCGCATCCAGAATGCGCGTTTTTCCCATCACACGACCCCAGCGAGTTTCCACGCCGATAATGCCCACGACGATCTCCGGCGGAACGCCATAAACCTGCCAGGCGCGGTTCAGCGCGTCTTCATATTGATTCCAGAACGCCACGCCGTTTTGCACGTTATCTGGCGTGATGAACTGTTTGCGGTAGCGCAGCCATGCGCCGTTAGGCCCCGCTGGCGGCTGCGTGGTGGGCGCCTGCCTGTCCATCAGACGTAAAACGTAATCCAGACGCTTCGCCTGCGACAAAATCTCCTGCAACTGCTGACGATTAAAACCGTGCTTGTTCACCATCTTATCGATGAACTGCTGCGCATTTGGGTTGTTGGCAAAATCACCGCCCATCTGCATAACGTTGTGCTGGGGCTCAAGCAGGAAACCGCCGGAAGGCGTCCCCGTTGTCGTTTGAGGTTCTTGAGGTTTCGGTTTGCTACTACAGGCAGCAAGTAACACAAACAGGGGAAGTAATGCTACATAACGACGCTTGAACATGAGACATCCATTAAACAGATTCAGCCAGAGAGAAGTATGGTAAAGCATCCCCCGCCATACAAGGAAGCGCCAGACGCGCTCCGTCACACAATTTACGTATCGCTCTCCATGACTTGATCGTCAGCACATTCTTTCCTTCCCGCAAAAAACTTTCAATTTAAAATATTTTACTTTCATTTTGAGATCAAAATAACACTTTTATTGCTTTCAATCTGATTAAAATAAGTCACCCATTCGCAAGATAACTAAAAATCCCTACAGGAGAGAACAATGATCGAAACCATTACACATGGAGCAGAGTGGTTCATCGGGCTGTTCCAGAAAGGTGGAGAGGTGTTTACCGGGATGGTCACCGGTATTCTTCCACTGCTGATCAGCCTGCTGGTCATCATGAATGCGCTAATCAACTTTATCGGCCAACAGCGGATCGAACGCTTCGCCCAGCGCTGTGCCGGGAACCCATTATCCCGTTACCTGATTCTGCCCTTTATTGGCACGTTTGTGTTTTGTAACCCCATGACCCTGAGTCTGGGCCGCTTTATGCCAGAGAAATATAAGCCCAGCTACTACGCGGCAGCCTCTTACAGCTGTCACTCGATGAACGGCCTGTTCCCACATATCAACCCCGGCGAACTGTTCGTTTATCTCGGTATTGCCAGCGGCCTGACCACGTTAGGTCTCCCACTCGGCCCGCTGGCAGTGAGCTACCTGCTGGTCGGTCTGGTCACCAACTTCTTTCGTGGCTGGGTCACGGACCTCACGACCTCCATCTTTGAGAAAAAGATGGGTATCCAACTTGAGCAGAAAGTCCACCTTGCAGGAGCAGCATCATGACGCGTATTCGTATTGAAAAAGGGACTGGCGGCTGGGGTGGCCCGTTGGAGCTGGACGTGGTCGCCGGCAAGAAAATTGTCTATATCACCGCAGGCACGCGCCCGGCGATTGTCGACAAACTGGCGCAGTTAACCGGCTGGCAGGCTGTCGACGGCTTTAAAGAGGGCGAACCGCCGGAAGACGAAATTGGCGTCGCCATCATCGACTGTGGCGGGACGCTGCGCTGCGGGATCTATCCCAAACGCCGTATCCCGACTGTGAACATTCACTCAACCGGGAAATCCGGACCGCTTGCCCAGTACATCGTCGAAGACATCTATGTCTCTGGCGTCAGGGAAGACAACATTACCGTGGTGGGCGACGCGTCTGCCACAGCACAGCCGCAACAGCAACCGGCAAGTACCACCGCCGGACGCGATTACGATGCCAGCAAAAAGATCACGGAACAAAGCGATGGCCTGCTGGCGAAAGTCGGAATGGGAATGGGGTCGGCGGTGGCCGTGCTGTTCCAGTCGGGTCGCGACACCATTGATACAGTACTGAAAACCATTCTCCCCTTCATGGCATTCGTCTCGGCGCTTATCGGCATCATCATGGCCTCGGGTCTTGGCGACTGGATCGCCCACGGCCTGGCGCCGCTTGCCAGCCATCCGCTGGGCCTGGTGACGCTGGCGCTGATTTGTTCGTTCCCGCTGCTGTCGCCGTTCCTCGGCCCTGGCGCGGTCATTGCGCAGGTTATCGGCGTCCTGATCGGCGTGCAAATTGGTCTGGGCAACATCCCGCCACACCTGGCGCTGCCCGCGCTGTTTGCCATCAACGCCCAGGCGGCCTGTGACTTTATCCCGGTCGGTCTTTCACTGGCAGAAGCGCGTCAGGACACGGTTCGCGTCGGCGTACCGTCAGTACTGGTGAGCCGTTTCCTGACCGGTGCGCCTACCGTTCTCATCGCCTGGTTTGTTTCCGGCTTTATTTATCAATAAGAGGTTCAGACATGACCGTTATTTATCAGACCACCATCACCCGTATCGGACAGAGCGCACCGGATGCCCTCTGTGACCAGATGCTGATTACCTTTCGTGAAGGCGCGCCTGCGGATATCGAGGAGTTTTGCTTTATCCATTGTCATGGCGAACTGAACGGCCCGTTGCAACCCGGTGCGCAGTTCGAACTGGGTCAGCATCATTATCCGGTCACCGCCGTCGGCAGCGTGGCCGAACAGAATTTACGTGAACTGGGGCATATCACCCTGCGCTTCGATGGACAGAGCGAAGCGGAATTTCCCGGCACCGTGCACGTTGCGGGGCCTGTACCGGACGACATCGCGCCGGGCTGTATTTTGAAGTTTGTCGCTTAAGGAGAGAAAAATGAATCAGGTTGCCATTGTCATTGGTGGAGGACAGACCCTGGGGGCGTTCCTTTGCCGTGGGCTTGCAGCAGAAGGGTATCGCGTTGCGGTTGTAGATATTCAGAGCGATAAAGCCGCGAACGTCGCACAGGAGATTAACGCAGAATTTGGCGAAGGCATGGCCTACGGTTTTGGTGCCGACGCCACCAGCGAACAGAGCGTACTCGCACTCTCTCGCGGCGTAGATGAAATTTTTGGCCGCGTGGATCTGCTGGTTTACAGCGCGGGTATCGCCAAAGCGGCATTTATCAGTGACTTCCAGCTCGGCGATTTTGACCGCTCGCTGCAGGTGAATCTGGTGGGCTACTTCCTCTGCGCGCGTGAATTCTCCCGTCTGATGATCCGCGATGGTATTCAGGGACGCATTATTCAGATCAACTCCAAATCCGGTAAAGTGGGCAGCAAACACAACTCCGGCTACAGCGCAGCGAAGTTTGGCGGCGTGGGGTTAACGCAGTCGCTGGCGTTGGATCTGGCGGAATATGGCATCACCGTGCATTCGCTGATGCTTGGCAACCTGCTGAAATCACCGATGTTCCAGTCGCTGCTGCCGCAGTACGCCACCAAGTTGGGTATTGAACCTGACGAAGTGGAGCAGTATTACATTGATAAGGTTCCGCTGAAGCGTGGCTGCGACTATCAGGATGTGCTGAACATGTTGTTATTCTATGCCAGCCAGAAAGCGTCGTACTGCACCGGACAGTCAATCAATGTGACTGGCGGTCAGGTGATGTTCTAATGGGTGTCGCCCGGTGACGCTATGCTTGCCGGGCTTACCCGTAGGCCGGATAAGGTGAAACCGCCATCCGGCAAAATAAAAGGAGCACAACATGGTATCCGCACTCGTTACCGTCGCCGTCATTGCCTGGTGCGCGCAACTGGCGCTGGGGTACTGGCAAATATCGCGCTTTAACAAAGCGTTTGACCAACTTTGCCTACAAGGACATGTCGGCGTGGGGCGTTCGGGAGGACGTTTTAAACCGCGCGTCGTTGTCGCCGTCGCACTCGATGACGATCGGCGGGTCACCGATACGTTGTTTATGAAAGGTCTCACCGTATTCGCCAGACCTGGCAAAATCGACGCCATTCAGGGCAAACATCTTAATGAATTACAGCCTGATGTGATCTTTCCCCATGATCCGTTGTCGCAGAATGCACTATCATTGGCGCTTAGTTTGAAACATGGGTAATTTCGTTGTGAATGCTTATAGCTTGCGAAATTATCATTTCGCAAATTTAATTCAGGGTAATTACACCAATGAAACCTCGTCAGCGTCAGGCCGCTATTCTTGAGCATCTGCAAAAGCAGGGGAAATGCTCAGTAGAAGAACTGGCCCAGTACTTTGACACCACGGGCACAACCATTCGCAAAGACCTTGTCGTCCTGGAAAATGCCGAAACCGTCATTCGTACCTATGGCGGCGTGATGTTAAATAAAGAGGAGTCCGATCCGCCTATCGATCACAAAACGCTGATCAATACGCTCAAGAAAGAACGTATTGCTGAAGCAGCCGTCCGCTTTATCCACGATGGCGACTCCATCATTCTGGATGCCGGGAGCACCGTACTACAAATGGTGCCGATGCTTACCCGCTTTAGTAATATCACCGTCATGACCAACAGCCTGCATATTGTCAACGCGCTGTCCGAGTTAGACAACGAACAAACCATCCTGATGCCCGGCGGCACGTTCCGTAAAAAATCGGCCTCATTTCACGGACAGCTCGCGGAAAACGCCTTTGAGCAGTTCAGTTTTGATAAACTCTTCATGGGCACCGACGGCATTGATCTCAGTGCTGGCGTGACCACTTTTAATGAGGTCTACACCGTCAGTAAAGCGATGTGCAACGCCGCTCGCGAAGTGATCCTGATGGCGGACTCATCCAAGTTTGGTCGCAAGAGTCCGAATGTTGTGTGCAGTCTGGAAAGCGTCGACAAACTGATTACCGACGCGGGTATTGATCCCGCATTTCGTCAGGCGCTGGAAGAGAAAGGAATTGAAGTGATCATAACCGGAGAAACCAATGAGTGATGCACTACTGAACGCGGGCCGTCAGACGTTAATGCTAGAATTACAGGAAGCAAGCCGTTTGCCGGAACGTCTGGGCGATGATTTTATCCGTGCCGCCAATATCATTATCCATTGCGAAGGCAAAGTGATTGTCTCGGGTATCGGCAAGTCGGGTCATATTGGTAAGAAAATCGCCGCGACGCTCGCCAGTACCGGCACTCCGGCCTTTTTTGTTCATCCTGCCGAAGCGCTGCATGGCGATCTGGGGATGATCGAAAGCCGCGACGTGATGTTGTTCATCTCCTATTCCGGTGGCGCAAAAGAGCTGGATCTCATCATCCCTCGCCTGGAAGACAAGTCCATCGCCCTGCTGGCCATGACCGGCAAACCCAATTCACCGCTGGGTCTGGCGGCGAAGGCCGTGCTGGATATTTCCGTCGAGCGCGAAGCCTGCCCGATGCACCTGGCACCGACGTCCAGCACCGTCAATACCCTGATGATGGGCGACGCGCTGGCGATGGCGGTCATGCAGGCTCGCGGTTTCAATGAAGAAGATTTTGCCCGCTCGCATCCGGCCGGTGCGCTGGGCGCGCGTTTACTCAATAAAGTGCATCACCTGATGCGCCGCGACGATGCCGTCCCGCAGGTTCAACTCGCCACCAGCGTGATGGACGCGATGCTGGAGTTAAGCCGTACCGGTCTGGGTCTGGTCGCCGTTTGCGACGAGCAGATGCAGGTGAAAGGCGTCTTTACCGACGGTGACCTGCGTCGCTGGCTGGTTGGCGGCGGCGCGCTCACCACGCCGGTCAGTGAAGCCATGACCCACAACGGCATCACCTTACAGTCAGAAAGCCGGGCGATTGATGCTAAAGAGATTCTGATGAAGCGCAAAATCACCGCCGCACCGGTGGTGGATGAAACCGGTAAACTCACCGGCGCCATCAACCTACAGGATTTCTACCAGGCCGGAATTATCTAATCCTTCAGCCCAAGACGCTTCGCCAGCCGGTGCAGGTTGGCGACGTCTGTTTCAAGCGCCCGCGCGCTGGCCGCCCAGTTGTGATTATTTTGCGCCAGCGCCTGGCGAATCATTTCCCGCTGGAAAGCCTCCGTCGCGTCACGCAAATTGTGATTGCGCGGGATATCCGCCGCCACTTCCGGCTGCGACGTCATCGCCTCCTCCTGTAACGCGAAATGCGGCACTTCCAGTACGATGTCGTCTCTGGCCCGGGTCGCCCGCGCCAGCACCACCGCCCGATGAATGGCATGTTCCAGCTCACGCACATTACCCGGCCAGCCGTAATTCAACAGATGGCTGCGCGCGCCCGAACTGAGCACTACGCGGGAAAGCCCCAGCCGTAGTCGGCACTGCTCGCAAAAATAGCCCGCCAGCAGCACCACATCCTCACCGCGTTCTCGTAGCGGAGGAACGGAAAGCGGGAACACGCTCAGGCGATGAAACAGATCGGCACGAAAACGTCCCGCCAGCACCTCTTCGCGCAGACTGCGGTTGGTCGCCGCCAGCACGCGCACATCTACGCGCAGACTGCGGTCGTCGCCGACACGCTGAATATCGCCGTACTGCAACACGCGAAGCAATTTCGCTTGCAGCGCCAGCGACAGCTCCCCAATTTCGTCAAGAAACAGCGTGCCGTTATCGGCCATTTCAAACTTGCCGCTGCGGTTGCTGATGGCCCCGGTAAACGCCCCTTTCACATGACCAAACAGTTCACTCTCCGCCACACTTTCCGGCAGCGCGGCACAGTTCAGATAGACCAGCGGATTGACCGCACGAGGTGAACCTTCGTGAATCGCCTTCGCCACCAGCTCTTTCCCGGTGCCGGTTTCGCCGCTGATTAGCACGTTGAGATCGGAGCCTGCCACAATCTCGATCTCTTTTTTCAACTGCATCATGTTCGGCGAGAGGCCAATCAGCTGCGTCTCTTTTACCTGTTCGAAATCGATACCCGAACCTGGCAGCATATTCTGGCGTTCCAGTTGTTCAATCAGCAGCGCATTGTTGAGCGCACCGGCGGCCAGCGCGGCGATCAGTCGTAACTCTTCATCACTGAAAACATCAAACTGGTCTGGCGCCATACCGTCGAGGGTCAGCGCGCCAATCAGGTTCTGCCCGGCAAAAAGCGGCAGCCCAATGCAGGCGTGCACTTTCAGGCTCTCCTGCCCCGGGATCAGCCCGTCATACGGATCGGGCAGGGAACTGTCCGCTGGAAAGCGCACCACGTCGCCAGCGCGGGCGATGGCCTCCAGTCGGGGATGCCCTTCCAGCGTAAAGCGCCTGCCGAGCACATCACGAGCAAGACCGTCAATCGCCAGCGGGATAAACTGGCGCGCCTCATAGCGCAGTAGCGCTGAGGCGTCGCATTCCAGCACCTGACGCAGCGTGGTAATCAGACGTTGAAACCGGTCCTGATGACCCACTCCGCGCTGTAATTCAATGGCGATACCCGCCAGCACATCAACGGAAAAACTCATGGTGTCCTCACTGTCATTTTGACAATTCATGGTGTCATATTGACTGTGTCATGGATAGTCTTTTTGACTACCATTTAATGAGTATAGAAACAATATTTTATTGTAAATCAACAAATTAAAAAGTTGGCACGTAGCCTGCAATATGCAAAGCAACTTACTTTGAACAACGCTGAATTAATTGAGGTTGCTATGTCTATTCTGGTTAAAAATAACATTCATTGGGTTGGCCAACGTGACTGGGAAGTGCGTGATTTCCACGGAACTGAATACAAAACGCTGCGCGGCAGCAGCTACAACAGCTATCTCATCCGTGAAGAAAAAAATGTTCTGATCGATACCGTCGATCATAAATTCAGCCGCGAATTTGTGCAGAACCTGCGTAATGAAATTGACCTCGCAGATATCGATTACATCATTATCAACCATGCGGAAGAAGATCACGCCGGGGCGCTGACCGAACTGATGATGCAGATCCCGGATACGCCCATCTACTGCACCGCCAACGCCATTGACTCGATTACCGGTCACCACCACCATCCGGAGTGGAACTTTAACGTCGTGAAAACCGGCGACACGCTGGATATCGGCAACGGCAAGCAGCTGATCTTCGTGGAAACCCCGATGCTGCACTGGCCGGACAGCATGATGACCTACATGACCGGCGATGCCGTCCTGTTCAGTAACGACGCTTTCGGTCAGCACTACTGTGACGAACGTCTGTTTAACGATGAAGTGGATCAAACCGAACTGTTCGAGCAGTGCCAGCGCTATTACGCCAACATCCTGACCCCGTTCAGCCGACTAGTGACGCCAAAAATTAGCGAAATCCTCGGCTTCAACCTGCCGGTGGATATGATTGCCACCTCTCACGGTGTGGTCTGGCGCGATAATCCCACCCAGATTGTTGAGTTATATCTGAAATGGGCGGCGGACTATCAGGAAGACAGGATCACTATTTTCTACGACACCATGTCCAATAACACCCGCATGATGGCGGATGCGATTGCCCAGGGGATTAACGAAGTCGACCCGAACGTGGCGGTGAAAATTTTTAATGTCGCCCGCAGCGATAAAAATGAAATCCTGACCAACGTCTTCCGCTCGAAAGGCGTGCTGGTCGGCACCTCCACGATGAACAACGTGATGATGCCGAAAATCGCCGGTCTGGTGGAAGAGATGACCGGACTGCGTTTTCGTAACAAACGCGCCAGCGCCTTTGGATCCCACGGCTGGAGCGGCGGTGCGGTTGACCGCTTATCCACCCGTTTACAGGATGCCGGTTTTGAAATGTCCCTGAGCCTGAAGGCTAAATGGCGCCCGGATCTGGATGCGCTGGAGCTGTGCCGTCAGCACGGTCGCGACATCGCGCGTCAGTGGGCGCTCGCGCCGCTGCCGGAAGTGACAGTGAAAGCGACGGCGAAAGACGAAGCGTGCGCCTGCGCCGCCGCAGCGGCAGCCGACCTCGGTCCGTGCATGCAGTGCAGCGTGTGCCAGTGGATTTACGATCCGGCAAAAGGTGAACCGTTGCAGGACGTTGCGCCGGGTACGCCGTGGAGCGACGTACCAGACAACTTCCTGTGCCCGGAATGTTCATTAGGCAAAGACGTCTTCGACGTGCTGGCAACGGAGGCAAAATGAGCCGGGGAATCGTCATCATTGGTTCGGGCTTCGCCGCCCGCCAGTTAGTTAAAAACATTCGCAAGCAGGACGCGGATGTCCCGTTAACCCTGATTGCGGCTGACAGCATGGATGAGTACAACAAACCCGATCTCAGCCATGTGATAAGCCAGGCGCAGCACGCCGACGATCTCACCCGCCAGTCGGCGGGAGAATTTGCCGAACAATTCAGTCTGCGTCTCTTTCCCCACACCTGGGTCACCGACGTTGATGCCGATGCCCACGTGGTGAAAAGCCAGGATAAGCAGTGGCAATATGACAAACTGGTGCTGGCCACGGGCGCTGCGGCCGTTGTTCCCCCGATAGCAGGACGTGAGTTAATGCTCACATTGAACAGTCAGCAGGAGTTCCGCGCCGGTGAAACACAGTTGCGCGACGCCCAACGGGTGCTCATTGTCGGTGGCGGATTGATTGGTACAGAGCTGGCGATGGATTTCTGTCGCGCGGGTAAAGCGGTCACGTTGATTGATAATGCCGCCAGCCTTCTCGCCTCGCTGATGCCACCAGAAGTGAGCAGTCGCTTACAGCATCGCCTTACCGATATGGGCGTGCATCTGCTGCTGAAATCATCGTTGCAGGGGCTGGAGAAAACCGCATCCGGTATTCGCGCAACGTTCGATAGTCAGCGCAGCATTGACGTCGATGCGGTGATTGCCGCCACCGGCCTGCGTCCGGAAACGGCGCTGGCGCGTCGCGCCGGTTTAACGCTCAATCGCGGCGTTTGTGTCGACAGCTACCTGCAAACCAGCAACCCGGATATTTATGCTCTCGGCGACTGCGCGGAGATTAACGGCCAGGTACTGCCTTTCCTGCAGCCGATTCAGCTCAGCGCCATGTACCTGGCGAAAAACCTGCTCGGCGGCAACGCGCCGCTGAAGTTGCCCGCCATGTTAGTCAAAATTAAAACGCCGGAACTGCCGCTGCACCTGGCAGGGGAAACCCAGCGTCGCGATCTGAACTGGCACATTGCCGCAGAACCTGACGGGATGGTAGCCAAAGGGGTGAACGCTGAAGGACAACTCTGCGCCTTCGTGGTGAGCGAAGACAGGATGAAGGAGGCTTTCGCCCTGTTGAAAACGCTGCTCGTGTAAATGACGTGGCGCCGGATGGCGGCTACGCCTTATCCGGCCTACTGGATGTTACGCGTTGTAACGCTATTCGTCGCCATCCGTCCTGCCACTGTCAGCGTATAAGTGACGTGGTGTCCGGCCTACGGCATGTGCCGCATTGTAGGCCGGATAAGACGCTACGCGTCGCCATCCGGCATATCACGATGGCTCAGCCAGCGCGCCGCAGCAATCACTCCCTGCCCCAGCGACAGTCCGCCATCACCCGCCGGTAACTGCTGCGGGAACAGCAGCGTGAAATCCGCCAGATAATAAGCCAGCCGCGCCGACAGTAACCGGTTGTGCATCACCCCACCGCCGAACACCAGCGTGTCGATACCACGCGCGGTGGCCTGTTCACGCATCATCGCCGCAAACCCTTGCGCCAGCGCATCGTGGAAGGCCCATGCGCGTTCGGCCGGCGTTGCCTGCCAGTTCAGCCACTGCGACCAGAAGGTCGCCAGATCCAGTTGATTACCCGACAGCGGCAACGTCACCGGGTGTTTAACGCCCGCGCATTGCGACGCCTGCGCCTCCAGCGTGCAGGCGGCCTCACCTTCATAGCTGAGCGATTCTGGCGCGCAGTTCAGCGCTGCGGCAACCGCATCAAACAGACGCCCACAGGACGAGGCCAGCGGTGCGTTAATCCCGCGCTCAATCGCGCGCGCCAGCACGCTCCAGTTCTGCCGCTGCACGCCGACGGTTTCCGGATAGCGCTGCCAGTCCGGCACAAAACGCAGACACTGCGCTAACAGGTTACGCCAGGGCTGCTTTGCAGCGAGATCGCCACCGGCAAGCGCCACGGCGGGCAGCCCTCCAAGGTGCTCGCACTCACGGTAGTTCACCCGCAGACACTCTGCGCCCCACAGCGCGCCCGCTTCACCCATTCCGATGCCGTCCAGCGTCAGGGCGATGACATCGCCACCGTCCAGCGGCCAGCCGTGTTCAGCCAGACAGGCCGCAGCATGGGCATGATGATGCAACACACTTTCTGTCGGCAGGCTCATCTCACTGGCCCACTGGCTGGAGACGTATCCTGGATGGGCATCGCAAACAAGGCGCTGCGGCGTGAAGTCATAGATATTCTGGATCAACCGCAGCGCGTCACGCCACTGATGCTGGATCCCGTCGTCGCTGAGATCGCCAAGATGCTGGCTGATCACCGCCTGCTCACCGCGCACCAGGCAGAAGGTGTTTTTCAAATCCGCCCCCAGACAAAGCATCGGCGGCACGTCGCGAAAACCCGGCGGCAGCGCCAGCGCGTCCGGGACATATCCCCGCGAGCGACGCAGCATTTCGCCGCTTTCACGTACCACGGAATCGTCCATGCGCTGCACGATGTCGCGATTGTGCAACAGGAAACCCCCGGCAATATCCTGTAAATCCTCAAGCGCCTGTTCGTTGCTGATGGCCGGAGGTTTGCCACTGAGATTACCGGAGGTCATCACCAGCGGCCCCTTCAGTTCCTGGAGCAGGAGATGCTGCAGCGGATTGGCGGGCAGCATCACACCAACTTCTGCAAGCCCAGGGGCAATACCGTCACACAGCGAGGAAATATGCTGTTTATCCACCAGCACAATCGGCGCGGCGGGTGTTTTCAGCAGCCGACTTGCCGCATCTGGCAAGCCGCTGTCATCGGGCAGCATCACCGCCAGCGGTTTTGCTGGACGGCGCTTACGCGCGCGAAGAGTTGCTACCGCATCGCCGTTTCGCGCATCGCAGGCCAGATGAAACCCGCCGATGCCCTTAACCGCGATAATGCCCCCCGCCTTCAGCATCTCAACCGCAGCCTGCAATGCCGCATCCTTTTCCGCCTGTCGTCCGCCGCTCAACCAGCTCAGATGCGGACCACACGCCGGGCAAGCCACCGGCTGGGCGTGAAAACGACGGTCATACGGGTCGCGGTACTCCTTATCGCATTGCGGACAGAGCGGAAATGACGCCATCACCGTAAACGGACGGTCGTAGGGCATCGCCCGGATAATGGTAAAACGCGGGCCGCAGTGGGTACAGTTGATAAACGGATAGCGATAACGCCGCTCACCGGGCGTGTTCATTTCAGCAAGACATTCCGGGCAGGTGGCGGCATCGGGCACAATCTGGGTGTTCATCGTGCCGCCCGCGCTCTGGCGGATGCTGAACTCGGTGGGCTGCTGTCCCCAGTGAAATGGCTCACTCTCCACGCTGTCGATACGCGCCAGCGGCGGACAGTGTTGATGCAGTTCAGCGATAAACGTGGAGGGTTCTTCCAGCAGGCGAACGACGACGCCATCACCGTCATTACAGACATCGCCGTGCAATTGCAGTTGCTGCGCCAGTTGCCAGACAAAGGGGCGAAAGCCGACGCCCTGCACTTTGCCGCGAATACGTAGCTGTACGCCGGAGTGATTGTTTAGTGCCATTAAGTCGTTTCCGCAGTCATCTATCCCGGTTTACCTGATGGCGCTACGCTTATCAGGCCTACGGGGATGCGAACAGTAGGCCGGATAAGATGCGAGAGCATCGCCATCCGGCATAAGTACTACCGTATTTTACGCGGATTTTCAGGGATTAGAAAAGCAGCGATGCAGAAGACTCCAGCGCCGCGCGACGACGTTTTTCTGCGCTGAGTTGCTCGAGCTTATTGCGATCAACACAAATCAGGGCGTGCGTCGGGCAGGCTTCCATACAGGCCGGACCGGCGTCACGGTGATGGCAGAGATCGCACTTGTTAGCTTCTGCTTTTTCCGCCCGCACGTTCAGGCCTGCGCCGCTATTACGCACGACCGGACGCACCACCACTTCCATTGCCCCATACGGGCAGGCCACCACGCAGGTTTTACAGCCAATGCAACGTTCCTGCATGACGTGGACAAAGCCTTTATCACGGCTGATGGCACCGTTCGGACAAACGTTCGCACACGGCGCGTCCTCACACTGGCGGCACAGCGTCGCCGTCGAGACATTGACGCCTTTTATCACATGGATACGAGGTAAAAAGGTTTCAGGGGTCAGTGACGCGCAGTCCTGGTTTTCCTGATGGGAGACCACGCAGGCCACTTCACAGGTACGGCAACCAATGCACTTATTGGCGTCTGCAATGATGAAACGGTTCATCAAACTCTCCAGCAATGACAGATAATGTGCCGAAACATTCACAAATCATGCCAGTTTTTATCTTGCTGTAATTTAACGATATTTAAAAACAGGGGGCGACCATTGCGGTGTCATCGTCACGAATGACGATGACGGGTGACAATTTTTACTGCGCCGTGACAGGCGCAACAGAATCGCGGCGGATCAGCGTGCCGGTGAAGCTTTTCGGTGGCGTAAACGCCCCGCCGTCCAGCATGAAGATGAGTCGACCAATGGTCTCCTGAATCATCTCCGTCACTGGAATTTTGACGCTGGAGAGCGCCGGTATGGTGTAGGGGGCCATTGCAATATCGTCAAAACCGATCACCGACACCTGCGACGGCACGACCAGTCCTTTGTCATGCAACTGTTTGATGGCCCCAATCGCCATGTCGTCATTGCTGGCCACCAGCGCGCTGAACGTCGCGTTACGTGAAAGCAGCGTGTCCACTCCCGCCGCACCGCAGGCAGGCGTCCATTTGCCTTTGACGATCAGCTCGTCATTGACGGCGATGCCGTGTCGGGTCAGCGCCTCTTTGTACCCCGACAGACGTTCAACCCCGGTAGGGGAGTCCATTGAGCCGGTAATAAAGGCAATCTGCTGATGGCCTGCGGCAATCAGTTCCGCCACGGCGTTAAAACTGGTTTGTTTTTGATCGCACCAGACGCAGTGGCTGCTGTTTTTTCGTAACCGGCGGTTAAGCACCATAATCGGCTGCGAGTGGCTGTCGATAATTTTATCGATCTCATCCACACTGAGAAAACGCGGGTAGATCATGATGGCGTCGCAGCGCAAGTCCAGCAGATACTGGATCGCCTGGCGCTCTTCTTCGGCGCTGTGCTTACCATCGGCAAGCAGCAACTGACGACCTTTGTCTTCCGCCATCCGCGCGGTGTGAAACAGTAATTCGCTGAAATAGACGCCGTGGTAGAGGGTGTTAGTCACCACCAGTCCCAGCGTCTGACTGGTTTTCGCCGCAAGGCTACGCGCCAGCAGATTAGGCCGATAGCCGCTCTCTTCAATCGCCTGAAATACGCGATCCTTCGTCTCCTGGCTGACGTAGCCATTCCCTGAAAGCACCCTGGAGACCGTCGCCTTCGACACTCCGGCCCGCTGCGCTACCTCCAGCATCGTCGTCATAATTTTTCTTCCTTTTCTCGCAATGAGATGCAGTGTACTTCACCGCTGCGCGGTTGTCCTTGATGCTAAATCACGCCAAAAAACCACAAGTGACTCAAATCACAATTCACGAAAATAGATAAAATTAAATATTGCCTGAATAACACAATCTATTCATGATTTTGTGTAACCGGTTTCTCATCGACGTTTCATCACTGACGATCGTTCAGGCGAGCGAGCGGCAAAATAAAACGTACCCTACTGATAAAACAGGATAAAAATCCTATGTCCAAGAATTATGCAGCGCTGGCGCGCGCCGTGGTGACGGCTCTGGGCGGCGTCGACAACATCACCGCAGTGACACACTGCATGACGCGTCTGCGTTTCGTCGTGAAAGATGACGCGCGGGTCGACAGCGCCACGCTCAAAACTCTCAGCGGTGTACTCGGCGTGGTTCGCAGCGACAACCAGTGTCAGGTCATCATCGGCAATACCGTCTCCCAGGCGTATCGGGAAGTCGTTAGCCTGCTGCCGGGCGATATGCAACCAGCAGAACCCGTCGGCAAACCGAAGCTGACGCTCAGACGCATTGGCGCGGGGATCCTTGATGCGCTGATCGGCACCATGTCACCGCTGATCCCGGCGATTATCGGCGGATCGATGCTCAAACTGTTGGCGATGATCCTTGAAATGACCGGCGTGCTGGAAAAAGGCTCTTCCACCTTAACGATCCTGACCGTGATCGGCGATGGCGCCTTCTTCTTCCTGCCGTTAATGGTAGCTGCCTCGGCGGCGATTAAATTCAAAACCAACATGTCGCTGGCAATCGCCATTGCCGGGGTGCTGGTGCATCCGAGCTTTATCGATCTGATGGCGAAAGCGGCACAGGGCGAGCACGTTGAATTCGCGCTGATCCCGGTCACCGCGGTGAAATATACCTATACGGTTATTCCGGCGCTGGTCATGACATGGTGTTTGTCGTATATCGAACGCTGGGTGGATCACATTACGCCCGCGGTCACCAAAAACTTCCTGAAACCCATGCTGATCGTACTGATCGCCGCACCGCTTGCCATCGTCCTGATTGGGCCAATTGGCATCTGGATCGGTAGCGCAATTTCCGCGCTGGTCTATACCATTCACGGCTATCTCGGCTGGCTGTCTGTCGCCATTATGGGCGCACTGTGGCCGCTGCTGGTGATGACCGGGATGCACCGCGTCTTTACGCCGACCATCATCCAGACCATCGCCGAAACGGGTAAAGAAGGGATGGTAATGCCGTCCGAAATTGGTGCCAACCTGTCGCTCGGCGGCTCCTCGCTGGCGGTTGCCTGGAAAACGAAAAACCCGGAACTGCGCCAGACCGCACTGGCAGCGGCGGCCTCGGCCATCATGGCGGGGATTTCAGAACCCGCCCTCTACGGTGTGGCGGTACGCCTGAAACGTCCGCTGATTGCGAGTCTTATCAGCGGCTTCATCTGTGGCGCCGTCGCTGGTATGGCCGGGCTCGCCAGCCACTCAATGGCGGCACCGGGCCTGTTTACCAGCGTTCAGTTTTTCGATCCGGCCAACCCAATGACCATCGTCTGGGTGTTCGGCGTCATGGCGCTGGCGGTCGTGTTGTCGTTTGTCCTGACGCTGCTGCTGGGCTTTGAGGATATCCCCGTCGAGGATGCGGCCGCACAGGCACGAAAAAACCAGGCGGCGCAACCGTCCGCGGTAAAAAGCGCCAGCGTCTGACTGTTATTCACTGAGGTTTACTATGGCTGTATTTCCGCAAGGATTTTTATGGGGCGGCGCACTGGCCGCCAACCAGTCTGAAGGGGCATACCGGGAAGGCGGCAAAGGGCTGACCACCGTCGATATGATCCCGCACGGCGAGCATCGCATGCCGGTCAAACTGGGACTGGAGAAACGTTTCCAACTGCGGAATGACGAATTCTATCCAAGCCATCAGGCGATCGATTTTTACCATCGCTATAAAGACGATATCGCCCTGATGGCGGAAATGGGCTTCACCGTCTTTCGTACCTCGATTGCCTGGAGCCGCCTCTATCCCAACGGCGACGAACTGACGCCAAACGAGGAAGGCATTGCGTTCTATCGCGCGGTGTTTGCCGAGTGCAAAAAGTACGGTATTGAACCGCTGGTGACGTTGTGCCACTTCGATGTGCCGATGCATCTGGTCACCGAATACGGCTCCTGGCGTAACCGCAAGATGGTGGATTTTTTCACTCGCTATGCACGCACCTGTTTTGAAGCCTTCGATGGTCTGGTGAAATACTGGCTGACCTTCAATGAAATCAACATCATGCTGCACAGCCCGTTCTCCGGCGCGGGGCTGGTGTTTGAAGAGGGGGAAAATCAGGATCAGGTGAAATATCAGGCCGCGCACCACGAGCTGATTGCCAGCGCGCTGGCGACGAAAATCGCCCATGAGGTAAACCCGCAGAACCAGGTGGGTTGTATGCTGGCAGGGGGAAATTTTTATCCATACTCCTGTAAACCGGAAGATGTCTGGACGGCGCTGGAAAAAGATCGTGAAAACCTGTTCTTCATTGACGTGCAGGCGCGCGGGGCGTATCCGGCTTACTCTACCCGCGTGTTCCGCGAGAAAGGCGTGGTGATAGAGAAAACCCCGGAAGATGATGCCATCCTGAAAAATACCGTCGATTTTGTCTCCTTCAGCTATTACGCGTCGCGCTGCGCGTCGGCTGAGATGAATACAAAGAACACCAGTGCCGCAAACGTGGTGAAGTCACTTCGCAACCCGTACCTTCAGGTAAGCGACTGGGGTTGGGGAATAGACCCGCTTGGCCTGCGCATCACAATGAACATGATGTACGACCGCTATCAGAAACCGCTGTTTCTGGTGGAAAACGGTCTTGGGGCAAAAGATGAAATCGATGCCGACGGCAACATTAATGACGATTATCGCATCAGCTATCTGCGCGAACATATCCGGGCCATGGCTGACGCCATTGAGGATGGCGTGCCGCTGATGGGTTACACCACCTGGGGCTGTATTGATCTGGTGGCCGCGTCAACGGGGGAAATGAGCAAACGATATGGATTCGTCTATGTCGACCGCGATGATGCCGGAAACGGTACGCTTGCACGAACCCGTAAAAAATCATTCTGGTGGTATAAAAAAGTGATCGCCAGCAACGGACAGGATCTGGCGTAAACAAGATGCCGGATGGCGCTCTCGCTGTCCGGCCTCTACCGGTCTTCCCTCCCTTTCCCGTTACATCATTTGCATTCTGTTTCCGCTATCTCCCTTCCAGTTTCCGGTTTGCCCTTCCCCTCTTTTACTGGCATTTTATACAGGTATATTCTTCTACCCGTGGGCAACAAGGAATCGTTTATGACTATTGAGACTGACAGTCCTGAAGTCGCTATCAGCAGGCCCTTTCGTCGTTTAAAGGTGAGCTATGTCAGAAAGCGCCATGAAGATCCAAAAACCGGCAACACGCGCCGCTATAGCCGGCATGCATCGTTAACCATTAACGGCGACTGGCTGGAACAGGCCGGTTTTCCTACCGGCACCATCGTCAATGTGGCGGTGATGCAGGGGAAATTAGTGATTGAACAGGTGAAAGAAGAACGGGCCGGATGAGGCCAAACCGTCATCCGGCATGAACATCACGACGCGTCCAGTTCCGCGAAACCGCCGTGGCCTTCCCAACCGTCGAGACGCAGGTAAACGGTGTCGACGGCATCCTTAATCGACTGGGTCATGGGATAATAAAATCCGACAATATCCGGCTGAATACCGAGGAAGATCACCTCACCGACGTCTTCTTTGAGCTGATCGACCAGATAGTTCAGCGGCATATTATGGGTCGTCATCATGAACATTTCGGCGATATCGTCAGGATCAATGATGCGGATTTCGCCGGGATTCAGCCCCATATCGGTAGCATCCACGATCAGCAGACGATCCGGGCGCAGTTCACGAATGGCCACGATATCATTTTCCGGCGCACTGCCTCCGTCGATGACCACCCAGTTGCCCTTCGCCTGCGCCGTACATTTTTCTGCCAGCAGCGGACCCGCGCCGTCATCCCCCATCATGCTGTTGCCAACACACAGTAAAACGTCAGTCACGATGTCTCCTCACCATCAGGTAGATGGCGCTCTCCTGGTGAATATCGTGCAGCATGCCGAGCATCTGTTTACTCCATGCCTGCTGCTCCGGAGTTTGTACGACAAGCGCCCGATCGAACGCGTGCGCCAGCATTTGCACATGGTTAAAATCGATGACGATCTCCCCGTACTTCGGCACCCCTTCCATCTTTCGACGGGCCTCGCTCCCCTCTTCCAGCGTGGCAATCCACGTCAGATAGGCGTCCCACGGGCAGGTCAACGCCGCTTCAAGACAGTCGATGATCCCAAGATGATGGCCAATCGCCAGGCTGTAATAGACAACCTGCTGCGCCTCTGCGGGTGCCGCATTGTTCTCATCAATAAACTTACGGCTCAGTTGACTGAACACCACCGTTTCACTCATCGGATACGCGCCTCTTCAACAACCTGATTCAGATGCGAAACGATCTCAGTGAGACGTGGGTCGCTTTCCGCTTCCAGCCAGCGCGCCACCTGATGTTCACCCTGACCTAACTGTCGCAGGTAGTCATCAGCAATCTGTCGCCCGTAGCGATAGCCCGCCAGACGACGTGCTTCGCGATCAATCTTCACGCGCAGTGGTTGCACCATTTCCGGGTGCAGAATTTCCGCAGGCTGTTCATCCAACTCGCCTGGGGCGCGAGCATGAATTTTCTGCTCCAGCAGGCCCAGCGCCATCGCGAAACCGTACAGCGTAGCCGCAGGCGTCGGCGGGCATCCTGGAATATACACATCCACCGGCACAATTTTGTCGGTGCCGCCCCAGACGCAGTACAGGTCGTGGAAGATGCCACCGCTGTTACCGCAAGCGCCGTAAGAGATACAGATTTTCGGATCGGGCGCTGACTGCCAGGCACGCAGCGCCGGAGAGCGCATCGCGCGGGTGACCGCGCCGGTGAACAGCAGAATGTCCGCATGACGCGGCGACGGTACGACTTTGATACCGAAGCGTTCGGCATCGAACAGCGGTGACAACGTTGCAAAAATTTCAATTTCGCAACCGTTACAGCCGCCGCAGTCCACGCGGTAAACATACGCTGAACGCTTGATGTTTTTCAGCAATGACGCCTTCATGCTGGCGATGGACTCATCCACCGTCATCGGTACCGGAATACCGTTTGCGTCACGCGGGCCTAATAAATTGCTCATCAGCTGGCCTCTTTCATATGGCGAGTCAGTTCAATACGGTCGGACGGCACCAGGCACTTCTGGCGCTTGCAGTCCGGGCAGGTCTCAAAGCTTTCGCGGTGATGCTCCGCGCGGCTGTCGCCGTTGTGCCTGAGCAGCGCAATGGCGTAATCAATCTCTTTCTGGACGGCGAAAGGACGATGGCACACGCGACAGTTGCACAGCGCAAAACGAGACTGCTGGAGGAAATCTTCTTTCTTCCACACCGCCAGTTCGTACTCCTGCGAAAGCTTGATCGCCGCCGTCGGGCACACTTCTTCGCAGCGGGCGCAGAAAATGCAGCGCCCAAGGTTGAACTGCCAGGCCAGTTCGCCGCTGGCCAGATCGGTTTCCACCGTCAGCGCATTCGACGGACAGGCATTCACGCAGGCCGCGCAGCCAATACACTGCTGCGGATAATGCTCCGGCTTGCCGCGGAAATTTTTATCAACCGCAATCGGCTCCAGCGGATAAGACGAAGTTGGCGCACCGGTTTTGATGACTTTTTTGATAAAGGTAAACATGGCGATTCCTTATTTCAGCGGCGAGTTTTTACGCTCAATGCTGTAGCGCTCAAGTTCTTTATATGGCACGACTTTGCTCTTCTTCTTACGCACATCCACCACGGTCATGCGGTCGGTACAAGAGTAGCAAGGGTCAAGGCTACCGATAATCAGCGGTGCATCAGAAACGGTGTTGCCGCGCAGCATATAGCGCAGAGTTGGCCAGTTGGCATAAGTCGCCGCACGACAGCGCCAGCGGTACAGCTTCTGGTTGTCGCCGGTCATACTCCAGTGGATATCATCACCGCGCGGCGCTTCGGAGAAGCCCAGAGCAAAGCGATGCGGAATGTAGGTAAAGCCTTCTACCATCAGCGGACCGCCCGGCAGGTTGTCCAGACCGAAGTCGATCATATTCAGCGCGGTATACACTTCGTTGATACGCACCTTCAGGCGCGAGATAACATCACAACCCTGTTCGCTGTGAACCGTCATCGGCAGCAGGCCGTAACCGACAAACGGGTGATCGGCGCGGGTGTCACGGGCGTGACCGCTGGCGCGAACCATCGGCCCAACGTTACTGAAATCACGCGCGATTTCCGGATCCAGACGACCAATACCCACGGTGCGCTGTTCCATGTTCGGTGTGCTGAGTAACATATCCACCAGTTCCTGCACGTCGCGACGCATCTGCTGCGCCAGTTGGCGGGTCTGGATCATGTCCTCTTTCAGCAGATCGCGACGAATCCCGCCGATCAGGTTCAGACCGTAGGTTTTACGCGCCCCGGTCAGGATCTCCGCCATCTTCATGGAGGTTTCACGCACGCGGAAGAACTGCATAAAACCGGAGTCGAAGCCGGTGAAATGACAGGCCAGACCGAGGTTCAGCAGGTGGGAGTGCAGACGCTCCACCTCCAGCAGAATGGCGCGGATCATCTGCGCGCGTTCCGGCACCACAATGCCCATCGCGTTTTCAACCGAAGTGGTGTACGCGGTGCTGTGGGCAAAGCCGCAGATACCGCAGACGCGATCCGACAGGAAGGTGACTTCGTTGTAACCCATCCGGGTTTCCGCCAGTTTCTCCATGCCGCGGTGGACATAGAACAGGCGATAATCGGCGTCGATAATATTTTCGCCGTCAACGAACAGGCGGAAGTGTCCCGGCTCATCCGAAGTGACGTGCAGCGGGCCAATCGGCACCACGTTGTTTTTCTTGTCACCCAGTTCGTTGATGAACTGATAAGTCTCAGCGTCGGTGGTCGGTGCCGGGCGCTGACGGTAATCCATGCTGTCTTTACGCAGCGGATAGAGTTCATCCGGCCAGTCATCCGGTAACACCAGACGGCGTTCGTCCGGCAAACCGACCGGGATCAGACCGTACATATCGCGCACTTCGCGCTCGCCCCACACCGCCGCAGGCACGCGCGGCGTAACGGACGGGTATTCCGGCTTGTTCGGGTCGACCTCAACACGCACCGTTACCCAGCATTTGGTACCCTGCTCCATCGACAGCACGTAGTACACGGCGTAGTGACCGCACAACTGGCGTTCATCGTTGCCGAACAGCACAGAGAGCCACCCGCCCTGCTTGTAGTACAGGAATTCGACCACTTCCGGCAGATAATTAACCTTCACGGTGATCGTCAGCTGATCCCGGGTCTGACAGGCTTCGTCCAGCACCACGCCAGGAAACGCCTGGTGCAGTGCAGCAAGGTATTGTTGACCTAATTTTTCTTCAGACATGCTCAAACTCTCTTAAATCACGCCACCAGCAAGGAGACGAACGCTAAAAACGCAAACCCAAAACCGGCCCAGGTCACGCGTGAAGTGGCGCAAAAACGCAGACGCGCCATGCTGTTTTCGAACAGGGCAATCACCAGCACGCCGACGAGCAGCTTGACGACGGCAATCACCAGCGCCAGCAGCAGTCCACCCATGCTGAACGCTTCCATCTGTCCCCACGGCAGGAACACGCCGACAAACATTTGCAGTACCACCAGCTGTTTCAGGCTAATGCCCCACTTCAGCACCGCAAAACCGCTGCCGCTGTATTCGGTCAACGGTCCTTCCTGCAACTCCTGTTCCGCTTCCGCCAGATCGAACGGCAGTTTGCCCATTTCGATAAAGGTGGCGAAGGCGCAGGCGCACAGCGCCAGAATCAGCGGAATACTGCGGGCCGTCGGCCAGTGGTAGATCGTATCGGTGATATTGCTGATATGGGTGGAACCGGCCACCTGCGCGGCGACCCACAAACCCAGCAGCAGGATCGGCTCAACCAGCACGCCGAGCATCGCTTCACGGCTGGCACCGATCGCGGTGAACGGGCTACCGGTATCCAGACCGGCAATGGAAAAGAAGAAACGGGCGATGGCGAACAGGTAAATCAGGGTTATCAAATCGCCCAGTTGCGGCAGCGGAGAGCCAACGGTCACCACCGGCAGCGCGGTCGCGATAGTCAGCATCACGCCGACCATCACAAACGGCGTCAGGCGAAAGACCCACCCGGCGTCCGCTGGCGCGACGCTCTGGCGGCCCAGCAGTTTGATAATGTCACGATATTCCTGCAATACGCCCGGACCGCGGCGATTGTGCAGACGGGCACGTGCCACGCGGGTCACGCCGGATAGCAGCGGCGCGGCGGCAAACAACACCAGCGCCTGAACTAACGGATATAAAACACTCATTCTCAGGCTCCTCGTGAAACCACAATCACCACCAGCACGGCCAGCTCAATCAGCGCCAGACGACGGAACAGAACCGGCACAGCCGCGCTCTGCCAGCCCGGAACCCACGCTACCGGGTTAAGCCACTTCCGCAGTTTGAGGACCGGAGCAAAAGCTTCCTTCACCGGCATCGCGAAACCGTGCGCGGTAATGACCATTGACTGCTCGTGATCGTAACCGCAGACCCATGCCGTACCGCGTGAACGCGACGGCAGACGGTTGCCTTTGAACATCGCCATGAGGATGAACGGCAACAGCGGACAGGCTATCAGCAGCAGTGTGATCATCGGCTGCGAAACGGTGGTATTGGCGGTTTCCAGCGGCAGAGGGACGGCGGTCGCCAGCAGCGGCAGCAGCCACGGCGCGGCAACACCACCCAGCACACAGCAAATCGCCAGCGCCACGACGCTGATGCCCATCAGGATCGGCGCACAGCAGGCGTTTTCCGCCTCTTTCGTGCGCGGCGCGCCGAGGAAGGTGACGCCATACACTTTCGCCATACACATCACCGCCAGCGCACCGGTGATCGCCAGTCCAACCGCCAGTAATGGTCCCAGCAGACGACCAATAAACGCGCCGCTGTTGCCCAGTTTGAAGAAAGACTGATAGATAACCCACTCACCGGCGAAGCCGTTCAGCGGCGGCAGTGCGGCCATCGCCATCAGCCCGACCAACATAGCGATAGAAATCACCGGCATGCGTTTGCCGATGCCGCCCAGCTTTTCGATATCGCGATGTCCGGTACGAAACCAGATGCTGCCCGCACCGAGGAACAGTACGCTTTTGAACAGGCTGTGGTTCACCAGGTGGTAGAGACCGCCGGTCAGGCCAAGGGCAATCAGCGCCGGTTGATTGAGGGCAATCCCGGTCACACCTGCGCCCAGACCGAGCAGAATAATGCCGATGTTCTCCAGGGTGTGATACGCCAGCAGACGCTGAATATTGTGCTCCATCAGCGCATACAGGCCGCCGACAAACGCGGTGATCATGCCGAGTATCAGCAGCAGCACGCCCCACCACAGCGGCGCATTACCGCCAATCAGCGATAAAGAGAGAATACCCAGCAGACCGACCTTCATCACCACGGTGGAGAACAGGGCGGCAGCAGGTGCGCTGGCATTCGCATGTGCCTGTGGTACCCAGCCGTGCAGTGGAATGATCCCCGCCAGCAGACCAAAGCCCGCCACGCCGAGCAGCCAGATGTCGGAGCCCAGCGGCAGTTCCTGCGTGCGCAGATCGAGCAGACGCAGCTCCAGGGTGCCATAGCGCTGCCACACCAGATAGCAGGCAATCGCCAGCAGCAGCGTACCAAGACGTCCCAGCGCAAACCACAGCTTGCCTTCTTTGCTACAAACGGTCAGGAACACGGCGCACAGCGCCATAATTTCCGCCATCACCACCAGCGTGCCGAGATTACTGGCAGCAACGGCGCACACCGCCGCCGCCATCAGCAAATTCACCAGCAGGCCGTTCGCTTTGACCTGCGGATGGCGATGCCAGTCGATGTTGTACAGGCTGACGAACAGCCCGCACAGCCCTAACGTAATCAGCCAGATGGCATTCAGCGGGGTGATTTGCACGCCGTGACCGATAAACGGCATCACGCCGCTCACGGCGACAGCGTTGATCAGTACGGTGAAACCCGCCGCCGCGGTGCACAGACTGCCAACCGCGCCGCCCACGCCAGCGACCCAGCCGCTCAGCGCTTTATGAAAAGAAAACAGAAATGCCAGGACGGCGGCGGCGGCAAACCAGGCCACGCCGCTTACGATCAGTGAAATTGCGCTCATTTTGCATCCCCACTCTGAGCCTGCTGAAACAAGGAGAGATCGCCGAAGTCGGTATTAAACGTCAGCTCACGTTTGCGCTTGCTGGCGCGGGCGATATCCATGTTGTTCACCAGATGCAAGGCTTTGGTTGGACACATCCGCACGCAAGCCGGGCCTTGTTCATCAAAGCTGCACAGGTCGCATTTCACCGCAATGGCGCGCACGCCCGGAACCCAGTCCAGCAGTGTGCTGACGCGAGCCGGTGCCGGTGGTGCAGGCGGGGCTTTCGGAGTATTGGCATTGGCCGGGATATGCAGCGGACGGCTGCCGGAAAATTCGATCGCGCCAAACGGACAGGCGATGCCGCACAGTTTGCAGCTCACGCACAAGCTTTCATTGAGCTGCACAGCGCCATCCACCCGGTTAATGGCGTTGACCGGACATACGGTGGCGCAGGGGGCATCTTCACAGTGGTGGCAAAGCTGCGGCGCAGATTCTTTTTCATTCAGCATCACTTTCAGGCGCGGCATAGACTGCAGGCCGTGCTGGCGATGCGTCTCTGAACAGGCGGCCTCACAGGTGTGGCAGCCGATACAGAGCGTGGAGTCAGCAATTACAAAACGATTCACCAGGCATTCCTCAGGTGATAGTCATTTTTGACGAAAACATGCCGATGAAATGTCAGTATCGACACTTATCGACACGTCTGTCCCTCAAATCGTCGTGACAACCGATGACACGACGTCACAACGCAAAGCGCCGCGTTCAGGCCGCCGGGTTTTGTCCCGCCACCAGTTGGCTCAGATTGATCGGCGATCCGCTCTCAACGGCGGTATACAGTCGGTCATAGACGCTGGAGATTTTATCGAGATAGTGTTCCAGCACCTGCTCGCGGTCACGGTTGCTGACCCGCTCGTCCACTTTGCCGTCAATGCTCAATTGCGCCTGTGCAATCCGTTGTTTATCTTCGCCATCTTTTGTTTCGACGTAATACTCGATGGTGTGGCTGTTGAAGCCATCCGCCATCGTGACGGTGATACGAAAGTGTTCGAACAGCACGAAGCAGAGATCTTTATCCGGCGCGCAGCTCATCGCATGATGCAGACGCGCTTTCGACAGGGTGATCCCCTGAACCAGCGAGTTACAGTAAATATGCCACTGGTCCTGTAGGCGACGATGCCGCTGCGCGATGTAATCGGCTTTTTCGCTTATTTCCCAAATAGTCATGTCAGGTTACCCGTTTAACAGAGATAGCCTGCCATAAGCATTTTCCATGCCAGTTTTTAACTAATTGTTTTTTCATGAATTTAAAAATAAATGACGGATGTCGACGTCCAGATGACATGTCATTTCGTCATCATCGTCATCGGCTAACGCACGCAATTTTCAGGCTGGCATAGTTATTGCTTAACCCTGCCCATCACATCGGGAGGCGACATGCACGAAATTACCCTTTGCCAGCGGGCGCTGGAATTGATCGAACAACAGGCCGTCGCGCACGGCGCAAAACGGATAACTGGGGTCTGGCTCAAAATTGGCGCATTTTCTTGCGTAGAAACCAGCGCTCTCTCCTTTTGTTTTGATCTGGTATGCCGTGGCACCGTTGCGGAAGGTTGTAAACTGCACCTCGAGGAACAAGAAGCCGAATGCTGGTGTGAATCCTGTCAGCAATACGTCACCTTACTCACCCAGCGCGTACGCCGTTGTCCGCAATGCAACAGCGACACGCTACAGATCGTGGCTGATGACGGATTACAGATTCGACGAATAGAAATAGATCAGGAGTGAGCGATGTGTACAACATGTGGTTGCGCTGAAGGCAACCTTTATATAGAGGGTGATGAGCATAACCCTCATTCCGCGTTTCGCAGCGCGCCTTTTGCCCCGGCAGCTCGCCCGGCGCTGAATATTACTGGCATCAAAACGTCCGAATTCACCCCGAGCCAGACTGAAGAAGGCGATCTGCACTACGGTCACGGTGAAGCCGGAACCCACGCGCCAGGTATGAGCCAGCGTCGTATGCTGGAAGTGGAAATCGACGTGCTGGATAAGAACAACCGGCTGGCTGAGCGCAACCGCGCCCGCTTCGCCGCGCGACAGCAGTTGGTGCTCAACCTCGTCTCCAGTCCAGGCTCCGGTAAAACGACCCTGCTCACCGAAACGTTGATGAAGCTGAAAGACAGCGTGCCGTGTGCCGTTATTGAAGGCGACCAGCAGACGGTCAACGATGCGGCGCGCATTCGTGCCACCGGCACGCCGGCCATTCAGGTCAACACCGGCAAAGGCTGTCACCTTGACGCGCAGATGATTGCCGATGCCGCGCCGCGTCTGCCGCTGGCAGACCACGGTATTCTGTTTATCGAAAACGTCGGCAATCTCGTCTGCCCGGCGAGCTTTGATCTCGGCGAACGCCATAAAGTGGCAGTGCTTTCTGTCACTGAAGGCGAAGACAAGCCGCTGAAATACCCGCATATGTTCGCTGCCGCCTCGCTGATGCTGCTCAACAAAGTCGACCTGCTGCCGTACCTGAATTTCGACGTTGAGAAGTGCATTGCCAGCGCCCGGGAAGTCAACCCGGACATCGAGATCATCCTGATTTCCGCCACCAGCGGCGAAGGGATGGATCTGTGGCTGAACTGGCTGGAGGCACAGCGATGTGCATAGGCGTTCCCGGCCAAATCCGCACCATTGAAGGTAACCTGGCGAAAGTCGACGTTTGCGGTATTCAGCGCGACGTCGATCTGACGCTGGTCGGCAGTTGCGATGAGCACGGTGAACCCCGTCTGAACCAGTGGGTACTGGTCCACGTCGGTTTTGCTATGAGCGTGATTAACGAAGCCGAAGCGCGCGACACGCTTGATGCGCTCCAGAACATGTTTGATGTTGAGCCGGATGTCGGCGCTCTGCTGTATGGCGAGGAAAAATAATGCGTTTTGTTGACGAATACCGCGCGCCGGAACAGGTGATGCAACTGATTGAGCACCTGCGTGAACGCGCCGCGCATCTGCCATACACCGCCGAACGTCCGCTGCGCATCATGGAAGTCTGCGGCGGTCACACGCACGCGATCTTTAAATTTGGTCTTGACCAGTTGCTCCCTGAAAACGTGGAATTTATCCACGGCCCGGGCTGTCCGGTCTGCGTGCTGCCGATGGGGCGTATCGACAGTTGCGTGGAAATTGCCAGCCATCCGGAGGTGATTTTCTGTACCTTTGGCGACGCCATGCGCGTGCCGGGGAAACAGGGTTCGCTGTTGCAGGCGAAAGCACGCGGCGCGGACATTCGCATCGTCTACTCGCCGATGGATGCGCTCAAACTGGCGCAGGAAAACCCGACGCGCAAAGTCGTTTTCTTCGGTCTCGGCTTTGAAACCACCATGCCGACGACCGCCATTACCCTGCAACAGGCGAAACTGCGCGACGTGCAGAACTTTTACTTCTTCTGCCAGCACATCACGCTCATTCCGACCCTGCGCAGTCTGCTGGAACAGCCCGACAACGGCATCGACGCGTTCCTCGCGCCAGGCCATGTCAGCATGGTTATCGGCACTGAAGCCTATCATTTTATTGCCAGTGAATTTCATCGTCCGCTGGTGGTCGCAGGATTCGAACCCCTTGATCTACTGCAAGGCGTCCTGATGCTGGTTGAGCAGAAAATAGCGGCCCACAGTCAGGTCGAAAATCAGTACCGCCGCGTGGTGCCCGATGCCGGTAACCTGTTGGCGCAACAGGCTATTGCCGAGGTATTTTGCGTTACTGGCGACAGTGAGTGGCGCGGCCTGGGGGTGATTGAATCGTCCGGTGTGCATTTGACGCCCGATTACCAGCGTTTTGATGCCGAAGCGCATTTCCGCCCGGCCCCCCAACAGGTTTACGACGATCCGCGTGCCCGCTGCGGCGAAGTGCTGACCGGGAAATGTAAACCGCATCAGTGCCCGCTGTTTGGCAAGACCTGTAATCCAGAGACCGCCTTCGGCGCGCTGATGGTCTCTTCAGAAGGCGCATGCGCCGCCTGGTATCAGTATCGTCAGCAGGAGTGTGAAGCATGAACAGCGTACAACTCGCCCACGGCAGTGGCGGTCAGGCCATGCAGCAGCTGATTAACAGCCTGTTTATGGAAGCCTTTGCCAACCCGTGGCTGGCGGAACAAGAAGATCAGGCGCGGCTTGAACTGGCGCAACTGGTCGCTGAAGGCGATCGGTTAGCCTTCTCCACTGACAGCTATGTCATTGATCCGCTGTTCTTCCCCGGCGGTAATATCGGCAAGCTGGCGATCTGCGGTACCGCCAACGACGTCGCCGTCAGCGGCGCGATCCCTCGCTATCTCTCCTGCGGTTTTATCCTCGAAGAAGGACTGCCGATGGAGACGCTGAAAAGCGTGGTGAGCAGCATGGCCGCCACCGCGCGCGAGGCTAACATTGCAATCGTCACCGGCGATACCAAAGTCGTTCAGCGCGGCGCGGCGGACAAACTGTTTATTAACACCGCGGGCATGGGGGCGATCCCGGCCAATATTCACTGGGGCGCACAAACCCTGAGTGCAGGTGATGTACTGCTGGTCAGCGGGACGCTGGGCGATCACGGGGCAACCATTCTTAATCTGCGTGAACAACTGGGGCTGGATGGTGAACTGGTCAGCGATTGCGCGGTATTGACACCGCTGATTCAGTCGCTGCGCGATATTCCCGGCGTGAAAGCTCTGCGCGACGCGACGCGTGGCGGCGTGAACGCGGTCGCCCACGAGTTTGCTGCTGCCAGTGGTTGCGGGATTGAGCTGTCCGAATCCGCAATTCCCGTGAAGCCCGCCGTTCGTGGAGTCTGTGAACTGTTGGGTCTGGATGCGCTTAATTTCGCTAACGAAGGCAAGCTGGTGATTGCGGTTAAACGTCAGGCGGCAGAGCAGGTGTTGGCTGCCTTGCATGCCCATCCGCTGGGGCGCGATGCGGCACTGATTGGCGACGTCGTCGAACGTAAAGGTGTGCGTCTGGCCGGTCTTTACGGCGTGAAGCGCACACTGGATTTACCGCATGCCGAACCTCTGCCGCGTATTTGTTAATTCTGTAATTATGCCGGATGGCGGCTTCGCCTTATCCGGCCTACACACGCTTTTGAACCGTAGGCCGGATAAGGCTATTTTGCCGCCATCCGGCGGAAGTCGAGTATATCTATCTATAATTTAGTTTCTTTTTCGCACCGCGCAGCGGTACTTTCCTGGAAAAGCAATATGTCGTATACACCGATGAGCGATCTCGGGCAGCAAGGATTGTTCGACATCACTCGCACATTGTTACAGCAGCCCGATCTTCAATCGCTAAGTGAGGCGCTTTCGCAACTGGTAAAGCGCTCGGCGCTTGCCGACAGCGCGGCAATTGTACTGTGGCAAGCGCAAACGCAGCGCGCGTCGTATTACGTCACGCGCGATAACGGCAATCCTGTCGTCTACGAAGACGAAACCGTATTGGCCCACGGCCCGGTCCGCCGTATTCTTTCCCGACCTGATGCCTTGCACTGCAATTATCACGAATTTACGGAAACCTGGCCGCAGCTGGCCTGCGGCGGACTTTATACACCATTTGGTCACTACTGCCTGCTGCCGCTGGCGGCGGATGGGCGCATTTTCGGCGGCTGTGAATTCATCCGCAATGAAGACCGCCCCTGGAGCGAAAAAGAGTACGAGCGGCTGCAAACCTTCACGCAGATAGTTGGCGTGGTGGCGGAGCAAATTCAGTGCCGGGTCACGAACAACGTCGATTACGATCTCTTGTGCCGCGAACGCGACAACTTTCGCATTCTGGTCGCCATCACCAACGCCGTGCTCTCCCGGCTCGACATGGATGAACTGGTCAGTGAAGTCGCCAAAGAGATCCACCACTATTTCAATATCGACGACATCAGCATTGTCCTTCGCAGCCACCGCAAAAATAAGCTCAGCATTTACTCCACCCACTACCTCGATGAAAATCATCCGGCGCACGAACAGAGCGAAGTGGATGAAGCGGGCACCCTGACGGAGCGGGTGTTTAAAAGCAAAGAGATGCTGCTGATTAACCTGAACGAACGGGATGCGCTGGCCCCCTATGAACGCATGCTATTCAATACGTGGGGCAACCAGATCCAGACGCTGTGCCTGCTGCCGCTGAAGTCGGGCAATACCATGCTCGGCGTGCTCAAGCTGGCGCAGTGTGAAGAAAAAGTGTTCACCACCGCCAACCTGAACCTGCTGCGCCAGATTGCCGAGCGCGTGGCCATCGCCGTGGATAACGCCCTCGCCTATCAGGAAATTCATCGACTGAAAGAGCGACTGGTGGATGAAAACCTGGCGCTCACCGAACAGCTTAATAATGTCGACAGCGAATTTGGCGAAATCATCGGGCGCAGCGAAGCAATGTACAGCGTGCTCAAGCAGGTCGAGATGGTGGCCCAGAGCGACAGCACCGTGCTGATCCTTGGGGAAACCGGCACGGGGAAAGAGCTTATTGCCCGTGCTATCCATAATCTGAGCGGGCGTAACGCGCGCCGGATGGTGAAGATGAACTGTGCCGCCATGCCCGCCGGACTGCTGGAAAGCGATCTGTTCGGCCACGAGCGCGGCGCTTTCACCGGTGCCAGCGCGCAGCGCATTGGCCGCTTTGAGCTGGCAGATAAAAGTTCACTATTCCTGGATGAAGTCGGCGACATGCCGCTGGAATTACAGCCGAAGCTTCTGCGCGTCTTACAGGAACAGGAATTTGAGCGTCTGGGCAGCAATAAGCTGATCCAGACCGACGTGCGTCTGATCGCCGCCACTAATCGCGATCTCAAAAAAATGGTCGACGATCGCGAGTTTCGCAGCGATCTCTACTACCGCCTCAACGTTTTTCCGATCCAGCTTCCGCCGCTGCGCGAACGCCCGGAGGATATTCCTCTGTTGGTGAAAGCGTTCACCTTTAAAATCGCTCGCCGCCTGGGACGTAACATTGACAGTATCCCGGCGGAAACGCTGCGCATCCTCAGTAATATGGAGTGGCCTGGCAACGTGCGTGAACTGGAAAACGTGGTTGAGCGCGCCGTTCTACTGACGCGGGGAAGCGTACTACAACTCTCACTTCCGGATGTTGGCATGCTCTCACCGGACGTCCCCCCTGTCGCAACGGAAGTCGCGCAGGAAGGCGAGGACGAGTATCAGCTCATCATGCGGGTGCTGAAAGAGACCAATGGTGTGGTCGCGGGTCCGAAAGGGGCGGCTCAGCGCCTCGGACTCAAGCGTACAACGCTGCTGTCGCGCATGAAGCGCTTAGGTATTGATAAGGATGCATTAGTGTAAGTCGTTCAGGCTATACTCTGTGAAACATAAACAAAAGGAGGCAACATGGCGGTATCAGCACGTAATCAATTGACCGGTACGGTTAGCGCAGTCGCAACAGGGGCAGTGAATGACGAAGTTGAGTTGACCCTGGCTGGCGGTGCAAAACTGGTCGCCATCGTCACCCACAGCAGCCAGCAGGCGCTGGGTCTGGTGAAAGGCAAAGACGCCATTGCGTTGATCAAAGCGCCGTGGGTCACTCTGGCAACAGAAGATTGTGGTCTGAAATTTTCAGCCCGCAACCAGTTCGTCGGTAGCGTTTCTCAGGTCACTGAAGGCGCGGTCAATGCCACTGTCCACATCAAAACCGACGCCGGATTTGAGATTGTGGCAGTCGTCACCAATGAAAGTCAGCAAGAGATGAAACTGAGCCAGGGCAGCCGCGTGATCGCGCTGATTAAAGCCTCAGCGATTCTGATTGCCACCAAAGCGTAATTCTGGTGCCCGATAACGTCATGCTGTCGGGCTTACCAACGCCCTACTTCTTGCGCTGATATTTTTCCGGTAATGCCGGCACGGGGCGTTTATCGTCGATAAGATGACGAACGGTTAAAATCGGGTGACGCCAGAGCATTCTTGGCCCCGCCCAGCGCATGATCTGCTTCATCTCTTCACGTTTTGCAGGCTGATAGCAGTGTACCGGACACTGTTTACAGGCGGGTTTCTCCTCACCAAAGACGCACTTATCCAGACGCTTTTGCGCATAGGCGAACAGCGCGTCGTAGTGCCCCGACTCGTCGGAAGCCTGCGGACACTGGCTCTCGTACAGCGCGATCATCTTTTTAATCGTCAGTTTTTCGCGAGCGATACGCTTGCCGGACATGATGCGCCCTCCACAACATTAAGGTGCATTTATTCTACAACTTAAATTCTCGCGACACTATCACCCGAAGGTGACATCTCCTTCACCACTCAAATAAGAATTATTTTCATTTAACACTATCTTTATATATGCCTTGTGCTATATAACATAGCAAAGGCTATATTTGATGGATAATTAACCACTTTTTTAGGAGGATACTATGTCACATATTTCCCGTCTGACGTCGTCTCTGCTGGCTGGCGTACTGGTCATCTTTGCGCTGTCACCGGCTTACGCCAGAGAGAAACTCAACGTCGTTACCACCTTCACTATCATTGCCGACATGGCGAAAAACGTGGCGGGCGAGGCGGCAAATGTCAGTTCGATCACCAAACCTGGCGCAGAAATTCATGAGTATCAGCCCACTCCGGGTGACATTAAGCGGGCACAGGGTGCGCAACTGATCCTCTCTAACGGCCTGAATCTGGAACTGTGGTTTGCCCGCTTCTATCAGAATTTGTCGGGCGTACCGGACGTGACGGTGTCTGACGGGGTGAAACCGATGGGTATCAGCGAAGGTCCGTATAACGGAAAACCTAACCCCCACGCCTGGATGTCTGCAGAAAATGCGATTATCTACGTCGACAATATTCGCGACGCGCTGGCGAAATACGATCCGGATAACGCCGCGGTTTACCAGAAAAATGCCGAACGTTATAAAGCGCAAATTCACCAGACGCTGGCCCCTCTCCATGCCGCGCTGGCAAAGATCCCTGCCGATAAACGCTGGCTGGTGACCAGTGAGGGGGCGTTCTCTTATCTTGCCCGCGATAACGATCTGAAAGAGCTGTACCTCTGGCCGATCAACGCCGATCAGCAGGGAACGCCAAGACAGGTGCGTAAAGTAATCGATGCGATAAGACAACATCAGATCCCCACCGTGTTCAGCGAAAGCACCGTCTCGGATAAACCGGCTCGCCAGGTCGCCCGGGAGTCCGGTGCACATTACGGCGGCGTGCTGTATGTCGATTCGCTGAGCGCCGCCGATGGCCCCGTGCCCACCTATCTCGACCTGTTGCGGGTCACTACCGAGACCATCGTCAGCGGCATTAACGACGGTCTGAGGAACCAGAAATGAGTCAATCGGCGATTACCGTGAATCAGGTGACGGTGACGTATCGCAATGGTCATACCGCACTACGCGATGCCACCTTTCAGGTGCCCGGCGGCTCTATTGCCGCGCTGGTAGGGGTTAACGGATCGGGAAAATCGACGCTGTTCAAGGCGTTAATGGGCTTTGTCCGTCTGGCGGACGGCGAGATATCTATCCTGCGACTGCCGGTGAATAACGCGCTGAAACAGAATCTTATTGCTTACGTGCCGCAGTCAGAAGAGGTCGACTGGTCATTTCCGGTGCTGGTGGAGGACGTGGTAATGATGGGTCGCTACGGGCATATGGGCTGGTTGCGTCGCCCAAAGGCAGCGGATCGAGCCAGCGTCGACGCTGCGCTGGCGCGGGTGGACATGCTGGAATACCGCCACCGGCAGATTGGTGAGCTTTCCGGCGGGCAGAAAAAACGCGTCTTTCTCGCCAGAGCCATTGCCCAGGACGGCCAGGTGATTCTGCTGGATGAGCCCTTTACCGGTGTCGACGTCAAAACCGAAGCCCGCATTATTGCGCTGTTACGCGAGTTGCGCGATGAGGGGCGCACCATGCTGGTCTCCACCCATAATCTCGGTTCAGTCACCGAGTTCTGCGATTATACGGTGATGATCAAAGGCACCGTACTGGCAAGCGGCCCAACCGATACGACCTTTACCGCCGAAAACCTTGAGCTGGCATTCAGCGGCGTTTTACGCCACGTCGCGCTCAGCGGCGGCGAAGAACACATCATTACCGATGACGAACGTCCGTTTATTTCCCGGCGTACGGCAGGCAGCGGAGAATCATCATGAACTGGCTGACGGAACCCTTTGGCTATCAGTACATGCTCAATGCGATGTGGGTTTCAGCGATGGTTGGCGGCCTGTGCGCCTTTCTCTCCTGCTATTTAATGCTCAAAGGCTGGTCGCTGATTGGCGATGCGCTTTCGCACTCCATCGTGCCAGGCGTTGCCGGGGCGTACATGCTCGGCTTACCTTTTTCGCTCGGCGCCTTCCTCTCCGGTGGTCTGGCGGCAGGCAGTATGTTGTTTCTGAACCAGCGCTCGCGGCTGAAAGAGGACGCCATTATTGGCCTGATCTTCTCGTCATTCTTTGGCATTGGGCTGTTTATGGTGTCGCTCAACCCGATGTCGGTAAATATTCAGACCATCATTCTCGGCAACGTGTTGGCGATCGCGCCGGAAGATATTGTGCAACTGGCCATTATTGGCGCGGTTTCCCTGCTTATCCTGCTGCTGAAGTGGAAGGATCTGATGGTCACCTTTTTTGATGAAAACCACGCCCGCTCGATTGGCCTGAATCCGGATCGCCTGAAGCTGCTGTTTTTCACCCTGCTGTCGGTGTCCACCGTGGCTGCGCTACAAACGGTGGGCGCCTTTCTGGTGATCTGCCTGGTGGTGACGCCCGGCGCAACGGCCTGGCTGCTGACCGATCGCTTCCCGCGCCTTCTTATCATTGCCGTTGCGATCGGCAGTGTGACCAGTTTCTTCGGTGCCTGGCTCAGTTACTGGCTGGACGGCGCTACCGGCGGGATCATCGTGGTGCTGCAAACGCTGCTGTTCCTGTTAGCGTTCGTTTTCGCCCCCAAACACGGCCTGCTGGCGAACCGTCGTCGTGCACGTCGTAAGGAGCCGTCATGTTCCTGAGCATCCTGCTGGAACCTTTTCAGTTCGACTTTATGGTGAATGCGCTTTCCGTTTCCGCCCTGGTAGCCGTTCCCTGTGCGCTGCTGTCGGTATTTCTGGTACTGAAAGGCTGGGCACTCATGGGCGATGCCATGAGCCATGCCGTCTTTCCGGGAATTGTACTGGCGTATATCGTCGGCATTCCGCTGGCGATTGGCGCGTTTATTGCCGGGCTGTTCTGCGCCGTGGCAACCGGGTATCTCGACGACAATAGCCGGATCAAACGCGACACCATCATGGGGATCGTCTTCTCCGGAATGTTTGGGGCCGGACTGGTGCTGTATATCTCTATCCAGTCAGAGGTCCATCTCGACCATATTTTATTTGGCGACATGCTGGGGATTTCGCTCAGCGATATTGGGCAAACGGCGCTCATCGCGCTCGGAATTGCGCTAGTCATCCTCTTCAAATGGAAAGATCTGCTGCTTCACGCCTTCGATCCACATCAGGCAAAGGCCTGCGGTCTTAACACGACGCTGTTGCACTACGGATTACTCTGCATGATTGCGCTGACCATCGTGGCGACGCTGAAATCGGTGGGGATCATTTTGTCGATTTCCCTGCTGATAGCCCCTGGCGCGATTGCCGTTCTCCTCACCCGACGCTTTGCCCACGCACTGCTGTTGGCAACCGGGCTGTCGGTAGTCACCTCATTTTTGGGCGTTTATCTGTCGTTTTTCCTCGACAGCGCCCCCGCTCCCACGATCGTGGTGCTGTTTACCCTTATCTTTATCGCTGCGTTTGTTTTTGCCACATTACGCGACCGGCGCTCGGAATTGCGACAACAACAATCGGTGTAAAATTCTGAAACGGAAGAAGGATCGAGAATGCGTCATAAAAGAGATCCTCTCTCGTACTCAATTGTGGATACCGCCAGTAGAGTCACTTTTTTTTTCCGCTACGAAAGACTGAATTTGAGATCCAGAATTCAGCATAAAGCCAGTCGATTTAGACGTATTATGAGTCTGAGCCAGGCAGACCAGCATGGCATAATCTACCGTTGACGTAGACGCTGTCGCTTGTGTGCTTCCTGAAGCCAGGTTGATAGATTGCGCCTTATTGTCTGCCGTCAGATCGGCACCCCAATAGACATAATTGGTCGGCCATCCATAAAGCGTTGCCACCGCACCACCAGGATGATCGCCGTAGAGTGTTTGCCACTCCTTGAGCAGCGGTATTTTGTCGATGGAACATCCCTCGATATTCAACGAAGAAGCCTGTGGGTAAGTTATCGCAGACCATTTTTCGTTATTAGTCGAACTGTAGGAACCCACACCGATCTCGGCCTGAAGCATTGGCCGACGAAAAACAACCCCCGCACTGCTGGTAACTGTCTCCGGCATATGGCCCCAGTACTGAGCTTTACTGGAGTCAGGGCTCGTCAGTACGGTAAACACCGTGTCCAGACTGGACGTTACGCCGGGAATGTCGGTAATCGAGAGAGTAATCGGTGCTTTTGTTCCTTTGACTGTGGAGGGACGCGTCACGTCCAGAAGCAGGTTACCGGCATCATCCGTAGACAAATTGCTTGTTGATCCTGGTGAAGTCAATGTGGAGCCGTTAACCGTCATCGCTTGTGCTGATTCCTGGACTGCCTGACGGTTATAATCATTGCCGCGGGAAATGGTCAGCATTGTTGCGGGTATTGGTTTACCGCTGGCATCTTCGACGGTTACATTGAGATGAAGCGTATCGCCGCTTTTTGCCTTCGCAACATTCAGTGACGCATCCCATTGCGTGCTATCGGCAGGTTTAATAACGATCTTCGATGGCACAGGGTTGGCGTCTTTCAGGCACGTAATCATCATCCACGATGAGCCACTCGCAGAATATGTATACCCGCTTTTTAATTCGATTGAATACCAGGCCGAGACTCTGTCTGGATAATAATAGGTGGAAGTCCAGTAGTTATAGCCTGAAGTGACCGGCCAGCCGAATTCGGTACTGATCTTGTTGCCGCTGTGTGCAGCATATAACGCACTCATTTGAGCAATTTGCGGTAAATGGTTTGCCGCACATCCTCCGGCTTCTGGGTTGTTGAAGGCCACGTTATGATCCCTCACGGTTGCCCAGGATTCGTTGCTTATCGTCGTATGACCACTCGCTGATGGGGCCTCCGCCGCCAGTTTTGGCCGCTCAAAAACGATATCATCTACGGTGATGGTATCTGGCATATGTCCCCACATCGCGGCTTTATCACTGTCCGGACTGGTTACTATCGTAAAAATGGATGCCATATTTTCAACTAATGCACTGTTCTCATCTGGTGAAACAGAGAGTAATCCCTCAAACCCTGCGCCGCCGGAAACCTCCACCAGCGCCTGCCCATTACTGTCCGTGACACCGTAGAAACGGGTACTCCCTGATAAATATGTCGCAGACCCTCCGGGATATCCTGCGTACAGGTAAGCGGAGTACGGCTCGCCATTACGTTTTGTACTCTGGGCACCGAGGATAGAAAAAGCGACATTTGGCAATATATTCCCTTGTGCGTCTTTGAATTCTATCTGCCACGTAATTATCTCACCTTTTTTCACTTTGGCGGCTTTCAGTTCGGGTACATATTGCGCAGACGTCAGTTCAATTTGAGCGACATTCCCCTTTGCTTTCGCCTTATCAAGGCAGGTCAGATACTTTGTTTGACTTTGCGCCATCCCTGAACTGCTGTCCGAATACAGGCTAACGGTATAATAATTGCGGCTGGCGGTAACAGAACTATCGGCCGTATTGCTCCAGTAATATGTGTATGTAGGCCACCCTTGTTCTGATTCTATTTTGCCGCCTGGATAGGCGTTGTAGAGCGAATCTAAGGAATCCCGGGTCGGAATATGCGCCTCATCGCATCCTGAGGAAGCGTTATCCTGCGCCTGCGGATACGTTAAGACAGCCCACGTCTCATAATTTTCTGAAGAAGATTTATACCCGCTGGTCTGAGCCAGTTCATTAAAGAGTATCGGGCGTTTAAAGACGGTACCATCGGTTGCCGTCAGCGTTTCGGGCATATGCCCCCAGTAAGTCGCCTTCGCCGAGTCCGGACTGGTGGCAACGGTAAAAATCGAACCCATGTCAGCCGTGACGCTGTCGTTATCAAATAGCTTTGCGGTAATCACCGCTTTTGTACCTTTGGTGTTTGCCCGCGTGATCTCCAGAATCAGGCTTCCGTCAGCGCCGGTTGAGGCATACAGCAAAGAGGATTGATTGGCCAATGACAGCCCGTTAATCACCATTGATGCGGGGGAGCTCTCTTTGACGTCCTGGCGAGAATAATCGTCACCGCGCGAGATAACAACCGACGTATCGGGTACCGGATTACCCGCACTATCCTTTGTCATCAGTTTTAATCGCAGTGTATCGCCTTTTTTCACTCTGGCGGCGTTCAGCGTCTCTGACCACTGAGTTTTATCCGTCGTCTCCAGAGTTATCTGTGTCGCTACTGGGTTGGCATCTTTCAGGCAGGAGACCACGAACATGCCAGCGCCGCTGGAGCCCGTGGCGCCGGACGTCATACTGATAACATCCCAACCGACGGTGGGTCCTCCTGAAGACAGCGTCGACGTCCAGTAGCTATAGACAGTCTGCCAGCCGTGTTCAGTATTAAGTTTATTGTCTTTGTTCGCGTTATACAGCGCCTTCATCTGGTTAGTACTGGGGAGGTGGCTGGTTTCACATCCTCCTGCCGCGCTACTCTGTGCACTAGCGCTGGTCAGTATTCCCCACACCTCGTTATCCAGTGCACGCGTTGAACCACTTGGGGTGGTAGTAAACTCACTCGTCAGTTTGGGGCGATAAAATGTATCATCACCCACCGTCACGCTGTCATCCATGTGCCCCCACATCTGCGCTTTGTCCGTATCCGGGCTGGTGACGGCAGTAAAAATCACCTCATAGTTAATCGCATCGGCGACCCGCGAGTCATCCAGTTTGATGGTCAGCGGTGTTTTTACACCAGGCCCTTTCGGTTGCTCAATGACCAATTGCGCCTGCCCCTGCGCATCCGTAATCCCCTGGTAAGTGCCTGTCATGCCGCTGTTAGTGCCAAATGACTGTCCGTTCACCATCAGCGGGCCGCCGGATGTAAACCCGGTGGCACTCCCCTGCCGGTTAGTGGACTCCCCGGACGTCACCGTGAACGCCACATTCGGCGCAGGCAAGTCGTTTACCGCGTTGGTTGTCTGCACTGTCAGCGTGATAGGTTCACCCGCTTTCGCTTTCGCCTGCCGCTGGCTGGCGTCACCGTTGGTAATGACCTGAAGCTGCGATACCAACCCCGTGGCAGCGCAGGAAAGATAGTTCGACGTGCTACCGGTAAAGCTGCCCTGGTCGCCGTTTTTCAGGCTGACATTGTGGTAAGTAGTGCCATCCGTGTCTGCCGACAGATAGCTGTAGCCTTCTGTCGGCCAGCCCAGATCTGTCACTATCTGGTTTGCGCTGTGCCCGGCATACAGTTTTTCCAGTGAATTGGCTGACGGCACCTGTCCGTCGCCGCACTGGCTTTCCGCCTTGCTGAGCTGAGTAAATGTAGCCCAGTCTTCATTATTCTCCCGATTATTACCCGCTTCGTAACTGGACTCCGCCGCCAGCAGCGGGCGTACGAACAGACTGCCGTCTGCCGTTGCCGCATCTTTCATATGGCCCCACATGCGAGCCTTGTCGCTGTCCGGACTGGTGATGACGGTAAAAATCACGTCTTTACTGTCGGTGGCGGTATACCCTTCGCGCATTTCGGCCGTAATGGTGGTGCGCACGCCGGCACCATGAGGCTGGGTCAATACCACGGTTGCGGCACCGCTGGCATCAGTAACCCCCTCATAAAGGTGTGGATCGCTGGCCTGAATCTGCTCGCCAGCGATCACCACGGGAGACGTTTCCCACTCAGAACTGGTTTCATTGGCGCGGTTATGCGCCGGGTCCAGCGCCAGGGAGTAATAGGTGTGAGGAAGCGGCTCCCCGGTCACGCTGTCGGTGATCGTGACCGTCATGGTGATGGATTCACCGGTCATTGCTTTCGCCGCAGTCAGCGTGGTGTCGTAATGATCAGGCGTCAGCGTTATTTTGGGTATAACCACCGGCATAGCATGATCCACGCAACTGACAAGGTAGTGCTCACTGTCATTGCGGGATTCGCTTTCCTGACCATTCATATCCACCGCGAAGTGCCGCCCAGAGTCACCGGGCGAAGCCGACCAGTAATTATTACCCTGTATCGGCCACCCCAGCGTCTCCTGAATAGTTTGCGTGCCCTGAGCAACATCCAGCGCAACTAACCGCCGAAGATCCGGCAGTAGGGAGTTGCAGTGGCTGTTAGCGTTGTTCCAGTCAAACAGTGCCCAGACTTCGTTATGGTCGGTCGCAGAGCCATTCGCTCCACTGGTCTCCCCCGACAGCTTAGGGCGGCTAAACGTAAAATCACCTACCGTGGTACTCTCCACCATATGACCCCACATCGCGGCTTTATCGCTGTTAGGGCTTGTCAACGTGGTAAATATCACATCCACATCGGTTTCCAACACGCTGCTTTTTGATGGTTTCACCTTCAGCGTGGTTTTTACCCCCGGTCCACCATCCTGCGTCACTGTCACGGTCGCTGTACCGTTAGCATCCGTGACACCCTGATATTCGGTGCCAGAGGAGATCAGTTCAGTATTGCCGATATGTACCGGTAGGCTGTTGTTGACATCGCCCTGTCGACCACGCGCATCACTGCGGGTAATGACAAAGGGTACGTTATTTAGCACATTTCCCGTACAGTCGTGGGTGGTAATGGTCAGAGTGATACTCTCACCGGCCTTCACCTTCGCAGCTTTCAGCGTATCGTCATAGTGACTGGCGCTGACCGTCAACGGCGCATTCGGTGAGGGTGCGATATCAATCGCCACCCGCTTATCCTGCAGCGCCACGGTGCCAGTGGCGGGAGAACCGGTGAGCGTGGAGAGATACAGCAGCGGCAGCGGCGTGGTTGAATTCACCTGCGGCCACGTCACCAGATGACGCCCGGCCAGATTTTGTGCACAAAAACTTTTGTCGTCTACCGGCTGTGGGTCAAGCAGCGTCTCCGGTGTGGCTGCATCGGCCCAAACCAGGTCCGCACCGGGCGGCTGTTGGTTCTCCCACTGTAAGGCCGGTGGCGCGGCGAACAGGTCGCCTTCAGTATCATGGGGATTCGTCAGGATAAGATGGCTGGCGGCAGTATCAGCGCTGAAATCGCCGGGCGTTGCGCTGAACGGTACGGCGTACGTTTTAGTGGGATCTAGCTGTATGCTGCCCTGATAAACCGCGATCGCCGCACTGTCGGCCTGCGGACTGGTCCCCTTAATTTCACCCGTAGAAGTAGGCGTTGTCTGCCAGGTTCCTCCTTTGAACGCTGCCTGGGCTGAAAATGGGGGTATTCCGAACGACATCGCCAGCAGCAATAAGATACTCAATATCTTCTTCATTTTCCGATATCCGCACATTAATCAGTCCTGACTGGCTTCGTTTTTTTTACCCAGTGGTGTACTCAACAAAAATTACATCTGCAAAAATGCCATTCCCTGCGGGGAATGGCATCAGAGATAAAAAACTATTTACGTTTGTATTTGATGGCCAACGTATTTCCCTGAACACCATCCACGCCTGCACCGGAGAGAACACCGGTTGCGGCAGTATTGGTTGCCGGGAGCACCAGATCCTCGTTCTGTACGCTGGAATCGCCGGACGTATTTGCCGTTGCGCTCGTTCCAGTAAACACCCACATATAGTCATAGTAGCTGGTGACATCGGTATCTGTACCGGAATCGTAGGTGCCGTTACCGTTGGTATCTCGCCACAGTTTGACCTTATAGGTATGACCGGTATGCAGTGGAACCGTGGTGTTCTTGAGCAGGTTAACCGAGGTATCGGTGGTGTCATAAATAGTCACCTGCAGATCGTCATCCACCACCGGCCCTTCCGGAATATCATCACTGTCGCTACCGCCGCCAGCCGCGGTGGACAAATCAGCCATATCAACCAGCACGCCCGTGCGGGGATCGCCGGTCTCCGTCGTCGGGGTAATTTGCATCCCGATATAACAGTTCTCGTCTGCGGTTACGATGGTATAAGAGTCTGAGCCATTCGTGCCGTTGCCCTGAAGGGTCCGACCATCCTTTTTGCTCTGATCTTTGTAACACATCCACTTGATGCTCTTTTTCGTTAACCCCGTGGCGTCAGTATCACCTTCGGTATCGTTGATATCCCAAGAGACGGTGAGCTTATCGCCGACATGAAGTTGCTTCTCGCCATCCGTCGACGCCGTAGAACCACCCGTACGACCCGAGCGATCAATTTCCACCTTGACGTGCAGGCCGTCATCGGTCACTGGCGCGTTCGGGATTTTAATTTTAGGAACCGTACCGACAATGCTGCCCGTGTTACCACTCGTCAACCAGCCAGCCCCCTCTTTTAGATTGCCCACTTTACTCACTTTATTCGCGGCAAGTGCGACAGGTACGGAGCAATATCCGGCAATGGCTAACGCTATAGCAATTTTGGTCAGACGCTGTATTGTTACTTGTTTCATTAATATTCCTCTTGTTTCGAATATCAGCGACTGGCCCTTGTTAACCATCACGCCAATAGTCTTTTACTTTTTGTGATACGTGACTCGTATCCCATACCCCTGAACGCCGCTTTTTTCGCTGGCGCCAAATTTTTGCTTCGCTTCACGGTTCGTCACCGGAAGCACCAAATCCTGGTTCTCGGTATTGGTTTGCGCCCCCGAATCCCCGCTGATGCTTTCACCAGTAAACTCCCATTTGTAGTCGTACTGCGCCATTTCCTCAGCGCTGAGCTGCTCCGACATCTGGAACACTCCGTCCTTGTTTTTATCGCGCCATAACATAAATCGGTATGCGCTGTTCAATGGCAGGTGCCCATTCTTATTTCCAATTAAATTCACCGGATTACCGACATGAGTCTGGTAAATAGCGGCATTAACATCGTTGACGTTTTGGCCCAGAAAAGTGATATCCACATAATTACTGTCACCATAGGCATCCGTTTTAGCCTTCCAGCGAAAAGTGCCTGGCTGCGTACTGGAAAGTGTGAGGGTTCCGGCCTGTTTATCGCGGTTGGCAATAAACACACAGGGTGTTACGTTCGTGCAGGGTTTGGTGGAGAGCGTGACCATTTTGTCATTGCTGTCGTACAACTCAGGCATCATGGCGTCATCCACCAGTTTCTCGCCTTTGCTGTCGCTATCATCGCCATAAGCATCTGTCAGCAGCAGTGCCATCACGACGCCGTCGACGCCGTCCGCCTGTGCGCTGGTCTCATGTTGATGCTGGCTGAGATCTGCCCCCGCGAGGTTATCGACAACCAATTCAATTTTGCGGTGCTGCTGTACCGTCAACTCCACGATGCTGGAGTTCTGATGATTACCTTCTTCATCCACCAGCGAGATCCTGACTTTCCATGTATTCAACGCAAGACGTTCAGCATCCGTTGCAGCGTCTTCCCATGTAGGCAATACCAGATTCCAGCTGTTGTTATTGCCCTCCGTCAGCGTGTTCGCCTTAACCACGGGCATGACCAGAGTACGGTTAGCATTGTTCTTTGCCTGCCATGAGGCCGTCGCTATTTTGTAGTGATGACTCACCAGTGCATTGATTGTCCACTTACATTTTTCCAGGCCCACGCCCGCTTCCGGCGTATCGCTGATCACACATTCCGGATGTTCATTGGTTGTATCGGCTTTCAGAAACAGCGAAACGTCCAGCGGATCTTTTTCGCGATATTCGAGAACGATAAAATTATTACGGTCGACAAAATCATGGCGACTGCCTTCCAATGAATGCTGGATTTTGACATTTTCCGGATCGAGCAGTGCTTTAAGCGGTGTGCCAAACTGATAATTTAGCGTGGCTGTCACGTTTACATCCGTGTTATCTCCTGTACCATACTTATAATCCGTACTGAACGTGAGCAACGGTACAGGGGTATAATTCAACTCAAACGTGACGGCCTGCGGGTTGCGCTCCAGGTTATCCTCACCAAATAGCGCCACTTCATCACCATAATATTGTTCATAAACCAACTTACCACCTACCTGTGGATAAAATGGCAGCCATGTCTCTACGCGCACATCCCACCCACGTGCCGGACGCTCTTCATAAAAGTCTAAATCAGGAGAATTCTTCCAGTTGGAGAGCGGGTGATAATAGTTTCCGGAGAATCGCAGAAAGTCAGTCCAGGTCTCGGCTCCCAGCCCCAACCGACGATGCCCACGAGAAAAATCGTAATCATAAAAAGTATTACCACCGAGCATCCAGCGCCCGATATTATGACGCAGCCCTACCCCTATATTACTGATAGTACGATCTTCTTTACGTTGAGTAGAAAGCTGGCTGAACAGGACATTATCCGGGTCTTCATATAAGGGGACGAAATAATTCAGAGAACTGCCTTCCAGAGACCCTTCCTGATCAACCGATAAATTCGTGCGCACAACGCCATAAGGTGACATCAGACCTTCGATGTAGGATTGTGCTGTAGAGGTAATTTTATTTTGTAAATAGCTTTTGGCCTGTGATTCCAGCGCCTCTGGTGTCAGGTTTTCAAACCCCTGAGCAGCAGAATTCGTTATATAACTTTCTGATTGCTCTTTAAAATCTTCTTTTTCTATTTTCTTCGCAGCCTCACTACCTAAATCAGGTAACTCAATTGCTGCCAGGGGTGGGGAGGGTTCTTTGGTAAGCGTCTGACTTTCAGTATATTGATTTGCAGCTAACAACGCTCTAGGTATTATAACCATGATCAATACAAAGATAACAACACGAGTCATTCAAACCTACCACTATAGAAATATTCTATATAAATGGGACCTATTTATTCAAAGAGATACAATCATTAAACAAAATACTTACACAAATAAACAACTCATCCAAACATCATTTAGAAGATTATATCTAGTACTAGCACAGCTCTTCAGCACTAATTTGTCCATTATTGGATAATTTAGTTTTTTATTACTGGAGCTATTGCAAGAGATAAATTTGATTGCAGTAATCAATCAGTTCATCGTCGCGAAGAGGAAAAGAGAAAAGAGATTCTGACGAAAGTGCAAGTATGATATCAGATCTTTTCCATTTTCAATGATGCAGGTAAATCGATAAGTTCTGGCTGAACTTGTGGTCATGAGCCACCGGGTTGAGTTCTGAACACAGCGAAAAATGGCACCACTCGCGCGACGTTAAACCAGCATGATTTACAGACGAAATGCTTACCATTAAGGCAATAAAGCTGAGATATACGTACACTGTTCGCAAAGGATTTTCTGACTTTTCCCCGCAGTTACGTTTCCCATCACATTGACATGACAAATACAAACTAACCAACTAATCAGTTGGAGATTTCTGATTAAAATCTCTTTCCCTCCCCAAACTCCGATTTGTGCATCACTGAGTTGCGAACAGCCTCGCGAGCCTGATCAATACTGACAAAGTCAGAGACATTACCAATCGTAGATCTGATAACCTCTTTCGATGTTTTACCACGAGCGACCGATCGTGTTTCTGATAATGACATTACTCGCTCAGATTTAGCGCCAAAACCGACGGGTGAATCCCAAGGGTTGTCAGTGATAAGATAAGACTTTCGTTCAGGATTGGTTAAGTAGTCAACTCTCCTTTGCGGGTTAAAATCGGTTTTCACGTAATTGAGAGCCGATTGATTACAATCTACTCATTGGCAGGTATTTTCATTGATGTATACCTGCGAATCAAAAGGTATGTCCGATGGTATCGACAACATTTGATATATAAATTTATCGATTTATAGGGGTTTAAACGGTGCTACATGTCACCCCCGAGTACTCACAAGACTTAAAAAACGAGTAAAATCAATATGCAAGAGTCTATCAACAAGGACCTTACCGCCCATACGCCCATGATGCAGCAGTATCTCAAGCTGAAAGCCCAGCACCCGGAGATCCTGCTTTTCTATCGCATGGGCGACTTTTACGAACTCTTTTACGACGATGCAAAACGGGCGTCGCAACTGCTCGACATTTCGCTGACCAAGCGCGGCGCATCCGCAGGCGAACCTATCCCGATGGCGGGCATTCCCCATCACGCGGTTGAAAACTACCTCGCCAAACTGGTGAATCAGGGTGAATCCGTCGCCATTTGTGAGCAGATAGGCGATCCCGCCACCAGCAAAGGGCCTGTTGAGCGTAAAGTCGTTCGTATTGTCACTCCAGGTACCATCAGCGATGAAGCCCTGTTACAGGAGCGCCAGGACAACCTGCTGGCTGCCATCTGGCAGGACAGCAAAGGCTACGGTTATGCCACGCTGGATATCAGCTCCGGACGTTTTCGCGTGAGCGAACCGGCCGATCGGGAAACGATGGCAGCCGAACTGCAGCGTACCAATCCGGCGGAACTGCTGTATGCCGAAGACTTCGCTGAGATGGCGCTGATTGAAGGCCGTCGTGGATTACGACGTCGCCCGCTGTGGGAATTTGAAATTGATACTGCCCGTCAGCAGTTGAATTTGCAGTTTGGTACCCGCGATCTCATTGGCTTTGGCGTTGAAAACGCGCCGCGCGGGCTTTGCGCTGCCGGCTGCCTGTTGCAATACGTCAAGGACACGCAACGCACTTCCCTGCCACATATTCGTTCTATCACCATGGAGCGCCAGCAGGACAGCATCATCATGGATGCCGCGACGCGCCGCAATCTGGAGATTACCCAGAATCTGGCAGGCGGCGTAGAGAACACGCTGGCCTCCGTGCTCGACTGTACCGTAACGCCGATGGGCAGCCGTATGCTCAAACGCTGGCTGCACATGCCGGTACGTGACACGAAAATCCTGACTGAACGCCAGCAGACTATCGGCTCGCTACAGGATGCGACCAGCGAACTACAGCCGGTGCTGCGTCAGGTAGGCGATCTGGAACGTATTCTTGCGCGTCTGGCACTGCGCACCGCCCGTCCTCGCGATCTCGCCCGCATGCGCCACGCCTTCCAGCAGTTGCCGGAACTGCGTGCGCAACTGGAATCGGTGGACAGCGCCCCCGTACAGATGCTGCGCGAGAAAATGGGCGAATTCACCGAACTGCGGGAACTGCTTGAACGTGCGGTCGTTGACGCGCCACCGGTACTGGTCCGTGACGGCGGCGTTATCGCACCAGGCTACAACGAAGAACTCGATGAGTGGCGCGCGCTGGCAGACGGTGCGACCGACTATCTCGACAGGCTGGAAATTCGCGAACGTGAGCGTACCGGACTGGACACGCTGAAAGTCGGCTTTAACGCAGTACACGGTTATTACATCCAGATCAGCCGTGGGCAGAGCCACCTCGCGCCAATCAACTACGTTCGTCGCCAGACGCTGAAAAACGCCGAGCGCTACATTATCCCGGAACTCAAAGAGTACGAAGACAAAGTCCTGACCTCCAAGGGCAAAGCGCTGGCGCTGGAAAAACAGCTCTATGATGAACTGTTCGACCTGCTGCTGCCCCATCTGGCGGATCTGCAACAGAGCGCCAGTGCGCTGGCGGAACTCGACGTACTGGTGAACCTGGCCGAGCGCGCATATACGCTGAACTACACCTGTCCGACCTTTAGCGATAAACCGGGTATTCGGATTACCGAAGGTCGCCATCCGGTAGTGGAACAGGTGCTAAATGAGCCGTTTATTGCCAATCCGCTGGACCTCTCACCGCAGCGCAGAATGCTGATCATTACCGGGCCAAATATGGGCGGTAAAAGTACCTACATGCGCCAGACCGCGCTGATTGCACTGCTGGCCTATATCGGCAGCTACGTGCCGGCGCAGAAGGTAGAGATTGGTCCTATCGATCGCATCTTTACCCGCGTGGGCGCAGCGGACGATCTGGCCTCCGGGCGCTCCACCTTCATGGTAGAGATGACCGAAACGGCCAACATTCTGCACAACGCTACCGAGAACAGTCTGGTGTTGATGGATGAGATTGGCCGCGGGACGTCGACTTACGACGGCCTGTCGCTGGCGTGGGCGTGCGCGGAAAATCTGGCGAATAAGATCAAAGCGCTGACGCTGTTCGCGACGCACTATTTCGAGTTGACACAACTGCCGGAGAAAATGGAAGGCGTTGCCAACGTGCATCTGGATGCCCTGGAGCACGGCGATACCATCGCCTTTATGCACAGCGTTCAGGATGGTGCGGCCAGTAAGAGTTACGGCCTGGCGGTCGCGGCGCTGGCGGGCGTTCCGAAAGAGGTGATCAAACGAGCGCGGCAGAAACTACGCGAGCTGGAAAGCATTTCGCCAAACGCGGCGGCAACGCAGGTGGATGGCACGCAGATGTCGCTGCTGTCCGTCCCTGAAGAGACCTCTCCCGCTGTTGAAGCCCTGGAAAATCTCGATCCGGATTCCCTGTCGCCCCGTCAGGCGCTGGAGTGGATCTATCGTCTGAAAAGTCTGGTGTAAGAGAAATGCCCGATGACGCTTTGCGTATCGGGCCTACACACTCACGGTACTGTACTTTCGTAGGCCGGATAAGGCGCCAGTCGCCATCCGGCACTCCGTTAACGTTTATCTTCCGCCAGCAGCGGCGGAATATTCGGCACCATCGGCGCGTCATCAATATCTTTTTGCGTCATGCGAAACGCCTGCGGATAATGTTCGCGGCTGGTGTGGCGCAGCGGTTCCGTATTACGCCAGGTATAAAGGCAGTGCTGGCACTGATACACCGTCCAGACATCTTTCACCGGCGATGTCGCCATCACTTCAATATGTTCATCAGCACAACGTGGGCAAATCATCTTCTTCTCCTTATTTGCGTGCGGCCAGCATCGAGGTCAGTTTTTCAGCCCAGGCTTTGGTTTCCGGTAAATCCACCACCGGCTGGCTATAGTGACCACGGTTGTCTGGTGCGACTGGCGTGGTGGCATCGATAATCAGTTTGTCGGTGATCCCCGCAGGACTTGAACCTGGATCCAGTTCCAGTACCGACATATTCGGTAGCTGAACCAGGTCACCCGCCGGGTTCACTTTCGAAGAGAGCGCCCACATCACCTGCGGCAGGTTGAACGGGTCAACATCTTCATCAACCATGATGACCATCTTCACGTAACCCAGGCCATGCGGCGTGGTCATCGCACGCAGGCCCACTGCGCGGGCAAAGCCACCGTAACGTTTTTTGGTGGAGATAATCGCCAGCAGGCCGTGGGTGTACATCGCGTTAACCGCCTGCACTTCCGGAAATTCCGCTTTCAGTTGCTGATACAGTGGCACGCAGGTAGCCGGCCCCATCAGATAGTCGATTTCCGTCCACGGCATACCCAGATAAAGCGATTCAAAAATCGGTTTGCTGCGATACGAAACCTTATCGATACGCACCACCGTCATATTGCGACCACCGGAATAGTGACCGGTGAACTCGCCAAACGGCCCTTCGATTTCGCGTTTGCGGCTTTCAATCACCCCTTCCAAGATCACCTCCGATCCCCACGGCACATCAAACCCGGTCAACGGCGCGGTGGCGATGGGATACGGGCTTTCACGCAGCGCACCCGCCATCTCATATTCGGACTGATCGTATTTCAGCGGCGTTGCGCCCATCAGTGTGATGATAGGATCGTTGCCCAGCGTGATGGCGATCGGCAGGTCCTCGCCGCGCTCTTCCGCCTTATGCAGATGCAGCGCGATATCGTGCATCGGTACCGGCTGCAGGCCCAGCTTACGCTTGCCCTTCACTTCCATCCGATAGATACCCACGTTCTGTTTACCGAAGTTGTCCGGGTCAAGCGGATCGCGGGAGACCACACAGGCTTTATCCAGGTAAAACCCACCATCCCCATCGTTCAGGCGAAACAGTGGCAGAAGGTCGAACAGATTAATCTCTTCGCCATCGACGCTGTTTTCCGCCCAAGGCGGATTCTCGCGACGCTCCGGGGCTACCGGGAACTTATCCCAGCGACGGATAAACTCATCAATCTGCTTTTTCACCGGCGTATTCGGTGGCAAGCCCAACGAAATGGCATGATTTTGCCAGGATCCGATGGTGTTCATCGCCACGCGCGCATCGGTGAAGCCGCGAATATTGTCGAACCATAGTGCCGGCGCACCGTCGCCAATACGGCCAGTGGCGTTGGCGGCTGCCGCCAGATCCGGTTCTGCATTCACCTCTTCACTGATTTTCAGCAGTTGCCCCTGGTCGTCGAGCGCCTGCAAAAAGCTGCGCAAATCATCAAATGCCATTATTCATTCTCCTGTGAAAAATTTTGTGCCTGTGACAACCCCTGCCAGCGACGTGCGTGCGGATGCTCCAGCGCAAACTGGTCCAGGATGCGGGCCACAATGTGTTGTGTAATATCATCAACGGTTTGTGGATGGTTGTAGAAAGCGGGCATCGGCGGCACCATTGCCACACCCATGCGAGAAAGCGCGAGCATGTTTTCGAGATGAATCGTGCTGAGCGGCATTTCACGCGGCACCAGCACCAGTTTGCGCCCTTCTTTCAGCACTACGTCGGCGGCGCGTCCCACCAGACCTTCGGCGTAGCCGGCGCGAATTCCGGCCAACGTTTTCATACTGCAGGGGATAACGATCATGCCGTCGGTGCGAAACGAACCTGACGAAATCGTCGCCGCCTGATCCGCCGGGCTGTGGCAATAATCCGCCAGTCCAGCGACATCGCGCGCGCAGTATGGCGTTTCCAGTTCAATGGTCGTTTTGGCCCACTTCGACATCATCAGATGCGTTTCCACATCCGGCATTTTTTGCAATGTCTGCAACAGCGCCACGCCCAGCGGCGCACCCGTTGCCCCCGTCATCCCCACAATCAATCTCATCCATCACTCCACAAATTGTTCGTATACGAACGTTTTATCTAAATTACCCCTATACAACCGCAGCGACAAGATCGCCCACTCTTTTTCGCACGTATAGCTTAAGCTTTCCTCGTTAAAAAACGCGACGTTACCCGTTATGATAGGAGACACGATTTTTAGCCTGGAGTTTTCATGGAGTTACGGAATAAAGCGTTTCACCTGTTACGCCAGCTTTTTCAGCAACATACGGCGCGTTGGCAGCACGAGTTGCCGGATCTCACTAAACCGCAATACGCAGTGATGCGTGCCATTGCGGAACGTCCCGGCATTGAACAGGTTAATCTGATGGAGGCCGCCGTCAGTACCAAAGCGACGCTGGCTGAAATGCTGAGCCGGATGGAAAAACGCGGGCTGGTGAGGCGTGAGAACGATCCGCTGGATAAACGTCGCCGCTTCGTTTATCTGACCACGGAGGGAGAAGCCTTGCTGAAAGTATGCATGCCGCTGGGAAACCAGGTGGATGAGGAATTTCTGGGACGGTTGAATGACAAGGAACGTGCGCAATTCGCCCTGTTAATCAAGAAAATGATGCCCGATTGACGAACCTGAGTATGCATGAAAATGCACCCGTCTGCTTTCACCTGCGAAACCACAGCAAAAAAGCCAGAAAGAAAAAGGCCAGCCTCAAAGAGGCTGGCCTTTCTTGTTAGAACAGTACTTACTCGCGGAACAGCGCTTCGATATTCAGCCCCTGAGTCTGCAGGATTTCACGCAGACGGCGTAGGCCTTCAACCTGAATCTGACGAACACGTTCACGAGTCAGACCGATTTCACGGCCTACATCTTCCAGTGTCGCCGCTTCATAACCCAGCAGACCGAAACGACGTGCCAGCACTTCACGCTGTTTGGCGTTCAGTTCGAACAGCCATTTGACGATGCTCTGTTTCATATCGTCATCTTGCGTGGTGTCTTCCGGACCGTTCTCTTTCTCATCGGCCAGGATATCCAGCAACGCTTTTTCGGAATCGCCACCCAACGGGGTGTCTACCGAGGTAATGCGCTCGTTAAGACGAAGCATACGGCTAACGTCATCAACCGGCTTATCCAGTTGCTCTGCAATTTCTTCCGCGCTGGGTTCGTGGTCCAGTTTATGGGACAACTCACGCGCGGTACGCAGATAGACGTTCAGCTCTTTAACAATATGAATCGGCAGTCGAATAGTACGGGTTTGGTTCATAATAGCCCGTTCAATCGTCTGGCGAATCCACCAGGTTGCGTATGTTGAGAAGCGGAACCCGCGTTCCGGGTCAAACTTCTCGACGGCACGGATAAGCCCCAGATTGCCCTCTTCAATCAGATCCAGCAGCGCCAGACCACGATTGCCATAACGGCGGGCAATTTTCACCACCAGACGCAGGTTACTTTCAATCATCCGACGGCGAGAGGCGACATCTCCACGCAGTGCGCGACGCGCAAAATACACTTCTTCTTCGGCCGTTAACAGTGGCGAATAACCAATCTCACCAAGGTAAAGCTGAGTCGCGTCCAACACACGCTGTGTGGCCCCCTGCGATAACAGCTCTTCTTCAGCCAAATCGTTATCACTGGGTTCCTCTTCAACTAAGGCTTTTTCGTCAAAAACCTCAACTCCGTTCTCATCAAACTCCGCATCTTCATTTAAATCATGAACTTTCAGCGTATTCTGACTCATAAGGTGGCTCCTACCCGTGATCCCTTGACGGAACTAGCAAGTGTCAGCCTGGTTCCGCCGCTTTATCGCTGCGGTAAATAACGCAGCGGGTTTACGGATTTCCCCTTGTAACGAATTTCAAAATGCAAACGTGTAGAACTGGTTCCGGTGCTACCCATCGTCGCTATTTTTTGTCCTGCCTTCACTTCTTGTTGTTCCCGGACCAGCATTGTATCGTTATGAGCGTAGGCACTCAGGTAATCATCGTTGTGTTTGATGATAATAAGATTACCGTAACCGCGCAGAGCGTTACCGGCATAGACCACGCGCCCATCGGCGGTCGCGATAATAGCCTGTCCCTTACTGCCCGCAATGTCGATCCCTTTATTGCCTCCCTCGGAAGCCCCAAAGTTCTCGATCACTTTGCCGTCAGTCGGCCAGCGCCATGTGGAGATTGGCGAACTGGTAGACGAACTGCTTGCTGTCGATTCGGTTGCACTAACTGCTGGAGCCGTTACAGGCGCTGTGACGACTGTCCCAGCAGGCTTGTTGTTCGGCAACATTTTGTTAGCACTTTGTTCACCTGAATCCTCAGAATACGTAATTGTCGGTTTAGACGCAACAGCAACGGCGGAATTTTGTGCAGGCCTGGTCACAACTCCTTGCTCTGCTGCATCGGCCCGGGTAATCGCATTACCACCGGTAATTGGCGCACCTGATGCGTTACCTACCTGTAGCGTTTGTCCGACGTTCAGGCCATACGGTGCCTGGACATTGTTGCGCTGCGCCAGGTCACGGAAATCGTTCCCGGTTATCCAGGCGATGTAAAAAAGCGTGTCGCCTTTTTTAACGGTGTAGGTGCTGCCGCCGCTGTAGCTACCTTTCGGAATGTTCCCATACTGGCGGTTGTAGACAATTCGTCCGTTTTCCATCTGCACGGGTTGCTCGGCTACCGGCTGAACGTGCGTCGGTTGCGTCGTCGGGCGCTGCACCGGTTGAATTTGTGGTGTCTGCGAGGCGGATGACGACGTCCCCATCTTCGGTGGCGGCGTGATCAGCATACCGGAACTGGTATTCGCCGGGGCATTACCATTGACTGAGCTTACCGGCGCAGGCGGATTCGATGAATTTGAACAACCCGCCAGCCATAGCGAAACCAGTGACAGTGCCGCAATGCGGCTAACGGTGAATTTTGGGCTTCCCGCGCTCATTTATCCCCCAGGAAAAATTGGTTAACAACCAGTGACGTATAATCGTGCAGACAGCAAATGGGCACTGGAAAATGTGACCACGATACGCTGACCCGTTCCAAAAACTCCAGGAAAACTCCAGGTATTCGGAACCGCGTCTTACGCGAGTTCCCCTTTTACTAAGGGAACAAAACGTACCGCCTCCACGGTGTCGATAATAAATTCGCCGCCCCGACGACGCACCCGTTTCAGAAACTGATGCTCATCCCCCACGGGCAAGACGAGAATGCCGCCTTCATCCAGTTGCGTCATCAACGCGGTCGGAATTTCCGGCGGAGCTGCCGTCACAATAATAGCGTCAAATGGCGCGCGTGCCTGCCAGCCTTGCCATCCATCACCGTGACGAGTTGAAACATTGTGTAAATCGAGCTGCTTCAGACGGCGACGCGCCTGCCATTGCAGACCTTTAATGCGTTCGACGGAACAAACCTGCTGTACCAGATGCGCCAGTATCGCCGTCTGATACCCGGAACCGGTGCCAATTTCCAGCACCCGCGACTGCGGGGTCAGTTCGAGCAGTTCGGTCATTCGCGCCACCATGTACGGTTGCGAAATCGTCTGTCCCTGACCTATCGGCAACGCGATATTGTCCCAGGCCTTATGTTCAAACGCTTCATCAATAAATTTCTCACGCGGCACCGCGGCCAGGGCATTAAGCACCTGCTCATCGCGAATCCCCTGCGCGCGCAATTGTTCAAGAAGCGTCTGTACGCGTCTGCTTACCATTGCGTGCCAACTCCCACGCTATCTAACCAGTCGGAAACCACATCATGCGCGCTGTGCGCGGTTAAATCCACATGCAACGGCGTAATGGACACGTAACCTTCATCTACGGCCGCAAAATCGGTATCAGGCCCGGCGTCGCATTTATCGCCCGGTGGGCCAATCCAGTACAACGTGTTACCGCGCGGATCTTCCTGCGGGATCACTTTGTCTGCCGGATGACGGCTACCGCAGCGCGTCACGCGGATGCCTTTGATCTGCTCCAGCGGTAAGTCGGGCACGTTGATGTTGAGGATCCGCCCGGTACGCAGCGGTTCCCGACGCAGTGCGCGTAAGATCCGACAGGTGATGGCCGCAGCAGTCTCGTAATGCTGATGTCCGTCTAACGATACGGCAAGCGCAGGAAAACCAAGATGACGCCCTTCCATCGCCGCCGCGACGGTGCCGGAATAAATAACGTCATCCCCCAGGTTAGGGCCGGCGTTAATTCCTGACACCACAATATCTGGACGCGGACGCATGAGCGCATTGACGCCCAGATAAACACAGTCGGTGGGCGTCCCCATCTGCACGGCGATGTCGCCGTTTTCAAAGGTAAACGTCCGGAGAGAAGATTCAAGCGTCAGCGAGTTTGACGCGCCACTGCGGTTCCGATCCGGGGCGACGACCTGTACGTCAGCAAACTCCCGCAGGGCTTTTGCCAGCGTTTGTATACCGGGCGCGTGGACCCCATCATCGTTACTCAGCAATATGCGCATAATCACCCATTGTGTTGATCAGTTCCCTCACAACGCTGGTGGCGAAGCTCCCCGCGGGCAGCCAAAAACGTAACTCAACAGTGACATCATCCCACCAGTTCCAGCTTAATTGCTGCGGATAGAGCAGCATCGCTCTTCGAGAAGCCTCGACTTTTTCGCGCAGCAGCAGTGACTGCAACTCGCACTCTTCGGCAATCGCGGACTGTTCGAACGCCAGCGCATCCCGCTGGGTTCCCCACTCGCCGCTGCCGGGAAGCGAAGCCGTCACCATCAATTCTTTTTCATCGACACGACGCTGTAATTCCGCCAATTCTTCTTGTGTGGCGACAAACCAGCTTCCGCGTCCCGCTAATTGTAGCGCATCGCCGTCAACAACTTGATTAAAGTCTGTTTTTTTCAGACGCTCGCTGACAATTTGATTAAACAACGCACTGCGGGCCGCCGACAACCAAAAACTGCGTTTATTGCGATCCCGCACAGGCGCATCGCTTTGCGCCCAGCGCAGCGCGCCTTGCAGATTGCTGCCGCCAATGCCAAAACGCTGAGCGCCAAAATAGTTTGGTACACCGCCGGTGTTTATCGCCTGCAGACGAGATTCTACCTCGTCACGATGGCTGACTTCGCGCAGCACCAGCGTGAACGCATTGCCCTTCAGCGCGCCTAAACGTAGCTTGCGTTTGTGACGTGCGTATTCCAGCACCTTGCAGCCTTCAAGCTGGAAAGCGCTCAGGTCGGGCATTTCTTTACCCGGTACGCGCGCGCATAGCCACTGTTCAGTGACCGCATGCTTATCCTTTTGCCCGGCGAAGCTCACTTCGCGGACATGAATTTTCAGAAACTTCGCCAGCGCGTCGGCGACAAAACGGGTATTACAGCCGCTTTTGAGAATACGCACCAGAATGTGCTCACCTTCGCCATCCGGTTCGAAACCTAAATCTTCGACCACCACAAAATCTTCCGGACTGGCTTTCAGCAACCCAGTGCTTTGCGGTTTTCCGTGGAGATACGTGAGATTATCAAACTCTGTCATTTCGCGGCCTTAATGAGTAACGCCACCGCTTCGCAGGCAATCCCTTCCCCACGCCCGGTAAAACCGAGTTTTTCAGTGGTGGTTGCTTTCACGTTCACATCATCCATGTGACAACCGAGATCTTCAGCAATAAACACGCGCATTTGCGGAATGTGCGGCAGCATCTTCGGTGCCTGAGCAATAATAGTCACATCGACGTTGCCCAGGGCGTAGCCTTTGGCCTGGATCCGACGCCAGGCTTCACGCAGCAACTCGCGACTGTCCGCGCCTTTAAACGCCGGATCGGTATCCGGAAACAGCTTGCCAATGTCACCCAGCGCCGCCGCGCCAAGCAGCGCGTCGGTGAGCGCATGCAGCGCAACATCGCCATCAGAATGCGCCAGCAGCCCCTTTTCATACGGGATGCGCACGCCACCAATGATAATTGGGCCTTCACCGCCAAAGGCGTGTACGTCAAAACCGTGTCCAATTCGCATTATGCATCCTCCAGATGGATTGTTCGGGTCAGATAAAATTCAGCCAGCGCTAAATCTTCCGGACGCGTCACTTTGATGTTATCAGCTCGTCCTTCAACAAGCTGTGGATGGAAGCCGCAATATTCCAGCGCCGACGCTTCATCGGTGATGGTCGCCCCTTCATTCAGCGCACGCGTCAGGCAGTCATGCAGCAGTTCACGAGGGAAAAATTGCGGCGTCAGCGCGTGCCATAAATCGTTGCGTTCAACGGTATGGGCGATAGCCGTTTTGCCCGGCTCCGCGCGTTTCATGGTGTCGCGCACCGGTACGGCGAGGATCCCGCCGGTGCGGCTGGTTTCGCTAATCGCCAGCAGGCGCGCTAAATCATCCTGATGCAGACAGGGACGCGCCGCATCATGCACCAGCACCCATTCAGCGTTTCCGGCGGCCTGTAATCCAGCCAGCACGGAGTCTGCCCGTTCATTTCCCCCGTCCACGACGGTAATGTGCGGATGCTGCGCCAGAGGAAGTTGAGCAAAGCGGCTGTCGCCAGGGCTGATAGCGATGATCACGCGGGTCACCCGGGGATGCGCCAGCAGCGCAGAGACCGAGTGTTCGAGAATGGTTTTATTACCGACTGAGAGATATTGCTTCGGACATTCCGTTTGCATACGGCGGCCAAATCCGGCCGCCGGCACCACGGCGCAAACATCCAAAAAAGTGGCTGCCATGTGATTTCCTGGGCTGGTTTAACGAGTATTTTGCCCCGCAGTTTGCGCGCGTTTAGACGCGTCGGGCACCAGACGATAAAACGTTTCGCCCGGCTTAGTCATGCTGAGTTCGTTGCGTGCACGCTCCTCGATAGCCTCCTGACCGCCATTGAGATCGTCAATTTCGGCAAAGAGCTGATCGTTACGTGCTTTAAGTTTGGCGTTTGTCGCCTGCTGCGCCGCCACGTCATCATTGACGCGACTGTAATCATGTATGCCGTTCTTACCGAACCACAGCGAATACTGTAGCCAGACCAGTAAAGCCAGCAACAGCAGCGTTAGTTTACCCATCCTGCCCCCTGAAAAACGGCATCATCCTCCCATACTTCCGCAAACGACACGACGTTTGCGGGCGGGAAAGCCGCAACAACGCGGGCAAATGTACCACAATTGCCCTTTATAACGTATACCCAGAACCCTGAGAACATCATCTCATTGTTAGTTACGGTTTGAATTATGGACAGTGGTCGCGCTTTAGCCCAGCAGCCACATAAACAATGCGCCGAACATCGCGCAAACGGTCAGCAGGGTTATGATAATGCTGTAGCGCAATTTGCCGTTGAGCAGGGAATGCAGCGCGATACCCACGACGACCGCAACGGGCATCAGCGCCAGGAAGAAAGGCCAGGTGTAGATGAAGAAAAACAATGTGTTAGGGCCATACACCAGAAAGGGGATCCCCAACGCCAGCAACCATGACACGAAACCCACCACGGCGCCCGGCAGCGACCAGGTGGTTTCGTCATCAGTAGCAAACGCGTCTGTCGTTGTGAGTGTGATGTTCTGGCTATCGCGCATATTAAATCCTGTAACCTTGACTGACTGTACACACAAGTCAGGTGTCTCAGGATCTGATAATATCGCTCTGTCTGAGCAGGTCTAATAATTGGGCGACCAAATTTGTTACTAATTGTTCGCCATTAAGATGAACCTCAGGCGATTCAGGCGCTTCGTATACGGAATCAATTCCGGTGAAATTGCGCAACTCGCCGGCGCGCGCTTTTTTATATAATCCTTTCGGATCGCGGGCCTCGCAGATTTCCAGCGGCGTATCCACGAACACTTCAATGAAGCGTCCTTCACCGACGCGCTCACGCACCATCTGCCGCTCCGCGCGGTACGGAGAAATGAACGCCGTCAGCACCACCAGACCGGCATCCGCCATCAGGTTTGCCACTTCGCCCACGCGACGGATGTTCTCTTTACGATCGGCATCGCTGAACCCCAGATCGCTGCACAGGCCATGGCGAACGTTATCGCCATCCAGCAGATAGGTACTGACGCCCCGTTGATGCAGCGCCTCTTCCAGCGCACCGGCGATCGACGATTTACCGGACCCCGACAGCCCGGTAAACCACAGCACAGCACCACGATGACCGTGGTGTTGCTCGCGCTGTTGCGGCGTGACGGGATGGGCATGCCAGACGATGTTTTCGTCATGCTGCGCCATTATTTCCCTCCCAGCAGATCGCGAGCGCCCCAGTGCGGGAAGTGACGACGCACCAGCGCATTCAGCTCCAGCTCAAAGGCGCTGAATTCTGACGGCGCAGCGGTCTCCTGCACAATCGGTTCGCGGACCATACCGGCACCCACGGTGACGTTACTCAGACGATCAATAAAAATCAGCCCGCCGGTCACCGGGTTCTGCTGATAAGTATCCAGTACCAGCGGCTCATCAAAGGTCAGATTCACCAGACCAATGCCGTTCAGCGGCAGATTGTCCACCTCACGCTGCGTCAGATTGTTGATATCCACCTGATACTGAACGTTATCAACGCGCGCACGGGTCTTTTTGCCCGCGATTTTGATTTCGTAACTTTGTCCCGGCGCCAACGGCTGTTCCGCCATCCAGACCACATCGACAGCAGCGTGCTGTACCGCCGGCAGGCTTTCGTCCGCCGCCAGCAGCAGATCGCCACGGCTGATATCAATCTCGTCTTTCAGGACGAGGGTAATGGCTTCACCGGCAAAGGCTTCGTCCAGATCGCCATCAAAAGTGACGATCCGCGCCACGCTTGATTCCACGCCGGATGGCAGCACCTTCACGCGCTGTCCCACCTTAACGCGACCAGAGGCCAATGTGCCGGAATAGCCCCGAAAATCGAGGTTCGGACGGTTTACGTACTGCACAGGGAAGCGCATTGGCTGGCTGTCGACCACACGCTGGATCTCAACCGTCTCCAGCACTTCAAGTAAGGTCGGGCCGCTGTACCACGGCATACTGGTGCTCTGGGAGGCCACGTTGTCACCTTCCAGCGCAGAAAGTGGCACAAAGCGGATATCCAGATTGCCCGGCAACTGTTCAGCAAAGGTCAGATAATCTTCGCGAATGCGTGCAAAAGTCTCTTCGCTGTAGTCGACCAGATCCATTTTGTTGATCGCCACCACCAGGTGTTTGATCCCCAGCAGCGTTGAGATGAAGCTGTGACGACGAGTCTGATCCAACACGCCTTTACGGGCGTCGATCAGCAGGATCGCCAGATCGCAGGTTGATGCGCCGGTCGCCATATTGCGGGTGTATTGCTCATGCCCAGGGGTATCGGCAATGATAAATTTACGCTTCTCGGTAGAGAAATAGCGATACGCCACGTCAATGGTAATCCCCTGCTCGCGCTCGGCCTGCAGGCCATCCACCAGCAGCGCCAGATCCAGCTTCTCTCCCTGCGTACCGTGGCGTTTACTGTCGTTGTGCAGCGATGACAACTGATCTTCATAAATCTGACGCGTATCGTGCAACAGGCGACCGATCAACGTGCTTTTGCCGTCATCCACGCTGCCGCAGGTTAAAAAGCGCAGCAGACTTTTATGTTGTTGGGCGACCATCCAGGCTTCGACGCCGCCTTCATTGGCGATTTGTTGTGCAAGTGTGGTGTTCATGGCGGCTCCTTAGAAATACCCCTGACGTTTCTTCAGCTCCATAGAGCCCGCCTGGTCGCGGTCAATCACGCGGCCCTGACGTTCACTGGTGGTCGAGACCAGCATCTCTTCAATAATTTCCGGCAGCGTTTGCGCGTTTGACTCCACGGCGCCGGTCAGCGGCCAGCAGCCGAGGGTACGGAAACGAACCATCTGTTTTTTGATCATCTCGCCGGGCTGCAGGTCGATGCGATCGTCATCGATCATCATTAACATGCCATCGCGCTCCAGTACCGGGCGCTCTGCCGCCAGATACAGCGGGACGATCTCAATGTTTTCCAGCCAGATGTACTGCCAGATATCCTGTTCGGTCCAGTTGGAGAGCGGGAAAACGCGGATGCTTTCGCCTTTGTTAATCTGCCCGTTGTAGTTGTGCCACAGTTCAGGACGCTGGTTTTTAGGGTCCCAGCGGTGAAAGCGGTCGCGAAAGGAGTAGATGCGCTCTTTCGCCCGCGACTTTTCTTCATCGCGACGCGCGCCGCCAAATGCGGCGTCAAAACCGTATTTGTTCAGCGCCTGCTTCAGTCCTTCTGTTTTCATGATGTCGGTGTGCTTGGCGCTGCCGTGGACAAACGGGTTGATGCCCATCGCCACCCCTTCCGGGTTTTTATGCACCAGCAGCTCGCAGCCGTACGCTTTGGCAGTACGATCGCGGAATTCATACATCTCGCGGAACTTCCAGCCGGTATCGACATGCAGCAACGGGAACGGCAACGACCCCGGATAGAATGCCTTACGGGCAAGATGCAGCATGACGCTGGAATCCTTGCCGATGGAGTACAGCATTACCGGGTTAGAGAATTCAGCCGCCACCTCGCGAATGATGTGGATGCTTTCGGCCTCCAGCTGTCGCAGGTGGGTGAGTCGTTTTTGGTCCATAACCGTTCCTTTACAATACCGCGAATGTCGAGCACGTCAGATAACCCGACTATAGGGAGCGCAGGAGAACGAATGAAATTACGAATTGGAATGAGTAGTTCCTCAAAGGAATAACGATCTGGCAAAGCAAATATCAAAAAGTGCTTAACCCGCCGGAATTCGGGCATTTAAGAGCAAATGAAATTGTCTTAGCGAGGTCACCGTTTCATACTAGATGGATTAAAATTTTTGCTTTGTATTCAGGGTTTCCCCCGCTGGCTATTAAGGATTCACTATGTTTTCCGCAACGCGCCGTCTTTCTGCTCTCCTGGCGCTCGGCGTATGCTTTATTGTCCCCGCTCAGGCGTCATCCCCAAAACCGGGCGATTTTGCGACAACGCAGACCCGTCATATTGCGACCGTTTTCCCGGGAAGGATGACCGGTTCCCCGGCAGAAATGTTGTCTGCCGACTATTTACGCCAGCAGTTTGAGCAAATGGGCTATCGCAGCGATATCCGCACGTTCAACAGTCGCTACATTTATACCGCTAAAAATAACCGCAAAAACTGGCATAACGTGACCGGCAGTACCGTCATTGCCGCCCATGAAGGCAAAGCCCCGCAGCAGATTATTATCATGGCGCATCTGGACACCTACGCCCCACAAAGTGACACCGATAGCGATGCAAATCTTGGCGGTCTGACACTGCAAGGTGTGGATGATAACGCCGCCGGACTGGGCGTTATGCTCGAACTGGCAGAACGCCTGAAAAATGTGCCTACCGAATACGGTATTCGCTTTATTGCCACCAGCGGCGAGGAAGAGGGAAAACTGGGGGCCGAAAACCTGCTCAAACGCATGAGCGCGGCCGAGAAGAAAAACACACTGTTGGTGATTAACCTCGATAACCTGATCGTCGGCGATAAGTTGTATTTTAATAGTGGGCAAAATACCCCGGAAGCCGTGCGCAAATTAACCCGCGACCGGGCATTAGCTCTCGCGCGCAGTCATGGTATTGTCGCTACCACTAATCCTGGCCTGAATAAGGATTATCCAAAAGGCACCGGTTGTTGCAACGACGCAGAGGTTTTCGATAAAGCGGGAATTTCGGTGCTTTCCGTCGAGGCGACGAACTGGAATCTCGGCAAGAAAGATGGTTACCAGCAGCGCGCCAAAACCGCCTCTTTCCCGGCAGGAAATAGCTGGCACGACGTACGTCTGGATAATCAACAGCATATTGATAAAGCCCTGCCTGGACGTATTGAACATCGCAATCGCGACGTCATGCGCATTATGCTGCCGCTGGTGAAAGAATTAGCGAAAGCGAGCTAATCATACGGCCGGATAAAGCGATATTGCTATCCGGCAAAAGACGCGAAGAGTGACACCATTCTGAGCGTCGTTTATTTCCATTACGCTCTTTTATAATAAATTATTGGATGCCCATGGACTGCTTCATTTGTACCAGCGCAGCAGCGCCTTGTTTACAGCCAGCATCCTGATTTTCAGCCGGTAATCCTGCGAGTTGCTTCTTAGCCTCCTCCAGTTGAGGTTTCATTGCTTCCATCTGCTGTTTAGCCTGATCGCTGGTTTTTGATGCCTGAACAATCAACGCATCAACATCATCAAAGTATTGCTGACAAGTATCAGTAATTGCTGCAAAAGAAGAACCAGACACCAGAGTTAGCATCACAACAAAAAAAATCTTTTTCATTTATTTAATCCCTCAGTTTTAAATTGACGTCACTGCCTCCGGCAATAACGTCACCAAGGGTAAAACAAAGCGATTTATAAAACAGCCCGGGATAATATTTTCAGATTTTTATTTTAGCCTTCGTGCAGTCCGCACTCACGCTTCAACCCAAAGAAACGTGTCTCTTCTTCTGCCATGCCGGGTTCCCATTTGCGCGTGGTATGTGTATCCCCCACGGAAAGATAGCCCTGATCCCACAACGGGTGATACTTCAGCCCGTGCTTTTGCAGGTACTGATAAACCGTGCGGTTGTCCCAGTCGATAATTGGCAGCACTTTAAAGACCCCACGCTGGATAGCCAGCACGGGCAGATGCGCACGACTACCGGACTGTTCGCGACGCAACCCCGCAAACCAGGTTTGCGCATTGAGTTCCTGCAGCGCCCGGTTCATCGGTTCGACTTTGTTGATCTCATTGTATTTCTCAATGCCTTCCACGCCCTGCTCCCACAGTTTGCCATAACGTGCTTCCTGCCAGGCGGCGCTTTCGGGGGCGCGATAAACCTTCAGATTCAGTTTGAGCTTGTCCGTTAACTCATCAATAAACTGGTAGGTTTCCGGGAAAAGATAGCCGGTATCGGTCAGGATCACCGGGATATCCGGGCGGATCTGATTGACCAGATGCAGACTCACCGCCGCCTGAATCCCGAAGCTTGATGAAAGGACGTATTCGCCAGGCAAATTCTCCAGCGCCCAGGCTACCCGCCCCTCAGCGTCAAGTTTTTCCAGTTGGCTGTTGGTTTCAGCCAGTGCCATCACGCGCTCCACTTTCGGCAGCGCGTTCAGAGCGTGTAGATCGAGTCTGGACATAAGTTCCTCACTGTTTGACTGCCTGATGGCGCTTCGCTTATCAGGCCTACAACGGCTTTATCTGATGGCGCTTCGCTTATCAGGCCTACAACGGCCACCGGGCGTCTACAAAATCCGTAGGCCGGATAAGGCGTTCACGCCGCCATCCGGCAATAAGACGTTATTCCCAGAAATCCCGGGCAGGATCGAGCACCGGGCGAATAATGCCCGCACGCACCGTAAAGTCGCCGAAGCCTTCACCCGCTTCTCGCTCTTTCGCCCAGCGCCCAATCAGTTCGTCCAGCGAGTCGAGAATTTCCGGTTCGGTGATGTTCTCTTTGAACATCCGCGGGATACGCGTGCCGATTCGGTTACCGCCAAGATGCAGGTTGTAGCGTCCCGGCGCTTTCCCGACCAGCCCGACTTCTGCCAGCATCGCGCGGCCGCAGCCGTTCGGGCAACCCGTCACACGCATTACGATATGCTCGTCACTGACATGATGCTTCGCCATCAAACCATCAATTTTATCGATAAACGTCGGCAGGAAGCGCTCGGCCTCCGCCATCGCCAGCGGACAGGTTGGGAAAGACACGCAGGCCATGGAGTTTTCACGCTGCGGCGTCACCATGTTCATCAGGCCGCTCACTTGCGCGATCTTCTCAATCTTCGCCTTCTGGCTCTCCGGTACACCCGCGATAATCAGATTCTGATTCGCGGTAATACGAAACTCGCCTTTATGGATTTTCGAAATCTCCAGCAGGCCCGTTTTCAGCGGACGTCCCGGATAATCGAGAATTCGACCATTTTCGATAAACAGCGTCAGATGCCATTTATTGTCGATGCCCTTCACCCAGCCAATACGATCGCCACGACCGGTAAATTCGTACGGACGAATCGGTTCGAATTTGATGCCGGCACGACGTTCCACTTCCGCTTTGAATGTCTCGACTCCCACGCGTTCCAGCGTATATTTGGTTTTCGCATTTTTACGGTCAGTACGGTTACCCCAGTCACGCTGCGTGGTGACAACGGCTTCCGCCACAGCCAGCGTGTGCTCCAGCGGCAGATAGCCAAATTCGCTCGCCGTACGGGCGTAGGTTTTCTTGTTACCGTGCTCGATGGAAAGACCGCCGCCCACCAACAGGTTAAAGCCCACCAGCTTGCCATTTTCCGCAACCGCGACAAAGTTCATGTCGTTAGCATGCAGATCGATATCGTTCTGCGGCGGGATCACCACCGTGGTTTTGAACTTACGCGGCAGATAGGTCTGACCGAGGATCGGCTCCTCATCGGTGGTCGCGACTTTTTCCTGATCGAGCCAAATTTCAGCATAGGCGCGGGTACGCGGCAGCAGATGCTCGGATATCTTTTTCGCCCATTCGTAAGCTTCGGCATGCAGCTCTGACTCGTACGGGTTCGAGGTGCACAGCACGTTACGGTTCATGTCGTTGGCGGTTGCCAGCGCGTCCAGCCCAACGGAGTGCAGCATCTGGTGCACCGGCTTCACGTTCTTCTTCAGGATCCCGTGGAACTGAAACGTCTGCCGGTTGGTCAGGCGAATGCTGCCATAAATGGTGTTGTCATGGGCAAACTTATCAATCGCCTGCCACTGTTTGGTGGTAATGACACCGCCCGGCAGACGGCAGCGAAGCAGCATCGCGTGACGCGGCTCCAGCTTCTGTTCTGCACGCTCGGCGCGGATATCACGGTCATCCTGTTGGTACATGCCGTGAAAACGGATCAGCAGGAAGTTATCACCTTTAAAACCGCCGGTGAGACCGTCATTCAGATCCTCAGCAATGGTGCCGCGCAGATAGTTGCTTTCCAGCTTCATGCGCTCGGCGTCCGTCAGTTTACCTTCGACCACCAGGGGCCCTGGATGTTTTTCGCTCATTAGTAGACATCTCGCTGATAACGGCGCTCAACGCGCAGCTCACTTAAAAATTCATCCGCTGATTCCGCGTCCATCGCGCCGAATTCAGCAATCACTTCCAGCAATGCCAGCTCAACGTCTTTCGCCATGCGATTAGCGTCGCCGCAGACATAAATATGCGCACCGTCATTAATCCAGCGCCACAGTTCTGCGCCCTGTTCGCGCAGTTTGTCTTGTACATACACTTTTTCTTTTTGATCTCGTGACCAGGCGAGATCGATACGGCTCAGTACGCCCTCTTTGACGTAACGCTGCCATTCCACCTGGTAGAGGAAATCTTCGGTAAAGTGGGGATTGCCAAAAAACAGCCAGTTTTTACCTGACGCTTCATCAGCGGCGCGCTGCTGCATGAAGGCGCGGAACGGCGCGATGCCCGTGCCCGGACCAATCATAATCACCGGCGTTTCAGGGTTCGTCGGCAGACGGAAGTTATCGTTATGTTCGATGAACACACGCACTTCGCCCTCTTCTTCAACGCGATCGGCGAGGAAGCTGGATGCGCCGCCGGCGCGCGCGCGACCTTCCACTTCATAACGCACCGCACCGACGGTGATGTGTACTTCGTTCTCCACTTCAGCCTGAGACGACGCGATGGAGTAAAGGCGCGGCGTCAACGGACGCAACAGGTCGACCAACGCCTGTGCATCCAGCTGTGCTGGCGAAAAACGCAGCATATCGACAACCGGCGTTGTCGTCGCATAATGCTGCAACTGTGCCCTGTCGCCAACCAGCGGCAACAGCGATTCACTGCGCGTTAAGGTGGCATAGTTTTCAACGATATTGGCAGTATTGACAGTCAGTTCGACATGCCACTGTAGCGCGTCGGACAGCGACAGAGACTGGCCATTGACCGTCACGGGCTCATCACCTTTCAGCCAGACCAGTTCCACCATCTCTTTCACCAGCGCAGGATCGTTCTGATACCAGACGCCCAGCGCGTCGCCAGGCTGGTAGCGCAGACCCGACTCACCGAGATCGATTTCAATATGGCGAACATCTTTCTCTGAATCACGGCCGGTGATTTTTTGATTCCCGGACAACGCCGCGCTCAGCGGCGCTTCTTTAGTATAGGGGCTGGAGTGGATCTCATTCACCGCTCCGCTGGCAATCGACGGAGTCTGCGTCGCAACCGGCGCACGTGATTTCAACACCTCGACCACACGGGTACGCCACTCGGCGGCGGCGGTCTGGTATTCCACATCGGCGTCAACGCGATCCAGCAAACGCTCACCGCCAAGTTCCGCCAGTTTGCTGTCAAAATCTTTGCCTGACTGACAGAAAAACTCGTATGACGTATCACCCAGACCAAAAATAGCAAATGCCGTGTTTTCGAGCTTCGGCGCTTTTTTAGAGAACAGGAACTTATGCAGCGCGACGGCTTCTTCCGGCGGCTCGCCTTCACCCTGGGTAGACGTGACGACAACCAGCAGTTTCTCATTGGCGATTTGTTTGAATTTGTAGTCGCCTGCGTTCACCAGCGTGACGCTGAGCTTTGCCGCCAGCAGGTCGTCACGCAGCGCTTCTGCCACACGACGCGCATTGCCCGTTTGTGACGCGGAGATCAATGTGATGCCCGGCATTTCAGCAACGGGGGCCGGCGTCGCAACGGTCGCGCCGGGTTGCTGATTCAGCGTGCCCCAGAAATAGCCAGAAACCCATGCAAGCTGCATGGGCGTGAGATCGGTAGTGGCCGCCTGAAGGCGGGCCAGTTGCTCCGGGTTCAGCGGAAGCAAAGCGGAAGGTGGGGCCTGTGTCGTCATGCGTCGTTATGTTCCAGTAAGCAAAGCGGATTTAAGCAATAAAACCCAAACTGAAGATAAGGGTAACGGCGGTGATAGTAACAATTAAAGAAGGGATGGAAATAACAAATAACCAAATGGACTAACCTGTTTTAGTTATAGTTATTAACAACAAAAACGATTGAATAACCACATGAAATATATGAAGTTATCTCCTATAAAGTTGATGAATGACGTAATCTGCGACGGAAAGCCGTTTTAGTTAATGATAAAAAATGTACTTTCCGGTACCCTACGGCGGTTTTTTGCCTGACTGAGAGTTTAAGATGACCACCACCCTGTTTAAAGATTTCACCTTCGAAGCCGCTCACCATTTGCCTCATGTTCCTGAAGGGCATAAATGTGGCCGTCTGCACGGACACTCCTTTATGGTGCGCCTTGAAGTCACCGGTGAAGTCTGTCCACATACAGGCTGGATTATCGATTTCGCCGAATTAAAAGCCGCGTTCAAGCCAACTTACGACAGGCTCGATCATTACTACCTGAACGATATTCCCGGTCTGGAAAATCCGACCAGCGAAGTGCTGGCAAAATGGATTTGGGATCAGGTCAAACCGTCACTCCCCCTGTTGAGCGCCGTAATGGTGAAAGAAACCTGTACGGCGGGCTGCGTTTATCGCGGCGAGTAAACGTTTCGTCTTGCCGGATGGCGACGCAAAACGTCTTATCCGGCCTACAGATAAGCCCGACAGGTTAACGCGCCGGGCTATTTATCAGGCAATATTCAGATATTTGTGCGTCTGCATCGACAGGCGCCAGTTGCGCGCGATGCAGGTTTCGATGCACAGGCGTGTGGCATCCTCTTTCTGACTGATGGGTTGCAGCGCAATCACTCGCGGTTTGTCGTCACTCAGCGTGGCAAGCAGTTCGTCCAGCGCTTCAATGTCACGCACGCGACCGACCGGATGTTTAATCTCATTCGCGCGTTCCAGGGCCTGTGAGAGAACGTCATAACCACCACGCATGTTCACCTTCGGCGAAACGGTCACCCAGGTATTGGGTGTGCAGCGCACTTCATGCGTACCGCTGGTCTCTATCTGGCAGCTGAATCCATTTTTCTCCAGCAAATCAGTGAGCGGCGTCAGGTCATGGATGCAGGGCTCGCCGCCGGTAATCACCACATGACGCGCGGTGTACCCTTGTCGACCAATCACGGCCAGCAGATCTTCGCTGTTCGCCGCGCCCCATTTATCGCTCTCTTTGGTTTTCGCCAGGATGCTGTACAGGGAAACTTCCCGATCCTCAAGCTTATCCCAGGTGTGTTTGGTATCGCACCAGGCACAGCCGACCGGGCATCCCTGTAAACGAATAAAAATGGCGGGGACGCCGGTAAAGTAACCCTCACCTTGCAGGGTCTGGAACATCTCGTTAATCGGGTACTGCATAGCGTTCTCTGTTAAAGGGATAATCTGTAATTATCGCAGATTTCGTCTTCCTGGTCATGCGCAGCGGCTGCGCTAACCGCAGGCATAAAAAAACCCGCCGAAGCGGGTTTTTCAGAGCGTAAAGCGGCAGTAATAAATTACTGGCCTTTGATCTCTTTACGACCGTTGTACGGTGCTTTTTCACCCAGCGCTTCTTCGATACGAATCAGCTGGTTGTATTTAGCAACGCGGTCAGAACGGCTCATAGAACCGGTTTTGATCTGGCCTGCAGCGGTACCAACAGCCAGGTCAGCGATGGTTGCATCTTCAGTTTCACCGGAACGGTGAGAGATGACAGCCGTGTAGCCAGCGTCTTTCGCCATCTTGATTGCAGCCAGCGTTTCGGTCAGAGAACCGATCTGGTTGAATTTGATCAGGATGGAGTTAACGATGCCTTTCTCGATACCTTCTTTCAGGATCTTGGTGTTGGTTACGAACAGATCGTCACCAACCAGCTGGATTTTGTCGCCCAGTACTTTGGTCTGGTAAGCAAAACCATCCCAGTCAGACTCGTCCAGACCGTCTTCGATAGAAACGATCGGGTACTGTTTGGTCAGGTCTTCCAGGAAGTGAGTGAATTCTTCAGAGGTGAACGCTTTGTTGCCTTCGCCCGCCAGAACGTATTTACCGTCTTTGTAGAATTCAGATGCTGCACAGTCCATCGCCAGAGTGATGTCTTTGCCCAGCTCGTAACCTGCTGCTTTAACCGCTTCAGCGATAACAGCCAGCGCTTCTGCGTTAGAACCCAGGTTCGGCGCGTAGCCACCTTCGTCACCCACAGCCGTGTTCATGCCTTTCGCTTTCAGAACTTTAGCCAGGTTATGGAACACTTCAGAACCCATACGTACGGCTTCTTTCAGGGTTTTCGCGCCAACCGGCTGAATCATGAATTCCTGGATGTCGACGTTGTTGTCAGCGTGCTCACCACCGTTGATGATGTTCATCATCGGAACCGGCATGGAGTATTTGCCCGGAGTACCGTTCAGCTCAGCGATGTGCTCGTACAGCGGCATGCCTTTAGCGGCAGCAGCAGCTTTGGCGTTTGCCAGAGACACAGCCAGGATGGCGTTTGCACCGAAGTTGGATTTATTTTCAGTACCGTCCAGGTCGATCATGATTTTGTCGATGCCAGCCTGATCTTTGGCATCTTTGCCAAGGATTGCCTGAGCAATCGGGCCGTTAACCGCGCCAACAGCTTTCAGTACGCCTTTACCCATGAAGCGGGATTTGTCGCCATCGCGCAGTTCCAGCGCTTCGCGGGAACCCGTAGAAGCACCTGACGGAGCTGCTGCCATACCGACGAAACCACCTTCCAGGTGTACTTCGGCTTCAACAGTCGGGTTACCACGGGAGTCGATGATTTCACGACCGATGACTTTAACGATTTTGGACATTAGGTTTTCCTCAGTACAAGTTAAACTAAAACTCCAGACAAACAACGCGTACCTTTGGTACGCGTTGCCGTTCTAACTTTTTTACTTCTTACTTCGCCTGACGCTTCTGATGCTCGCTGGCGGCTTTCACAAAGCCAGCAAACAGCGGATGGCCATCACGTGGCGTGGAAGTAAATTCCGGATGGAACTGACAGGCCACGAACCACGGATGATTCGGTACCTCAATGATCTCGACCAACTGATCATCACCGGAACGGCCTGCAACACGCAGACCCGCAGCTTCAATCTGTTTCAACAGCATATTGTTGACTTCGTAACGATGGCGATGACGCTCAACAATGATCGGTGCGCCGTACAGCTGACGAACCAGACTATCGTCGCCAAGCTGACACTGCTGCGCGCCCAGACGCATCGTGCCGCCGAGATCGCTCTTCTCAGTACGAACCTCAACGTTGCCTTCTTCGTCACGCCATTCGGTAATCAGCGCCACAACCGGGTACTTACAGTCTGGCACAAATTCCGTCGAGTTGGCGTTGTCCATACCGGCGACATTACGCGCAAACTCAATCAACGCAACCTGCATACCCAGGCAAATGCCCAGATAAGGAATATTGTTCTCACGCGCATAGCGTGCAGTGGCGATCTTCCCTTCCACACCACGGTAGCCAAAGCCGCCAGGGATCAGGATAGCGTCCAAATCTTTCAGGATTTCGACACCACGCGTTTCAACATCCTGCGAATCGATAAGCTTAATGTTAACGGTCACACGATTTTTCAGGCCACCGTGTTTCAGCGCTTCGATAACGGACTTGTAGGCATCCGGCAGTTCGATGTACTTGCCCACCATGCCGATAGTCACTTCGCCTGCCGGATTCGCTTCTTCATAAATAACCTGTTCCCATTCAGACAGGTTAGCTTCCGGACAGTTCAAGCTGAATCGTTTACAAATATAATCGTCCAGGCCCTGCGATTTCAACAGGCCTGGAATTTTATAAATGGAATCGACATCTTTCATTGAAATAACGGCTTTTTCCGGCACGTTACAGAACAATGCAATTTTTGCGCGCTCATTTGCCGGAACGGTGCGATCGGAACGACAAATCAGGACATCAGGCTGAATACCGATGGACAGCAGTTCTTTCACAGAGTGCTGGGTCGGTTTGGTTTTAACTTCACCCGCGGCGGCCAGGTAAGGCACCAGGGTCAGGTGCATGAACAGCGCGTGTTCACGACCGATATCAACCGCCAGTTGTCGAATCGCTTCAAGGAACGGCAGAGATTCGATATCACCGACGGTGCCACCGATTTCAACCAGGACAACGTCATGGCCTTCGCCGCCTTCCAGCACGCGTTCTTTGATAGCGTTGGTGATGTGCGGGATAACCTGTACGGTCGCCCCCAGATAGTCGCCACGACGCTCTTTGCGCAGAACGTCAGAGTAGATACGACCCGTAGTGAAGTTGTTGCGGCGGCTCATTTTGGTGCGAATGAAACGCTCGTAATGACCCAGGTCCAGGTCGGTTTCAGCGCCGTCTTCAGTAACGAACACTTCCCCGTGTTGGATTGGGCTCATGGTACCCGGATCGACGTTGATATACGGATCCAGTTTCATGATGGTCACGTTGAGGCCACGGGCTTCAAGAATGGCTGCGAGGGAGGCTGCGGCAATGCCTTTACCCAGAGAGGAGACGACCCCGCCGGTCACAAAAATATAGTTCGTTGTCATGCTGAACCTGAGAAGTTAGGGTGAAACGATGGAATAACCAGGACGGGAAAGTAGTATACCCGAACATGACGTACGCCACAAACTTTCATTATCCCTCCTCTTCGTCAGCTCACATTTAACATCGGGAGTGAGAAAATAGCCCCTTTGGGGTAAATGTTTTTGACGCAAATCAAGAGCTTGTTATTTAAAAAATCACACAAAACGCCCTTGACCGCTCAAACTCCTTAGAGATCAATTTCCTGCCGTTTTACCTGCTGCCAGACTTCTTCCATGGTTTCCAGATCAACACCCGTCATTTCCAGGCCCCGTGCCGCCACAATCCGCTCGACCTCACGAAAACGCCGCTCGAACTTTTCGTTGGCTTTTTGCAGGGCGGTCTCCGCTTTGGTGCCTAAGTGACGAGCCATATTGACAGTGGCAAAGAGCAAATCGCCCATTTCCTCTTCCAGTTTAGCCTGGTCGACCACGACCTGCCGCGCCTCGTGCATGACCTCGTCAATCTCTTCGTACACCTTGTCAACCACCGGGCCCAGCGTCGTCCAGTCAAAGCCAACATTCGAACAACGCTTCTGGATTTTCTGTGCCCGCATTAACGCCGGTAAGCTACGCGGAATATCATCAAGGGCAGAATGCTGCGCCTTTTGTGCCCGTTCGCCGGTTTTAATTTGCTCCCAACGAGCCAGCACTTCGCTGCTGTTATGAGCCTGAGCATCGGCAAAAACGTGCGGATGTCGGCGCTCCAGTTTGTCACTGATGGCGGCACAAATGTCATTGAAATCAAAGCGCCCCTCTTCCTGGGCTATCTGCGCGTAAAACACCACCTGGAACAACAGGTCGCCCAGTTCACCGCGTAGATCGTCAAAATCTTCACGAGAAATCGCGTCGAGTACTTCGTAGGTTTCTTCAAGGGTGTAGGGGGCAAGCGTGGCGAAAGTCTGTTCGTTATCCCACGGGCAGCCGGTTTCCGGGTCGCGCAGGCGTTGCATGATGCCAAGCAGGCGGTCAATTTGAGTTTTATTGATGGTGACAGTCATACAGCCTCTTTATCATCTTCACTTTCGCTCATGATAGCGTGTTGCTGGATGACTGCCATCCCCTAATATTATATTCGACAGATTAATAATCCATTCAGGGTGACGAACAAAATAACGCCGTAACGGATCGTTTCGTAATCAGTTAAGTAGTACGCTCGCAAAATACTATTGCCATAGCCGTGATAGCCCACCACATCGTAGTATCCAGTGACAATGTGAACGACACAGGAAAGCGTTGTTACAATAATAAATAAAAACCGACAAAGCGTATTTGAATGAAATTTAATGAAACGATACCACAAATAACAACCAATAAAAACAATTACCCCCATTAAATAATACAACATGACCGGTAACCACGGTTTTGAAAAGAAAATAATATCTTGCTCCATACTTAGTGCCTCAAGTCATTTTCATTATAAGCAGGCATCAATGATAAAACAGTCACTTCATCGCTGATAATCTCAAGCATAAACACAGGTTTTGTCATGCCACTCACCCCCCTAACATAATCTGTCTGGTGTGATTGGATACCAAACAGATTCCATGATCTTTCTCTCGGCGTAGGGATCCTTCTGGCCATACCATATCCTGATAGGACAAGATCTATTGTACTATATGCAATATCCCCTTGATTCTTGTCATAACCGGCCTTATTTGCTGCATAATAGTATGCTTCTCTGAGTGGACCTGAGGCCTCTTCATAAACTACAAGATAATACCCGTTCTCATAGATATTGTTCAGGCCTTGCAGAATCATTGCAGTACCCGGTACCGTTGCACTTCCACCAGTTGATACACATAGTCCCACACCGGTAGTAACCTGGCCTATGCCTGATAAGAATCCTATTATTTTGGTGTATAGCTTATATAACTCTGCGGCTCTTTTGTTTTTGTACTCCTGTTCAGCCATCCATCGTGAATAAATTTTATTATTCATAATTACCGAGCGCTGATAATTCAGAACGGCAGTTTTGTATTTTAATATTTCCTCCCCTCCCAACCATGATAGGCAATGCATCTGAATTTCAGTCTCGATCTGCCTAACCACATCAATAACTCGACTAAAGTAATCTGATTGTTTAAAGTAAAAAGGTTCTGTCATCCACAGACGCTGTGCTACAGACATGAATTCATTTTTCTGAATCTCAAACTCTTGTTTTGATCCATAAATCATAAGTGCCTCTGCTGCGGCTAAATAACATTTAAATGTTTTAAACAAAATACCGTAGAGAGTTTACTGCGCAAAAAGGGAACTTTGGGCAATCAGATAAAAATTCGGAAATGTGCCCACTTAAAAGGAGAGGCCACCAAAAAAACTTCAGTGGCCTCTGATTTATTAATTGCCGTGCAAACGACGAGCGTCAATCACATCGGGGACCTGATTCAGCTTGCTGAGCACGCGTCCCAGTACCTGCAGGTTATAGATTTCAATCGTCATGTCGATGGTGGCAAGCTGCTGTTTGGTATCGCTGCGGCTGGCAACGCCAAGCACGTTGACCTTCTCGTTCGCCAGAATCGTCGTGATATCACGCAGTAAGCCGCTGCGATCGTTGGCCTGTACGCGCACCACCAGCGAGTATCCCGCCGAGTAACTTTCGCCCCAGACGGCCTCCACGAGGCGCTCCGGCGCATGCGCGCGCAGTTCGACCAACTGCTCACAGTCTGCCCGATGGACGGAAATCCCGCGCCCCTGGGTGATGAACCCGACAATCTCATCGCCCGGAATCGGCTGGCAGCAACGGGCAATGTGATGCATCAGGTTGCCGACCCCTTCCACAACAACGCGACCATCATCTTTACGGCGGTTCTGCGGGGAATGCGTTTTCTGCTGAAGCTGTTTCAGCGCGGCGGCATCCTCTTCGGCGGCGCTCGGTTTGTTGAACTGCGATTGCAGGAAATTCACCATCTGATTCAGACGGATATCTCCACCGCCAATCGCCGCCAGCAACTCCTCCAGTTCGTTAAAGTTGTAGCGCGGCAGCAGGTGCTTTTCCGCTTCTTTCAGACTGATACCGAGATGCGACAGCTCATCATCCAGAATCTGCCGTCCGGCGAGGATGTTCTTGTCCCGATCCTGTTTACGGAACCAGGCGTGAATTTTCGAGCGCCCACGGCTGGTCGTCACATAGCCCAGATTCGGGTTCAGCCAGTCACGACTGGGGTTTGGCTGTTTCTGGGTGATAATTTCGATCTGATCGCCCATCTGCAACTGATAGGTGAACGGTACGATGCGCCCACCGATTTTCGCCCCGATGCAACGATGCCCTACGTCACTGTGAATGTGATACGCAAAATCGAGCGGCGTGGAGCCGGCGGGCAGATCCACCACATCGCCTTTCGGTGTAAAGACGTAGACCCGGTCGTCAAAAACCTGACTGCGTACTTCGTCGAGCATCTCGCCGGAGTCCGCCATCTCTTCCTGCCAGGCGATCAGCTTACGCAGCCAGGCAATGCGGTCCTCATGACCAGAACGCGCTCCGCCCGCGACCGCGCCTTCTTTGTACTTCCAGTGCGCGGCAACGCCCAGTTCGGCGTCCTCGTGCATCTGCTTAGTGCGAATCTGGATCTCAACCGTTTTGCCGCCCGGCCCCAATACCACGGTATGAATCGACTGATAGCCATTCGGTTTCGGGTTGGCAACGTAGTCGTCAAACTCATCCGGCAGATGGCGATAGTGGGTGTGCACAATCCCCAGCGCAGCGTAGCAGTCCTGCAAACGCTCGGCGACAATACGTACGGCGCGGACATCAAACAGCTCATCAAACGCCAGATGCTTTTTCTGCATTTTTCGCCAGATGCTGTAGATGTGTTTCGGGCGTCCGTACACTTCCGCCTTCACGCCTTCGGTTTTCATTTCCGATCGCAGATGACCGACGAACTCTTCGATGTAATGCTCCCTGTCGATACGTCGTTCGTGCAGCAGTTTGGCAATGCGTTTGTACTCGGCAGGATGCAGATAGCGGAAGCAATAATCTTCCAGTTCCCATTTCAACTGGCCGATACCTAATCGGTTCGCCAGCGGAGCGTAGATGTTGGTGCACTCTTTCGCCGCCAGTACGCGTTCATCTTCCGGCGCGTCTTTCACCTCGCGCAGATGGGCAATGCGTTCGGCGAGTTTAATAACCACGCAGCGGAAGTCGTCGACCATCGCCAGCAGCATCCGCCGCACGTTATCGACCTGCTCTGAGGAGACGGAATCGGTATGGGTCGCTTTCAGTTGGCGAATGGCCGCCATGTCACGCACGCCGTGAATCAGGTTGACGATAGACTTACCTACGCTTTCCTGCAGGGTATCTTCGCTAACGACATTGGCATCTGCCAGAGGGAACAGCAGCGCAGCCCGCAGCGTGTCGATATCCATACTCAGCGTTGAGAGGATTTCCACCATCTCCACGCCACGCCACAGCAGCAGTTCCGCATCCGGATGCCCCTGTGTCTGTTGCAGGCAATACGCCCAGGTTTCGGCTAAGCGTTCACATGACTGCTGGCTGGTGATCCCAAGACTTTCGATCCATTTTTTCGGGTCAAATTCCCCAGCTTTATTTAGATGTGCACTTCTTACCGCAACCATTGTCCTCTCCTTAAGGGGATCTGGCCTGTCGAAGTCGACAAGCCATACCCGTCGTCTTTCACGCTGCATTTTTGTTGGCTTCTGAGTTACTCGTCTCATCCATGAGACTCGCCCTTTCGGGCCGTCGCTCCGCGACGTTCAAATCTGTTCCTGACAGATTTGTCTTTCACCCCAGTCAATTGACTTCCGTAAGTTCCTGGGGACTCTCTCTGTTGCCGCCTCAATGCAACCCGAAATCCTTTGGGTATTAGATTTATTTTTAATGCTCAAACAACACCATTGACTCCAGGTGTCCCGTGTGGGGGAACATGTCGAGCATCGCCAGCCGCTGAATTTGGTATCCTGCGCGTAATAACGCCTCGCTATCACGCGCCAGCGTGGCAGGATTACAGGATACATAAACAATGCGGCCAGGCTGCAATTTTATAATATGTTGCATTACGCCTGCAGCCCCTGCACGCGCAGGGTCGAGCAAGACTTTATCAAAACCGTTTTTGGCCCACGGCTGTCGGGTAACATCCTCTTCAAGATTTTCATGAAAGAATGTCACATTGTGTAATTCATTTTGTTGCGCGTTTTCGCGCCCTTTCTCCACCAGCGCAGGCACGCCTTCCACCCCGACGACGCTTGCCGCCCGGGTCGCCAGCGGGAGCGTGAAATTGCCCATCCCGCAAAAGAGATCCAACACGCGATCGCCTGGCTGTACGTCCAGCCACGCCAGCGCACTGGCCACCATTTTCTGGTTCACCCCTTCATTGACCTGAATAAAATCACGCGGGCTGAAGTTTAAGCGTAGTCCGTTTGACTCATACCAGGGCGTCTGACCAGATACCGTTTCCAGTATCTCGCTTTGCGGCGCCAGATACAGAGACAGTCCCTTTGAATGCGAAAAGCGTTCCAGTTTTTCGTTATCCTGCGCAGTGAGTGGCGCGGTATGGCGCAGTATCATCAGCGTGCCACTGCCCGCCTGCACCAGTTCAACGTGTCCCAGATGGCGTATTCCCTGCAGGCTACTGAGGCATGCCCTGAGTTCGGGCAGCAACGCTTCAAGTTGGGGCACCAAAATAGGGCACTGTCTGATATCGACGATGTCGTTGGACGCCGCCTTGCGAAACCCCATCTGGAACTGCTGGGTTTTCGGCTGGAAGTTGAGACTTAACCGCGCGCGACGACGATAGCCCCACGGCGCATCGGCGATCGCCTCAGTGACATCGTGGTTCATCAGGCGCGACAGCGCGGCGCTTTTACTGCGCTGTTGCAGTTCGATACTGGCATGCTGTTGCTGACAGCCGCCGCAAATGCCAAAGTGTGGACAGCGCGGCGTTACGCGATCCGGACTATCATTCAAACGGCGCTTAACCTGAGCTTTCGCGTACTGTTTTTTATCTTCGGTGATCGCCACGTCCGCACTTTCCTGCGGCAGCAAACCGGGGATAAACAGCGTCTTTCCGTTGTGCCGCGCAACGCCCTGACCAAAAGCATCGAGGTCATTGACGGTAACGGTTATGATCTGGCGCGTCGTCACGCGCCGTTTTGCAGAGTAGAATTGCGCCATCGACGAGATTGTTCTCAATTTAACAGTGTGACCCTAATTGTCCCATAACGGAACTCCATGACCAACTACAGCCTGCGCGCTCGCATGATGATTCTGATCCTGGCCCCAACCGTACTTATTGGTTTACTGCTCAGTATCTTTTTTGTTGTGCATCGCTACCACGACTTGCAGCGTCAACTGGAAGATGCCGGTGCCAGTATCATCGAGCCTCTCGCGGTCTCTACCGAATACGGTATGAACCTGCAAAACCGCGAATCCATCGGCCAACTCATCAGCGTTCTACATCGCCGCCACTCTGATATCGTGCGGGCGATTTCAGTCTACGATGAGGGTAATCACCTCTTCGTCACCTCGAATTTCAATCTCAACCCGTCGGAAATGCAGTTGCCCCCGGGCTCACCGTTTCCGCGCCGACTGAACGTTGAGCGTCATGGTGATATTTTAATCCTGCGAACACCGATCGTTTCGGAAAGTTATTCGCTGGACGAATCCCCAGCCACTGACGCAAAAAACGCGGGTAATATGTTGGGATATGTGGCGCTTGAGCTCGATCTCAAGTCGGTCCGCTTACAACAGTATAAAGAAATCTTCATCTCCTCCGTCATGATGCTGTTCTGTATCGGCATTGCGCTCATCTTTGGCTGGCGTCTGATGCGCGACGTGACGGGGCCGATTCGCAACATGGTCAATACGGTTGACCGTATCCGACGAGGGCAACTCGACAGCCGCGTCGAGGGCTTTATGCTCGGCGAGCTGGATATGTTGAAAAACGGCATTAACTCGATGGCCATGTCGCTCGCCGCCTATCATGAAGAGATGCAGCACAATATCGATCAGGCCACCTCCGATTTGCGTGAAACGCTCGAACAGATGGAGATCCAGAACGTCGAGCTGGACCTGGCGAAAAAACGCGCGCAGGAAGCCGCGCGCATCAAATCTGAGTTTCTGGCCAACATGTCCCATGAGCTACGTACCCCGCTGAATGGCGTGATCGGCTTTACGCGCCTGACGCTGAAAACCGAACTGAATACCACGCAGCGCGATCACCTGAATACCATCGAGCGGTCGGCCAATAATCTGCTGGCGATCATCAATGACGTCCTGGATTTCTCCAAGCTGGAAGCGGGTAAACTCATTCTCGAAAGCATTCCCTTCGCGCTTCGCAATACGCTCGATGAAGTGGTGACGCTGCTGGCGCATTCGTCGCACGACAAAGGGCTGGAGCTGACGCTCAATATTAAGAATGACGTACCGGATAACGTGATTGGCGACCCACTGCGTTTACAGCAGGTGATCACCAATCTGGTCGGCAATGCGATCAAATTCACCGAGAGCGGCAACATCGACATTCTGGTGGAGAAGCGCTCGCTGAGTAACACCAAAGTGCAGATCGAAGTGCAGATCCGCGATACCGGCATCGGCATCCCTGAGCGCGATCAGTCGCGCCTGTTCCAGGCTTTCCGTCAGGCCGATGCCAGTATTTCCCGTCGCCACGGCGGCACCGGGCTGGGACTGGTGATCACGCAAAAACTGGTCAACGAGATGGGAGGGGATATCTCCTTCCACAGTCAGCCGCATCGCGGTTCAACCTTCTGGTTCCATATTAATCTCGATCTGAATCCGAATGTGATCAGCGACGGCCCGGCCACCGCATGCCTGGCCGGTAAACGCATTGCCTACATCGAGCCGAATGCCGCCGCCGCGCAATGCACGCTGGATATTCTCAGCGAAACGCCGCTGGACGTGGTCTACAGCCCAACGTTTTCCGCGCTGACCGTTGAGCATTACGACTTTATGCTGCTCGGCGTTGCCGTCACCTTCAAAGAACCGCTGACGATGCAGCACGAGCGGCTAATACAGGCGACCAAAATGACCGATTTCCTGATGCTGGCGCTGCCGTGCCACGCTCAGGTGAATGCCGAAAAACTCAAGCAGGACGGCGTTGCCAGCTGTCTGCTAAAACCCCTGACCTCTACGCGTCTGCTGCCCGCACTGGTGGATTTGTGTCGTCAAAACCACCACGAAAGCATGCTGACATCAGACGAAAGTAAAATCGCCATGACCGTCATGGCGGTCGATGATAATCCGGCGAACCTGAAGCTGATTGGTGCACTGTTGGACGATCTGGTTCAACACGTTGAGCTGTGTGATAGCGGCCAGCAGGCGGTCGATCGCGCGAAGCAAATGCAGTTTGATCTGATCCTGATGGATATTCAGATGCCGGATATGGATGGCATTCGGGCCTGCGAACTGATCCACCAGCTTCCGCATCAACAGCAAACCCCGGTAATTGCCGTCACGGCGCACGCGATGGCGGGTCAGAAAGAAAAATTACTGAGTGCCGGAATGAATGACTACCTGGCAAAACCGATCGAAGAAGAGAAGCTGTGTAACCTGCTGCAACGCTATAAACCTGGCGCAAGCGCCCCGACGCGCCAGGTCGGTGCAGAAACGATCGAACCGATCTTCAACCCGAACGCCACGCTGGACTGGCAACTGGCGCTGCGCCAGGCCGCCGGGAAACCGGATCTGGCACGGGATATGCTGCAAATGCTGATCGATTTTCTGCCGGAAGTGCGTAATAAAATTGAAGAGCAACTGGTGGGTGAAAACCCGCAAGGCTTAATCGACCTGATTCATAAACTGCATGGCAGTTGCGGCTATAGCGGCGTACCGCGCATGAAAAATCTGTGTCAGTTGCTGGAAAATCAATTACGAGAAGGCACGTCAGAAGAGGATCTGGAACCCGAGTTTCTGGAACTGCTTGACGAGATGGATAACGTAGCGCGTGAAGCGCGCAAATGGCTGTTATAGGCCGGACAGGCATCGCGCCATCCGGTCTGCCGATCGCTTCAGCGTAGCGTCTGTCCCATTTTGAGCGTCGCCGCGACGTTGCGCGCGGTCATGCGCACGTTCTCTGCGGCGCTCTTCAACGCATCGTCCAGCGTACAGATGGTATAAATCACGCTAAATACGGCATCAAGTCCATGCTCATGGACAATGCCGACATCGGCCGTCAGGCTGCCGGCAATACCGATCACCGGTTTGTTGTAGCGTTTCGCCACCTTCGCCACGCCTACCGGAACTTTACCGTGGATAGTCTGGCTGTCGATGCGCCCTTCCCCGGTGATCACCAAATCGGCATCGGCAACGCACTCATCCAGTTGCAGCGCATCGGTGACAATCTCAATCCCGCGCCGCAGTTGCGCACCGCAAAACGCGTACAGCGCCGCCCCCATACCGCCTGCCGCGCCGCCGCCTGCCAGTTCAAGGACATCCACCTCCAGGTCACGGGCAATAATCTGCGCATAATGCGCCAGTGCCGTATCCAGACGATCGATTGTCTCGGCCGTTGCACCTTTCTGTGGGCCAAACACGGCCGACGCCCCCTCTTTTCCGATCAACGGATTGGTCACATCACACGCCACTTCAATACGGCATGCGGCAAGACGCGGATCCAACCGGCTGATATCGATCTGTGCAAGCGCGTCGAGCGCCGCACCGCCCTTACCAATTTCATTCTGTTGAGCATCAAGCAATTTTGCCCCTAACGCCTGCACCATGCCTGCGCCGCCGTCATTGGTCGCACTACCGCCGAGCCCGATAATAATATGGTCTACGCCCGCATCCAGCGCATGACGAATCAACTCCCCGGTTCCCCAGGAGGTTGTCTTTAATGGATCGCGTAACGCGACAGGCACCTGCTCCAGACCGCTGGCCGCCGCCATCTCAATGAAAGCCGTGCGCTCGTCACCGGATAAACCATAAAACGCGGTGACCGGTTCCCCAAGAGGGCCCGTAACATCGACTTCAACAATGCGTCCCGTCGTCGCCTCAACCATGGCTTCGACCGTTCCTTCCCCCCCATCAGCAACCGGAAGTTTTACGTAATCCGCATCGGGCCAGATTTCACGAAAACCTTGCTCAATGGCATTCGCCACCTCGAGAGCACTCAAACTTTCCTTATACGAGTCCGGTGCGATCACTATTTTCATAAGCCGTCCTTACGCATGTTGACTCAGCTAAGCATACACCCGGTTTACAGATAAAAAATAACCGGTCCTTTTGGGACCGGTGTCTATCTTAACGAACCATGCACGGACGTTTGTTATCGAACGTCCAGTTCGGGATCAGATACTGCATCCCCATCGCGTCATCGCGCGCGCCCAACCCATGCTTCTGATACAACTCATGGGCTTTCATCACCTGGTCCATATCCAGCTCAACGCCCAGGCCTGGTTTCGCCGGTACCTGCACCATGCCGCCTTTAATTTCAAACGGCTCTTTAGTCAGGCGTTGGTTGCCCTCCTGCCAGATCCAGTGGGTATCGATCGCCGTGATCTTGCCCGGAGCCGCTGCCGCGACGTGGGTGAACATCGCCAGTGAAACGTCAAAGTGGTTGTTGGAGTGTGAACCCCAGGTCAGACCGAACTCATGGCACATCTGCGCGACGCGTACAGAGCCCTGCATCGTCCAGAAATGCGGGTCAGCCAGCGGAATATCCACCGACTGCAACGATAACGTATGACCCATCTGACGCCAGTCGGTGGCGATCATGTTTGTCGCCGTCGGCAAACCGGTAGCGCGACGGAACTCCGCCATCACCTCACGACCTGAGAAGCCCTGCTCAGCACCGCACGGATCTTCCGCGTAGGCCAGCGAACCCTTCAGGTACTTCCCGATTTTGATCGCTTCATTCAGCGACCATGCGCCGTTGGGATCCAGCGTGACGCGCGCCTGCGGGAAGCGTTTTGCCAGCGCCACAATGGATTCTGCCTCTTCTTCCCCTGCCAGCACGCCGCCTTTCAGTTTGAAGTCGTTGAAACCGTATTTTTCGTATGCGGCTTCAGCCAGACGGACGACCGCATCGGGCGTCATCGCCTCTTCATGACGCAGACGATACCAGTCGCACTTCTCATCGGGCTGGCTCTGATACGGCAACGGCGTGGCGTTGCGGTTACCGACGAAGAACAGATAACCCAGCATTTCCACTTCATTACGCTGTTGACCGTCGCCCAACAGAGAAGCCACGTTAACGCCCAGATGCTGTCCCAACAGATCCAGCAGCGCAGCTTCAATCCCGGTGACGACGTGGATGGTGGTACGCAGGTCAAACGTTTGCAGGCCACGACCGCCTGAGTCACGATCGGCAAAGGTATTGCGTACCGCATTCAGCACGTTTTTGTACTCGCCAAGCCGTTGACCCACCACCAGTGGGATCGCATCTTCCAGCGTCTTACGAATTTTCTCGCCGCCGGGGATTTCACCAACGCCAGTATGACCAGAATTATCTTTGATAATCACAATATTACGCGTAAAGAATGGCGCATGCGCACCGCTCAGGTTCATCAGCATACTGTCGTGTCCCGCAACCGGGATAATCTGCATGGCCGTAACCACTGGGGTGGTAAATTGTGCGTTCATTATTGAGTCCTTATACAAAATCAGTGACGGCCGAAAACGGGACGTTTACGGTCAAAAGTCCAGCCGGGGATCAGGTACTGCATCGGACCTGCGTCATTTCGCGCGCCGCCCGGCAGTTTTTTATAAGCTTCATGTGCCTTCTGCACTTGATCCCAGTCCAGTTCAACACCCAGTCCAGGCGCGTCGGGAACGGCAATTTTTCCGTTTTTAATCTCAAGGGGATTTTTCGTCAGGCGACAATCGCCCTCCTGCCAGATCCAGTGCGTGTCGATGGCAGTCGGTTTACCCGGCGCCGCGGCACCAACGTGGGTAAACATCGCCAGTGAAATATCAAAGTGGTTGTTAGAGTGACAACCCCAGGTCAGCCCCCAGTCGTCGCACAACTGTGCCACCCGCACCGCACCGGAAAGTGTCCAGAAATGCGGATCGGCAAGCGGGATGTCGACAGCATTGAGCATCACCGCATGGCCCATTTCACGCCAGTTGGTGGCGATCATGTTCGTCGCCACCGGCAACCCCGTGGCCCGGCGGAATTCCGCCATCACTTCGCGACCGGAGAATCCCTGCTCTGCGCCGCACGGATCTTCTGCATACGTGAGCACATCGTTCAGCCCTTTACACAGCGTGATGGCCTCATCAAGCAGCCAAGCACCGTTGGGATCAACGGTAATCCGCGCATCCGGAAAACGTTTTTTCAGCGCACGGGCGGTGTCTATCTCTTGCTCGCCAGGCAGCACGCCGCCTTTGAGTTTGAAATCTTTAAAGCCGTAGCGATCCTGTGAGGCTTCCGCCAGGCGAACCACGGCATCGCTGTTCAACGCTTCCTGATGACGCAGGTGATACCAGTCGTGATTGCCCGGGGTGGTCTCCAGATAGGGCAGATCGGTTTTTGTGCGATCGCCGATGTAGAAGAGATATCCGAGCACGGTCACCGCATCGCGCTGTTTGCCAGGCCCCAACAGTTCACAGACCGGTACGTTGAGCGCTTTGCCCAACAGATCAAGCAGGGCTGCTTCCAGCGCGGCTACCGCGTTTACGCGCAGTTCGAAGGTCCATGCGCCGTTGCCAAAGGTATCAAAGTCAGCGGCCTGATTGCCTTTGTGCACCTGCTGAACCACTTTGTTCAGTCGGGCCACTTCCTGACCGAGCACCATCGGGATGGCATCCACCAGCGTCTGGTAGATCACCTCACCGCCCGGTGCTTCACCTACGCCGGTGTTGCCGGCGTTATCGGTGAGGACCACGATGTTGCGGGTAAAGTACGCGTTATGCGCGCCGCCAATATTGAGAAGCATACTGTCATGTCCGGCGACCGGAATGACCTTCATGTCCGTGATAACGGGACTGGATTGTGTCGTCATGATAGTTGTCCTGCGACAGGTTTCAGTTCGATACGTTTAATATCACCCACCAGCACCAGATAGCTCAGTACCGCCACCAGTGCATGCACGCCCACATAGATCAGCGCGCCGTTAAAGGAGCCCGTCGTGCCGACGATATAGCCAATCGCAATGGGCGTTACGATACCGGAGATGTTGCCGAACATGTTGAACAGACCGCCGCTCAGGCCGCTGATCTCTTTCGGTGCGGTATCGGCCATCACCGCCCAGCCCAGCGCTCCGATGCCCTTGCCAAAGAACGCCAGCGCCATGAAACCGATGATCATCCACTCGACGTTAACGTAGTTACAGAACACCATCACCATCGACAACAGCATCCCCATCACGATAGGCGTTTTACGCGCAATGTTCAGCGAGCCGGTCCGACGCATCAGCCAGTCGGAGATAATGCCGCCCAGCACTCCGCCGACAAATCCGCACACGGCCGGAACCGAAGCCACGAAGCCCGCTTTCAGGATCGACATGCCGCGAGCCTGCACCAGATAAACCGGGAACCAGGTGATAAAGAAGTAAGTCAGCGCGTTGATGCAGTACTGGCCGATGTATACGCCGATCATCATGCGGGAACCCAGCAACTGCTTGATCTGCCCCCACCGCACGCTAAACGGCACTTTGACCTTGGTGTCTTTCTGATCCATGTTGATCAGCGCACCGCCTTCTGCAATATATTCCAGCTCTTTTTTGTTCACACCCGGATGCTGGTTTGGTTCGTGGATCACTTTCAGCCAGATAAAGCTGATAACAATCCCGAGGCCGCCCATAAAGAAGAACACGTGCGACCAACCCACTTCATGCGTCAGCCAGCCCATGATCGGGGCGAAAATAACGGTGGCAAAGTACTGTGCAGAGTTGAAGATCGCGACTGCCGTTCCCCTCTCCTGCGCCGGGAACCAGGCCGCAACAATGCGACTGTTGCCGGGGAAGGACGGCGCTTCCGCCAGACCGACGAGGAAGCGCAGGGTAAACAGCGCGACGATAATGCCGAATCCGCTGAAGATATCGACGAAGCCCTGTAACAGGGTAAACATGGACCAGATGAAGATGGACCAGAAGTAAACACGTTTGGAACCAAAACGGTCCAGCAGCCAGCCGCCCGGGATCTGCCCGATAACGTAGGCCCATGAGAACGCAGAGAAAACGTAACCCATACCGACCGGATCCAGACCAATGTCTTTGGCCATCTCCGAACCGGCAATGGATAAAGTGGCGCGGTCGCCATAGTTGAAGGAGGTGACGATAAACAACATCACCACTATCCAGTAGCGAGCATTTGTGCGTTTTTCCGCACTGCTCGCAGCCTGACTTAATGAACTCATTGTTGCACTCCTGAATTTTCGCGTTAGTCACGCTCACTCTGAACAGCACAACTGGTAGGGGATCAGAGGTGACGTTTCGTGTTTTTTTGCAGCTTTTATTAGGTCGTTCGCCTTGCTAACTGCATTTTTTTATAACTGGCAGGAGAAGTATAAAAAGCACCAGGTTCTTGCTCACCGTGCAAGAACCCAACATTTAGACAACGTATCACTTATGTTTATGGCAAAAGCCCAGGGTGATGGAAGCGACTTCACGGAAATGAAAACATATAACGGAAATCGCGCAGGGCTTACGTGGAAAAGGCAGGAGTGTGAAACAGGTCGCTTGACCCTATGAAAACGCCCCTAAAAACCCTTCAATAGCGAAGGCTTTTAGGGGCGTTCGCCCGAGGCTAACACGATTCAGTATTGGGTAGACTAGAGACAGGTCGTTCCCGTGCCTGGCGTCACAAGGGAGTCCCTCCCGGTAGGGGGAGGGTTAACTCTCAGGGTAAGAGTGTGCCCCAATGTTCAACCCAGGGATTGGATTCGCTTTCGGGCTCCGGGTGCTCACTGGCATCAATCAGCAACATTTCCCCCACGCGCTGTGCGCTTTGTTCCTGCAACAGGGCGTCAAACTGTTTACCGCCATTGCAGAAATTGACGTAACTGCTGTCACCCAACGCAATCACGCCGTAACGCAGATTGGGCTGAAAACCCAGTTGGTCTTTGATCCCCTGAAACAGCGGCACAATGCTGTCAGGTAAATCGCCCTGCCCGGTCGTGGAGGTGACCACCAGCGCGATTTTGTCCTGATATTCCTGCCAGTCCGTCAGTTCAGGATCTTCAAAAACAGTCGCTTTGTGCCCCTGTGCCGTCAGGATCGCTTCTGCCTCTTCGGCAACCAGCAGCGCATTGCCATACATCGTCCCGACAAAAATCCCAATTTCCGCCATGCTTAATTACTCCCTGGATGAAGAACTTATGCCTTCATCCTGACCTGCTGGCTCACTTAACTCAACCCTTTCATTCTCAGGGAGAAGTCCCTGCCAGCCAAACTGTGATAGTGCCTGCATCCAGACCGTATCCAGCCCGGCATGAATCGTCAACGATTCACCGGTAAACGGGTGCGTCAGCGAAAGCTGGCTGGCGTGCAGCATCAGCCGGTTGCAGGAAAAATGTTCCGCCGCGCTGCGGTTCTGCCGTAAATCGCCATGCTTGCTGTCGCCAATAATCGGATGGCGCAGGTGCGCCAGATGGCGTCTGAGCTGATGCTTGCGTCCTGTTTGCGGATCCAGTTCCACCAGTCCGTAACGCGTCGTCGGATAACGCCCGGTTGCCACAGGCATTTCAACGGTGGCGAGGCCGCGATAATGGGTCACCGCAGGCTGCGGATCCTTGTTTTCGCGGGCAAACTTATCGGCGATTTTATCCAGCTCTTCCACCAGCGGATAATCGAGTACCGCCTCCTCCATTAGCCATCCGCGGACAATAGCGTGATAGCGTTTTTGGATCTGATGTTGCTCAAACTGCTGTGCGAGGCGGCGCCCGGCTTCGCTGGATAGGCCCATCAGCAGCACGCCGGAGGTTGGTCTGTCGAGGCGATGGGCCGTAAACACGTGCTGACCAATCTGGTCACGTATCGTCTGCATCACCACCACTTTTTCGTCGCGATCCAGCCAACTGCGGTGCACCAGCCAGCCAGAGGGTTTGTTGACCGCAACCAGCCACTCGTCCTGATACAAAATCTCCAGCATCAGGATTCATCTTGCGCAAAAAGCGCATCCAGTGCCTGCAACGCCGCCAGCAGGATTTCACGCTGCGGATGATCGGCGGTCAGCGCCATTTCGTAGTAGGGTGCGACGGCAAACGCCTCTGGCAGCGGCTGCGCGCTGTCCAGTAAAGCATGCATACGAGGGATCAGAACCCATTGCAGCCACTCAATCGGCGCCATCGTATCCATACAAAACGGTTGGGTACTGGAAAACAGGTGGGCTTCGGGTTCATCCATCCGCCAGTGTTGATGCTCACGCAGCAGCGCTTCAAGTGCATGGAGCTGCTGACGCACACGGTCATGAGTCGTCATGAAAGTCACCTCAATGATGAAAAATCTGGCGCGAAGGATACCACCAGTAAAAAAAGAAACAAAAAAAGGGAGCACTGTAAAAACAGTGCTCCCGGTTCGTTTCGCAGCATTCCAGCTACTTTTCGTGCTCCCTGCTCATCCGTGACAACTTTTCCTGTGGTCTTGCGACCTGTTGTTCATCCTGAACATTTGCGTCCTGCACACACCACCCCGATGTGATGACTTCATCCCGAAGCGTCCTGGCCATCCTGACCCACCGACTATCCTGACCGGCTCTCGTTCTCCTTCCTGGAGGTGTCCTTTAACGCGCTCCTGCGTTTTCCTCTTCACTTCATCCTGAAGCCTTTCCCTGTAACACCGTCCTGGTGTGTCCTGCCGAAGTGCCATCATCCTGATGTTCACTTCGTTGTGCGACTCCTTGTCGACGTAGATAGAATCGCCTTTTTCACGCCGTCTTACAAGGTGCTTATAGGCAATGCCTTAAGGAAAATTTCATATGAAAGTTGACAGAAAATGATTAACTTTATGATTTATTAGAATATTAGCGATTTTTGTTTCGCGATGTCTTCCGTTATCACCTGGCGATCTCCTACAGGGCTTGTAAGAGATCTCTCACACACTGATGGGGTAAATGGATTACAGAAGAGGCTTAAGTCGCGTAAGGAAATCCGCAAGAGAAGGCGCCAGAACGGAACGATTACGGGTTCCCAGCGTTTCTTTGATCACTTCACCGGACAGATTGCAGAGTGAAATCACCTCCAGTTCATTGTCCAGCGTGGCAATAAAAAGGGTCGGCGACAGTTTCAAACGTTTCTGCGTCACCAGATGACCAATCAGGTTCTCCTGAACCCGTCTGAAATCATCCGCGCTCCAGGTCTGCAACAGCGTCAGCGTTTCACTGGCCAACTGTGCACGCATGTCCCCGGCAAACTGCGTGGTATAAAATGCATGAAGGGCTGGTTGTATCACAATATCGAAGGCACGTTCAACCGCGTTTACATTCTGTTCACCTTCAAACGGCTGCGGTTGCCAATAAACGGCATCACGGGTTGTAGAAATAATGCACGGAGAAGGCACCCCGTACAGCTCTTCGCTCATGGGCCAGCTTGCGTGTTTTTCGTGCCATTCGTTGCAGTAGCGCGTCGTAAAGTCCTTCAGGGCCAGAGCTGTCTGTTCGTCCACCGGTTTCTCTCTTCATAAAAGCCAGGATACACTTGACGCATAGTGTATCTGGTTTATGACGGTGAAACATGTCTTCTTATGAAAACCATCAGGCTCTTGACGGCCTGACGCTCGGTAAATCAACCGATTACCGGGATCTTTACGACCCCAGCCTGCTACAGGGTGTACCCCGCAGTTTGAATCGCGACCCGCTGGGATTAAAAGCAGGCAGTCTGCCGTTTCACGGTGCCGATATCTGGACGCTGTATGAACTGTCATGGCTGAATGCCAGAGGATTACCGCAGGTGGCGGTAGGCCATGTTGAACTGGATTACACCAGCGTTAATTTGATTGAATCCAAAAGCTTTAAGCTGTACCTGAACAGCTTCAACCAGACGCGGTTTGATTCCTGGGAGGCGGTACAACAGACGCTGGAAAACGATCTGCGCGCCTGTGCCGAAGGGGATGTGACCGTGGCGTTGTACCGTCTCGACGAACTGGAAGGACAACCTGTCGCGCATTTTCACGGCACCTGCATTGATTTTCAAGACATCGACATCGACAACTACCAGTTCACCACTGACTCTCTGCAGTCCGCCGCCAGCGGGGAAAAAGTAGTGGAAGAGACGCTGGTAAGCCATTTGTTGAAATCAAACTGCCTGATCACCCATCAGCCGGACTGGGGCTCCATACAAATTCAGTATCGTGGACGTAAAATTGACAGAGAGAAGTTGCTCCGTTATCTGGTTTCTTTCCGTCATCATAACGAGTTCCACGAACAGTGCGTGGAACGCATTTTCAATGACCTGCTACGCTTCTGCCAGCCAGAGAAACTGAGTGTTTATGCACGCTATACACGCCGTGGAGGTCTGGATATTAATCCATGGCGAAGCAACACCAACTTCGTTCCGGCAACCGGCAGATTAGTTCGACAGTGAATTATTTCACCATTTTGCGCGCCGGATTCCACGCGCAAGGTTGTGAAAGGTCATAAGCCAGGGCTATTGTAATCTACAGGGAATGACGTTTTGCGTCCCATAAGGAGTTTACTTGATTACACATATTAGCCCGCTTGGCTCAATGGACATGTTGTCGCAGCTGGAAGTCGATATGCTTAAACGCACGGCCAGCAGCGATCTGTATCAACTGTTTCGTAACTGTTCGCTTGCCGTTTTAAACTCCGGCAGTCTGACTGACAACAGCAAAGAGCTGCTGTCCCGCTTTGAAAGTTTCGACATTAACGTGCTGCGTCGCGAACGCGGCGTGAAGCTGGAACTGATCAACCCGCCAGAAGATGCATTCGTTGATGGTCGTATCATCCGCGCCCTACAGGCAAACCTGTTTGCTGTACTGCGCGACATTCTGTTTGTTAATGGTCAGATTCATAACGCGGGTCGTTTCCAGCATCTGGATCTCGAAAGCTCCGTGCACATTACTAACCTGGTGTTCTCTATTTTGCGTAATGCCAGAGCGCTGCACGTGGGCGAAGCGCCAAACATGGTTGTCTGCTGGGGCGGCCACTCCATTAATGAAAACGAATACCTGTACGCCCGACGCGTCGGGACGCAGTTAGGTCTGCGCGAGCTGAATATCTGCACCGGTTGCGGACCAGGTGCGATGGAAGCACCCATGAAAGGCGCGGCGGTGGGGCATGCTCAGCAGCGTTATAAAGACAGCCGTTTTATTGGGATGACCGAACCGTCGATTATCGCCGCTGAACCACCGAACCCGCTGGTTAACGAGCTGATCATCATGCCGGACATTGAAAAACGTCTGGAAGCTTTCGTGCGTATCGCCCACGGCATTATCATCTTCCCGGGCGGTGTGGGAACGGCAGAAGAGCTGCTGTATTTGCTGGGGATCCTGATGAACCCGGCGAACAAAGATCAGGTTCTGCCGCTCATCCTGACCGGCCCGAAAGAGAGTGCCGACTACTTCCGCGTGCTGGATGAGTTCATCGTGCATACGCTGGGAGAAGCCGCGCGCTCGCATTACCGCATTATCATTGATGACGCGGCAGAAGTGGCGCGTCTGATGAAAAAAGCGATGCCGCTGGTCAAAGAGAACCGTCGTGACACCGGTGACGCCTACAGCTTCAACTGGTCGATTCGTATCACGCCGGATCTGCAAATGCCGTTCGAACCGTCCCACGAGAACATGGCCAACCTGAAGCTGTATCCCGACCAACCGGTTGAGGTGCTGGCAGCAGACCTGCGTCGCGCCTTCTCCGGGATTGTGGCGGGTAACGTCAAGGAAATGGGCATCCGCGCCATTGAAGAGTTTGGCCCATACAAAATCCATGGCGACAGTGAAATGATGCGTCGCATGGACGATCTCCTGCAAGGTTTTGTCGCGCAGCACCGTATGAAGCTACCCGGCACCGCCTATATCCCCTGCTACGAAATCAGCGCCTGACGCGTAAAGCGTTTCATGAATCGGGAGCGGCTACTGCCTCTCCCGTTTTTTTTATAATTACCAAAGAGATAACGTCTTTACTTTATTAAGGTAGCTAATACATCATACAAAAATTATCGCAACGCAAACGATTACCCACCTAATGCAACCGCGTTTTATCAGTCTAAATTTAACTTAGTCATCATAAACCACCAAAAACAACGCTTTTTACAACGCAACCTCCGCATCTACCTCGCAATACTTTCAGCTGATATGTCGTTAATGCTAGCCTTCGCGCGCGTAAATTCGCTTTGATGTTTTTTTAACAGACTAATGATCCAAACATATCCATGTTAGAAGTGGATTATTGCATTTGGGATCGCGATCACTGATAGATTCATTAGTTAAATGTATCTTTCTGCCCGCAAATTACTACGGTTAAAAATTTTATAAAAATCGTCATTGCAAGAATTTCGTTTTACTGTCAGGAATTTTTTCCTGATTTTTAGCTTCCTCCAGGAGAAACAGATGGAAACCATTCAAACCAGCACGATTGCTTCGACTGAAACACGAAGCGCATGGCGCAAGACTGATACCATGTGGATGCTGGGCCTTTATGGCACGGCTATCGGTGCGGGCGTATTGTTCCTGCCAATCAACGCAGGTGTCGGCGGTATGATCCCGCTGATCATCATGGCAATTATCGCCTTCCCGATGACCTTCTTCGCCCACCGTGGTCTGACTCGCTTCGTGCTGTCCGGCAAAAACCCGGGCGAAGACATTACAGAAGTGGTTGAAGAGCACTTTGGCGTTGGTGCAGGTAAACTGATTACCCTGCTCTACTTCTTCGCGATCTATCCAATTCTGTTGGTTTACAGCGTCGCGATTACCAACACCGTTGAAAGCTTCATGACCCACCAGTTACAAATGACTGCGCCGCCGCGTGCGATTCTGTCGCTGATTCTGATTGTCGGTATGATGACCATCGTCCGCTTCGGTGAGCAGATGATCGTGAAGGCGATGAGTATCCTGGTGTTCCCGTTTGTTGCGGCGCTGATGCTGCTGGCGGTGTACCTGATCCCTCAGTGGAGCGGTGCGGCGCTGGAAACCTTGTCCTTTGACACTGCCGCGTCAACCGGCAACGGCCTGTGGATGACGCTGTGGCTGGCAATTCCGGTGATGGTTTTCTCCTTCAACCACTCTCCGATCATCTCCTCTTTCGCAGTGGCGAAACGTGAAGAATACGGTCAGGGTGCTGAGAAGAAATGTTCCAAAATTCTGGCCTGCGCGCACATCATGATGGTGTTGACCGTTATGTTCTTCGTCTTCAGCTGCGTACTGAGCCTGACGCCGGCAGACCTGGCGGCGGCAAAAGCACAGAACATCTCAATTCTGTCTTACCTGGCGAACCACTTTAACGTCTCGTTCATCGAATGGATGGCGCCAATTATCGCCATTATCGCTATCACTAAATCCTTCCTCGGCCACTACCTGGGCGCGCGTGAAGGCTTTAACGGTATGGTGATTAAGTCGCTGCGCGGTAAAGGCAAATCCATCGAAATCAACAAACTGAACAAAATCACTGCGCTGTTCATGCTGGTTACGACCTGGATTGTCGCCACCCTGAACCCGAGCATCCTCGGTATGATTGAAACCCTGGGCGGTCCAATCATCGCGATGATCCTGTTCCTGATGCCGATGTACGCTATCCAGAAAGTACCTGCAATGCGTAAATACAGCGGTCACATCAGCAACGTGTTCGTTGTCGTGATGGGTCTGATTGCTATCTCCGCGATTTTCTACTCCCTGTTCAGCTAAGTTTTTTAGCGCCGCTTTCGGGCGGCGCTTCCTCCCTGATATAACCGCAATGGATGCCCTATGATTAGCGTATTCGATATTTTCAAAATCGGCATTGGCCCCTCCAGTTCACATACCGTTGGACCAATGAAAGCCGGCAAACATTTCACGGATGACCTGATTGCCCGCAATATTCTGACGGATGTCACCCGCGTCGTGGTGGATGTGTATGGCTCCCTGTCGCTGACGGGTAAAGGCCACCACACTGATATCGCGATTATCATGGGTCTGGCGGGAAATCTGCCGGATACCGTCGACATCGACGCCATCCCGGGCTTTATCCAGGATGTGAACACCCACGGGCGGCTGCTGCTGGCGAATGGGCAGCATGAAGTCGAATTCCCGGTTGATAAGTGCATGAATTTCCATGCTGATAACCTGTCTCTGCACGAGAACGGGATGCGCATTACCGCGCTGGCGGGCGATAACGTTCTCTACAGCCAGACTTACTACTCTATTGGCGGTGGTTTCATCGTTGATGAAGAACATTTCGGTTTACCGAACAGTGCGCCGGTCAACGTACCGTATCCGTACAAATCGGCTGCCGATCTGCAGAAACACTGCCAGGAAACCGGGCTTTCTCTTTCCGGCCTGATGATGCAAAACGAACTGGCATTGCACAGCAAAGAAGAGCTGGAACAGCACTTTGCTAACGTCTGGGACGTGATGCGCGGCGGCATTGAGCGCGGCATCACCACCGAAGGCGTACTGCCAGGAAAACTGCGCGTACCACGCCGTGCTGCGGCGCTGCGTCGTATGCTGGTAAGCAGTGACAAAACCACCACCGATCCGATGGCGGTTGTTGACTGGATCAACATGTTCGCGCTGGCGGTGAATGAAGAGAACGCCGCTGGCGGACGCGTGGTTACCGCACCAACGAACGGTGCCTGCGGTATCGTGCCGGCAGTCCTCGCCTACTACGACAAATTCATCCGCGAAGTGAATGCTAACTCGTTGGCGCGCTATATGCTGGTCGCCAGCGCGATTGGCTCACTGTACAAGATGAATGCCTCCATTTCCGGCGCGGAAGTGGGCTGTCAGGGTGAAGTCGGCGTGGCCTGTTCGATGGCGGCAGCCGGTCTGGCAGAACTGCTGGGCGGCAGTCCGACACAGGTGTGTATTGCAGCGGAAATCGGCATGGAACATAACCTCGGTCTGACCTGCGACCCGGTTGCGGGCCAGGTTCAGGTACCGTGCATCGAGCGTAACGCGATTGCTTCCGTCAAAGCGGTCAACGCGGCGCGTATGGCGCTGCGTCGCACCAGTGAACCGCGCGTCTGCCTCGATAAAGTCATCGAAACCATGTATGAAACCGGCAAAGACATGAACGCCAAGTATCGCGAAACCTCTCGCGGCGGCCTGGCCATGAAGATTGTCACCTGCGATTAAGACCTGCCTGTAGGCCGGATAAGGCGCATGCGCCTTATCCGGCTTTGTTTTACCTAATGGCGCTACGCTTATCAGACCTACGGACTGACTCCTGACATTAGCCACAATTTGCGGTGAATGTTACCCTATACGCTGACTGGTAAGGGAGAACACCGTGGCTGTCCATCTGCTCATCGTCGACGCGCTCAATTTAATTCGCCGGATCCACGCCGTTCAGGGGTCGCCCTGTGCGCAGACCTGTCTGCACGCGCTTGATCAGTTGATTGTCCACAGTCAGCCCACCCACGCCGTGGCGGTGTTTGATGATGAAGCGCGGAGCAGCGGCTGGCGTCATCAACGCCTTCCGGACTACAAAGCCGGTCGCCCCCCCATGCCTGACGAACTGCACGATGAGATGCCCGCCCTGCGTGCCGCCTTCGAACAGCGAGGCGTCGCGTGTTGGGTGTCGAGCGGCAATGAAGCCGACGACCTGGCGGCAACGCTGGCGGTAAAAGTTGCGCAAGCGGGCCATCAGGCCACCATCGTGTCGACTGACAAAGGCTATTGCCAGTTGCTCTCCCCAACCTTACGCATTCGTGATTACTTTCAGAAGCGTTGGCTGGACGCACCGTTCATCGAAAAAGAGTTTGGCGTTCAACCGCAGCAGTTGCCGGATTACTGGGGACTGGCGGGGATCAGCAGTTCAAAAGTGCCAGGCGTCGCCGGTATTGGCCCGAAAAGCGCAACCCAACTGTTGGTGCAGTTTCAGACGCTGGAAGGTCTCTACGCGCATCTGGATGAGGTGCCGGATAAATGGCGCAAGAAACTGGAAGCTCACCAGGAGATGGCATTCCTGTGCCGTGATATCGCGCGTTTGCAAACCGATTTGCATCTTGACGGTAACCTGCAACAGTTACGCCTGACGCGGTAGTGTCAGGGCCAGATGGCGCAGACCGTCTGACCCGACACACAAACAGCGACGGACTCTCCGCCGCTTATTCTTCGATGCGTAATCCGTAAGTTTTAAACTTCTCCAGCACAACGGCGATCTCTTCATCGGATAACACAGGCACCGGATCCACCACCGCCAGCGTCTTCATATAGAGTTGCGCCAGCACTTCTACTTCATGTGCCAGCCACAGCGCCTTTTGCAGATTCGCCTCACAGGCAATTAAACCGTGATGTTGCAACAGCGTGGCTTTGCGATTTTTCAGTGCCACGACGACATGTTCAGAGAGCTCGCGGGTTCCGAAGGTAGCATAAGGCGCGCAGGGAACAGAATTTCCCCCCGCCGCCGCAATCATATAATGGATTGCCGGAATAGGTCGGTTGAGAATAGACACCGCAGTACAGTAAATGGCGTGATTATGCACAACCGCATTCGCCTCCGGGCGAGTCTGATAAGCCGCCAGATGAAAACGCCATTCGCTGGACGGTAATTTCCCCTCTTCGTATTTGCCGTCGTTATCCACGTAGACAATCATCTGTTCGGTCATTCGCTCATAAGGGATACCGCTCGGGGTAATCAGCATACCGCCCTGATAACGCGCGCTCACATTTCCCGCGGTCCCCTGGTTTAAACCCAGGCGCGTCATTTCCAGACAGGTTTCGATAATTTCTCGAGATAAACGAGTTCTTTCCATCTCAGTTCTCCGGGGTAATCGGTTCAATGACTGATAACGCTCTTTTTATCGCGCGTATTATTTTTGTCTTAAGCGCTTAATTAATTTCATTTCCACTTTTACCGTCTCATGGACGGGACGATCTTCAATGGCATTGAGCATCATCGCGAAGGCTTTTTCCGCCCAGGCATTCTCGTCCTGCTGCATTGACCACACGTTATTGGACAGAAATCCCAGCATCGGATGTTCGTCGAACGTGCCGATATTGATCTCGGGTGGAATGACGCCAAAACGGTCGCGGATGGCTCTTACCGCGCCTTCCAGCACCGGTAACGACGAGGCGATAAACGCCTGTGGGCATCCCACTTCGTCGATCAGCGCCTGCATGATCTGGTATCCCCCTTCCGGGGTATTCACCGGTCCTTCACGCACCCAGTCGCGGTGATGAATCCCTTTTTTACTGAGCGCATTCAGATAGCCCGACAGACGATCGCTGATACTCGGCAAACCGGTGTCGCCGACCAGAAACCAGATCGGCAGCTTTTCTGCATCCAGTAGATTTTGGGTTAATTGTTCACCGCCTGAAATATTGTGACTTTCCACCAGCGCGTTATCCGTGTACTTAAAATCACGGTCCAGCAATACCATCGGTTTTCTCACCTGACGTAAATGATGCTGCTGATTTTCTAACGTCGACGGGACAATAAACAGGCCGTCCACATTACGGGCTATTAAGGCCTTAGTTATTTTGTTTTCGTAATCGACATCATCATAGGTACAGCTAATCATCAACTGGTAACCGGAGCGGCGACAGCGCTGCTCCAGTTTCTCCGCCAGCGTGGCAAAGAAGACGTTAGAAATATTCGGTACGATAAGACCTAGCGTATCCGTTTTATTCAGCTTCAGACTGCGGGCGGAATGGTTAATCACATAACCATATCGCTCAACATATTCATTAATACGCGTTTGCGTTTTGAGGCTGATCCGATACTGTTCAGCTTTTCCGTTTAGCACCAGTCTCACGGTTGTCACCGATAAATTCAGGTCGCTGGCTATCTGTTCTACTGTTTTAGCCATATATGTGCCCCAGTCACCGTCCACGCGTCAATTGACAATCATAAAAGCATTTTACACTTTTGTCTTACCGCATCAGTCGGTTAAGCGCACGCTGTTGATCTCACCAGCTAAGCGGGGGCGCAGACGCCGCCCCCTGCCTGTTTATTTCTTGCCGAAAGGATGTAACAGCTTGTCAATTTCTGGCGTATTGATGTTCTGAGCGCTGACGAATTTCACCGGGATATCGATCTCTTTCGCGACCGTTTGCCCGGACAGCGCGGCATTCAGGGTTTTGATCCCCTGATAACCAATCTGATAAGCGTCCTGGACGACAAAGCCCTGGATAACCCCGGTGTTGAGGAAGTTAATAATGGCTTCGGTACTGTCGAAACCAATGACTTTCACCTTCCCTTTCAGATTCTGACTGTCGATAGCGTTAGCGACGCCCAGCGTTGAGCCTTCATTGGTGCCATAGATCCCAGCCAGATCGGGGTTGGCCTGAATCATATCAATGGTCTTATCCATCGCTTTTTGCGGATCGCCATCACTGTACTGCACGGGCAGCACCTTGATATCCGGATACTTTTCCTTCATGCGGGCGATAAACCCTTCCGAGCGCTCAATCGCCGATGACGTTCCGGCGACGTGAGCGATAATGCCGACCTTACCTTTATTATTCACCTGCGCCGCCAGCGCATCTGCCGCTTCAGCGCCAGCTTTACGGTTATTGGTCGCGACAAAGCTGACTGGAATATCGGAGTTCACGCCAGAGTCAAAGGTGACAACCTTAATGCCACGTGAATTTGCCGTTTCCACCAGCGGAGCAAGCGCATTCGCATCCAGCGCGGCCAGCAGCAGGCCGTTCGGTTTTTGCGCCATGGCGTTTTCAACCAGCTGAATTTGCTCCGCAATCTGGGTTTCGTCCGCAGGTCCGACATAGCTGGTTTTATCGCCCAACTCTTTCGCCGCCGCTTCCGTCCCCATTTTCACGGTTTGCCAGAATTCATGTTGGAAACCTTTACTGATGACCGGAAGGTTCAAATCTTTCGCTAACGCGCTGGACGTGATGCACGCCAGCAGGGATAACGCGTAGACAAAATGCCTGGTTTTCATTGTGGTACTCCGTTGTAAGTGTGTCACCCTTAACGTCAGGGTCAGTGTTCCCCGTGACTGCCGGGAGCGTAAATCAACGAATCTTTTTGCGTAATGTATCGAGATAGACGGCGGCGACGACCACAACCCCCATCGCAACCATTTGCCAGAACTGGGAGACCCCCATCAGGTTCAGGCCGTTTTTCAATACGCTCATAATGAATGCGCCAATGATGGTGCCGCCGATGGTGCCAATCCCGCCCATCAGACTGGTGCCGCCAATCACCACTGCCGCGATGGCTTCCAGTTCATAACCAACACCGACCGTTGGCTGACCGGAGTTCAGGCGCGAGGCCAGAATCACCCCGGCAATACCAGTCAACAGCCCGCAAAAGGCATAGACAAAAATTTTGACGCGCTGGACTTTGATCCCGGAAAGGTGTGCCGCCACTTCATTACTGCCCACGGCATAGACGTAGCGACCAATCACCGTTTTCTTGAGGATGTAACCGGCAACCAGGGCGACAATCACCAGATAGAACACCGGATACGGCAGCACATCGAATAAACGTCCCTGCGCCAGCAATTTAAAGGTGGGGTAATCGGCAAAATAGATGGCGCGACCGTCGGTCATCACCATGTTGATTCCCCTGACGGACATCATCAGCCCCAGCGTAGCGATGAACGGCGGGATCGTCATTTTGGTCACCAGCAAACCGTTCACGTAGCCGCATAATCCCCCGGCCAGCACGCCAGCCAGAATGCAGACCGGCAGGGGCAGTCCGAGTGTCGCGCAGATGCCCACCGCAACGCCGGAAAACGCCACCACCGACCCTAAGGAGAGGTCGATTCCTGCCGTAATAATCACAAACGTGACGCCAATGGCCATAATGCCGATAACCGACGTTTGCAGCGCAATCGTCATAATATTTTCGGTATTAAAGAAAAACGGCGAGCTGAAACTGAAGAAGACAACCAAAATAATCAAACTGAACAGCGGCGCAAGGCGCATTAAAAGTTCTTTATTAATTTTTATTTTCTTATTATTGCTGTCTGAAGAGGTTACAGAGATGGTCATGATTTAATCCTCTAACGTCGCATATTGCATGATTTTTTCCTGGGTGGCGTTATCAGCAGTTAATTCTCCGGTAATACGACCACTGCGCATGACTAAGATACGATCGCACATGCCCAGAACCTCCGGTAATTCCGAGGAAATCATAATGATCGACTTCCCTTTCGCCACAAGACGATTCATTAATTCATAGATTTCTAATTTTGCGCCGACATCAATTCCCCGGGTGGGTTCATCAAAAATAAGAATATCGGTATCTTTACACACCCAGCGGGCAATAATTATTTTTTGCTGATTTCCCCCACTCAGATTCAGGGCCGCCTGTTCAAGGTGCGGCGTTTTAATTCTGAGCGCCCTGACCTGTTCTTCACTGGTTTGCTGGCAGCGTTTCGAATCAACGTTACCAAAACGGTCGGCGTATTCAGGGTAATTCCCCAACATGATATTGCGCTCAACGGACAAATTAAGCGCCAGCCCCTCTTTTTTGCGATCTTCGGTTAAATAGCTAATACCTTGCGCAATGGCGTCAGAAATACTCTTTATCACAATGACCTTGCCGTTCAGCGTAATGGTCCCGCTGTCGATAGGATCGGCGCCAAAAATGGCCCGCGCCAGTTCCGTACGCCCGGCGCCCATCAAACCGGCAAAACCCAGGATCTCTCCCCGATTCAACGTAAAGTCGATGTTATTGAGAACGCCTTTGCGCGTGAGGCCGCTGACTTCCAGCACCGGTTCCTGATGTGCCCGCGCTTCGCGGCGAGGATAGATGTTTCCCAATTCACGCCCGACCATCATCGCAATCAGGTCGCTTATCTTCACGTTTTCATAATCAACGGTATCAATGTACTGGCCGTCGCGCATAACCGTCGCGCGATCGGCAATCAGCGCCAGTTCTTCCAGACGATGCGAGATGTAGACAATCCCGGTTCCCTGTGCTTTAAGCAACCGGGTCACCTGGAATAAACTTTCTATTTCCGTTTCCGTCAGCGCCGCCGTAGGTTCATCCATAATCAGGATTTTGGCATTGACGGATATCGCTTTCGCGATTTCCACCATCTGCTGTTGTGCCACCGTCAGGTCTGCCACCAGCGTTTCTGGCGAAATATTCAGGTTTAATTTCTGCAAAATCTCGCTTGCCGCCTGTCGCTGTTGCTTTTCATCCAGTCGCCAACGGTTATTTTTACAAAACTCTCTGCCAATAAAGATATTTTCTTCCACGGTTAATTCCGGAAAGAGATTAAATTCCTGATGAATAATAGTGATCCCGGCATTTTTCGCACTGAGCGGATCGCTGAATGACACAGGACGATCCTCAAATATAATATTCCCTTCATCCGGTTGATAAACACCGGATAAAATTTTCATTAGCGTGGACTTTCCTGCACCATTTTCGCCTAATAGCGCATGCACTTCGCCTTTGCGAAGAGTAAAGTTCACATTGCTCAACGCTAATACGCCGGGAAAGCGTTTGGTTATATGATTCATCTGTAAAAATGTTTCGGACATTGCTGCTTTCCTCAATAATCAGAAACTGCAGGCAGTGAATCAGGCGAAGTGCATTCTCAGGGAGCGAGCGTCACCATGAATGTGAATACTTCCTGAAAACACGTATACGTCACGTCGATATGTTGCCAGATATTGCTAACTCGAGTTAGCGATTTGCCCTTTTAAAGCTATTTTAGCCACCAAAAATAGCCAAATCATTTGGGTTAAAACTGTGATACCGGACAGACATTTATTTCTAATTATTTGATTTTAAATATTTTAATAAATTTGACTGCCTCTGAATTATTTGATGCAGATCGAATTTTAACCACTTCTCGTGAAGCCACTCACAATCCCATCAGAAAAAAGTTGTGTAAAAAACACACCAATATCTAAGCTAACTCGAGTTAGCAATTTTATCTGTTTCAGCCGCCTGCTGCGGTGGTGCTCTTTTCATCCGCCTGAGCAGCGCGCCAATACGTGAGATGAGGAACCCCGAATGAAGAAGATCAGCCTACCGAAAATTGGTATTCGTCCGGTCATTGATGGACGCCGAATGGGCGTTCGTGAATCACTGGAAGCACAGACGATGAATATGGCAAAGGCGACTGCAGCCCTGCTGACGGAGAAGTTGCGCTACGCCTGCGGCACGCCGGTTGAATGTGTTATTGCCGACACTTGTATTGCCGGAATGGCGGAATCCGCCGCCTGTGAGGAAAAATTCAGTCGTCAGAATGTCGGTCTGACGATCACCGTGACGCCGTGCTGGTGCTACGGTAGCGAAACCATCGATATGGATCCTCTACGTCCGAAAGCCATCTGGGGCTTTAATGGCACTGAACGCCCGGGCGCGGTTTACCTGGCTGCGGCGCTGGCGGCGCATAGCCAAAAGGGGATCCCTGCGTTCTCCATCTACGGCAAGGATGTACAGGATGCCGGCGATACGTCTATCCCGGACGATGTTGAGGAAAAACTGCTGCGCTTCGCCCGGGCAGGACTTGCCGTCGCCAGCATGAAGGGTAAGAGCTACCTCTCTCTGGGCGGGGTGTCGATGGGGATCGCCGGTTCCATCGTCGATCATCATTTCTTTGAGTCCTGGCTAGGGATGAAGGTCCAGTCCGTCGATATGACCGAGTTGCGTCGCCGCATCGATCAAAAAATCTATGACGAAGCTGAACTGGAAATGGCGCTGGCATGGGCGGATAAACACTTCCGCTATGGCGAAGATAAAAATGCTAAACAGTATCAGCGTAACGCCGAACAAAGCCGGGCGATCCTGCGGGAAAGCCTGCTGATGGCAATGTGCATTCGCGACATGATGCAAGGGAACCCTAAGCTGGCAGAAAAGGGACGCGTGGAAGAGTCACTCGGCTATAACGCGATTGCCGCGGGCTTTCAGGGGCAACGTCACTGGACCGATCAATACCCCAACGGCGATACCGCCGAAGCGTTGCTGAACAGTTCGTTTGACTGGAACGGCGTGCGCGAACCATTTGTGGTCGCCACCGAAAACGACAGTCTGAACGGCGTCGCCATGCTGCTTGGACATCAGTTGACCGGCACCGCACAGGTCTTTGCCGATGTGCGTACCTACTGGTCGCCAGAAGCGGTTGAACGTGTGACGGGTCAAGCGCTGACCGGACGTGCAGAACACGGCATTATCCATCTGATCAACTCCGGTTCCGCCGCGCTGGATGGTACCTGTAAACAGCGCGACAGCGAAGGAAAACCGACGGTGAAACCGCACTGGGAGGTGACACAGCAGGAGGCTGACGCCTGCCTGGCGGCCACAGAGTGGTGTCCGGCTATCCATGAATATTTCCGCGGCGGCGGCTATTCATCACGCTTCCTGACTGAAGGCGGCGTACCGTTCACCATGACCCGCGTGAACATCATCAAAGGTCTGGGGCCGGTACTGCAAATTGCAGAGGGCTGGAGCGTCGAACTGCCGAAAGCGGTGCATGACACCCTCGACAAACGCACCGATTCCAGTTGGCCCACCACCTGGTTTGCACCACGCCTTACCGGTAAAGGACCATTCTCCGACGTCTATTCCGTGATGGCTAACTGGGGCGCGAACCACGGCGTCCTGACCGTCGGCCACGTCGGCGCAGACTTTATCACCCTCGCCGCCATGCTGCGCATTCCGGTCTGCATGCACAACGTGGAAGAGGCGAAAATTTACCGCCCCTCCGCCTGGGCCGCGCACGGTATGGATACAGAAGGCCAGGATTACCGCGCCTGTCAGAACTACGGGCCACTGTATAAACGTTAAGCATTGCGCAATTGCCTGATGGCGACGCTGAGACAGCTTATCCTGCCTACGGGTAAACAACGTGTAGACAGGATAAGCGCAGTGCCATCCGGCAACGGGAGTCATAATGAAAAATGAAATCATCCTGGTTCTCGACTGCGGCGCAACAAACGTGCGGGCCATTGCCGTCGATCGTCAGGGACACATTGTCGCCCGTGCTGCGGTTGCCAATGCCAGCGAGATTGCCGTAGAAAACAGTGCCTGGCACCAATGGTCGCTGGATGCCATCCTGCAACGTTTTGCACAATGCTGCCAGAAACTATCCGCTGAACTCTCGGCCTGTCGGATTCGCGGCATCACGGTCACCACTTTTGGCGTTGACGGCGCGCTGGTCGATGAACGCGGCGAGTTACTCTACCCCATCATCAGTTGGAAATGCCCACGCACCGCCTCGGTGATGGAAAACATCCGTCGTTTTATGTCGCCGCGTCAACTTCAGACCCTTTCCGGCGTCGGCGCATTTAGCTTCAACACGCTGTACAAGCTGATATGGCTTAAAGAAAATTACCCACAGCTGCTGGAGCGGGCCCACGCCTGGCTGTTTATCTCTTCACTCATTAATCATCGTCTGACCGGCGAATTCACCACTGACATCACCATGGCTGGCACCAGCCAGATGCTGGATATCCAGCAGCGGGATTTCAGTACCGATATTTTACAGGCCACAGGACTGCCGCGACGGCTCTTCCCGCGACTTGTAGAGGCGGGTGAACAGACAGGTTCGCTACAGCCTGCTATGGCAACGATACTCGGTCTCCCGCCGGGAATTCCCGTGATCTCCGCCGGACACGATACCCAGTTTGCGCTGTTTGGCGCCGGCGCGGAGCAAGACGAACCGGTTCTCTCTTCCGGCACGTGGGAGATCCTGATGGTGCGTAGCGCGAGGGTTGATACGTCGCTATTGAGCGGACATGCGGGTTCAACCTGTGAACTGGACAGCCAGTCAGGACTTTATAATCCGGGGATGCAGTGGCTTGCTTCCGGCGTACTTGAATGGGTGCGCAAGCTGCTGTGGACACCCGAAACCCCCTGGCAAACGTTGATTGCACAAGCGCAAGCGATTCCTGCCGGGTCCGATGGCGTGCAGATGCAGTGCGAACTGCTCTCTTCTGCAAACGCAGGCTGGCGAGGCGTTACGCTCAATACCACCCGCGCGCATTTCTATCGCGCGGCGCTGGAAGGATTAACGGAGCAACTGCGACATAACCTGCATACGCTGGAAAAAATTGGTCAATTCAGCGCGACGGAACTGCTGTTGGTCGGCGGCGGGAGCCGCAATGCGCTGTGGAATCAGATCAAGGCCAATACTCTTGAGATCTCTATCAAAGTGCTGGATGACGCGGAAACCACCGTTGCCGGCGCGGCGATGTACGGTTGGTATGGCATCGGCGCGTTTTCCAGTCCGCAGCAGGCCAGAGAACAGGTGCGCTACCAGTACCGTTATTTCTATCCCCGCACAGAGTAAAGGAATATATATGCTTAAAACCATTTCTCCTCTCATCTCACCAGAACTGCTTAAAGTTCTGACGCAAATGGGTCACGGCGATGAAATTATTTTCTCAGACGCGCACTTCCCGGCGCACAGCATGGGACCGCAGGTGATCCGTGCCGATGGTCTCAGCGTCAGCGACCTGCTGCGAGCCGTGATCCCGCTGTTTGAGCTCGACAGCTATGCGCCACCGCTGGTCATGATGGCTGCCGTCGAAGGCGACACGCTCGACCCGCGCGTTGAAGCGCGCTATCGCGATGCACTTTCCGCACAGACGCCGTGTCCGGAGATTACTCGTATCGATCGCTTCGCCTTCTACGAGCGTGCGCAAAAGGCTTTTGCGATTGTCATCACCGGCGAGTGCGCAAAGTATGGGAATATTCTTTTAAAAAAAGGGGTAACACCGTAATCTCAATCGCGGTTGGGGCATTTGATTGAGAGGTGATAAGAGATGAAAGCGGCACGTCAGCAGGCGATCGTGGATCTGCTCAGTCAGTATAAAAGCCTGACCACCGAGACACTGGCCGTTCAGCTCAGCGTCAGTAAAGAGACCATCCGCCGCGATCTCAGCGAACTGCAGATTCAAGGAAAAATACTGCGCAACCACGGGCGCGCGAAAGGGATCCTGCGGGAAAATCCGGACAGCGGCGATCCCTTTCATATGCGCCTGAAGAGCCATTACGCGCATAAAGCCGATATCGCCAGAAAGGCGTTGAGCTGGATTGAAGAAGGCATGGTCATTGCGCTGGATGCCAGTTCTACCTGTTGGTATCTGGCTCGGCAACTGCCGGATATCAATATACAGGTCTTTACCAACAGCCAGCCCATTTGCCAGGAACTCGGTAAGCGCCAGCATATTCAGCTCATCAGTTCCGGCGGCAGACTCGAGCGCAAGCATGGCTGTTACGTCAATCCTGCGCTCATTTCGCAGCTCAAATCCCTTGAGGTCGACCTGTTTATTTTTTCCTGCGAAGGGATCGACGGCGGCGGCGCACTATGGGATTCCAGCACCTTTAACGCCGATTTCAAATCGGTCCTGTTGAAACGCGCGTCGCAGTCGTTATTGCTGATCGATAAGAGTAAATTCAATCGCTCAGGAGAAGCCCGACTCGGGCATCTGGATGACGTAACGCATATTGTGTCGGACAGTACGTCGATGTAATCAGGTCATCACATTCAACAAATAAAAGTCATTGCTCTCGCTACAGTGGCAATGTCCCTGACAATATCATCTATCGCGCCAGAAACAATCATAAGAATAATTAACCACAAAATTATTATTTAACATAATAAATTAAAATAGTTCATTAACTCAACTCCTCTGTAAAATACAAAGCAAGAAAAAAACCATTAAAAACACATAAAGATAACAATCTTCTTTTTGATTGCAACCCCAGATCGTGTGGGTTCAACAGAGGTAATGGCCTGGCGTGTGGAATGGCTGTCGGAAGGTGAAATACGCCTTCATCTCCCCGATAAAACAGATTCCGTCAATATTTCTCTTCGCTGACAAGACGAGATGAATAATTAAGTCATTAGACCGAAATTATAACACGTCACCCTTTTCTTCACATCATCGGTTTCAATCAATGATATTCAGGCAAAAGTTGAGTTTTTACTGTGTCATAGTAACGTGGTACTTACGCATTGATCTGCTGGATAAAAGAATGATTTCTCAGAGTGTGCTGACTTTACGTGGGTAAGACAGATGCTGAGCCAACCAGAGCGGTTGGCTCAGACAAAGGATTACTGATCTACAGGACCACAACCGCCAATAATCTTAGAAATAGAAATTGCCGGGTGTAACAAATAATCGTAATCACAATTTTTTTGTTTGTTATAGACACTACCTGTGCAACCAGAAATCACAGAGATAGCAATAGCAAGCAGCGAGAATTTAATTACCTTTGACATGTTGTCTCCTTGGTATAAAAAATGATGCCAACCTAACGTTTTTAGCCATTAAGCCCTGGCAATTTAACCTGCCATATTATGGAATTTAACATTACGTTTTATCCTTAACATCAAAAAATCCAGAGTACCACGATTATTCACATTCAATACAATGTCAGCTTTGCTGTTTTTCGTTCAGATAACAAACCTGACCGGGAAAACGTGCAACTATTATTATCAACAAGCTCTGACGAACGCAATACATAAAAGAAAATTAGGACAATATAAACATTATCGACTTTATCTGTTTTTGGACGTTTATATGACTATCAGTCTAATAACATTCCTTGATGGATACATGAATATCTTATTCCATGGCAACATTCAGTGTTTTGTCCATTCAAAACTACACAAACCAGCGTTTTATCTTTAGGGTATTAATTATACCTGCCAAAGTAAATAATTAGCATTTTAATGATACTAATATTGATGTGTCCCATTCTCAGGCCGGATTAATGCTGATGAAAATAAGAAATACTGATGGGAAGAACAGCGCCTGACGGCGCTGTGGTTACTCTGGCAAAAGACAAAAGCAGACGCTAGCGCTCGTCGCGACGCCCACCGACCGCTGCCCACAGGCGGCGGACGTGCACCGTCACTTCTTCACGGTCATGATACAGCTGACGCGCCTGAATCTGCGCATTCACGCCGTGCTCGTCGAGTTGCGCCTGGATATAGGCCAGGTTCTGCGAAACCTCTTCGTAGCGTTTTTTCATCGGCAACTTGAGGTTAAAGATGGTTTCCCGGCACCAGCCGTTGACCAGCCACTGCGCCATCAGCGCCGCCACTTTCGCCGGCTTCTCAACCATGTCGCACACCATCCACGAGATGTTACTGCGGTTGGGGCGATACCTGAAGCCGTCTTCGCGAAGCCAGGTGACCTGCCCGGTATCCATCAGGCTTTGCGCCATCGGGCCGTTATCGACTGAATACACCCACATATTGCGTTTGACCAGTTGATAGGTCCAGCCGCCGGGGCAGGCCCCTAAATCCACCGCGTACATCCCGTTTGCCAGACGCTCATCCCACTCATCTTGCGGAATAAACACGTGCAGCGCTTCTTCCAGCTTCAGCGTCGAGCGGCTTGGCGCATCGGCCGGGAACTTCAGGCGCGGAATGCCCATATAGTACGGCGAGTTATTACTGGCACAGGAATAGCCGGTATAGCAGCAGCCTGGCGCAATAAAGAAGACGTGCACCACCGGACGCTTCGGCGTCTCATAATTCGTCAGAACGCCAGCGTCGCGCAGCGCGGCACGCAATGGCACCGTAAATTTGCGGCAGAACTTCATCAGCTCTTTGCTTTCATTCGTATCGGCCACTTCCACGCGCAGATCGCCGCCTTTCTCCACCACGCCCTGCAACATGCCAACAATCGGCGTAATGCGGTCTTCCGGTGGCAGATGCTGGAGCAACTCGCCAACCACAAACCACTGACGAGCAAAAATCAGTGAACTGAACGGCAGCTCGCTGATAATTTTTTCGGCGTCTTCTGCCTGATAGCACTCATAGATGACATAGCCCGCGTTCTCTTTGACGCGAGCAAAACCGAAAAGCTCCCGACGCCCTGCTTTGTCGGTAATTTCGGCGGCACACTCTTTTTCAAAGCCCAGGCGACACAACAACACAACCTTATTCATGAACTACGCCCTTACGCTTCAAACGGATGGCGCCAATTAACATCAGCACCCAACCTGCCAGGAAGCTGACGCCGCCGACAGGGGTAACAAACGCCCACAGGCGCAGATGAGACAGCGCCAGGCAATACAGGCTACCGCTAAACAGCACCGTGCCCAGGGCAAGAAAAACACTACTCCAGTAAAACCAGATGCTGATCCGGCGTTGCATCGCCACCGCCAGCCCGAAGATAGCCAGCGTATGAAACGCCTGATATTGCAGGCCGGTCTGGATCCAGCCCATTTCAACCACACCGAGGGTTTTGCTCAGGACATGCGCACCGAAAGCCCCCAGAGCGACATAAATAAAGCCACTGATCGCGGCAAAAATCAGCATAAAACGGCTGGTCATGGTAATACCCTAAGTAAGTTATTGTTCGTAACGAAAGCGGAATTTCTCTTGTTCCGTGGCCGCTTTCGCCAGTATCCACTGACGGAACGCGGCTATTTTACCCAGTTCTGCCTGACTGTCATGACAAACCAGATAAAATGCATTTTTACTGACCAGCACATCATTAAACGGGCAGACGAGTCGTCCCGCCTCAATTTCTGAGTGCGCCATCACGTTATTCGCCAGCGCCACACCCTGTCCGTGGATAGCGGCCTGCAGCACCATCGCGCTATGGCTAAAGATAGGCCCTTGCTGGACGTTGATGTGATTCAGCCCCAACTGTCGCGTATAGGTTTGCCAGTCACGACGTGAGGCATCATGCAGCAAAGTATGCGAAGCCAAATCCGCGGGCGATTTCAGGGGCTTATCCCCCGTCAGCAGCAGCGGCGAGCACACCGGCAGCAGATACTCGGCGTACAATTTTTCTACGCGCAGTCCAGGCCAGTTGCCGCGGCCATAAAAAATCGCCACGTCGACGTCGTCCGCCAGTTTATCTTCCTGACGGTCCACCGCCTGGATCCTGACGTCAATTCCCGGATAAGCTGAGTTAAAGCTAGAGAGTCGTGGCACCAACCACTGAATCGCAAAACTGGGCAATAAACTGACCGTCAGCGCCCCTTTTGCACTCCGCGCCTGAAGTTTACGCGTCGCTTCGGTTAATTGCGAAAAAATCTCTTTTATGTCGAGGAAGTAGCTCTGCCCTTCTTCGGTAAGAAGAAGAGAACGGTTGCGTCGACGAAACAGCTTCAGCCCCAAAAAATCCTCAAGTGACTTGATTTGGTGGCTTACTGCGGCCTGCGTCACAAAAAGCTCTTCTGCTGCGCGGGTGAAGCTCAGATGCCGTGCGGCGGCATCAAAAACACGTAATGCGTTCAGAGGTGGAAGTCGTTTTGACATGGCTTTTAAACTTTGATGTTAAAAGAATTTAACAATTAGGCTACACTATGTAACCTATTAGTTTTTTTAATCTGAGCCATTATAATTTGTCCGTTGAGGAACTACCAGCAAATACCTATAGTGGCGGCACTTCCTGAGCCGGAACGAAAAGTTTTATCGGAATGCGTGTTCTGGTGGGCTTTTGGCTTACGGTTGTGATGTTGTGTTGTTGTGTTTGCAATTGGTCTGCGATTCAGACCACGGTAGCAACGCTACCCTTTTTCACTTCCTGTACATTTACCCTGTCTGTCCATAGTGATTAATGTAGCACCGCCAATTTGCGGTGCTTTTTTTTTACCTGATATCTGGCGACTACTGATCCAACTCGACCATCTCTTTCACATCGGTACGATTGATCTGCTGTTTGTTGCCATTAGCGTCCTTGTACGAAATCATCCCGGTTTCATCATCGGTTTTCGGCTTACCGTCCGCGACGATGCTACGACCATCATTGGTGTGCATCACATAGTTCGGACCGGAACAGGCGCTCAGGGCAAAAGTCAGCATACATGCAGAGATAATTGCGGCAGTCTTTTTCATCTTCTTCTCCTTAAAGCTGTTTATGCTATTTAAAACGTACTCCGTAACAGGCATAAATATTTACCTAACATAATTCAGCATAAGCTACTGGTCTGATTTCGCCACAACATCCAGAGTATTCCTGGTGGCCGCACAATCCTTGAATCAGCGACCAATTTGCGCCACGATCGGATCACTGAATCGAGGAATACCATGAACGCTTTCAATCCCGCGCAGTTTCGCGCGCAATTTCCCGCATTAGCTGACGCGGGCGTCTATCTTGATAGCGCCGCGACGGCCCTCAAACCACAGGCCGTTATTGAGGCGACCCGACAGTTCTATAGTCTGAGCGCCGGCAACGTCCACCGCAGTCAGTTTGCCGAAGCCCAGCGCCTGACCGCGCGCTATGAGGCCGCGCGGGAAAAGGTGGCGCGTTTGCTGAACGCGCCTGATGACAAAACCATCGTCTGGACCCGTGGCACCACGGAGGCCATCAACATGGTGGCGCAGAGCTATGCCCGCCCTCGCCTGCAACCGGGTGATGAGATTATCGTCAGCGTCGCGGAGCACCATGCGAACCTTGTGCCGTGGCTGATGGTCGCGGAGCAAACCGGGGCAAAAGTGGTCAAGCTACCGCTCAATACCCAGCACCTGCCTGATGTCGAACGCCTGCCGGAAATTATCACCCCGCGAAGCCGAATTCTCGCACTAGGGCAGATGTCGAACGTTACCGGCGGCTGCCCGGACTTAGCCCGAGCCATTACGCTCGCCCATGCCGCTGACATGGTGGTGATGGTGGATGGCGCGCAGGGGGCGGTCCATTTCCCGGCGGATGTCCAGGCGCTCGATATCGACTTCTACGCCTTCTCCGGACATAAGCTGTACGGCCCAACCGGCATCGGCGTGCTTTTCGGCAAACCAGCGTTGCTGGCAGCCATGTCGCCCTGGCTTGGTGGCGGTAAGATGATCAACGAAGTCAGTTTCGAGGGCTTCACTACTCAAGCCGCACCGTGGAAGCTGGAAGCGGGTACTCCTAACGTCGCTGGCGTGATTGGCATGAGCGCCGCGCTGGAGTGGCTGGCCGACATTGATATCATCCAGGCGGAAAGCTGGAGTCGTGGGCTGGCCACGCTGGCGGAAGAGGCGCTGGCTCAGCGTCCGGGGTTCCGTTCGTTTCGCTGTCAGGACTCCAGTCTGCTGGCCTTTGATTTTGCCGGGGTTCACCATAGCGATATGGTCACCCTGTTGGCGGAGTATGGCATCGCACTGCGTGCCGGTCAGCACTGCGCGCAGCCGCTGCTGGCTGAACTTGGCGTCACGGGTACGCTACGCGCCTCATTTGCGCCGTATAATACCCAAAGTGATGTGGATGCGCTGGTCAACGCTGTTGATCGCGCACTGGAAATACTGGTGGATTAATGACTAGCCCAATGTTTGCCGGACACCCGTTCGGCACAACCATAACCGAAGAGACGTTGCGCCATACCTTTCTCCCGCTGACCCAGTGGGAAGACAAATATCGTCAGTTGATCCTGCTCGGTAAACAGCTTCCGGCATTGCCCGACTATCTCAAAGCGCAGGCCAAAGAGATTGCTGGCTGCGAAAATCGCGTCTGGCTGGGATATACATGCTCTGAAAAGGGCACGCTACACTTTTTCGGCGACAGTGAAGGTCGCATTGTGCGCGGACTGCTGGCGGTATTGCTGACCGCCGCAGAAGGGAAAACGCCGGCGGAACTTCTGGCCCATTCGCCGCTGGCGTTGTTTGATGAGCTGGGGCTACGAACTCAGCTCAGCGCGTCGCGCGGCCAGGGTCTGGCGGCGTTGAACGAGGCAGTCATTAATGCGGCTCATTCCGCCGGATGATGACGCTGAAGCGTCTTATCCGGCCTACCCCTGGCGTGCCGCTTTTGCCATCATCTTTTTCAACGCATGGGATACTGCCACGAAACCGAACGTGGCGGTGACCATCGTTGCCGCGCCGAAGCCCGACGCACAGTCCATCCGCTTTGGTCCTTCTGCCGTCGCCTTTATGGCGCAGACGCTACCGTCTGACTGTGGATACACCAGCGCTTCCGTTGAAAACACACAGTCGACGCCGAGTTTGCCTTTACTGTTTTTCACTACGCCAAAATCGCTTTTCAGCCGTTCGCGCAGTTTTGCCGCCAGCGGATCCTGGATAGTTTTCGCCAGATCGACGACCTGAATCTGCGTAGGATCGATCTGACCACCCGCACCACCGGTGGTCACTAACGGGATCTTATTGCGTCGACAGTAGGCAATCAGCGCCGCTTTTGGCCGTACGCTGTCAATGGCATCAATGACATAGCTGAATCCCGCGTTCATATATTCCGCGACGTTATCCGGCGTAACAAAGTCATCGACTACCGTCACCCGGCACTCGGGGTTGATCAGGCGAATACGCTCGGCCATCACTTCCGCCTTTGCCAGCCCGACATTGTCGCGCAGCGCATGGATCTGGCGGTTGGTGTTCGTCACGCAAACGTCATCCATATCGATAAGCGTAATCGCGCCGATCCCGGTTCGCGCCAGCGCTTCCGCCGCCCAGGAGCCGACGCCGCCGATCCCAACCACGCAGATATGCGCATCGGCAAACAGCTGTAGCGCTTTTTCACCATACAGACGCGCGGTGCCGCCAAAACGCTGACGCCAGGCATCACTAATTACAACAGACATAACACCTCAAATTCATTAATACCGAGCGGGATGACTGCCTGATGGCGGCTGCGCCTTATCAGGCCTACCCGATGATGTAGGCCGGATAAGCGAAGCGCCATCCGGCGACTAGCCGCTAAACACGTTACCCGCGCCAGGCGCGCTCTTCAGTACCCATACGCGACCATAGTGATTATACCAGCCCGCGCGGTGTCCGGCGTCCGGTCCAATGCCCTGGTAAATGTCGAAGTGCTGACCTTTAATCGCCCCACCAACATCCAGCGCCACCATCAGACGTAGCTCATACTGACCGTTAAATTTCCCGTTGTTGTCCAGCAGCGGAACTTCTGCGAGCAACGTCGTGCCCGCCGGGATAATACTGCGGTCAGACGCCACCGATGCGCGGCCAATCAGCGGTACCGCACTGGCCCCTTTCACCGGGGCAAAAGATTGCGGTTTAAAGAAGACGAATGACGGGTTCTGCTCAAGCAATTCACGCACTTGTGCTTCGCTGTGCGTTTCGCCCCAGTGGCGAATCGCCTGCATCGACATATCTTCTCTCTTCACTTCACCGCGATCGATCAGCACTTTGCCAATACTGCGGTAGGCGTGACCGTTTTTCCCGGCATAGCTAAAGAAGTTCAGCGGGGAACCGTCGCCAAAGTCGATATAGCCGCTGCCCTGCACGTCCATAATGAAGTTATCCATCAGGGAGTTGCTGTACGCCAGGATATAGCTGTCGCTCAGCGCACCGGAGTAGATCTCAGCGCGTGACGGCAGACGACCTCGCTTCGGCGGCATACGATAGATAGGATACTGGAACTCGCCCTGACGCGTATGACGCGCCTGAATCACTGGCGTGTAGTAACCGGTAAACTGCACGTTGCCGTAGTTATCAGCGCCTTCCATCTGCCAGGCATCAAGGCCAAACTGGCGCATGGTGCGCGTATCGCCCCCGGCGCGCAGCCAGTCTTGTACGGCGTTATAAACGTTGCTTTGATTACCGTACAAGCGCGGAGAAGCGCTGCGGATCTGATTGACCTGTTCGGCAAAATCGCCGGCGTTGATCGGTGCGCCGATGGCATCCGGCTGGTTCACCAGTGAGAAAGGCTGGGTAAACTTCCCGTCTTTATACTGCTGCCCGCGATCGGTTGGTTTAGAGGAACAGGCAGCCAGCATTGCAACTACCGCGCCCACGAGAAGGTAACTGACCCAACGTCCTTTCATTGTTCTCTTCTTTTAGCTGTAAATCATGCGCAATGAAGATAACAAACCCGGCCCGCTAATGAAACGAGCACCGCTGCCCTGACGCAAATTTTGCACATTATTTAAACTGAAATGCCTTGTTTTTGTTCATTTTCATCCCGAAACCGTGATCAAGGTGAAAAAAGGGTTGCATGAAAATGCGAGCAGAGTATAGTGCGCATCCACGGACGCGGGGTGGAGCAGCCTGGTAGCTCGTCGGGCTCATAACCCGAAGGTCGTCGGTTCAAATCCGGCCCCCGCAACCAATTAAAATTTGATGCAGTAAAGCTTTTGCATAGTCGTTCGAATCACAGGAAAGCCAAGGCTCATGTGGTTTGAAATGCACAGCAGAAAGACGGACGCGGGGTGGAGCAGCCTGGTAGCTCGTCGGGCTCATAACCCGAAGGTCGTCGGTTCAAATCCGGCCCCCGCAACCAATCAAATTTGATGCAGTAAAGCTTCTGCATAGTCGTTCGAATCACAGGAAAGCCAACGCTTATGTGGTTTGAAATGCACAGCAGAAAGACGGACGCGGGGTGGAGCAGCCTGGTAGCTCGTCGGGCTCATAACCCGAAGGTCGTCGGTTCAAATCCGGCCCCCGCAACCAACATCAAACACCTTAACGGGTGTTTTTTTGTTTCTGCGGTCCAGAAAAAAAGCGCTTTTCAGCGCTTTTTATTATCCTCTTCTCGCCAGCGTCGCCCCATCGGCGAAGTACGCTTTGATCCCTGCCAGAATCGACTCCGCCACTTCCTGCTGGAAGGTTGCCGTTTTCAGCTTCCGTTCTTCTTCGATATTACTGATAAACGCCGTTTCGACGAGAATCGATGGGATATCCGGCGCTTTCAGCACCGCAAACCCGGCCTGTTCCACCTGATTTTTATGCAGATTGTTAATCCTGCCGAGCTTGTTGAGCACCGCTTTACCAAATTTCAGGCTATCGGCAATGGTCAGCGATTGCACCATATCGAACATGGTGTGGTCGACATAGCGGTCGCCGCTTTTACTTACGCCACCGATCAAATCCGAGGCGTTCTGCGTCTGCGCCAGATATTTCGCCGCCGTACTGGTTGCCCCTTTGGTCGACAGCGCAAACACGGATGAACCGCTGGGTTGTCGACTGGTGAAGGCGTCCGCATGAATCGAGACAAAGAGATCCGCACGCTGCTTCTGGGCTTTCGCCACGCGCACCTTCAGCGGAATGAAGATATCTTCATTACGCGTCATGTAGACCTTCATGTTGCCTTCTTTCTCGATCAAAGCCCGCAGTCGCCGGGCAATCTGCAACACCACGTCTTTCTCACGCGTGTTGTACTTACCAATGGCGCCAGAATCCTCACCGCCATGCCCCGGATCGAGCATGATCACAATCGGGCGATCGCGACCGGCTTTACCTGGCTGCGGGCCACTTTGCGCGGGGGGAACCTGCTTATCGAGATCGCCTTTGTTGTAATCTTCCAGCAGCGCCAGCAGCGGATCCTGCATATCCTGCGCATTGGCCGGATAGAGATCCATCACCAGACGTTCTTTAAAGCCTGCCACCGGTGCCAGTGCAAACAGCTGCGGCTTCACATCTTGCTTCAGTTCAAACACCATACGTACGGTCTGTGGATCGAACTGCCCCACGCGTGCCGACTTGATATAAGGATCGTCGGGACGAATTTGCGCCGCCATACCTTTCAGCACGGAATTCAGGTTCACACCTTCAATATCCACCACCACGCGCTCAGGATTGCTCAGCGCAAACTGCTTGTACTTCAGCTGTTGATTCGATTCCACCGTCACACGGGTGTAACTGGATGCTGGCCAAATACGAACCGCAACGACCTGACTGACCGCAGCCAGACCGACCTGACTGACGCTCAATAGCCACATGGCGCCCGCCCCTTGCAGTAAACGACGGCGGCTGATAGGTGGATTGGATCCTGACATGCTTCTCCCGAGCAAAATAAAACGTAATGGTGATGAGATACTAAACGTCTAAATTGACCGGAAACTTTAACGAATGACGCATAATCTGTCATCTATAAAAGGGTAAACATTGTTATTGTATTCACGGTATTACTGAGAAAAAACTTTGTCAGGGTCAAAATTTGCGCTTGCGCGCGGCGAAAAAACAGAATAAAAATACACTAATTACGAATAATCATGCAATGAGGATATGCCGTGGTGAAGGAACGTAGAACCGAACTGGTACAGGGATTCCGCCATTCTGTTCCCTATATCAATACCCATCGGGGAAAAACGTTTGTCATTATGCTCGGCGGCGAAGCCATTGAGCATGAAAACTTTTCCAGCATCGTCAATGACATTGGGCTTCTACACAGCCTCGGCATTCGCCTGGTGGTGGTCTATGGCGCGCGTCCGCAAATCGACGCCAACCTCGTCACCCACCACCATGAACCGATGTATCACAAAAATACCCGCGTCACTGACGCCAAAACGCTGGAGCTGGTTAAGCAGGCGGCGGGCACTTTGCAACTGGATATCACCGCTCGTCTGTCGATGAGCCTGAACAATACGCCGCTGCAGGGCGCGCATATCAACGTGGTCAGCGGCAACTTTATCATTGCGCAGCCGCTGGGCGTTGATGATGGTGTGGATTACTGCCACAGCGGGCGCATCCGTCGAATCGATGAAGAGGCGATCCATCGTCAACTCGACAGCGGCGCCATTGTGCTGATGGGCCCCGTCGCGGTATCTGTCACCGGCGAAAGCTTTAACCTGACGTCGGAAGAGATCGCCACGCAGTTGGCTATCAAGCTGAAAGCCGAAAAGATGATCGGCTTTTGCTCCTCGCAGGGGGTGACCAATGATGATGGCGATATCGTCTCTGAATTGTTCCCAAATGAAGCACAGGCGCGCGTAGAAGCACAGGAAGAAAAAGGCGATTACAACTCGGGTACCGTACGCTTCCTGCGTGGCGCGGTAAAAGCCTGCCGGAGCGGGGTCCGTCGCTGTCACCTGATCAGCTATCAGGAAGATGGCGCGCTGTTGCAGGAACTGTTCTCGCGCGACGGTATCGGGACGCAAATTGTGATGGAGAGCGCCGAGCAGATCCGCCGCGCCACCATTAACGATATCGGTGGGATCCTGGAGCTGATCCGCCCGCTGGAGCAGCAGGGTATTCTGGTGCGTCGTTCGCGCGAACAGCTGGAGATGGAGATCGACAAATTCACCATTATTCAGCGCGATAACATGACCATCGCTTGTGCCGCGCTGTATCCCTTCCCGGAAGAGAAGATTGGTGAAATGGCCTGCGTGGCTGTCCATCCTGACTACCGCAGTTCTTCAAGAGGAGAAGTGTTGCTGGAGCGAATCGCCGCCCAGGCGAAGCAGATTGGTTTGAGCAAGCTGTTCGTCCTGACGACCCGCAGTATTCACTGGTTCCAGGAGCGCGGCTTCACGCCCGTGGATATTGACCTGCTGCCAGAAAGCAAGAAAGAGATGTACAACTATCAGCGGAAATCCAAAGTGCTGATGGCCGATCTGGGTTAGCGGTTATTGAATTGCCGGATGGCGGCGTAAACGCCTTATCCGGCCTGGCGTCATGAATTCAACACGGGCCGGATAAGCGCAAACGCCATCCGGTAACCTGTCATTTAAACAACGTCGACAGCCCGCTGCGACGTTCGGTACGGGTCGCAACCGCACTGCCAAGAATGCGTTCATCAGCATACAGCGACAGGCGGCGACGTGCGCGGGTGACAGCGGTATACACTAACTCCCTTGTTACCACCGGCGTACGCTGCGTGGGTAACACCAGCGCGGCATGATCGAACTCTGAGCCCTGCGATTTGTGCACCGTCATCGCCCAGGTGGTTTCATGCTCCGGCAGACGACTGGGTTGTACAGATTTAATACTGCCATCCGGCATCGCAAACCAGACCCGTAATCCTTGCCCACGATCGAGCGCCACGCCGATATCGCCGTTAAACAATCCCAGCGCGCTGTCGTTACGGGTAATCATTACGGGTCGCCCTTCATACCAGCGGGAATGGGGCAGACGATGAATTTTACGCTTTTGCTGCATAGCCAGTTCGATGCGTTCATTCAGTCCGCTCACGCCAAACGGCCCTTCACGCAGCGCACACAGCAGCTGGAATTCATTGAATGCCTGAATGATTAACGCCGGCTCCGCGCGCGCCTGAAGCAACGTCAGGTAGTGTCCGTAACCTGTCAGCGCGTCTTCAAGCATGGCGGTGTAATCTTCACTGCTCTCCAGCGTCCGTTTATCGATATCGCTGAAGCCCTGCTGGAAAACGCCGTTTATCGCGGCCTTATCACCACGGTTGATCGCCGCAGCCAGTTGTCCGATGCCGGAATCACGGCCAAAACGATAGCTTTTTTGCAGCAGGCAGAGACTGTCACGCAGCGTGGCGGCGTCGTTGCCCACGCCTGCCGGAACGGGCATCCCCGTCAGGCGAGCCAGCTGCTGCGCCCGTTCTGGGGTATAGCCCGCATTCACCCAGGCGCAGATATCGCCCAGCACCGCCCCCGCCTCAACCGAGGCGAGCTGGTCGCGATCGCCGAGGAAAATGACGCGCCCGTGCGGTGGCAATGCATCTATCAGTCGCGACATCATCGGCAGGTCGATCATCGACGCCTCATCCACCACCAGCACATCCAGATGCAACGGATTGCCTGCGTGATGACGTAAGCGCTGGCTGCCAGGCTGAGCGCCCAACAGTCGGTGTAAGGTGCTGGCATCATCCGGGATGCGTTGCTTTTGTTCATCCGTCAGCGGCAACTGGCGCAGCGCCTTGCCTAAGGACTCAGTCAGACGCGCGGCGGCTTTGCCCGTCGGTGCCGCCAGGCGAATACGGCAACGCTCGCCTTCCGCCATCTGGATCAGCGCCGCCAGCAGTTTCGCCACGGTCGTTGTTTTCCCCGTACCCGGCCCGCCGGAAATCACCGAAATGCGGCGGGTCAGCGCCACCGCAGCGGCAACTTTTTGCCAGTTGATTTCGTTTGTTGTCGGGAACAGCGCTTCCAGCGTTTGCGTCAGTAAGGCTTCATCTACCGCAATGGGTCGATTCACCTCGCTAAAGAAACGGGCGACCGTGCGTTCGTTGCGCCACATCCGGTTCAGATACAGCCGATCGCCGTGGAGGATCATCGGCGATGGCCGCTCTCCACGACTGACGGCGTCCGATGCGAGCAGACATTCCGCCCAGTCAGTCGGTTCACCTGTCTCACTCAGGCAGGCTGCCAGCAGAGGAGGCAGGTCAGCCCCCATCGTCAGTCGGGCGAGCGGTAAACAAACGTGCCCTTCTCCGGCATCCCGGCTGAGTAACGCCGCTGCCAGCGTGACGGCAGGTTCATGTTCGCCGGTCACCGCCAGCGCGAATTGCGCATCCAGAGGGCGCAGTTGCTTCTGCTCGACGGCCTCAAGCAATCGCTTTTGTAGCGTCACGATGCGTCCTCCAGTGCCACACCGGCAAACATCTCGTCCATCCGGGCAATCAGCTCCTCAGACGGGCGGGTGGTGTAAATCCCCTGCTGCGGCTGTTCGCTGTCCACACCGCGCAGGAACAGATAAATCACGCCGCCAAAATGGCGCTCGTAGTCGTAATCCGCAATGCGATGGCGCAAATACCGGTGCAGCGCGAGGGTATAGAGCTGATACTGCAAATCGTAGCGATGCGCCTGCATTGCCGTGGCCATCGCCTGTGGGGTGTAAGCCGAGCTGTTTTCACCCAGCCAGTTCGATTTGTAATCCAGCAGGTAATAGCGCCCGTTGTGACGAAACACCAGATCGATAAAGCCCTTGAGCATCCCGCGAACCTGGGCGAACTCCAGCGGCGGGCAGTCCGCCGAAAGCGGGTCAAACTGACGGATCAGCGCATCCAGCCTCTCCGCGATAAGCGGTTGGCTAATGGGCAGATAAAACTCCATCTCGACCTGTTTTTCACGCGCAGACAGTTGGCTCAGGCTGATGCCTGTCTCATTCAGCGGCGCATGGAGAATGGCCGTCACCCACGCGGTAATCACCGGCTCCCAACCGGCGTCATAACCGCCAAGCGCCAGTTTGTCCTGCACCCAGGCAGCCTCTACCGGTTGGGTAAAATCGAGATCTTCAAACAGGCTGTGTAAAAACGTCCCCGGCGACGCACCGCGCGGAAACTGGTGCGGCGTCAGTTCAGGTTCCTCAACCACCTCACCGACGCCAGTCGCATCGATATCCAGTCGCGGCATGAGATCCTGCGCAATACCATGACCGCGCTGTTGCAGGCCAGAATAACTGGTCACCCGCCAACTGTCGCCAGGCGTTCGTTGTACTCGTCGGGCATTCAGCGACGCCCCGCTCGCCGCAGTGACGGGCAACGGCTCCATGCTGACCGCTTCCGGGACAAGACAGATGATGTTCTCATCGCAAACCGCCTCTATCGCCGCGCGTAGCCCGGCGGCATCCATCGGTTCGCCCTTTTGCAGCAGACGCCCCAGCGCGCTCTGATGCACATCGGTATCGCCCTTTTTATCGCCCCGACGACGCACCAGAGGGGCGACGCCCAGACTACAGTGCCAGACTGAACGGGTCAGCGCCACGTACAGTAAACGCAGATCTTCCGCCAACCGTTCGGCTTCTGCCAGCGCCACGCTTTCGTCCGCTTCGCTCAGATCCAGTACCGCTTCAAACGAGTTGCGATCGTGATAAAACGCCTGATCCTGAATGCGGAAATGAGTGATAAACGGCAGCCAGACCAGCGGATACTCCAGCCCTTTTGACTTATGGATAGTGACGATTTGCACCAGATGGTTGTCGCTTTCCAGGCGCATTTGCTGGCTGTAGGCGTTGCTGTCAGGCTCAAGAATATGCTGCGAAAGCCAGCGTACCAGTGCATGCTCGCTTTCCAGTTGCGAAGCCGCCTCCTGCAACAACTCGCTAATGTGCAAAATATCGGTCAGGCGACGTTCGCCCCCCGCCGTCGCCAGCAGATTTTCCGCAATCTTTCGCGTCGACATCAGCGCGCGCAGCATCGGCATCACGCCCCGTTTCTGCCAGATCTGGCGGTAGCCGACAAACTCTTCGACCACCTGATCCCAGGCATTTTCATTGTCGTTGAGCATGTCAATGTCGCGCGCGTTCAACCCCATCATGGAGGTTGCCAGTGCGCTACGCAGCGTATTTTCCTTTTCCGGTGCCATCACCGCCTGTAAAACCCAGAGCATCTCCTGCGCTTCCAGCGTTTCAAACACGCTGTCGCGGTTGGAAAGATACACGGAAGGGATCGCCAGATGCGTCAGGGCGTCGCGCACCAGCGCCGCTTCCTGACGGCTACGTACCAGCACGCTGATATCCGCCGCACTCACCGGACGCGCATCCTTGCCGTTGAAAAGTATCGCCTCACCGCTCAACCCGGCCTTCAGCCAGTCGCGGATCTGCGCGGCGCACACCTGCGCCATATAGCTTTGATAATCCCCTACTCCGCAGCTTTCCCCTTGCATCAGCCACATCGTCATCGCGGGCTGAGTTTCGCCATGAAATTCAAAACGCAGCGACTGATTTTTATCGGCGTATTTCACCGGCTGAAACGGGATCTCGCGAAACATAAAGGCATCGTCCATCAGGCCGAACAGCCTGTTGACGCTGTTCACCATGCCCGGCGCGGAACGCCAGTTGGTGTCGAGGGTATAGTGCGCGCTGACCTCACCGCGGGCCTTCATATAGGTAAAAATATCCGCGCCGCGAAACGCATAAATCGCCTGCTTGGGGTCGCCTATCAGCAACAGCGCGGTGTCCGGCTGATGCTGCCAGATGCGACGGAAAATGCGGTATTGTTGCGGATCGGTATCCTGGAACTCATCGATCATCGCCACCGGGAAGCGGGCTCGAATCGCCGCTGCCAGCGCATCGCCGCTTTCACTGCGCAGCGCGCCATCCAGTCGACTGAGCATATCGTCAAATCCCAGCTCACCCCGGCGACGTTTTTCTTTCGCCACCGTCTCACGGATCTCCGCCAGCGCACGGGTGATCAGCAGATCTCTGAGGGTCAAAGGTTCTGACAACAGTTCATCTATCGCGACAAACAGCGGATGCTGCGGCACAGCACCGCCTTCTTTGGTGCGATCCTCAAGAAAACGCTGCGAGAATTTCTCCAGTGCCTCTGGCAACTGGTAGCTTTGCGTCCCGGATTGAGCCCAGACGCTGATCTTCTCGATCCATTTACCCTGGTTGCCACGATTAAATTTACGCCGGTCGATGTCTGAGGCTTCCATCAATCCCTCAAGCTCACCCACCGCGTCACACCACTGTTGTTTAAGCGCGTTGATTCGCTGCACGATCTGTTGATGACGGGACGCCAGCGTTTCATCATCCGGCGGCGGCGCTTTGATGACCGGCGCTTCCCCTTGCAGGTAACGGTTAATATCTGCCAGCAGCGCCTGCGGTCCTTTCCACGTTTCAAACACTACCTGGGCAATGTCACGTGATAAGGGGTAACAGTGTCGACGCCAAAAATCCGCGCAGGCCTGGTAGCGCAGCAGAGATTCATCTTCGATCAACTGTTGCTCAAACAACATGCCGGATTCGAAGGCATTCAGACTCAGCATGCGCTGACAAAAACCGTGGATGGTGAACACCGCCGCCTCATCCATCTGTCTCTCGGCGAGCAGCAGCCACTGAGCCGCCTGCTTTTTATCGTCGATCTCGTCCAGCAGACGGGCATAAAGGGGATTGTCGGTCGATTCGCGCAGACAGGCTATCCGCAGCTCATGAATATTACTGCGGATGCGACCACGCAACTCGTCGGTGGCGGCCTCGGTAAAGGTCACCACCAGCAGTTCTTCAACGGTCAGGGGACGGGGAAAGGCAGTGGAACCGCCAAGTCCGAGGAGCAGACGCAGATAGAGCGCCGCGATAGTAAAGGTTTTGCCGGTGCCCGCAGAGGCTTCAATCAGGCGCTCGCCCGTGAGGGGCAAGCGCAGGGGATCAAGGGACTCGGCGACATCATTCATTCTGTTCTCTCACCAGGGGCAAAGTTTGCTGCAACGCGCTGACGTTGTCCCACACTTTCCAGCCTTCCGGGTGCACATAGTGTGGCTTCCCGTTTTGACCACCGGAAATCTGCGACAGTACCGCCACGCCTTGCGGCTCTACCACCGCCTGATGGAAGAAATCAGCAAGTTTTTGCGGCGTCAGCTGTTTTATCTGAGCCACAATTTTATCACGTGAATCGAATCGCATATTACCGCGATCGAAATCTTTGCTTAATTTCGATGCCTCTTCACCCAGCGTTTGCGGTGCCTGCAACATCTGCGCGACGATAGCCTGCTTAATCTGGGCAAACTCTTCCGGTTTCATCGCCCGCAGCTTCTCCTCCGCCGTGGGGAAAAACGCCTTATAGCGATCCCAAAGATATGACGGCTGTTTATCGCTGCTTTGCAGCAGGAAGCCCATCCCCCACTGACGTCCGACGCTCATCGGGAAGGCGAACACCGCATATCCTAACTGCTCTTCCGTACGCAGTTGATTGTAGAACCACGGCTGAACAATCTGACCCAGCATGGCGCTGTAGGCCGCGCTGGCATACTCATCATAGCCGGTGGGAACAAATACCGCCGCCAGTGCAGAGTCGGTGCTGCTGCCCGCTTTTTCAAAAATGATCGACTGCTTCTTATCCACCAGCACATCTTTGTTGCGACACCATTCGGAACCGTTCGCGCCAAGCTGTTTCTGGATATCCCGCGCCATCGTTGTGACCTGCGCTTCGCTCATGTTGCCAATTGCCAGGAATTCCGGACGGGCACCCGATTTTAACGCTTCACGGTAGGCCATCACCTCTTTCAGGGTGATCGACGGCAGCAGCGCGCGCCGCTCATCGCGCGAGAAATAGGGCACCTGAGAGATCATCTGCACCGGCATAATCGCCTGCTCGTAAGCTTTCCCTTTCTCGGCGGAATCCATCATCTGGCTATACCAGGATTTCGCCTGCTCAAGCTGCTCCTCGGTTGCGGTGTAGCTGAAGTAGCCTTCAAGCAATGCCTGGAAAAGCTGCGGTAAACGCTGTGTGTAGCCGTCAGCGTTGAGCATTAAGCCATTGTTGGCGTTGGTTGAAAAACCGATGCCCCCCACTGCCGCCTGATTACTTAACTGGTCGAGCGCAATCCCCGCCAGATAGTCGTTCAGCGCAAACATAACCTGATTCCTGGCGCTGTCCATCGCCTGCGGATTACGCAGAATGACGCTCACGTCCGCCTTTGGTTCGCTGGCAAAATGTTGGCTCGAGGTGTACACCACGCGCAGATCAGGCTTATCCACGATCAGCGCCGGACGGTCATATTTCTTTTCCGGTTTAATCAGCGTGAAATCGTCAGGAATATAGGGGTTCAGTTCCGGCAGAGACAGCGCAATACCCTGCGCTTTATTCTGCCAGTCGCTGAAGGTCTGCTTGCTGATTTTATTGACCTGATAAGGGGCATCAACAAAGTAAGCAGTTTTGTTGTGCGGTTCTTTCGGGCTGATGTACCAGATACGCGCATTTTGCGGCGTCATCATCTCCAGACGCGCCTGAATCGCTTTCGCATCGTACCGATCGGCGATGTTCACCGCATCCAGCGTATGCGCCACCGGCACGCGGATCATGGTATCCGCCAGCCACTCGACGTAATCCATATCACGGGTGATCGACGGATAACGGAAGTCGAGATCAAGCACATGCGACAGCTCGTCAAAGTAGCGTTTATCCACACCCTTATCACGTAACAGGTTGAGATAGCTGAAAATAGCCGCGACAACCTCTTCGCGATTTGCCAGGCCTTTATCGGTCAGCGTGGCGGAAATGGCTAACACACCGCTGTTGCCGTTGACCACCGGATCGGAATCCGCGCGAATGCCTTCCACCAGCCCTTGCTTTTGCAGCCAGTCAGAAAGCGTACCCGAACTACGGTTGCCAATCAGATATGTGATCAGCTCGTCGGTTTTACTGCGAAACTGCGCGCTGTTGTTGTCAATTCGGAACTCAACGCGCAGCACTTTACGCGGCAGCGCAGGAACGTAATGGATAATGACGCCCTTCTGCGCATCGGTGACAACCGGAACGGTAATTTCCGGCTTTTCGATATTCTTGTTTGGCACCCGCCCAAAGGTCTCTGCAGCAATCTTTGCCAGGTCCGGCAAAGGCTTATTGCTGTAGATAACCGCTTTCATCAGATTGGCGGAGTAATACTTGCTGTGAAAATCGCGCAATGCCTGCTGCACCGGGTTACCCGGTTTGTCTTTTAAGGTTTCCAGATTACCACCGGAAAAACGTGAACCAGGATGCGCCGGGTTGATGGTTTCCGCACTCACCTGCGCCATCCGCATCCCGTCACGGGTGCGCGCCATCGTCAGCTCTGCGTTTACCGCATTGCGCTCACGATCGGCATATTTTTTATCCAGCAGCGGTTCGGCAATGGCATCGGCCAGACGATCAACAGCACCGGTAAGCGCGTCGTTCTCCACTTCCAGGTAGAACGCGGTACGGTACGGCGCGGTACTGGCATTGTGGCTGCCGCCGTGCAATTTCAGGTATTCCGCCAGGCTGTCGGCCTGTGGGTACTTTTTCGATCCCATCAGACACATGTGCTCAAGATAATGTGCCAGTCCCTGATGCGCATCGGGATCTTCCAGCGACCCCACGGGTACCACCAGCGCAGAAAGCGATTTCACCGCTTGCGGGTCGGATACCAGTAATACCACCATGCCATTATCCAGACGAATGGCCTGATACTGGCGGGTATCTTTGTCGCTTTTACGGATGGTTTCCGCAATGGGCTGCCAACCGGTGTCTGCCTGACTTAAGGGCGCCCAAAAGGCGACCAACAACAGTAACGCTTTGAACCAGGTGCTGCGGGGCATTCAAGAACCTCATCATTAACTTTCTTTCTGCGCAAAGACATGTTGGATGCTTCTCTGAGCAGGGCAACGCATCATAAAGGAAGCATCAAAATTGCGCAATTTTTATACAATCATCACGACTGATTAAATCTGAAAAGCGGAAGCAGGTAACGTTGTGACTGCAAAATAATGGCCTCCAGGGTCTCGGAGTCCAGTTGCCGCCACAGGCGCTGATACCAGATATCCTCGCCTTCGCCACGCACGACCATGTTGCCTTCGTAAGCCTGCATAAACTTCACGCGGGCTTTTTGTCGCGTATCATCGTCATCTAACATGGCATCATTTGCCGCGTCATAACAGGTTTTTATCCACGCGCCGCCGCTTTCCGGAAGCACCAGCAGCGGTGCGGACATTCCTTCGCGATATCCGTCAATCAGTTGCGCCAGGTAACCCAATGCCTGCTCTTTTTCCAGCGGTGGGAAACGCCACTCTCCGTCTTTTCGCAAAAACAGCCGGCTTTCACCTTTTCCCCCGCAGGCACAATAGACAAGGTGTTCGAGCCAAAGTTGCACGCCTTGTGAAATGCTGATTAACGAAGGCCGCCAGCGCAGCAGCCCATCTTCCTGCACCTGCGGTAGCCACCCGGTCAACTGTACGCCGTTACAGTGCAGATCGACCTCCAGACTTTGGCTCGGCTGACGGCAGGCCACGATCCTGTCCGCCAGCGTCTGCATTTCCTGATGCTGAACTTCCCAGAGGATCTCGCCATAAGCCCCATACGGCAGATCCCCCGCCGCGCGGAAGCGACGGAACAGACGTTCGGCATCCTCCTGTTCGACCAGTGCATTCAGTAACTGCTGGTTGAGCTGATAACGGGTTAGTCCTTCCAGGGTAAATGGTTCGGTATCCGGGATTTCACTCTCTTCGGAGCGGAAATTGACCTGCAAGCGCTGCTGAAAAAACGCCCGTACTGGATGCGCCCAGAAACGTTGCAGCGTTTCCAGACTCAGCATCTCTGGCATGTCAAAGGCCAACGGCTGCACAAAATCGCTATGGGCCTCTCCGCAACGGCTTGCCGCGGGCAACCACTCGCTGGCGTAGCTCTGCTGCTCGCCGGGCAGGAAATTTTGCGCATCGAACGGCATGCGGGTATGCAGTCGGGCGATATGCGCTTTGACCCGTTTCTCGCTCTCATCGCTGGTCAATGCTTCGTCACCCGGCAAATAGTGGCTTTGTCCGATGTAATCGAGCAGTTCCTGAACCAGCACGGAAGGGAAGCGTTCGCTGTTATCCTGGATCGAGCGCCCGATGTAGCTGATGTAAAGCGACTGCTGGGCAGAAATTAAGGCCTCAAGGAACAGATAACGGTCGTCATCACGACGACTGCGATCCCCACGCATCGGTTTCTGGTTCATGAGATCAAAGCCGAGCGGCGCAAGCTGGCGCGGATAGACACCGTCGTTCATTCCCAGCAGGCAGACGACTTTGAAGGGAATAGAACGCATCGGCATCAGAGTACAGATGTTCACCGGCCCGGCTAAAAAACGCTGGCTGATCCGCTCCTGATCCAACCGCTGCGCCAGCTCATCGCGCAGCAGTGACAGGGGGACCGCGTCGTCATATTCAGCCTTCAATCCTTCGGCGATCATCGCCTGCCACTGTTGCTCGATAAGCGTCATGGCCGCCTCGGTTTCAGTGTCCGGCAGGAAGAAGTCGTTGAGCATCTCACGACACACCGGCAGCCACTCTTCCAGCGGACGCTCCTGTGCCAGACTACGACGCCAGAGATTAAGCTGCATCAGTAATGACGCCAGATGCCCCACCAGCTCGGCTATCAGCCCGCTGGACTCATCATAAGGCAGAACGGACTGCCACTCGCCCTGCGCACTTTCCATGGCATAGCCCAAAAGCATACGCGTGAGGCCAAATTGCCACGTATGCTGTCCCGTTGCCGGAAGTTCCAGCTCCCGCACGTTGTCATCATCAATTCCCCAGCGAATGCCCGACTCATTGACCCACAGTCGCAAATAGCGCAGCCCTTCTTCGTTGATATTGAAGCGCGCCGCCAGCACCGGGACATCCAGCAGCGCCAGCACATCCTCAGAAATAAAGCGACTGTCAGGCAGTGACAGCAGGCTGATGAACGCCTGCAATACCGGATGCGACTGACGCGCCCGGCGGTCGGAAATGGCATAAGGCAGATAACGCTCTGCAGGGGCGCTGCCAAAGACCGCCTGAATAAACGGGCTATAACTGTCGATATCCGCCACCATCACGATGATGTCGCGCGGGGTGAGCGTTGGGTCCGCTTCCAGCATCGCCAGCAGACGATCGTGGAGGATTTCAACTTCACGCTGTGGGCTATGACAGACGTGAAAGGTGACGCTGGTGTCATCCAGGTCAAGGCGTCGCTTATTATCGCTGCGCGAATACTCTTCCAGGCTCACCCCCGCCACTGCGCGGTTTTCCAGCTCAAGGATATCGGCCTGAATGTTATGCAGCAGGTTATCCGGGGTCACATCGACAAACGCATCAAGCTCCTGGCTGTTTTCCAGTTCTGAGAGCAGATAAATATAGTCACGTCCCAGTTTCCCCCACGAGGCCAGCATCGGGTTACCGACATCCTGTTCACCATCGCCGTTAAACAAACTTTCGGCATTCGAATTGTCACGGAACAGGGGTAAATGGCGGTCTTCAAAACTATGTCGCCGCTGACGCGCCAGCAGCTTTGCCAGATACGCCGGGTCTTTTATATCGCCCCAGTAGTAGCGGCAGGGATTGGTGAAGAGCAGATGAATGTCGATATGTTTGCCGAGCGCCTGCAATGCCTGTAGGTACACGGGCGGCAACGCGGAGATCCCGCAGATAAACACACGGGAAGGGAGGCCTGGCGGGCAGGTATCGGTATTTTCGAGAGTCTGGATAAACCGTTGATAGAGATTAGCACGATGCCAGCGCGGCTGACCCAGCGTATCGGTGTACTCCACCAACGCTTTCCACAGCGGCGCCTGCCAGCATTGCGCCTCGCCTAACCCCTCGACCGTTCGCCCCGCTTCCCACTGCGTTAGCCATTCCGGTCGATACACCAGGTACTGATCGAAAAGATCCGCCGCGCGCGACGACAGCTGAAACAGCTTACGCTTGTCGGTATCGTCCGTCAGATAGTGGCGTAAAAGCGCAAAGTCGTCATGATCCAGCAGTTGCGGGAGCAGCGTCATCAACTTCCAGCTCATGCTTTGTTTGTTGAAGGCGCTCTCTTTGGGGATCTCCGGCAGTACGCGGACGAACATATCCCAGATAAAGCTTGCCGGGAGTGGGAATTCTATGTTGGCGGCAATACCAAATTTCTGCGAAAGGGTCATCTGTAACCACTGCGCCATCCCGGTACTCTGCACCAGAATCATTTCTGGCTCAAAGGGATCGTCCAGCCGTTCGCGCTCGACGATGAACTCCATCAATGCTTCCAGCACATCCAGACGGTTTGAGTGGTAGACCCTTAACATAGAGACTCCTGGCAACTAACGGTTTAGGCAGTGCAGGCGCGTCATTTTCCCCTGCCTGCCCTGAGGTGAAGATAGCGTAACGCTGATGCTGACACATCCCGCCTGCGTTGTCTGCATCCGGTTAACCTGCCAGTTAACAGGTGGCGAAAACGAATGCAGTTGCGTCTGCTGCCAGCCCTGCCGCCAGAGCTGAAGATACTGACCTCTGATGAAAAAACTGTTCATCAACGCGCGCTGATACCCGGAAAGCGCCGTCACCACCATCACCATGAGGACCATTGCCAGTATCACTTCCGGCAAGCTAAACCCACGCTGTCGGCTCAGGGGATCTGGCATAATGCGGCCTCCCGTAGCGGACAGAAATCGCTCCAGCCATGAGGAGAAAAAATAACGAATTCCTCCTTTTGTTCGCCTTCTCGCCATACGGACGTTCCCTGATAGTTGGCAATAAGCAACGCGCGACTGTCAGCGAGTCTGCGCAGGCAAACAGCAACATTGTCCTCTCCATAGTACCGACACGGTTTATCGGAGTTTACTGACCATTGCTGCATCCTGCCCCACTCCATGGCTGACTGCACGACAGCCTGGCGCTGCAAAGCCTGACTTTCTATCGCCACCCGCGAAGCAAAACTGCTCTGCTGCTGATTAACGCCCTGCAACAGGAGGCTACCGAGGACCAACAGCATCAGAACCAGCGCCAGAGAGGAAACGCCCCGCTCGCGATTCATAAATTAAAGCCGCTGACGCTGTAGCGCGCGTCGGCCACGGTTTGCGGATCTGCCCGACTACTGCCGCGCAGATGTAAGGTCAGTTCGGGTGCAAAGCCCGCGATATCCTGGCGCGTGACCTCAAATGCCGTAATCTGCACAACATCAGGATCGGTCATTTTATCCCATCCTTTTCCGCCGCACGTTTTCGCGCCGCGCTGCGTCTCCAGCACGTTGTCATTCAGACGAAATCCGGTTTGTTCAGCCTCCTTTACCGGCTCGGTTTCCCAGATACCATTCGCGTTTGCGTCCCACTGTACGATAACGCACTGGCCCGCCTCGGCAATGTTTACCCCTTCGCCACGACAACTACCGTGACAATATCCCGCGCGTTGAAGGTGCTTCGCGACGGTATACACCCGCTGCCACACGTCATCCTCCAGCGCGAGTTTGCGGGTCTGCTGCAAAATATCGCGCTGTAACGCCGGTAAAAACCGGGCAGCCCCCAACAACAGTACGCTACTGATTGCCATCGCAATCAGTACCTCAAGCAGAGAAAAACCACGCTCACTCACCGACAGCCCTGGGTATCGTCGCGTTCGCACAGGCGAATGCGTCCCCAGGGCGAAACCACCACTCGCCACTCTCCTGCCGTATTTTTCAGGCGAATATTCCCCGGCCACGCGGTATTGCGTTGACCATAAAACGCCAGCGAGGCGGTGACCCCGACGAGATCGACATCGCGCCAGAGCGGCACAAAAACGAGCGCAGAGCGCGGCGTACAGGTATTTCGTGAGGCTGTCGAACTGACAAGACACCATGACGCGTCCTCCCTGATGGCGGTAATGATGTGGTCGCGGTTATGCCAGTTGGCGTCCTCCCGTAGCTGCAGCAAGAAATCGCGCAGCTGACAGGCTGTCTGCCAGAGATGTTGCTGTTGCTGCCACTGCTGCCAGCCGTAGAGACCCGTTGCGCTCAGGCTGACAATAATAAGCATCGCGACCAGCGTTTCGATGAGCGTATAGCCCTGCTGTGTATTCATGGCGGCAGTATGACGCGTCGGGAAGTTAAAACGAGGCGAGAATTCAGGTTTTTCGGCGCGTTACGAGGGAAATTTCCTCTGTTGCAGCTGGTTGCAACATTTCAGGAATCCACGCCGAAAAACCAGCATCTGGATAAAAAAAACCGACGCACGGAGGCGTCGGCTATGACAGGATAAGGTCAGTTTAGATAGCAACCGGCGCTTTAATCCCCGGATGCGGGTCGTAACCTTCGATTTCAAAATCGTCGAAGCGGTAGTCGAAGAGAGAATCGGGTTTACGTTTGATCACTAGCTTCGGCAGCGCGCGCGGTTCGCGAGTCAGTTGCAGGTGCGTCTGCTCCATGTGGTTGCTGTACAGATGCGTGTCACCACCGGTCCAGACGAAATCGCCAACCTCCAGATCGCACTGTTGCGCCATCATGTGTACCAGCAGCGCATAGCTGGCGATGTTAAACGGCAGGCCGAGGAACACGTCGCAGGAGCGCTGATACAGCTGGCAGGAGAGCTTGCCGTTCGCGACATAGAACTGGAAAAACGCGTGGCACGGTGCCAGCGCCATTTTGTCCAGTTCGCCGACGTTCCACGCCGAAACGATAATACGGCGCGAATCGGGATCATTTTTCAACTGGTTCAGCACGGTCGTGATCTGGTCAATGTGGCGACCATCCGGCGTCGGCCAGGCACGCCACTGTTTGCCGTACACCGGGCCCAGATTGCCGTTTTCATCCGCCCATTCGTCCCAGATGGTGACGTTATTTTCGTGCAGATAGGCCACGTTGGTGTCACCTTGCAGGAACCACAGCAGTTCATGGATGATGGAGCGCAGGTGGCAACGTTTTGTCGTCACCAGCGGGAATCCGTCCTGCAGGTTAAAACGCATCTGATGACCAAAAATGGAAAGCGTTCCGGTTCCGGTGCGGTCGTTTTTCTGTGTGCCTTCATCCAGCACTTTTTGCATCAGTTCTAAATACTGTTTCATGGTTCCTCAGGAAACGTGTTGCTGTGGGCGACGGCGATAGGCCCACATCATCATGACAACACCAGCGACAATCATCGGAATCGAGAGGATCTGTCCCATGCTGATGTACTGTACCCATTCGCCGGTGAACTGCTGATCCGGCTGACGGAAGAATTCAACGATGATACGAAACGCGCCATAGCCAATCAAAAACAGCCCGGAGACGGACCCCATCGGGCGCGGTTTACGAATAAACAGGTTAAGAATGATAAACAGCACTACCCCCTCCAGCGCCATCTCATAGAGTTGAGACGCGTGACGCGGCAAGGAGCCGTAGGTATCGAAAATGGATTGCCATTGCGGGTTGGTTTGCAGCAGCAGAATATCTTCGGTGCGTGACCCAGGGAACAGCATGGAGTAAGAGAAATTCGGGTCGACACGGCCCCACAGTTCGCCGTTGATAAAGTTGCCCAGACGCCCGGCCCCCAGGCCAAAGGGGATCAGCGGAGCAATGAAATCAGAGACCTGGAAGAAACTGCGCTTCGTGCGTTTGGCGAAAATAATCATCACCAGAATCACGCCAATCAGGCCACCGTGGAAGGACATGCCCCCGTCCCAGACGCGGAACAAGTAGAGCGGATTATCCAGGAACAGCGGGAAGTTATAGAACAGTACGTAGCCAATACGCCCACCGAGGAAGACCCCGAGGAAACCTGCATAGAGTAAGTTTTCGACTTCATTCTTAGTCCAGCCACTGCCAGGGCGATTGGCACGACGCGTCGCCAGCCACATCGCGAAAATGAAGCCCACCAGATACATTAAGCCGTACCAACGAAGTGCAACGGGCCCAATTGAGAAAATGACCGGATCGAATTCCGGAAAATGCAGATAGCTACTGGTCATCTGTCACCACAAGTTCTTGTTATTCCGCTGAAAAAACTCAGCGAGCGATATGCGCACCCACTGCTTACAGGCGCTCCAAAGGAGCGAATGATAGCATAAGGGGGTTAACGAGGCTGCGCCGAAGATGTAAAAGATCTGTATAGCGCTTTTACATCCCTCCACGGATCAGACCACCCATCCCGCGACGCTCCATAAACGCCGCCACCTGATGGCGCACTTCCGTTGCCAGTTGCGCCTCAAGGCTACGCTGGGCAAGCGTTTTTGCCTCTTCGTAATCAATACGGCGCAGCAGGTATTTCACGCGCGCCACGGAGCGACCGTTCATTGAGAGATGGCGGAAACCCAGCCCAATCAGGATGGTCACGCACATCGGATCGCCCGCCATTTCGCCACACACGCGCAGGTCGATATCGCTGCGCTCGGCTTCCTGCGCAATCATCGACAGCGCACGTAACATCCCCGGATGCAGGCTGTCGTAGATGCTGGCGACGCGCGTATTGTTGCGATCCACCGCCAGCACGTACTGAGTCAGATCGTTCGTGCCGACGGAGATAAAATCGATACGACTTGCCAGATTCGGCAGCATAAAGACCATCGACGGCACTTCGAGCATGATGCCGATACGCGGTTTCGGGATCGCGTAACCGATCATCTCTTCCACTTCACGCCCGGCACGTTCAATCAGGCGGCGCGCTTCATCCACCTCGTCAATACTGGTTACCATCGGCAGCAGAATACTCAGGTTGCCCGTCGCCGCATTGGCGCGCAGCATGGCGCGGACCTGGACAAGGAAGATCTCTGGCTGGTCGAGCGTAATGCGGATCCCTCGCCAACCCAGGCAGGGATTCTCCTCGCTGATCGGCATGTACGGCAACTGTTTGTCCGCCCCAACGTCCAGCGTTCGTAGCGTCACTGGCTTGTCGTTAAACATCTGCAACATACCCTGATACTGCGCCACCTGCTCCTCTTCAGAAGGAAAACCGCTTTGCAGCATAAAGGGAATTTCGGTGCGATACAGGCCAATACCGTCGATACGACTGCCCAGCTTTTCTTCATGCTCCGGGCTGAGTCCCGCGTTCAGCATGACCTTGACCCGCTCGCCGCTTTTCAACTGTGCAGGTAAATTGACGTCATCTTCCGCCAGACGGCTAAGCTCGTTTTCTTCACTGATAAGCCGCTGATATTCCTGGATCAATACCGGTTCAGGATCGACCAGCAGCTCACCGCGATAGCCATCCACCACCAGCGTACGCCGGTGCAGTACAGACGGCTGGATATCAGCCCCCATCACGGTGGGAATGCCCAACGCACGCACCATAATGGCAGCATGGGAATTGGCCGCCCCGTCGCGAACCACAACACCCGCCAGTCGGTCCTGCGGCAGTTCCGCCAGCGTCGTGGCGGAGAGTTCGTCAGCCACCAGCACGAAGCGTTCTGGCCAGGCATTTGGCCCTTGTACGGAATCATCAAGATGAAACAGCAGTCGCTGACCCAGCGCACGCAGATCGCCCGCACGCTCTTTGAGGTAGTTATCGCTCAGCGCGGCAAACTGTTCGGCAAACTTTTCGATGATCGTTTTGACCGCCCACTCTGCCACCGAACCGTTATCGACTTCGGTAAACAGTTCGCGTCGCAGGCGGGCGTCGGAGAGCAGGTGTGAATAGAGATCGAATATCGCAGCGGTCTCTTTCTGCGCGCCTGCGGCAAAACGCTTGCTGTAACGGCGAAACTCATTTGCCGCCTCTTCCAGCGCACCGGTCAGGCGCTCACGCTCCAGAGCAGGATCCAGCGTCGAGGCCTGATACACCTGCTCCATCAGCGGCAGCGTCGCGTCCTGCCAGCCTTCTGCGATCGCCACGCCCGGTGCCGCCGGTAACGCACGAATACGCGTCTGGCGATACTGGCCGAACAGGGCGGTAAGCTGAGATTGTGACAGGATCGCCGCCATCTGCGTGGCGAGCGTCACGAGGAAAGATTCTTCACTTTCGTCATACTGGCGCAGTTCACGCTGCTGTACAACGAGGACGCCCAGCAGTTGACGACGCTGAATGATCGGCACCCCGAGGAAGGCACGGAAGCGCTCTTCTTTTACCGAGGGGATATATTTAAAACTGGGATGTTTTTGCGCATCGGCAAGGTTGATAGGTTCCGCCAGCCTGCCAACCAGGCCGACGATACCTTCATCAAACGCGAGTGCGACAGTGCGACCGCGCGGTTTTTTAAGCCCCCGCGTCGCCATGAGGTAATAACAACGCCGGTCATGATCGGCCAGATAAACCGAGCAGACCTCTGTATCCATCGCAAGACAGATGTCAGTAACCAGAATATTCAGCGCTTCATTAAGACGCGGAGCACTGGCCACCTTTTCGACTATTTCGCGCAGGCGGGTGAGCATAATTTGCGTGGCTTAACCTCTTTTACGTCGATAAGCAGGTGTACTTTGCGGCTTCGGCGTCGTTTCCTGAAGCGCCATCACAACACTTGCGAACTCTTTCATCACCCTGCGGTAGACATCGCGTTTAAATGAAACCACTTGCCGGACCGGGTACCAGTAACTTACCCAACGCCAGCCGTCGAACTCAGGAGTGCTGCTGGTTTGCATATTGATTTCCGCGTCCCCGCTCATCAACTGCAAAAGAAACCACTTTTGTTTCTGGCCGATACATACCGGCTTTGTATCCCAACGCACCAAACGTTTTGGTAACTTGTAACGCAACCAGTTGCGAGTAGAGGCAAGGATTCGCACATCTTTACGGCTTAACCCTACTTCTTCAAACAGTTCCCGGTACATCGCCTGTTCTGCTGATTCTCCTGGGTTTATCCCACCCTGTGGGAACTGCCAGGAGTGCTGACCAAACCGCCGGGCCCACATCACCTGCCCCTGACGATTACAAATTACGATACCTACATTTGGGCGGTAGCCATCGTCATCAATCACCGGACTACCTCAATATAAACCTTATATGAGAATGATTGTTTCACACTCCTGACAGACGGTAAACCACTGAGTTAAGACGGTGTGCATCTAATAACAATTGAATAACTCACAGTTAAAGACAAAGTTATAAACAGACACTCACCCATATGGGCGATTTTATTCACCTTTTCTGTGGATAGAGTTGTGAAGAAGTACGGAATTACTCCGGGAAAAACCGGTACAGTTTGAATAAACTGCCGACAGGGTGAAAAAAATCTTTTCTTATATTCATGAGGTTACTTGGTCATCCCACCTGTTATCAGGCAAAAAAGTGACAAGTATCACACTGACGATCCTCAGGCTGATGAAAGATCGAACAGCGCCGACTTTATCCACAGATTGTGCCAATAAGTTAAACACAAATTGTGTGAAAATTCGATTTTCGTCGCACGTCAAGGCTGTAAATGGAAACAGTAGTCGGGGTTTTTCACAGTTATCCCATCTTTCTGTGGATAACATGGTGTAAGATCCTGTTTATTTTCAGTGACCAGAAATGGAAAACCCATTCTGGTGTTGCGCAACACGTGATGCCGTAAACTAAAAATCAATATAAATCATGGCATTGGATATCACATGTGGAAAACGATAAACTTCTTTTCCACGGTATAAAATCATTGTTTATTTTTTCACCTAAGGTATGACGCCATGTCCGGACTCCATCCTTTACGCTTTCCGCCGGAATCTGAAGCCCTTCTGCTCCAGCAGGCGCAGCAGCTTTCGGGCTATTCGTTAGGCGAACTGGCTGCGCTGGCGGGCATTGTTGCGCCGAAAGATCTCAAGCGGGACAAAGGCTGGATCGGCGTGTTGCTGGAACTCTGGCTGGGCGCCAGCGCCGGAAGTAAGCCTGAGCAGGATTTCGCCGCACTCGGCGTCGAGTTGAAAACCATTCCTGTGGATAGCCTTGGGCGCCCGCTCGAAACCACCTTTGTCTGCGTCGCGCCGCTGACGGGAAACAGTGGCGTAACGTGGGAAACCAGCCACGTGCGGCACAAACTGAAGCGAGTGCTGTGGATCCCGGTAGAAGGCGAGCGCAGCATTCCCCTCGCACAACGGCGGGTGGGTTCGCCGGTGCTGTGGAGTCCCGATGAAGAAGAAGACCGTCAGTTGCGTCTGGACTGGGAAGAGTTAATGGACATGATTGTGCTCGGTCAGGTTGAACGCATTACCGCCCGGCATGGCGAATTTTTACAACTGAGACCAAAGGCGGCAAACGCCAAAGCGCTCACCGAGGCCATCGGCGCCCAGGGCGAGCCAATACTGACGTTGCCGCGTGGTTTTTATCTGAAAAAGAACTTCACACGCGCCCTGCTGGAACGCCACTTTTTGTTACAGCAGCGTTAGACTTTCGCCCGGTGCCCCGGAAGCATATAATTAGCGCTTCTTTTTTTTGGCAGGACTTTGTTCAATGTTATTTGCATGGATAACCGATCCTAACGCCTGGCTTGCGCTCGGTACGCTGACGCTGCTGGAGATCGTGCTTGGGATCGATAATATTATTTTCCTCTCTCTGGTGGTTGCAAAACTCCCGACTGCGCAACGCGCACATGCCCGACGTCTGGGTCTTGCGGCGGCGATGATCATGCGTCTGGCGCTGCTGGCCTCCATCGCCTGGGTGACCCGGCTGACCAATCCGCTGTTTGACGTGTTTGGTGAGGCCATTTCCGCCCGCGACCTGATCCTTCTGCTCGGCGGATTGTTCCTGATCTGGAAAGCGAGTAAGGAGATCCACGAATCCATTGAAGGTGAAGAAGAAGGGATGAACATGCGCGTCACCTCCTTCCTGGGAGCAATCGTGCAAATCATGCTGCTCGACATCATCTTCAGTCTGGACTCGGTGATCACGGCGGTCGGTTTGTCCGATCATCTGTTCATTATGATGGCGGCGGTGGTGATTGCCGTTGGCGTAATGATGTTTGCAGCACGTCCTATTGGCGAGTTTGTCGACCGACACCCGTCCGTGAAGATGCTGGCGCTGTCGTTCCTGATTCTGGTGGGCTTCACCCTGATTCTGGAAAGTTTCGATGTTCACGTGCCGAAGGGTTACATCTATTTCGCCATGTTCTTCTCGATTGCGGTCGAGAGCCTGAACCTGTTGCGAAATAAAAAAAACCCGCTGTAATTGTCTTTTTCGCTCCCGTTGGGGAGCGAAATTCTTTCCTTTTCCCCTCCCAGTTTAAGATTTTCCTGCTTTTCCTGCCCATAACGTCAGGTTATTACTAGACTATTATCAGACGCAGGCCACGTGAGGATAAATGGATGAAAAAATGGGCAGTGATAATTTCCGCAGTTGGACTGGCTTTTGCTGTTTCCGGCTGTAGTAGCGACTATGTGATGGCGACCAAAGATGGTCGGATGATCCTGACCGACGGGAAACCCGAGATTGACGATGATACCGGTCTGGTGAGCTACCACGACCAGCAGGGCAACGCCATGCAAATTAACCGTGACGAGGTTTCTCAGATCATTGAACGTTGAGGGTTGAGGTCAGCCACGCTGCTGGCCTTAACAATTTTTCTTCCCTTTTTCCCTTCCCTCAGCCATTTTTATAATCCTTATGTCGTGATTATAAAAAGGAAACGGCTATGCAATATCACCGTATACCCCACAGCTCGCTTGAAGTTAGTACACTGGGGCTGGGCACAATGACGTTTGGTGAACAAAATAGCGAAGCCGACGCACATGCACAGCTCAACTATGCCGTCGCCAACGGCATTAACCTGATCGACGTGGCCGAAATGTACCCGGTCCCGCCGCGCCCGGAAACCCAGGGGCTCACCGAAACTTACGTCGGAAACTGGCTGGCCAAACATGGCAACCGTGAAAAACTGATTGTCGCCTCCAAGGTCAGCGGCCCGTCGCGTAATAACGACAACAGCATTCGTCCGAACCAGGCACTGGATCGTAAGAACATCCGCGAAGCGCTGCACGACAGCCTGAAGCGTCTGCAAACCGATTATCTGGATCTCTACCAGGTTCACTGGCCGCAGCGCCCGACCAACTGTTTTGGCAAGCTCGGTTACAGCTGGACCGATGCCGCGCCGGTGGTGTCGCTGCTGGATACGCTGGATGCGCTGGCCGAGTTTCAGCGCGCGGGTAAGATTCGCTACATCGGCGTCTCAAATGAAACGGCCTTTGGCGTGATGCGCTATCTGCACCTGGCGGATAAACATGACCTGCCGCGCATTGTCACCATCCAGAACCCTTACAGTCTGGTCAACCGCAGTTTTGAAGTGGGACTGGCGGAAGTGAGCCAGTACGAAGGCGTCGAACTGCTGGCCTATTCCTGTCTGGGATTTGGCACGCTGACCGGTAAATACCTGAACGGCGCGAAACCGGCCGGGGCGCGCAATACGCTGTTTAGTCGTTTTACCCGCTACAGCGGCGAGCAGACGCAAAAAGCCGTGGCTGCGTATGTGGAGATAGCCAGACGCCATAACCTCAGTCCGGCGCAGATGGCGCTGGCATTCGTTCGTCGTCAGCCGTTTGTTGCCAGTACGCTGCTTGGCGCCACCACCATGGAACAACTGAAAACCAACGTTGAGAGCTTACATCTGGAGTTAAGCGAAGAGGTGTTGGCAGAAATTGAAGCGGTGCATCAGGTTTACACCTATCCTGCACCGTAACAGAAGCGCGCCGGAGGAATTCCGGCGCGTTGATTACGCCTGACGGCGCTGCCAGATCCACAGCGCCGCAATGGCCAGTGCGAACAGACCGCCAAAACCGATACCCACGGCAATGACCGGGATCCCTACCCATACCGCCAGCGAGTAGAGCCCCAGCATCAACAGCATCGCACTGTTCTCACCGAGGTTCTGTACCGCAATCGCATTACCCGCGCCGACACTCTTCTTACCGCGCTCCTGCAACAGCGCATTCAGTGGTACCACAAAGAAGCCGCCCAGCACACCAATCAGCATCAGCAGCGCATAGGCAGGCAGCAGCGCGTGTTGCAGAGAAAAAATCAGCACGACGACGCCAATCAGGATCCCCGCAGGCATGCAACGCACCACCGTATCCAGCGTCACCAGTCTGGCAGCGGCACCCGCCCCGACCACAATACCGACCGCGACCATCGCGTTAAGATAGGTTGGCGTGGCGTTATCGGTAATGCCTAACGCCACCGGCACCCACAGCACCAGCAGGAAACGTAGCGTCACTCCCGCGCCCCAGAACAGACTGGTGCCCACCAGCGAGAAACGTGTTTCGCCGTTGCGCCACAGTGAAACACAGGCGCAGAAGAAACTGCGGGTCATTTTTGCCAGATGCCAGGACTGCCCAGGACGCGCGGCGGCCAGTTTGGGAATAGAGAGGTTTGCCACCACGGCTCCGGCGTAGGCCAGCGCACAGGCAACCAGTGCGGCAATGACATGCCAGTCGGCCAGCACCCCACCGGCCACCGAGCCAAGCAGGATCGCCGCAATGGTGGATGCTTCCATCAGACCGTTGGCTTTCACCAGCTTATCGCCGGTGGTCAGTTCACCCAGAATGCCGTATTTGGCCGGTGAGTAAGCCGCCGCGCCAACGCCCACCAGCGTATAGCCGAGAAACGGATTGAAGCCAAAGCAGATGCTTGCCGCCCCCAGCAGTTTAAGGCCGTTGGCGAACATCATCACCCGACCTTTGGCAAAGCTGTCAGCGACCTGCCCCACAAATGGCGCAAACAGGATGTAAGCGCCCACAAACACCATTTGCAGAATCGGCTGACTCCAGTCCGGATAGAACTGTTCCTTCAGCAGCGCCAGCGTGGCAAACAGCAGGGCGTTATCGCCAAACGCCGAGAGAAACTGCGCCGCGATAACCGACATCATCCCTTTCGACCAGACAGAGGTATTGGTATGTACTGACTCAGGCATTTTGTTTTTCCGGATTATCAACCCAGCTTTTCAGCGTAACGAAATCCGGCTTACCGCTGCCGAGTAACGGGAGTTGTTTCAGGTAACGGATATCGCGCGGCACCGCCAGTTCAGGGATGCCGTGCGCGCGGGCGTACTGCTGTAAAACGTCACGCGTCAGTTCGCTGTCGGTGGTAAAGAGCACCAGCGCTTCGCCTTTGCTGGCATCACTCTTGATAGCCGTTGCATGCATTTTCTCCGGCGATATACCAAGCGCCAGTTGCTCCAACATCTCCAGCGAGACCATCTCACCGGCAATTTTCGCAAAGCGCTTGGCACGTCCCTGAATCTGCACGAATCCCTGTTCATCAAAGCGCACGATATCTCCGGTGTCATACCAGCCGCGCTCCAGTTCTCCCGCAGCGTTTTCCGCCACCGGCACTTCCAACACGCCCGGTTTTTCCACGCGCAGGTAACCGTTCATGATGTTTGGTCCTTTCAGTTGCAAACGTCCTCCCTCTTCAATGCCGGGGATCGCCAGCAGGCGCGCGTCCATGCCGGGCAGGATCCGCCCTACGGTTCCAGGCTTCGCTGCCATCGGGACGTTAATCGAGACTACAGGCGCACATTCCGTCACGCCGTAACCTTCGAGAATGCGCAGACCAAACTTGTCCTGCCAGAGCTGTTTTGTACTCTCCTGGAGTTTCTCCGCTCCCGCCACCACATAGCGCAGGCGATAGAAATCATACGGATTGGCAAAGCGCGCATAGTTCCCAAGAAACGTGGAGGTGCCGAACAGCACCGTGCAGTTCCGGTCGTAAACCAGTTCCGGCACAATGCGATAATGCAGCGGACTGGGATAGAGGAACACTTCAGCGCCGGTGAGCAGCGGCGTAAACAGCCCCACCGTCAGGCCGAAGGAGTGAAACAGCGGCAGCGCCGACATAAAGCGGTCATTGGCAGTGAAGTCAGCAATGGTTTTGATCTGCTCGACGTTAGCCAGCAGGCTCTTGTGGCTATGCACCACGCCCTTTGGATGGCCTTCAGAGCCAGAGGTAAAAAGGATCACCGCCGCCTCTTCCGGCTGCTGTTTGACCTGCGCCCGATGCGGCATCAGCAGGTGCGCAAAGATCCACAGCTTGTCTGCGGTGGTCACATCAGCTTTGAGATCTTCCAGATAGACCCAGCGAACCTGCGTCAGTTGCTCCGGCAAGTGCCAGAGTTTGCCTTTATCCAGGAACTGACGGGAGGTAAAAATGGTTTTGATTTCCGCGGCGGTGATGGCGCTGGTCAGCCCTTTGACGCCCGCCGTGTAGTTCATCATTGCCGGGATACGACGGCGAGACACCGCGCCGAAAATCACCGCCGCGCTGATGGCGGCATTCGGCAGCATCAGGCCAATTTTTTCGCCCTCTGCGCTGTATTTTTCCAGAATACGCCCGACAAACAGCGTCTTAGTAAGCAACTGTCGGTAGCTGTCCGGCTTGAAGTTGATGTCTTCGATACAGTGCTTGCTCGCGCCATAGCGGTACTTCGCTGCCAGGAGCGATTCATACAGCGTTTCGCGCGGGCGCACCGCCATTCGCGCTTCCATCATTTTTTGATGCAGCATTTCGCCAGCAATTTTACGACGATCGCGCGCGCGCGGCGCGTCTGGCATAGGCAGACGAGTTGGCGGCAAAACATGCAGATGGATCTGCGGGAAGAAGCGACGTTTCACCAGCCCTTTCAGGCGGCTAAAATGGGTGAGCTCTGCCCCTTCAATCCGTACCGGCACCAGCGTCGCGCCGGATTTCGCGGCGACAAATCCGGCACCGTCGTAGATTTTCATTAGCGAGCCGCTCACCGATATGCGTCCTTCCGGGAAAATCACTACCGGACGACCCTGCTCGATCAGGCGAACCAGATGTTTAATCGCCATCGGCTTCGTCGGGTCGAGCGGCACAAAATCAATCAGCGAGGTTAACCAGCGCATGTACCACTGCTGGCTAATTGAGGTGTAGACCGCGAACACCGGGCGTACCGGCAGAAACAACGCCAGCAGAATACCGTCGATAAAAGAAACGTGGTTAGGGGTGATTACGACGCGCTCTCCCTGTAACGCCTGCATATCCCCCGTCACGCGTACCCGGTAGAGCACACGGCACAGGTTACGGAAAAAGCCAAATAACATTTCAACTCCCTTTGCGCACGATTCGGTAAAATAATGGTGGCAGATTACACGAACAAGGCAACAGGAGCGACAGTAAAGTCGGGGCGAAAAAAAACCTGCGCATCCGCGCAGGTTGGTGCAAGAGACAGAGTACGAAGAGCGTACCGAATAATCTCACCAATCAATACCTCTGGGATCTTGATTGTGGTCGGTACGTGACCGCTTCGCCAGCGAGAAAACGCAAAGGAATGAAGGGAAATGCAACCAGTTGTGTAAATTATCGCTTACTGTTACAGATTGCGGAAATCGCAAAAAAAAACCTGCGCAACTGGCGCAGGTTGGTGTAATTCGTGTGCTCAACCCGAAAGTTGACTTCACCTATCAATACCTCTGGGATCTCAACTTTATCAAGCCGCCAGGAAACGTCGCCAGCGAACAATCGCAACAGCCCTTCGCAAAGTGTAACTAATGGTTTGCATCTTTCGATTTTTGTCTTAATTCCGAGGGTGTTGCTCACATTTGCCGCGTCGTAACAGGCAATCTGCTTGAACCAGCAGACGTTTTCCGTAACACTGACAGAATGTAAGCGTTTACCCACAATAGGTACTGTCATGGCGACCATAAAGGATGTAGCCCGACTGGCTGGTGTATCAGTCGCCACCGTTTCCCGCGTCATCAACCATTCCCCCAAAGCCAGCGAGGCGTCACGCCTGGCGGTAACCAGTGCGATGGAGTCGCTCAGCTACCATCCCAACGCCAACGCGCGCGCGCTGGCGCAGCAGTCCACCGAGACCATAGGCCTGGTGGTTGGTGATGTTTCCGACCCTTTTTTCGGCGCGATGGTGAAAGCCGTGGAGCAGGTCTCCTATAACACTGGGAATTTTTTACTGATTGGCAACGGCTACCATAATGAACAAAAAGAGCGCCAGGCGATCGAGCAACTCATTCGTCACCGCTGCGCAGCGCTCGTCGTTCACGCCAAGATGATCCCGGATGCCGATCTGGCGTCATTAATGAAGCAAATGCCCGGCATGGTGCTGATCAACCGGATCCTGCCCGGTTTCGAACAACGCTGTGTGGCGCTGGATGACCGCTACGGCGCCTGGCTGGCGACCCGTCATCTGATCCAACAGGGCCACACCCGCATTGGCTATCTCTGCTCGAATCATTCTATTTCGGATGCGGAAGATCGCCTCAAAGGCTATTACGATGCCCTTGAAGAGAGCCATCTCCCGGTTAACGATCGCCTTGTGACGTTTGGCGAGCCGGATGAGAGCGGCGGGGAGCAGGCGATGACCGAACTGCTGGGTCGGGGCAGAAACTTCACTGCAGTAGCCTGTTATAACGACTCCATGGCCGCAGGCGCAATGGGCGTGCTGAATGATAACGGCGTGGACGTCCCGGCGGAAATTTCGCTTATCGGCTTTGATGATGTGCTGGTTTCGCGTTACGTTCGCCCGCGGCTGACCACCGTGCGTTATCCCATCGTGACGATGGCGACGCAGGCCGCAGAACTGGCGCTCGCGCTGGCGGAAAAACGTCCGCTGCCGGATGTCACCCATGTCTTCAGCCCTACGCTGGTCCGTCGCCATTCCGTGACGACGCCAGTGGAGTCGGGCAATGCGTCATCAAACGAGTAATCAGGAACGCGTCATGATAACAATGCTGGATGTTTCCCGTCGTGCCGGTGTCTCGAAAGCCACCGTTTCTCGCGTGCTGAACGGCACCGGTCAGGTTAAAGAGAGTACACGTCAGAAAGTGTTTAAGGCGATGCAGGCGCTGGACTATCGCCCAAACTTTCTGGCCCGATCGCTGGCGAACCGGACCAGCAACAGCATTGGACTGGTCGTATCGACCTTTGATGGCTTCTACTTTGGCCGCCTGCTACAGCAGGCCTCGCGGCAGACTGAATCTCATGGCAAGCAGTTGATTGTCACCGATGGTCACGATACACCAGAGCGCGAACAGGAAGCGGTGCAGATGCTGGCCGACCGGCAGTGTGACGCCATCATTCTCTACACCCGTTATATGAGCGAAAAGGCGATCCTGGCGCTGGCGGATTCGATTACGATGCCGTTGATTATCATCAACCGCGACGTCAGCCTCGCCCGTGAACGCGCCATCTTTTTTGAACAGGAAGATGCGGCATTTCAGGCGGTGGATTACCTGATTTCTCAGGGACACCGCGAGATTGCCTGTATTACCGTGCCGGGACACACGCCGACCGGGAAGTCGCGTCTGATGGGCTACCGTAAGGCGCTGGAGAAAAATGGCATCGCCTGGGATCCGGCGAAGGTGAAGTATGGCGATTCCAGCATGACGCGCGGCTATGACGCCTGTAACGAACTGCTGCGGGAAGGGGTAACGTTCAGCGCCCTGTTCGCCTGTAACGACGATATGGCGCTGGGCGCATCGAAAGCCCTGCACCAGGCCGGGCTTAACATTCCGCAGGATGTGTCGCTGTTTGGGTTTGACGATGCGCCGAGTGCGAAATGGCTTGAGCCAGGACTGTCGACGGTTTATCTCCCCATCGACACGATGATCACCACCGCCATTGACCAGGCAATTCGCATGGTCAATGGTGAAGAGGTTGAACCGATCCCGCCCTTTACCGGCACGCTGGTCCTGCGCGACTCGGTGACCACCGGGCCGTATTTTAACATATAAATCGTAATGTTATCTGCGCGACGCAATGCCTGATGGCACTTCGCTTATCAGGCCTACAAACGACGGTAACTCCGCAGGCCGGATAAGCCGCTGCCCGACAAGAAATTAAAACACTTCCAGCGCTAACAGTTCTTCAATGGTCTGGCGACGGCGAATCAGTCGCGCCTGACCGTTGTCAAATAACACTTCCGGCAACAGCGGACGGCTGTTGTAGTTCGACGACATCGACGCACCGTATGCGCCGGTATCATGCAGCACCAGATAATCTCCCGGTGCCACGACCGGCAGCGCACGCGTCTCCACCTTGCCTCCCTCCTGCTGGGTAAAGACGTCGCCCGATTCACACAGTGGTCCTGCGACGACCGTATCGACCCGCGGTGCCTTCTCCAGCGAGCGGCCATCCGCCGCCAGCGCGGTAATATGGTGATAACTGCCGTACATCGCCGGGCGCATCAGATCGTTAAAACCCGCATCCACCAGCACGAAATGACGACTGCCCATCTGCTTCACGCTGCGTACCTGGGTAACCAGTACGCCTGACTGAGCGACGAGAAAACGTCCAGGCTCAATTTCCAGCTTCACGTGATGTCCCAGATGACGGGCGATCTGCTCGCGCGCGGCGTTCCACAGGCCAAAGTAATGCCGGGTGTCCACCGCCTCTTCGTCATCGTGATAAGGAATCGACAGGCCGCCACCGGCGGAAATGGCCTCCAGATCCTGACCAAAATCAACCACCTGACTCACCATCGCGCCACACACCTGCTCCAGATGTTCATAGTCAACGCCTGAACCAATGTGCATGTGAATACCGACCAGTTTCAACTGATGGCGCTGCATCACCGCCAGCGCCTGCGGCAAATCGGTATGCCAGATGCCATGTTTACTGTTTTCGCCACCGGTATTGGTTTTCTGGCTGTGACCATGACCAAAACCAGGATTAACGCGCAGCCAGACACGATGGCCCGGCGAAACCTGTCCAAGCTGATCGAGCATATCGACAGAGCCGGCATTGACCGGAATGCGCAATTCGCTGACGCGGGCCAGCGTGGCGCTATCAATCACATCGGCGGTAAAAACGATGTCATCCGGGTGCGCTTGCGGATCGTATCCCGCCGCCAGCGCACGCTCGATTTCGCCTAATGACACAGAGTCCACTTTGACGCCCTGCTCACGCATTAAACGCAGAATATGAATATTGGAGCAGGCTTTCTGCGCGAAGCGCACCACATCAAACTGCTGCAACGCCGCAATCTGGCGACGAACGATCTGTGCGTCGTAAACCCAGACCGGACAGCCAAATTCAGCCGGCAACCTGAGCAGGTTTTCCGCAGTGAGATCGGTATCGGTGCAATACAGTGAATGAGGCATAACGGACTCCGGACATGACGTTTTTTATCATTACGCCACAGTACGAAGAGAATAAAAAATATCGTTTTATATCGACTCTATGCAAAAATGATATGGGTTGAATCAAACGAGGTGACTATGGCTGCCGTTAACTTACGTCATATTGAAATTTTTCATGCGGTCATGACCGCCGGAAACCTGACTGAAGCCGCGCGACTGCTGCATACGTCACAGCCCACCGTCAGTCGCGAACTGGCACGATTTGAAAAAGTGCTGGGATTAACGCTGTTTGAACGCACACGCGGTCGCCTGCATCCGACGGTCCAGGGGTTACGTCTGTTTGAAGAGGTTCAGCGATCCTGGTACGGGCTGGATCGAATTGTCAGCGCGGCGGAAAGCCTGCGGGAGTTTCGCCAGGGAGAGTTGTCGATTGTCTGTCTGCCGGTCTTTTCGCAGTCGCTGCTGCCTGCGTTGATTCAGCCGTTTCTCGCCCGCTACCCGGACGTCAGCCTGAACATCGTGCCTCAGGAGTCACCGCTGCTGGAAGAGTGGCTTTCCGCCCAGCGTCACGATCTGGGGTTAACAGAGACGCTGCATACGCCTGCCGGAACGCAACGTACGGAACTCTTCTCGCTCGATGAAGTCTGCGTGCTGCCGCCGGGGCATCCGTTGGCGGAAAAGCCGGTATTAACGCCGCAGGATTTTCAGGGGGAGAACTACATCAGCCTGTCGCGCACGGACAGTTACCGGAAGCTGCTGGACGCGCTGTTTAATGAGCACGACGTTAAACGGCGAATGGTCGTGGAGACCCACAGCGCGGCGTCAGTGTGCGCAATGGTGCGCGCCGGCGTTGGTCTTTCAGTCGTAAACCCGTTCACCGCGCTGGATTATGCGGCGAGCGGCGTGGTCGTGCGCCGTTTCAGTATTTCCGTGCCGTTTACCGTCAGCCTGGTTCGTCCGGTCCACCGTCCCGCTTCCGCACTGGTCGAGGCCTTCAGCGATCATCTGCAAACCCGCCATCACCTTCTGGTGACGGCGCTGGAGCAGATCCTCGGACCGGTTACGACAGCATAAACGTCACGGCGTCTGCGGCATGGATCGCGGCGGTGTCGAACACGGGAATTGGACTGCGCTCTACCGGTACCAACAGGCCAATCTCGGTGCAGCCAAAAATGACGCCCTCTGCACCCTGCGCCGCGAGGTCTTCAATCACCTCGACATAGTACTGGCGCGAGGTCTCGGTAAAGTGTCCCAGGCAAAGCTCATCAAAGATAATCTGGTTGATCTTCGCCCGAGCCTGCGCATCTGGCACCAGGCTCTCAATAGCAAACTGCTGTTCCAGACGACCGCGATAAAAATCCTGCTCCATGGTGTAACGCGTACCCAGCAGTGCAACCCGGCGCATTCCCTGCGAGGAGATGACGCGACCGGTTGCATCGGCAATATGTAGAAAAGGCAGCGAGCAGCGCGATTCAATGGCTTCCGCCACTTTGTGCATCGTGTTGGTACATAAGACGATCCCTTCCGCCCCCGCCTGCTGCAGCCCGATCGCGGCTTGCGCAAGTATCTCTCCGGCTTTGTCCCACTCACCGCGACTCTGACACGCTTCGATCTCATGGAAGTCAACGCTGTGCAGCAGCAGGCTCGCAGAATGAAGCCCACCCAGTTGCTGTTTGATCCCTTCATTAATTAACCGGTAGTACGGGATCGTCGATTCCCAACTCATGCCGCCTAACAAGCCGATCGTCTTCATTACCTGCTCCTTCATCAGTGATTTACAGCAGTGAAGCAAACTTGTGATCAAGTTTCCAGTTCATTCGATCTGCCGTTTTCTTTATCGCGTGCCTGAGTTAGCTTGAATGAAACATTGTTTCAAACACTAACAGGATCCCGCATGTTTGTTTTCCATAACGAGACGACGCTTGAAGATCTGGGCAATGGCGTCACCCGCCGCATCCTCGCGCATAATGGCAACATGATGGCCGTTGAGGTGAATTTCGAACAAGGGGCGATCGGCCCGCTGCATCATCATCCTCATGAACAACTGACCTATGTCTTATCCGGTGAATTTGAATTTACCATCGGTGACGAGAAGCAGGTGGTACGCGCAGGGGATACGTTATATAAGCAACCGGATATTGTGCACGGCTGTGTCTGCCTGAAACCGGGAACCCTGCTGGATACTTTTACACCGGTTCGCGAGGATTTTCTCAACGCCTGATTTCATCAATAAAAAACCCTGCGCGATGGCAGGGTTTTTCGATAAACGGGGGCGAATTAACGTGCCAGCCAGCCACCGTCAACAGCCACGGTGTAGCCGTTGATGTAATCCGATGCGCTGGATGCCAGGAACACCACCGGTCCCATCAGATCGCTCGGCAGACCCCAACGGCCAGCCGGGATGCGGTCGAGGATTTCAGCGCTACGCTGTTCATCGGCACGCAGCTGCTGGGTATTGTTGGTTGCCATGTAACCCGGTGCGATCGCGTTGACGTTGATATTGTGCTTCGCCCATTCGTTCGCCATCAGACGGGTTACCCCCATTACGCCGCTTTTGGAAGCCGTGTAAGACGGGACGCGGATACCGCCCTGGAAGGAGAGCATGGAAGCGATATTGATGATTTTGCCGCCGTTACCCTGCGCGATGAAATGTTTTGCCGCCGCCTGAGACATAAAGAACACGCTCTTGATGTTCAGGTTCATCACGTCATCCCAGTCTTTTTCGCTGAAATTGATCGCATCTTCACGGCGGATCAGGCCAGCGTTGTTAACCAGAATATCGATATGACCAAACTCAGCAACCGCACGCTCCAGCAGCGCCGGGATCCCGTCGATCTGACGCAGGTCTGCGGTCAGGCTCAAAAAGCGACGGCCCAGTGCGGTCACTCGCTCGATGGTTTCGGTCGGTTCAACGATGTTAATCCCGACGATATCGCAGCCGGCTTCCGCCAGACCGAGCGCCATGCCCTGGCCCAGACCCGTATCACAACCGGTCACGACAGCGACTTTACCTTCGAGAGAGAATGCATTCAAAATCATTGTAAATCCTTAGTTTTTCATACCTGTCACGGACAGGCGTTATGAGCGCCCGCGACTAGCGCAGATCTTTCACCGCAACGTGGTCCATGTCATCAAAGACCTGGTTTTCACCGACCATGCCCCAAATGAAGGTATAGGCTTTGGTGCCCACCCCGGAGTGGATCGACCAGCTTGGCGAAATGACCGCCTGTTCATTGTGCATAACGATATGACGCGTTTCCTGAGGCTGCCCCATCATATGGAAGACACAAGTGTCTTCTTCCATATTGAAATAGAAGTACACTTCCATGCGGCGTTCATGGGTGTGGCACGGCATAGTGTTCCACAGGTTGCCCGGTGCCAGTTCGGTAAGGCCCATGCTCAGTTGGCAGGTCTCCAGCACATCCGGCACGAAATATTTATTGATGGTGCGACGGTTGCTGGTGAGATTGTCGCCTAACGTCACGGGCGCAACATCGGCAGGCGTCACTTTTTTGGTTGGGTAGGTGGTATGAGCCGGCGCGCAGTTGTAGTAGAACTTGGCTGGCGTCGCGCTATCCACGCTGGCGAAGACCACTTCTTTTGCCCCTTTGCCGACATACAGCGCGTCGCGGTGGCCGATTTCATAGCACTGACCGTCGACGGTGATGGTGCCTGCGCCGCCGATGTTGATCACACCCAGTTCACGACGTTCCAGGAAATAGGTCACGCCGAGTTGTTTACCGACTTCGCCGCCGACGGAGACCGTTTTTGCCACCGGCATAATGCCGCCGACGATGATGCGGTCAATGTGGCTGTAAACCATTGTGTATTCGTCAGCCACGAACACTTTCTCAACCAAAAACTCCTTGCGTAGCCCCTGGGTATCCAGTGTTTTGGCGTGCGCGCTGTGAATACTTTGTCTTACGTCCACATTTACCTCCAGTGATGTACTGAGCGGGAATTCCTCGACGGAGAGCGAAACGCTGTTCCGTTTTACGTTATGCGCCCATGATAGTCCTCCAGGAACCCGTTTTCAATTACAAATAAAACATCGTTTCACTTTTTCTGCATCTTATTGTCAAAAGTGTAATTCCGATCACGATCGATTCATTCCATGATTAAGCGCAGGGGTAAAATCGTATAGTAAAACAAAGAAATAGGATTTAACCCCGAGTCTGCGACACCCACGCTCCCAGGCAAACCGCTGTATGTTCATTCGCTTAGTTCATCTGTCTGATGCTAATAATGAAGGGAATACAAAACAAAACGCAGTAATGCCGTCACGATTTCTCGCACGGCATAACGGGTATAAAGGGAATGTAGAGGGAGAGAAAAAAGGGGAGTTAATCGCGTTCGATGGCTAATGCTACGCCTTGCCCACCGCCAATGCACAGCGTCGCCAGACCTTTGCGGGCATTGCGTTTGACCATTTCGTGAACCAGAGAAACCAGAATACGACAGCCGGAAGCGCCAATCGGATGTCCAAGGGCAATCGCGCCGCCATTGACGTTCACCCGGCGCTCGTCCCACTCCAGCATTTTGCCCACGGAAAGCGCCTGGGCGGCAAACGCCTCATTCGCTTCAATGAGATCCACATCGGCCAGCTGCCAGCCGACCCGCTCCAGACAGCGGCGAGTAGCATACACGGGGGCAATGCCCATCAGAGCAGGATCTACGCCGACGCTGGCAAAAGCGCGGATGCGGGCCAGCACGGGCAAATCCAGCTCCTGCGCTTTGGACTCGCTCATCATCATCACCGCCGCTGCGCCATCATTAATCGAAGAAGCATTGCCGGCGGTCACCGATCCTGACAGTTCGAAGGCCGGATCCAGCCGCGCCAGACCTTCTGCGCTGGCATCGGTTCGCGGCTGCTCGTCAGTATCAACCATCACGGTTTGCCCATTACGCTGGGTGGCAACCGGAACAATTTCCGCTTTAAAGCGACCGGCATCGATGGCCGCTCGCGCCTTTTGCTGCGAACTGAGGGCATACGCATCCTGCAGTTCCCGGCTGATGCCGTATTCACGCGCCAGATTCTCGGCAGTCACGCCCATGTGGTAATCATTGAAGGCATCCCACAGGCCATCGTGCACCAGGCTGTCGACCAGTTGGCTGTTGCCCAACTGCGCGCCGGTCCGGCTGTCGGTGAGGACATGCGGCGCACGGCTCATGTTCTCTTGCCCACCCGCAATCACAATGTCCGCTTCGCCACACTGGATCGCCTGCGTGGCAAGATGCAGCGCTTTAAGCCCTGAGCCACAAACGTCGTTGATGGTGATAGCAGAAACGGTATTCGGTAATCCCCCTTTGATTGCTGACTGACGCGCCGGGTTTTGTCCCGCCCCCGCCGTCAGCACCTGCCCGAGGATCACTTCATCAACGGCATGCGCCTTCACGCCGCTGGCTTCAATCAACGCTTTGACCACCATACTGCCCAATTCCACGGCAGAATGACGTGCCAGCGTCCCCTGAAAACAACCAATTGGCGTACGCAACGCCCCGACTATCACCACCTCTTTCATTACGACCTCAGCGCAAAATAACACCGCAATAGTAGAGGATTGTTAAAAATAGTTATCTTGATTGTTTAAGAAAAGTGAGTTTTATCACAAAGGAAATCGTTATAACGCCCCGCGGCCTGGGACACTGCCTTGCTGTAAATGGTATCTAAGCCAGTTCCCCGCCGCGCCGGGCGGTGATTTTTTGTTCCAGAGCAGATCGATAGCAATCGCTTTGGGCCATCCCGGAACATCGAGTTGCATCAGTGGTTTTTCCGCCGCAAATTCCTCCACCAACGCACAGGGGAGCGCGCACCAGCCAAAACCCTGTACTGCCATACTCAACAACAGCAAATAGTTCGGCGCGGACCACACCGGACCACGGGCAAGCGGAGCGCCACGATCGATGTAGGTGTTAAGGCGCAACTCACGCCAGACGTGCAGTTGATCCCATTGCAGTTTCTTCTCTTTCGCCAGGGGATGGGAAGCGGCAACGTAGAGCCCCATCCACGTTTGCATTGGCAAGCGCGTCGCACCGATATCCGTGGGATAGTGGTCCCTGGCTTCAATCAAACCGACCTGCGCCCGCTCTTTTTGCAACAGATCGATGACGTCCACATCCTCACCAATCAAACATTCAAACTCGGTATGCGGAAACTGGCGATCAAACTGCACCATCAGTTCCTCCAGCACATCGGGGTGCAGGGTATCGGAGAGCACAAACGTCAGCCGCGCTTCGGTTTCTCCGGCCAGCGAAAGCGCTACCTCATCGAGACGCTCGCTGGCCGAGAGAATCGCCTGAACGTAGACGAGCACTTTCTTTCCTTCTTCCGTCAGCACCGGCTGACGCGAGGAACGGTCAAAAAGTTGAACGCCAAGATCGGCTTCAAGATGGGCAATCGCCGTGCTAATGGTGGACTGACTTTTACGCAGTCTGCGTGCTGCAGCCGAGAAAGACCCACAGGAAACGGTCTCGACAAATGCGGTTAAAGCTTCAGGTGAGTAACGCATAAACTATCTACTTTATCGATGGATACTATCTTTTAGATATCATATAAAGCGATAAAATACCCTCTATTCCGTTATCCGGGCGTTTTTAATAAAGGTAAGTTATGCAACACAATGCGGTTCAACGTCGTTCGTTACTGGAGCGTGTCTTCCACGCCGTATGTTTTGAAGGGATTGCCACGGCGATCCTGGCACCGACCACGGCCTGGTTAATGCAGCGATCGGTGCTGGAAATGGGCGGACTGACGATCCTGCTGGCGACCACGGCGATGATCTGGAACATCATCTACAACGCGCTGTTTGACCGTTTCTGGCCTTCACATCTGGTGAAGCGAACGGCGAAAGTGCGTGCATTTCACGCGCTGGGGTTTGAAAGCGGCTTTATCGTCATTGGCGTGAGTATCGTGGCGTACGTGCTGAACGTTAGCCTGATACAGGCCTTTACGCTGGAGATTGGCTTCTTCCTGTTCTTCCTGCCCTACACCATGTTCTACAACTGGGCTTACGACACGTTACGCGTACGCGTTATGAAGCGTCGCGAACAGCGCGTGACTGCCTGATAATTCTCACATTTGCCGGAATCACCTGGGTTCCGGCAAGGCCCGTTGCCACCCCTTCTCCCGTTCAGTCCTCACGCCCGCCCGCTCATTTATGGTAAATTGCGCTTCTTTTTGTTTATTTTATAGTTGATACGTTCAAGAAATGTCGAAAATTTGGTCAAAAGAAGAGACGCTCTGGAGCTTTGCGTTATATGGGACTGCCGTTGGCGCAGGAACCCTGTTTCTCCCCATCCAGCTTGGCTCCGCGGGCGCGATGGTATTGTTTGTCACCGCCCTGGTCGCCTGGCCTCTCACATACTGGCCGCACAGAGCCTTATGTCAGTTCATTCTCTCGTCTAAAACCTCCGCAGGAGAAGGGATCACCGGCGCGGTGACACATTATTATGGTAAGAAGATCGGCAGCCTCATCACCGCGCTGTACTTTGTTGCCTTTTTTGTTGTGGTTCTGATTTATGCCGTCGCCATAACCAACTCCCTGACAGAGCAGTTAGCCCGGTATCTTGAGATTAGCCTGGGCATCCGCATGGGCGTCAGCCTCGGTGTGGTGTTAACCCTGAACCTGATTTTTCTGATGGGCCGCCATGCGACCATTCGGGTGATGGGATTTTTGGTGTTCCCGCTGATCGCTTACTTCTTATTTCTCTCGCTGTATCTGACCGGCAGTTGGCAACCCTCGTTACTCACCGGACAAATGGCGTTCGATCAGCACACCCTGCGTCAGGTCTGGATATCGATTCCGGTGATGGTTTTTGCTTTTAGCCATACGCCTATTATCTCCACGTTTGCCATCGACAGACGTGAGAAATATGGCGAGCTGGCCATGGGTAAATGCAAAAAAATCATGAAGGTAGCCTATCTGATTATCTGCTTAAGCGTGCTGTTCTTCGTCTTTAGCTGCCTGTTATCGATTCCGCCGTCGTATATCGAAGCCGCCAAAAATGAGGGCGTCACTATCCTTTCGGCCTTATCCATGATGCCTGCCGCCCCGGCGTGGCTCTCTGTTTCGGGTATCATCGTCGCCGTGGTGGCAATGTCGAAATCCTTTCTCGGCACCTACTTTGGCGTTATCGAAGGGGCAACCGAGGTGGTCAAAACCGGTCTGCAACAGGTTGGTGTGAAGAAAAGCCGGGCCTTTAACCGCGCCCTGTCCATCATGCTGGTGTCAGCTATCACCTTTATTGTCTGCTGCATCAACCCGAATGCCATCTCGATGATTTACGCCATCAGCGGACCGCTCATCGCCATGATTTTGTTCATTATGCCGACCCTGTCGACATACCTGATCCCGGCGTTAAAACCGTACCGTTCTCCTGGTAATCTGATCACCCTGATTGTCGGCCTGCTCTGCGTGTCCGTGATGTTTCTCGGCTAATGCTGGAGTAAACGGCTCGTCCGGGCCGTTTACTCAATACTGCGACACAGCAGCGAAGGGGCGCCTACCGTCGTAAAGACCCACCCTTCCCGATAACGTTTAATCAATAGCGAGAAAGAAGCGCGCTCGGAGAGATAGAGCGAGGGCAGTGACCGGTATCCTTTTTTCGCCTCTAAATTATCACTCGGAAACCGCACGAGGTTATTGCTGCTAATAACATAGTTGTCCCGCACCTTGTAATAAGTGAAATAGATAATCCGGCTAATTTTATAATTATCAGCTTCCGGCGTATGCAAATCGCCGGTGATTGTGACTATCCCCTGGTTATTCTGCATCTGGTAGGCGACGTCTCCCCGGAACTCCTCATTATTAATTTCCCATACCACGCGACCCTGGCAATCAATCCCACTTTTGCCTTTATGTGAATACCAATAACCTGCGCCTGCCAATATCACTACTACAACCAGTGAAATGAATACTACTATTTTAATTTTTATCATTAATCGAGTACCACGTCGTACATTTGGTCTGAGGGTTTTCCCTTATATCTAACTGACAGGCGACTGCCGCAATATTTTTCGCGCTGTTCATTCCCGAGAGATACACATATTTATGGTTCTGACAGATATCCGGGTGTCTTGTCAGGAATGTTGCATAGCGAGTATTTAGCGTACTATTGCCTTTCAGTAACAGGGTACAGGATGAAAAGGAGGTGGTATCAACAATAGCATAGGAAGAAAACAGCGATTCTGCCGTCGGATATAACAAACCAAAAGAAAGGCCGACACCGATCAGCAATACCGACAGTAAAACGGCACCCACCATTAGCGTTTCCCTTGAAGGCCGCATTTTGAGCGGAGGTGCCGTCAGCGCGGGTGATGTTGGCTCCTCCCCGGTAACGCTCTCTCCCGCATTATCAACCGATTCCATCTCCGTACGTTGAATTTCCGCGGTCATCATCATACCGCGCCGGGCAACGGTTTTAATCAGATCGCGCGGCAACCCGACTTCAGTTAACGCATTTCTGAGCGTGAGCACCGTCTGATATAACGTATTGACGGAGGTGATAGTGTTTTTATCCCCCCAGCCCACCTCTACGAGCTGGGTTTGTGGAATAACAACCCCACAATTTGTGAGGAGATATAAAAGAATGAAACTCGCAGGGTTTTGAAGAATGACCGTTTTTTGCGTATTTTTATTTGTCAGCGTTCTGTCACCCGGGTGAAAGTCAACCAGGTTATTAATTGTATATAATGTTGTGTGCGTGTACTTCTCAAACACGGTGTGCATTCTCGCATTTACTTGATGAATGACATGCTACAAAAATCTTATACAGAGATCACCAAATATATAATAGATATGTCAGTGCGGTCATAGCTCAAAAATAAAATTTCTTATAAATCAATACACTTCCAGCTGAAAAAGATCATGTATTCTTAATTAAGACCATTTTAGATGCTTTATCACTCAGCACTCATTATTATTGTTTCACGTTTAAAAAACGGACAAACAGATAAATAGCATTACTTAATAAAAGACAAAAGCATTGTTACAATTGTTTCAGACAATTTAACATAAGTTCAACTTTTTGCCATTAATGCCATTTAGCGATAAAACTTAAACATTTTTGCAATATAGATTTTCCTGGTGGTTGTTACAAAATTCCTGGAGGCGTTTTTTCATGCTTCGCCCGTTGGAGAATGACCCCGATAGAAACCTGAATTGATACAGAGGCAACGCCCTAACAAAAGTCACGATTAAGAATAATAGCAATAAATAAATTTTCGGATTTTCTCTCTATCAAAGTTGCATTTTGTTGAGTATTGACATGTTTTAAAACGGATGAAATTATGAAATCATCTACGGATAGGGAGGCTCTCAATATGGGGCTGGACGTTAAATTAAAGAATTTGACATGCAGCAGTTGTACCTTGCATTGTAAAATAATGCCCGAAAAATCACCCCGCTTACAGTATTGTGCCAATGCTTGCTTTTGCATGTGGCCAGAAGAAAGCATTTATTTTAATAAGGGGGTCATTGAAGGGATTTTAAATAATAATCACAACGCCAGACTTAGTGGCTATATTTTTGTAGATTTCTCTATCAGCTTTTTACGCCTGTTTTTGGATATAGAGTGGATAGAATATCTCGCAAGCACGCGCATGGGCATTATTTTGATAAGCGATCGCAACATGCAGTCGCTCGCCAACTACTGGCGTAAAAAACATCCTGCGATTTCCGCCATCATTTACCACGATGACGGACTGGATGTCGCCAATGAGAAGATCCGCCAGGTGTTTATCGGACGGCATTTGTCGTTCACCAAAGGGAATACGTTGACGCAGATGGAGTTCACCATTCTGGGCCATATGGTTGCAGGCAGCAATCCGCACCAGATCGCTCAACTGTTGGACATGGATATCCGCAGCATCTACGCCTACAAGCAAAGAATTGAAAAAAGAATGGGTGGACGAATCAATTCGTTGTTTATTCACTCGCATCCGGTTTCTGGCGATAAGTCATCTTATCCGCTGTTGCTTAAAGAGACGGATGGTACAGCAGTGCATTTGCAAAGACGCAGATGAGTCCGACAACAGGGAACGAAATGGACAAGGGATATAAAGTGGGATACTACGAAGAAGAAACGCGCGCGCTGAGTGCGATATTGTTATCGCTCTTTACGGCACGTAATGAGCTCGCCTTTGGAGAGTTGGAGCGCTCTCTGCAAAAACTCGCCTTTCCACCTGCCGTGCGCAAGCTATGCGAAGAGGCGTTGCAAAGTCATAGTGAAGACGAAACCGATCGAACGAATGCCCGGGCGGTCTGCTGCCTGTTGCATGCGCTGGAATCCATTAGTGGCTATAAGCACGTTGAGCGCTATATTTCCCAGCGGAATCAGGCTGTAGTGTATTGCTAAGACACAGAGTCGGGACAACGTTCCCGGCTATTTTATATAGGAATCCAGAACCTTAAGAACCACGTCCAGATCCTCTTCTCGCTTCTCTTCATCACTCTGATGAACGATATGCTCGGTCAGATGCCCTTTGATCACTTCCCGCATTAATCCATTTACCGCCCCGCGTATCGCGGCGATCTGCTGCAACACAGCGGCACACTCATGGGGTTCGTCGAGCATTTTCTTCAGCGCAACGACCTGTCCCTGAATTTTGCTGGTTCGGGCTTTTAGTTTCTGCTTATCCCGGATGGTATGTGACATCGCAACACCTCATTAACATAAATCGTTGTGGATTATAGCATTACGCTGCTACTGGGGGGTAGTATTTGGTACTGGGGGGGGGTAGAATCTGGCAAAACAGGCAACTAAGAATCATTATCATGGGCGAATTTTCAACACTTCTTCAGCAAGGTAACGCGTGGTTTTTTATTCCCAGCGCGATTCTTCTCGGCGTGCTGCATGGACTGGAGCCCGGCCACTCGAAGACGATGATGGCGGCATTTATCATCGCCATTAAAGGGACCATCAAACAGGCGGTGATGCTGGGACTGGCGGCAACGCTCTCCCATACCGCCGTGGTCTGGCTGATTGCTCTTGGCGGCATGTATATCAGTCGGGCGTTTACCGCAGAGTCCGTGGAGCCCTGGCTGCAACTGATTTCCGCATTTATTATTCTGGGCACTGCGACCTGGATGTTCTGGCGGACGTGGCAGGGGGAGCGAAACTGGCTCACCGATATGCAGCATGACGACCACGCTCATGCCCCTCATCACGACCATGACCACGATCATCATCACGATCATCATCACGATCATCATGCTCACGATCATCATGACCACCACGATCACGCGCATCACGATCGCGAGCATCAGCACAACCACAACGTTCTGGCGGAACTGTCGGAAGGATCGAAAGCCTGGCAGGACGCCCACGAGCGCGCGCATGCCAGTGATATTCAGCGCCGTTTTCACGGCAAAGAGGTGACCAATGGGCAAATCTTGCTGTTCGGTCTGACAGGTGGGCTGATCCCCTGCCCCGCAGCGATTACCGTGCTGCTGATTTGTATCCAGTTGAAAGCCTTTACTCTCGGTGCAACGATGGTGCTCTGCTTTAGTCTGGGACTGGCTATAACGCTGGTGACGGTCGGCGTGGGTGCGGCAGTTAGCGTCCACCAGGTCGCCAAACGCTGGAGTGGATTCAACGCACTGGCAAGAAAAGCGCCCTATTTTTCCAGCCTGCTAATCGGTCTGGTCGGCCTTTATATGGGCATTCATGGCTACATGGGGATTGTTCACGCTTCCTGAAAATACGTTTCTGACGCACAGCGCCTGTCGCTGTGCTCACTCATCTTTCCAAAAAAACCTCATTTTTCTCGTTGTGAAGATAAGGGTTTGTCAGCGCAAAAGAATCAACGCGTACCGCATGGCACAAATTGCTGGTGAAAAAATTGTCAAAAGTCATCTCTTTCAGGGTCTGACACCGCGTTTTTTGCCATGAACCTGGCAAAAATGACGCGACATCAATTGCAGAGGAAAAAATTTTTTCTTGTTTTTTGATGTTGAGCAGTCCGCGATTACTGGAACCCCCGACATTAAGCTTCCAGAAACAACTCTGTAATCAAATAAAATTCTCATCCCTGAATGTCATCAGCAAAATAATTAGCACGGTGCACTATTCATTTTTCTTTATGTATAGCGTGTGAATTTTCCTGGTCCGGGAACCTGTCAGGCGGGAATACGCTTTTCACCCGGCGAAACACTTCAACATTAATCATCTAATAATCTAAAATTCCTAATAAAGCTACCGCCGATCTATTTCCAGATTTTAATAGACTCAACCTATCACCAGTAATCTATCTGTTCGTTTTAAACGATTTTCCTCTTTATGGATATTCTCGGTAATATCCACGCAGACAAATTAACTGATTAACCAGGGTGAATTTATTCTCGCTACGAAAATATAATCATTGCCGTTACGATATTCCTGATACAGGAAGCATTCACCTTTTAAGAAAATCACCAATTATTTTATTTTGTCCCCATTCCCGCACAGAGCCATCGCGATAAATGTCCCTGCGCATGGAAGAACCCTGTCCCGCAGGGTAAATCAACACGACTGAAAAAAATGGAGTTTATATTATGACCTTAAATCGTGCCTTCCTTTCGGCGCTGATGGCCTCTGCGCTCTTTTCCACGAATGCACTAGCCTCTGACAACACCATTACGTTTATGGGTGAAGTGAGTGACGAGACCTGTTCAATATCGGTAAATGGCTCTGATGCCTCTCCGGTGGTATTGCTGCCGACCGTGACGGCCACCGAACTGAATGCCAATCAGGTGGCTGGCGCGACGACATTTGATGTTGGTGTGAGCAACTGTACCGGCTCACCTTCTGGCGTGCAGATCTCAACGGTCTTCGTTGGCAACAACATCAGTTCAGCCACCGGGAACCTCGGCAGCACGGGCTCTGCGACAGATGTGGAGATCCAAATCCTCGATACCAGCGGCGATGAAATTGACTTCCGCAGCGCCTTTACCGGTACCGGCGACCTCTCTCTCGCCGCTAACAAGGACTCCGCGAGCGCGACCTATAAAGCTCAGTATTACAGCGGTGGTGCCGCCACCACCGGTACGGTGCTGGCCTCACTGCAATACGCCGTTTCTTATCAGTAAAAGTAGTCCTGGCGGGAATGAACTCCCGCCACCCACCTTCAGGGAAAATACAATGCGAACTTCTCATCGTTATCGTCCGTTTATTTCAGGTTGCCTGTTTCTCTTTTTTAGCGCCTGCTGTAGCCACGTGAATGCCAGTATTACGATGACAGGAACGCGTATTATTTATAATGGTGCAGCGAAATCTACCGATGTGCATCTGAAAAATAAAGATGCCATTCCCTATGTTGTCCAGAGCTGGTTCGATAACGGCAATATGGCCGATGGTCCGGATAAATCTGCGCAGGTTCCGTTTATTGCCACACCTCCGGCATTTCGTATTCAGTCTGGAGAAGGGCAAATCATTCGTATTGTTTACACCCGGGGGAAAGCATTACCTCAGGACAGGGAATCGCTGGTCTATTTTAATTTCATGCAGATCCCGCCCGCCAATGCCGGACAATCCGCGACCCACACAGAAAAACAAAACAGTCTGCTGATTATGTTGCGCAATCGGGTTAAACTTTTTTATCGCCCGGCAGGTCTCGTCGGCGATCCGCAAAAAATGCTGGAAAATCTGCAGGTCAAACGTATTAGCGGAAATAAAGAACTGGCGATAAGCATAAAAAATAACCAGCCTTATTTTGTCACGGTTGCGGTCCTGCAACCCGGTCGCTCATCGGAAATTCTGCACCCCAAAAACGACATGATTTCGCCCTTTGCCAGCGAAACGTTTCACTTTCCGCGTACCTCTGGCGCTGACGCACAGCGCGTACGCGTTACCTTGATCAACGATCAGGGAGCACGCATCAGTGCCGACTATCCGCTATAACGTCGTCGCGCCCCTGATAGGCCTGGCGTTAACCCCGGCGACGGCGTGCGCGGAATATTACTTTGACCCGGCGCTTTTGCAGGGTTCCGATGTGGGTAAGACACTGGATCTGGATCGCTTTAATCAGCGAGATGACGCGCTTTCAACGGGCAACTATGTGCTCGACGTCTATCTCAATAACCAGTTGATTCGTCACCAGGAGTCAATCACGCTGGTAAAACCGGAAGGCGACAATGCGCGGGTTCAGCCCTGTCTGTCACCTGAACTGATTGCCGCCAGTGCTATTCGTACAACGCAAAATTCTACGCCCGACGCGTGTCTGCCAATTGACAGTCTGGGACAGAAAATCAACTGGGAAGTGGATTTAAGCACGTTACGCCTGAACATGGTGATTCCTCAGGCGGGGCTGTTACATTCGCCAAGAGGCTTCATTCCGGTATCCGAATGGGATGCCGGTGAAACCGCGCTGTTTCTGCGCCACAACACCAATTTTTACCATACCGAAAACACGGACAGCCATCTGCGCTATGACTATCTGTGGAGCAATATCAACGGTGGGATCAACCTTGGCCTCTGGCAGGTTCGTCATCAGGGTAACCTGCGCTACGCCGATGACAATCAGACGGGAGGTCACTACAAATACAATGCGGTCGCCAGCTCGGTACAACGGCCTTTGCCGCAACTGGACAGCATCATTGCCTTCGGTGATAACTACACCAACAGCAGTCTGTTTGGCAGTCTGTCATTCAACGGCGTCAAGCTCAGCACCGATCAGCGCATGTGGCCACAGGGAAAACGGGGCTATGCGCCGGAAGTGCGCGGCGTCGCCACCACAACGTCCCATGTCGTTGTGCGCCAGCAGGGAAAAGTCATCTACGAGACCACTGTCGCGCCCGGAGCCTTCGTCATTAACGATCTGTACAACACCCGCGGTCAGGGCGATCTGACGGTCGATGTGATTGACGCCAACGGACAGGTATCGCGCTTTACCGTCCCCTACTCTGCCGTACCAGACTCGATTCGTCCCGGTAACTGGAACTACGAACTGGCGATGGGCTACGTTCGTCAGTACTACAGCGTGGAAAATAAGTTTATAGAAGGTGTGTTGCAGCGCGGGATGAGCAACGTGCTGACGGCCAACATGGGGTCGCGACTGGCGGATAATTATCAGGCCATTCTCGCGGGCGGCGTGCTGGCGACCTCTGTCGGCGCCTTCGGTCTGAACACGGTATTTTCCAGCGCCCGTGTAGAAAATGACGAGAAGCAACAGGGCTGGCGCGTCGAGGCGAGTTATAGTAAAACCTTCACCACCGGAACCAACCTGGTCCTCGCAGCGTATCGCTATTCCACCAGCGGCTATCGCGATTTGCAGGACGTACTCGGCGTGCGTCGCCAGGAAAAAAGCGGCACCACCTACTACTCCGACACGCTCAATCAGCGGAACAACTTCTCGGCGACCCTCAGCCAGCCGATGGGCAACTGGGGCATGCTGAGCTTTACCGGCAGCACGTCGGATTACTACAACAACGCCTCACGCATCACTCAACTACAGCTCGGCTACAGCAATAGCTGGCGGGATATCAGCTTCAATGTCAGCGCCGCACGCCAGCGTAGCACTTACTCCAGCCGCTACTTCAGCAGCGTCAACGATCGCGATTTCGATAATGAGAACCAGCGTAAATACACCGAAAACACCGTGTCGCTGGGGATTTCGATTCCGTTCGACTTTGGCTCCAGCCGTTCGCAGATCAATCTGGACATGAACCGCAGTCGCGACAGCCGGACGGCAACGGTCGGGATGAGTGGGACAACGGGCGAGAAAAGTACCACCTCGTGGGCGCTCTACAGCGGTATTGAGCACAACAATGATAGCGGCGACAGCTCAACCTGGGGCGGTAATATTGAACGCCGCACCTCCGTCGGTGCCTTCCGCGCCTGGGCCTCCCGGGGTGACAGCTATCAGCAGTATGGGTTGGGCATGTCCGGTACGCTGGTCGCCCATCGCGGCGGAATTACCGCTGGCCCGTATACCAGCGACACCTTCGCACTGGTAGAGGCCCCGGGCGCACGCGGTGCGACGATACGTAATGGTCAGGGCGCGACGGTAGACCGTTTCGGCTACGCGATCCTCCCGTCCCTAACGCCCTATCGCTATAACACCATCAGTCTCGACAGCCAGAATATGGCCGATGACGTCGAACTTCAGGGCGGCAGCAAGCGCCTTGTCCCCTATGCAGGGGCGATTTCCCGCGTGACGTTCAAGACCACTCACGGCAAAGCGACGCTGATCAATACCACCCTGCCCGACGGCAGCCTGCCGCCGATGGGCGCGGACGTCACGGACGGCAACGGTGACGACGTGGGCATCATGGGTCAGGGCGGCCAAATCTACGCCCGAATCGCCGCGCAGTCCGGCGTGCTGTTTGTTAAGTGGGGCAAAAATGCCGCTCAGCGGTGCCAGGTCTGGTATCAATTGCCGACGACGAGCGACACGCCGTTGTATCAACTCACGCTACCTTGTCGCCAGGAATGATGACTCATGAAATTATCCTCTGTCCTCCCGCTACTGCTGGTCGCTGTCGTACTGACACCGCCCGCATGGTCTGCCTGTAAAAGGGTGACCTCAGCCAACGACCTGTCGCAGGTGGCAAAAGACGCAGGCTACGTCGGCGCCAGTTGGGGTGGCGTTGGCGATAGCGAAGTAAAAGGCAAACTGGGATTGCCCGGCGTCATCACCTTAAGCAGCGGCACCGGCTTTCAGAGTGAAGGCACGCTGCTCGCCAGCTCAACGGCCAGCTTTGTGCCTAACGGCCGCACCCAGGGCGTCAACGCCAACCAAATCTATTTCCGCTGTGATGTCGCAGAAATCGGCAAAGTGTATGAGTATTACGCCACCAACGGCGATGACGCCTGGGGCGGCAGAGAAGCGGTTGCGGGTATTGAAGGCGCGTACTACACCTACGTCAAAAACGTGGCGCTCCGACTGACGAACCTGAAAACCGGGCAATACTACTCGCGCTACTGGAAAACACGCCTCATCCCTGAAAGCGAGATGTTTAATGACGGGACCTATATTTACATCCCGGGCAGCGCCTTCAGCGATGTTTTCGTTGAGCTTTTTCGGGTTGATGACGCGTCGAAAGGCGTGAACGGTTCAAATCGCTATGGCTATACCTACGCGGGGCCGGCGGGCTATATCGCCTTTCACGGCGGTGGCATGAGTTCCGGACTCTTTGACGGCGCAGACAGCAGAACCAATTACGACGGCTGGGGTGCCATGCAGTGGCCAGGCGGCTGGACGCTCACCAGTCAAAGTTACTTTGTGCGCGGCGCCGCCTGTCGGATCGACGACTATCCCGCCATCGTCCGCCTGCCGCCGATTAGCGTTGGTGAACTGAGCGGCGGCGGCACGGCGCAGACGCCCTTTAACATCACCGTCGAATGCGAAACCGGCGCGATTTCCAGTACCGCGGTCTCGACCACCAGCAAAGCGAATGTGGCGATGGGGTTTCTGGTGAATAACCTGACGGCGGCGAATGCGGCGAACCAGTTAGGGCTCAAGACCGGATCGGGGGCCTGGACCTGGCTGCTCGATAACCATTACGGTGCCAGCGGCGTGGCGTCCGGCGTAGGCATTCGTATTTACAGCGAAAAACTGGGCGGTAGCGCCATCAACCTGTTGCCGAATCTGACGGCGACCGCGACGGGCAACGCCGGAGGGTGGTATGGCTATGCCGATTTAACCAGTAAAACCTCAAGCGGTTCGACCGAATTTTACAACGGTGAATTCACCGCCTCGCTGGAAGCAATTCCTGGCGAAGCCATTACAGCAGGATCAGTTTATGCACAACTTCAGGTGGTGGTTAGCTTTCAGTAGCGCGTTGCTACTGAACGTTCTGCCGTTCTCCAGCCACGCGGTAGTGAATAGCGAAGTGACCCGAGTGATTTTTAATGCCGGTGACAAAAGCACGTCGCTGGCGCTGATTAATTCCCCGCAGCAGCCGGCACTGGTTCAGGTCTGGACCGATACGGGCAATCCGTCGAGCCAGCCCAACGAGGAGACGACGCCCGTCATCGCGCTGCCGCCGGTGTTTAAAATGCAGCCCGGCGAGTTGCGCAGCATTACGCTGCAACTCACCGACACCGCCGCCCTGCCGCGCGATCGTGAAGCGCTTTACTGGCTGAATGTGTATCAAATTCCCCCCATGACGCAGACCGATGCGCAGGCGGCACAAAAAGTGGTACTGCCATTACGCATCCGCATGAAGCTGTTTATCCGTCCGCAGGGCATTGGCGTGCTCCAGGAAAGCGACGCAGAAAAGCTGCGCGTGACGTATGCTGGACCACAGAATCAGTTGCAAATAACCAACCCTACCCCGTGGCATATCACGCTGGCCGGAATAAGCTGTGAAGCCGGCAGTGCAAGCGGCGTCATGATCGCACCGCTTTCTACTGTCCCGGTACCGCTACAGGGACGTGGTGCGCCGTGTTCGTCGATCCGCTATGACGCGATCAACGATCACGGCACTGCCTGGCACTACGAAAAAACCGTCTCGTCGCAACCGTAGCGGGCTCTCCCCCGTTTAGCGTGCGACGCTTCCCCACACCAGTTGTCCCTTATGGAATGTGGCGCTTCGTGGTGAAATTCGTGCAACCGTCTCGGCAGAACAGGAGGCGTCCACCAGCACAAAGCTGGCGTCATCCTGCACTTTCGGCCAGACACGCTCACCTTTCTCGTTCAACGGCAGCACGTTACCTGTCGCAAGGAACAGCGCGCGGGAAAGGCTTTGTTCATTGGGACGGATATAGAGCTGGGCGTAAAGGTTAGCCTTCTCCAGCATGTCGCCCAGACCGTAAGGCGACCAGTGGTCGATCACGCTGTCCGTGCCGGTCATCACCATCACGCCGCTATCGTGCAACTGCTTAAGCGGCATATGCAGCGTGCCAATCGGCACCGTTGACGCGATGGATATTTGCTGTGCCGCCATGCGTGCGGCAATCTCATCAACCTGCTGTGCATTCATCGTCGCCAGCGCAAAGGCGTGGCTGATGGTCAGCTTGCCCTTCAGTTGCGGCGTTTTCTCAACCGTTTCAACCATATACTTCACCGCCGCGACGCCCGCCGGGCTGGTTTCATGCAGATGGATGTCCACGCCCTTGTTATAATCGAGAGCGATCTGGAACATAGTATCGAGAGATTTTTCCATCGCGCCGTCGACGTTAGTCGGATCCAGCCCGCCGACATAGTGCGCGCCGGCCTGCATCGCTTCACGCATCAATGGTTCTGATTTCGATAACAACAGGCCGTGCTGTGGGAACGCCACGATTTCACAATCGAAGCCCGCTTTACGCCGTGCCAGTACCGCCTGCAAATTCTCGAGATTTTTGAGGCCAGAGACCGGTTCGATATTGCAGTGGCTGCGCGCCACGGTGGTCCCTTTCGACTGCAGCAGGTCGATCAGCTTTTCGGCATGTTCCTGCGTATAGGGCTGCAGTTCTGGCAACAGTTTTTGCTCAAGTTTGATCATGTCCTGAATGGTCGTGCCTGCCGGACGGTTCAGCGAACGCCACGGCCCGCCGTAGAACGTTTTGTCGAGGTGGATGTGCATGTCGCGCGTGGTCGGCAGCATCAGTTTGCCGCCCGCATCGTAATGCGGCAGCGTGGCGTCCGGATGACTTTTGTTGTCGCGCAGCGCGACAATTTTGCCCGCCTGAATCTCCACGGTTTGCAGCGCCGTACGCGTGTGAACCGCGACCGTGCCCTCATAGTCAAAGCCCGTCTCAAGCAGGACGTTGTCGAGGTAGTAATGGGTATCGTTAATCGTCATGGTGCCTCTGGCGTCACAGGTTGCTGCACCAGAGGTTGCCGCATAGGCGACCGGCGCGCCAGCACTCAATAGCGCGGCGGCGGTGACCATCTTCCCGCTCTGGCTCAAAAACTCACGGCGGCTTTTGTTTTCCTTCATCGTTGCTTCCTGTTATGAATGGACGATATGGGTGCCCGTCTCGCCGCGAATGGCCGCAGGCAAGCACTCAGGCGTAGTGATGATGACGCGTTTGCCGCCGTGCTGGAGGAAAGCCAGGCTGGCGATAATTTTTGGTAGCATACTGCCCGGCGGGAAGTGACCTTCCTGCATATAACGGGTCATCGTAGGGATGTCGACCCAGTCCAGCGCCTGCTGTTCGGGTTTGCCAAAGTGAATGCACACCTTCTCAACGCCGGTGGTGACAACCAGAATGTCCGCCTGAATCTCGCGCGCCAGCAGCGCGGTAGAGAGATCTTTATCGATAACCGCATCGACGCTCTGATAATCGCCCTGCTCGCCGCGCACCACCGGGATCCCGCCGCCGCCCGCGCCAATAACGACAAAGCCCTTCTGAGTCAGTGCCTTAATCGCTTCCGACTCAACAATGCGCTTCGGTTCAGGTGACGCGACAACCCGACGGTAGCCGCGCCCGGAATCTTCCACAAACCGCCAGCCAGGGTTAACCCGCTGTAATTCATCGCGCTGGGCTTCGCTAAAGAACGCACCGATGGGTTTAGTGGGATGGGTAAATCCCGGATCGTTTTTATCCACCTCCACCTGGGTGACGACGGTGACGGCTTTCTGCTCGCCGCGCTTCGCCAGTCGGTTATTCAGCGCCTGCTGGATCAGATAGCCAATTCCCCCCTGCGTATCGGCGACACAGTTTGCCAGCGGCGTCAGCGGTAGCCCTTCACGTTCATGAGCGATCTCCGCGCGGCGCAAATCCAGTCCAACCTGCGGGCCGTTGCCGTGGGTCAGCACAATATTGTAGTCCGATGCCAGCATCTCCAGTACGGTATCGGCGACGGCTTTCACCGCCTCGGCCTGATGTTCAACCGACTGGCTGGCGTTATCTTTGATAATGCTGTTGCCACCAATGGCAACGACCACAAGTTCTTTCATCGTGTAGGTTTCCGGTACAGAGTGTGATGGGATTATTGTGTGTGTTGAGAAAGAACCCCCGGCTCAGAAAGCGCCGGGGGGTGAGTGGTTATGCGCCGTAGCGTTCGCACCAGCTCAGGATCGCTTTTTCGAAGCAGGCAAACGGCGGGTGGACAATCCCGGCGCCAATCATGCCGATACCGGCATCTTTATGCGCAATCGCGGTGTTGATCACCGGCAGAATGCCGCTGCTACCGACGCGGGTAATGTCGATCGCCGTCGGTATCCCCATAAAGCCCAGTAACGGAATGGTGACGTTCGGGTTTTCGCCCAACGTGATTTCACGCATCTGTCGGGAGAAATCGACCGCCTCTTCCACCGTTCCGCCGACCAGTGCAACGATAGCCGGTGCCGTGGCCATCGCAAAACCGCCGATGCCGTAGGTTTCGGTAATCGCACTGTCGCCAATATCCAGACCAGAGTCTTCCGGCTTGTACCCTGCGAACATGGGGCCAATCACCTGCTGTGCCGGACCGGTAAACCACTGACCCGGCAGGCCGCTAACCCGTAGCCCAAACTCCACGCCGTTACGTGCCATCGTGGTTACCACCGTGCTGTATTCGATACCGTGCGCCGCGTCCATTGCCGCTTTACACAGCGCCATCCACGTCGGGCCGGAGAAGTAGTCGCTGCTGGCAACAAAGTCGAACACTTCACGCTGTTGTTCAACCGGGTAACCGGCCTGAATGATGCCCGGCGTCAGCGCCTGAATCAGCAGCGTGGTGCCCGCGTTGTTACGGTTGTGGCACTCATCGCCCATATGTAGCGCCTGTGCCAGCATTAAGCGCAGATCGATTTCACCGATAATCTTCATCGCATCGCGCAGCATGGGCCCCTGCACGTCACGCATCCAGTTCAGACGGTCGATCACGCTCTGGTCGTTGGCTCCCATACGCAGGATCTTCGCCATCTGCTCACTCATGTTGGTGTACGCAATGTTGCCGTAAGTTTTGTTTTCGACAATGTGCATAAACATGGAAGCAGAAGTGACACCCGCCATCGAACCGACGCAGTCATGCTCGTGGCACGGCGAGAAGATAATCTCACCGGAGGCCGCCAGCTCAGCGGCTTCATCAATATCTTTTGCCAGCCCTTCAAATACCAGCGCGCCGGTGACCGCACCTTTCATCGCGCCGCACATTTTTTCCCATGTAACGGGCGGACCGGCGTGGAGAATGGTTTTCGACGTCATGCCCGGCACAACGTTGATCGCCTGATCAAAACCAATCAGCACCGGATGTGACTGAATGATCCGCTCCAGCGCCTGCTGGTTCGCAGCGGCGATTTTCTCCGCCAGCGGCGAATCGGCAATGCTGTCCAGCGCCTTCACCACCTGCATGTTGCCCTGGCCCGGCGGCGTCCAGTCAAGTTGGGTGACATCGACATGCTGTTTTTTCAGATCGTCGCTAAACATTGCGATACCCACGTTGATGACGTTCAGCGGTTGGGTAAACAGTGACTGGCTCATCAGGCTTCCTCCCCTTTGCAGATAAATTCACGCGCCAACAGACCGGTATTGGTGCTGCTGCTTGCCAGGATCACGCCCGCGTCGCTCAGCATCTGGCTCTGTTTTTCCAGCGACGGGGCATCGAGATCGGTGCCTAACACATAGGCGAGGATCGTAAGCTCACGCCCCTCAGCGGCGGCGATCGCTTTCGCCTCTTTGATCGCATCGATCGTGGAACCAACCGGATCCTCGTGCGAGCCAAAGCCAAGCACAAAATCCATCACGATCACACCCACTTGCGGATCTTTGGCCTCCTGCAGCAGACGGCTGATACGGTTGGTGGGGTCGATCATCGGGTGCGGCTTACCGTTGGTGAAGTCGTCATCGCCAAAGTCGAGGAAGGTGTGCTTAACGCTGCGATTCAGATCCGCCAGGCGGAAGGCCGGATCGGGCTGAATATTGCTGTAGACGTCGCCATGTTTTTCCATCACCGCAAACATGGTTTCATCACACAGCGTGCCGCCGCAGAACAGACCGCGAATGTACTTCTGTTGCGGGGTCAGACGCGCGCGCACTTCGGCAATCAGCGTCTCGTTCAGCGAATGCAGGTTTAACGATTCTTTCTTCACGCCGCTCAGTAGCACCGCTTTCAGTGCCGCCTCTTTCGTCCCGCGAGCATACTGCAGACCCTGCTCGTCAGCTGGCGGTTCTGCGCGCCCAAGGAAGCAGGCCACGACGGGCTTACGGCAGGCACGCGCACGCTCCAGTACCTTACGCGCGACTGCCGGGGCTGGCGGTTTTGAGATCAGCGCGATGATTTCCGTTTCCGGGTCGTCTTCCAGCATTGCGATGGCGTCCAGCATCATCAGGCCGCCGATTTTCTCACTCAGATCGCGTCCGCCGGTGCCAATCAGCTGCGAAATGCCGCCGCCAAATTCATGAATGCGTACGCTCAGTTCCTGGCTACCGGTCCCCGAGGCGCCCACAATGCCAATGTTGCCGCGACGGACCGCGTTGCCAAAGCACAGTGCAGCACCGTTGATGATCGCCGTACCGCAGTCCGGCCCCATCATGAGCAACCCTTTTTCGTGCGCCAGCTGTTTGAGCGACAGTTCGTCTTCAACAGAGACGTTGTCAGAAAACAGCATCACGTGCAGATCGTTTTGCAACGCCTGGCGCGCTTCACGGGCAGCAAACAGGCCGTTAACCGAAATTACCGCCAGATTGCTGTCCGGAATATGTTTTTTCGCACTGGCCAGCGTGGCATAACGCGCTTCGTGCGAGCCGCTTTCCGCTTTTTTGCTGAACAACTCCTCAATGGCCGCCAGCGTCCGATCGTTGTCTGCGCCGTCTTTGCCGTTAATCACAATCATCAGGTCGCCGTTTTTCGCCTCAGCCAACTCCGGCGTCAACAGCCCCAGATTTTTTAGCACCCCTTTGTTCATCTCGGTCGCCATCGCCACAAACGCCTGATCGACGCCGTCGAGTTTATTGGCGCGGGTGGAAATGGACATAAGCGACACGGAATCAAAATAGGTATTCTTTTTAATGACTATCTTAACTGACATAATTCCCTCCATATATTTGGCTCAGCGCGCAGGCATCCGCCATGCCATACAGCATGTCGCAACCGGAACTTGAGCCAATATTTTTAATATTGGCAATAGACTGGATAGAAAAGCCGTTGGGTTCATTAATCATGCAGCGAATAAACCCGGCAATATTTTCGCGATAACGTTGTTCAAATGCCGCTTCCAGCGTAATCGCGCTAAGCAGCGTGGTATTTTCCCTGCCCAATTGCAGTGCCGAACAAAATGCCTCCTTGTATTTTCCCGCCGGATGACCAGCAATAAATAAAATAATGCTCAGACCAACCAGATAATCGTCTGCGGAGGGCGTCAGGCCAATACCTAACCCCATCATCTGGATTACCGCGGGCGCAATTTCGATTCCTTTTCGCATTGCACGTAATAACGTATTTCGTCGAAGCTGTAGTTCGTGGCAAATTGCCTGATAAAATGGATTATCTCCACGCCAGAGAAATAATGTCTCATTCTCCTGTAACTGTTGATGGATTAGTTCGCTCCACCGTTGCCAGGGAATTTGCCGGAACCTTTCGGGACTCAGCTGCAGTTTCGGCATGTGCCAGTCATGACAGGATGTCTTGTCTATCCATTTATCATCACCCACCGTTATTCCCGAAGGATGAAACTGAACCAACTCACCAGGCCGGAACAGACCGTCAAAGTGGGTGAGTGCTAACCGGGCGCTATTGGGCGCGTTGTCATACTCTTCACACAGCAGCGTCAGTAGTTGGTGCTGTGCCGGGAGATACAGATTGACCGCCCGGGAAAAGACCTGTTCGACCCGCCCACTACCGCGTTCGCAGAGAAAGCCCGCATCCGCAGTTAGCGCTTGCACACACCGCCGTCGTGGGGTGTCGATAACGTTTCTCCTTCGTCAGGCTCCTGCGGCAATCAGCAATTGGGCGATCGCCTCAAAGCCTTTTTCCCGTGCCAGTTCCAGCGGCGTTTTACCGTATTTATCCGTCATATGTGGACTGGCCCCCTTTTCCAGCAGTAAGGCAACTATCGCCTGCTGCGTAGCACCGCCGTCATTCAGCACAATGGCTTCCAGTAGCGGCGTCCAGCCAACAAAATTGGTATGATTCACATTAATCGTCGTCTGCGTTAATAGCTCGTTGACGATATCAAGATGGCCTTTTTCACAGGCGGGCGTTAATCCCACGCCGCCAAAACGCGTTAATCGATTAAGATCGGGCCTGGCTGCTAAAATTAAGCGTAAAAGAGTGAGATCGTTATTCAGACAGCTCAGTAGAAAAGGATTTAAACAGGTCTGATCCTGCTGATTAATATCCGCGCCTGCGCTAATTAACGCCGTAACACAGTCATATTTTTTATGCAGGCTCGCCAGAATAATGGCCGTCTGCCCCTGGCGGTTACAGGTATTCACATCCACTCCCTGTTCCAGACAGGCGGTTAATTTCTTTACATCACCCTGCTGCGCAGCCATTAGGTAGTCTGTCATCAGACTGGTATTTGTCATGATCATTCCCCTGATTTTTGTGGCTGTATCTGATGGACTGAGAATAGCAACGAAATTTATAGAAAAGAACCCGCTTAAATTTTATTCGCCATAAGCGGATTAATTATTGAATGGTTTTTAACAATCCGCACAGACTGTGCTGTAGTGCACCCTTTATTTCTTTGCTGCTATTCCCCTTAACTCAATCGGGTTTTCTTTCTATATAGTTGCTGGACGAAACCACTCTATCCAGACGTTAATAACGGGAGATAAAGATGAACGGACTCACCGCAACAGGCATTACTGTCGGCATTTGTGCAGGTCTCTGGCAGATGGTGTCCTCGAGGGTTGGGCTGGCTCCAGGCTGGGAATTACTGGGCACCATTGGCTTTGTCGCGTTTTGCAGCTTCTATGCTGCCGGGGGGAGCAAGGCGGGGTTTGTGAAAAGCCTGTTTGTGAACTACACCGGTGCCGTCTGGGCCTTTCTGGCGGCGCTGGCCTCCGGATGGCTGGCTTCCGCGAGCGGGCTTTCTTCGTTCTGGGCAGGTGTGGTCATGACCGTACCGTTTTCCGCCGTCATCGTCTGGCAGGGGCGCTTCTGGTTAACCTCGTTTATTCCTGGCGGTTTCCTTGGCATGACGCTGTTTTTCGCCACCGGGCTGAACTGGACGGTGACGCTACTGGGTTTTTTAGCCGGGAACTGCGTGGGTTTCATTTCGGAGTACACCGGGCGGAAACTGAGTGAATCCACGTCGAAAAACCGTGCCTGAACCCGACTCAGGTATTAAAAGTTATTCAAAAGTGATTGCTCAATGGCAAGCACAGCCAATACAGTCATCTCCGGGGAGACGCGACGACCGCCGATCGGAACAGGAACCAGTGCATGAATTCAATTTTTACGGAAGAAAACCTGTTGGCCTTTACCACAGCCGCTCGTTTTGGCAGTTTCAGCAAGGCGGCGGAGGAGCTGGGCCTGACGACTTCAGCCATCAGCTATACGATCAAACGAATGGAGGCGGGTCTTGATGTGGTGCTGTTTACCCGCAATACCCGCAGTATTGAACTCACCGAGTCGGGGCGCTACTTTTTTCGCAAGGCCACCGACCTGCTAAACGACTTTCATGCCATTAAGCGCAGCATTGATACCATTGCGCAGGGCATTGAGGCGCGGGTGCGTATTTGCATTAATCAGCTCTTATATACGCCAAAACATACCGCGCGATTGCTCCAGGTGCTGAAGAAGCAGTTTCCGACCTGCCAGATTACGGTCACCACCGAAGTGTATAACGGCGTCTGGGACTCCATCATCAACAACCAGGCCAATATTGCCATCGGCGCGCCCGACACGCTGCTGGACGGCGGCGGTATTGATTACACTGAAATTGGCGCCATTCGCTGGGCATTTGCGATCGCACCGGATCACCCGCTGGCTTTCATGCCAGAGCCGATCGCCGAAAGTCAGTTGCGCCTCTACCCGAATATCATGGTGGAAGATACCGCGCATACCATTAATAAAAAGGTGGGCTGGTTGCTGCATGGTCAGGAATCGATTCTCGTGCCGGATTTCAATACCAAATGCCAGTGTCAGATCCTCGGTGCAGGAATTGGCTTTCTACCGGACTACATGGTGCATGAAGCGATGGAAGATTCGCTGCTGGTCACGCGGCAGATCCATAATCCACGTCAGGATTCGCGGATGCTGCTCGCCACCCAGCACTCCGCCACCGGTCAGGTGACCCAGTGGATCAAAAAGGAGTTTGGACCGCAGGGGATATTAACCGGCATCTATCAGGATTTACTGCATCGGGAAGGGTAAATTTAGCCGGACTGCTCAGGCGCATTGTCCGGCATGTTATCAGGCCCGAATATCGTCATACTCACGCGTTTTATCAAACTCATGTTTGGCAAACGGACAAAGAGGGATAACTTTGCGATTCTCGCGGCGCATTTTCTCCACCACTTTCGCCACCAGTTGTTTTCCGACGCCTTGTCCTTTCAGACTGGCATCGACATCAGTATGCTCGATAATGCTTAAATGCTCACCGGTCGGAACAAAAACGATTTCAGCGACCTGATTCCCCTGCGCATCATTGACATAGAATTTATTGTGGCCTTCCCGTATTTCCATCTTTCCCTCGCTTTATTTATGACGATATTGCAGCGCCCCGCTTGGGCAGGTATCGATAACCCTGGTCACCGTTGAAACATCAACTTCATCAGGCATGATCCACGGTTTGCGTTTCAGATTGAAAAGGTTAGCACTACCGCGTACACAATTTCCGGAATGCTGGCAAATCGACGTATTGAAGTAAACATCGATTTTCTCACCGGTATAGACGCGGTAACCCGCATCCTCAAGTTGCTTATCCATGACATTGCCTCTTTTTTTGTTTATCCCCTAAGCATAGCCCGTGAATGCCCCCCGCCACCACTTTAATGTTAGATGAGTAAATACTCACCTTTCCCTTATCACTAAGAATAAAAAACCGGTTATGGAGATATTTAAGACTTTATATTATGCATTTCACAGTATTTAAGGTTATTCGCTCTAATTGACTATTTGATGCTGTGTCGGCATAATATCTTATTCAAATAAACGATTTAAAAACCCTTGTTTTCATTAAAAAAATACTAATCAAGAAGCGTGATTACATAAAGGGAAGATTGTCTGATGATGAATCTTAAATCAACGTGTTGAAACAGATTCCTACTCCGTTTTTTCCACGCAATTGATAGTCAGGCAGTCGAAATGACGTATTTATAAGCGGAAAGTCATCGACTAACGCCATTTGGGACAGAATACCAGCAGGAGTCACTACAAAATGAACATAACAAGTACAATATATTTATTCGCTTCTCAAGTCCAACACCTGATAATCAAACTAACTGTTTGATCTTTTTGACATAAGATCAACATTTCCGCAATGCGGCAGTAATCAATCCGAGTTTAATCATTGAAATGCTCAGACGATTACACTACCGGATTAAACATAGCGGCAGAAACCACTAGTTTTATTAACAAAATTCCTTATTGTCTATATACATATGTGAAACTACAGCACAAAAACATTAGTTTCATAAATCAAACGGCTACTGTGTTCGCATATAGTATATGTAATACTATGCTCAGAATTTTCTACACTTAAGTCTCTACTCTTTATAACTTTCGCACATCGTGAACCTATATGTACTGGATTATTAACGATAATATTGAATTCAGACCTGACAGTAAAAAGTTAATTTCTGTGACTAATCCAGAAATTAACGTCGTTTTGACAACGCCTGCCAGCCGTTGTCTGCTTTTGCTGCTTGAGGCTTCGCCGGACGTGGTCACTCAGCAGGAGTTTTTCAAAAAGGTGTGGGAAGATGAAGGAATGCTGGTTCCAGCAAACACCCTTTATCAGAATATCTCTATTGTCCGTCGTGGGCTACGCGCCGTCGGTGAGACCGACCGAATCCTGGTCGCCACGGTACCGCGCAAAGGGTTTCAAATCGACAAAAGCGTTAAAATCGCCCGCGTTGCGGCAGATCAGGCTGATGAAGTGGTCTCTGAAACCCTACAGGGTGAGGATGAACTGGATGTCGAGTACCACGCTGACGCTGAGCCGGAGTTTACACCGGAAGAAACTGCACTTCCTGCCCATACGGTAACGGTGAGTAAGCGCAGCAGATTGCCCCTCTTCGTCGGTATCATCGCCATGGCAGCGGCATTTTTCATCGGTGCAATCGGCATGAACTTTGCCTGGCACTTTAGTGATACGAAGCCTTTCTTCGCTGGCTATACCTTCGTCGAGCAGGACAAAGGCTGTCATTTCTATATCACGGATGACAGCCACGATAATAAAAACAGTTATGCACGCTTCAAGACGTTGATTTTGGGTTCTGGCCTCGATTGCGAAAAGTATCCCTGGGTGTACTTTCCGCTGTCACAAACGTCTCCCGGATTAGCCGTTCTTGTCTGTCGCAAGAATTACCTGAAATCAGCTATTCCGGGTTGTATCACACTCTCTTTTCGTGGAGTAGGAAGTGAGTAAAAAAACGATCATGATGATGAGTGCGGTGTTTTTACTCGCGGGTGTGCTCATCGGCGCGATATACAATGTTCTTATGGCTAAACATTACGATAAACAGGAATGTTCGATGTCGCTGGTGGTATTTCATAAAAACGCGCGCGCAAATATTACGCTGAATTACATGTATTCCCTGAAGAATCAGAACGGCATCGTGGCCGTCAGCGGGACCTACATTGAAGATAACAAACTTAAAGGACGGATCAGACGAGATGTCGCCTATAACTGGACAGAAAACCAGGATTCGTATCACTTACACTCAACCAGAATCAATAAGTTCGAAATCATCGAGACGTTACCGGATGCGTTATTAGCCAATATTCTGCCTGATTTCTACGTCTATCCCGATAAGAATGTGAGTTACTCTATTCTCAATCAGGGCGTCCACGGGTTCCTGTTTACCATCGGAAAACGCCCCCTGTTATACTGCGCCCGCTAAACGAACTACCGCCGTCAGCTCTGGGCTTAACAGGGCTGACGTTTTTTACAAAAACATCGTCTCTTCCAGTAAATTCTCTTTGATTAGCAGCAGATCGTGGACCCTGTGGCCCCCCAATTTCTTGCACGCGAGATTGCGATAGGTGTATACCCGTTTCGGAGGCAACGCCAATGATTCGGCAATCAGGTTAATATCTTTTCCCTGCAGCGATTCACAAATAATCATTTTCTCGACGCGATTGAGAATATGATTCCGGATAACCTGCCGCTTTTCCATGCTCGCCAGACGCGTAATAATCATCGTCAGTGCCAGCAGGGATTGTCGGGCACTGACAATCATGTCGGCATCAAATACCAGTGCGCTGCGTTCAGAATTCAGTATAATCAGCAACTTACATTTTTTGTTGAGACGGGATATTTCCCTGGCACAACTTTTGTTGAACAGATTGAGATGCAAAATCACGGTATCGTCGAAAGTGAGTTTTTCTACAGGCAAGTGGTGCATGGTTTCTTTCACAATTTCCAGGTTGGCCTCTTTTGCCAACAAGACTATCCCGTCCTGCAAAAAGTTATTGTTGCTTATAATATATATCGTCATCGCTTTTACTTCCGTATTAATAATCCATTTAACTTGCCGTTTATTTCCGTTCTGCTATATCATCTGGCGCGGTATTAAAACTATATTAGGAAATAATTGAATACCTCAATTAAAAAGTCTTAACTGACATGATTTTCCTAACTCATTGAAAATATAGATTTTAGTTTGGATTCTTAAACATTCTTAAATGGATGACAATTCGTCTCTTTCTGTATTCTGTCTCTTTCTCTATGCTATGTTGTGCCACTAGCGCACAGGCAGATGGGATGGGGGGAAAAAAATGACCAGGCGTATCGATTACCTGATTGAGAAATATCACTTCACTGAAATCAACGAGTCGCCGCGTATTACCCGCCAATGGCAGGAGGTTCTGGCGGAGTGCCAACAAGAGAACGCTGGCGTTGAAGAACGACTGCGTATTGCGCTGCTCAACGTCGATTACGTGACCAGCTTCGAACTGCCCTTTCGTTTACTGCTCACCCGCACCCCGCAACTGATCGATAAACTGCGGAAAGAGTTTGCCCTCACCCAAAAAAACGTCCTGATTAATGATAAACGCCGTGGGCAGGTTTACAGCATCAGTGCCGATCTCAGTCGCGTCCCCGATGCCTTTCGTTATCGTCTGTCGTCGCGTATTCGCCGTATGGATGAGGAAAGGATTACCACGGCCCCCTATCAGCAGGTAGCCAGTCAGACAAAACACCCCGAAGAACGGCTTCGCCTGGCGCTGGAGAGCGGTTTGCAGGTTAACGCCCTGGATGGGCTGTTCTGGTTGGGGATCCAGCGAATTGCCGCAGATATACAGCGGCTCCGCGCATCGGGAATGCCTGTTCAGGCGTCGGATGTCGAGGTGTTCGATTCACTGACCGGGACGCACAGAACCGTGACGGCATACCATCTTTAACCCGTTGTCAGTTCCTGAAAGCGGGATAAAAAAAGCGCTCGCGCCTGCCGTGGCATCAGCGGATTGACGGTCAGCCGCGTCGTGGGCGACACGCCTGCCAGCATCGGCCAGTCATTTCCGGGATCCAACTTGAGATCGCGCCGCTCGGTCGCCAGCACCATCAGATCCACCTGCTTGATCACCTTGCTCGGCGTGAGAGGAAGATGAAAACGCTGACGAATGGCGTTGTCCAGCCGCGCTTCAATCTCTTTGTACTCAGGAAGCAAACGCTTTAGCGGCGAGGGAAGATCCTGGCAATAGGCCTCAGCGGCATCGTGCAGCAGCGCTTCAAGCGCAAACTCTGGCGGTGTTAACTGGCTGCACAGAACCACGTGCTGGGCGACGCTGTAAAATTCAGGCACATGTCCGGCAAAGCGACAGATGTTCGACAGTGCCACAGCGATGTCTTCAATCACGATATGTTCCGGTCGAATATCGCTGTAGTCAATGTGTTGCCCGGTTAAGGTGGCGATAAATTTCATCCGTTCTCCTGTTTCCTTACCGTTTTTGCCCGCGTCAGCGGTGCCAGGACATCCCTGAAGACACTACGTACTTACATTTATCCTGTAAATATCTTTTAACGCTCATCGCACGCCTTCCCAGGGAACTCAACGCTGAGAAGGCGTTTGGCTGATGGGCTGTCACAGCCTTAATTCCGGCTCGCCGTCCACTTGGAAGCGGGCGGCGTATACGTCGCAAAATACTCAACAATTTCCGGCAAGGAATCGGAGAAAAACAGCATATCCACGTAGCTCTGCTTCATAAAACCTTCATCGGCCATCTTCTGTACCATGGCCTGCAACGGTTGGTAAAAATCGTTCATGTTATAAAACGCGCAGGGCTTGTTATGGATGCCCAGTTGCCCCCACGTCCACTGCTCAAAAATCTCTTCCAGGGTGCCAGCCCCGCCGGGTAAGGCGATAAAAGCAGAAGACAGCGCCGCCATGCGATCTTTACGCTGGTGCATATTCTCAACGACCTGCAAATCTGTCAGCCCGGTATGCGCAATTTCACGTTCAAGCAAAGACACGGGGATCACCCCCGTCACGTGCCCACCGTGTTGCAGGGCAGAATCCGCCACGGCCCCCATCAATCCAACCCGACCACCACCAAAAACAATACCCAGTCCAGCCTGGGCCAGAAAGGTTCCGGCTTCGCGCGCGGCCTGCATGTAAACAGGAGCATGACCTTCAGATGAACCGCAAAAAATACCGATAGACTTCATATAATTTCCTTCAGTCATCACCCAATCCGTAAATCTTCAGTAACGCAATGTCGGAACAGCATAATTCAAAGGGACGCAATACACTATGTCAGACTGAAAAAAGAAAGTACCGATCATGTGAGTTCCAGTAATTACCAAAATGAGGCGTAATGTCAGCAGCAATACAATATCAGAAAACTGCGGTGTCTCTTTAGAACGCTACCCGTAAACACCTTTGTCCGGACAAGAGTAATTTCAAGCGTTATTATTCCGCCGCTCACGTTTTATTTGTCGCAAAATATTTCATCACATTTGTATTCTAATTTCACCACCCGCCCCTGTCAGTCAAATATACCCGTATCATTGCACCTTTCGCATGATAAACCGGGAGCATTTTGCTCCCGGTTAAATACCCGGCACATCTCTTAACGCGGTTGTCATACCTATTATGACTATTCTCTCTGTGATTTTTGCAGTATTGTTTACTCATTGTTGTAGTTCTACAGTGAATGCTAGCGAGGTTGTTATGTTGTTCTCCGCCTTCAGCGAAGTCCCTTGCACATCATTCAGGATGTTCCAGAATGGACTCGATCTTAGAGCAGCAATAAATTTTTTTGATTCAGCAAGATAACCCCGAGCACAAGATAAGAGGAGGCTACCAGTCGATAATGGCACGACGTTATGACGTAACAACATACAGCCATTTTCATTATCCGGTTAAGTCTTTCTGTGACGTAGCGGTGTTGTATACGATTTACGCCTACCGTGCTGTACTAATAAATAATGAGCTAAAACCGGATAAGACCATTGGATTAATGGGAATCAGCAGAATGAGTGCACACCTGCAATCAAAAGGGAACCTAATGAAAAACAGCGCAGATAATAAGAAGAGGAATTTTTTGACTCAAAATGAAATAGAGTCGCTTCTCAAAGCAGCAAATACCGGACCAAACGCTACCCGCAATTACTGTCTGACATTACTGTGTTTTATTCATGGATTTCGCGCCAGCGAAATCTGTCGCCTGCAAATTTCAGATATTGATATCAAATCACGATGCATTTATATTCACCGTCTGAAAAAGGGGTTTTCGACAACGCATCCATTATTAAGTGAAGAAATTCAGGCATTAAAGAACTGGTTGGTTATTCGTGCCACCTATCCCGATTCCAACAGTGAGTGGTTATTTTTATCAAGAAAAGGGAATCCTCTTTCTCGCCAACAGTTTTATCAAATCATTTCAGCCTCGGGCGATCACGCAGGACTCCCGCTTGAAATTCATCCACATATGCTTCGTCACTCTTGCGGTTTTGCGTTAGCCAATATGGGGATCGACACCCGTCTCATCCAGGATTACCTGGGGCACCGTAACATTCGCCATACCGTCTGGTACACTGCCAGTAATGCAGGTCGATTTTACGGTATCTGGGATGACGCTAAACTCAAACAGCATAATGCTATTTCACTGTGACATTTTCAACGCCATGGATGGTGTTAAAAAACAACCCCGTGGCCTACGAGACATTAATAATATTTAACCTTATGTTTATTATGCTTATTATTCACGCATATCTTTATTTGCATTAAAATTAAACAATTTTATTATATCCCTGTAATTAACAATGATATGTCTTTTACCAAAGTTAACGTTTCATCAAACAAACCTTCGCTGGAATCACTACCGTCTGTAACTATTTTTCTTTTAAATTTATACACCTGACTTTGTCTACCACAGACGCTATTGTCGCACCTGATAAAATCAATAAAAATAAGATTTATCATGTAGCAATAATAGCTGCGTGTGTAAAAGTGATGTAATCACAAACTGTGATTAATCCCCTAAATATAATATGCCTTTAACATCGCAGATTATTTTTTAATCGCATGATGTTGGCTACAGGCGTTCACTATCAGAAACATATTTCAGGAGTAATGTATTGTGAATCGACGTCGTTATCTTACCGGCAAAGAAGTACACGCTATGATGTTGGCCGCCCGGCATGGCGCGACCGGGGAGCGAGATTATTGCCTTATTTTACTGGCATTCCGTCACGGTATGCGCATCAGTGAACTCCTCGATCTGCATTACCGCGACTTCGATCTTAACGAGGGACGAATCAATATCCGTCGACTAAAAAACGGTTTTTCCACCATCCATCCACTGCGTTTTGATGAGCGTGAGGCCGTTGAACGCTGGAGTCAGGCGCGAGCAGACTGGAGAGGCGCAAGTCGGACTGACGCCGTGTTTATCTCCCGCCGGGGGACACCGCTTTCTCGCCAACAAGCGTATCGTATTATTCGGGCTGCAGGCATTGATGCCGGAACCGTCACCCATACCCATCCCCATATGTTACGTCACGCCTGCGGTTATGAACTTGCCGAAAGGGGGGCAGATACGCGCCTGATTCAGGATTATCTTGGCCACCGTAATATTCGCCATACCGTCCGTTACACCGCCAGCAACGCCGCACGTTTTGCCGGATTATGGGAGAGGAGCAGTCTGTTAGAAGTCATTTCACAGGAGAAAAAGAAATAAGATAACTTATTGATATAGAAAGGGAAGTCTTTGCATGAATAGGTCAATTGGGGCCAAACTGTTTATATCATAAAAAAAATGCGTAAAGCTTTGCAACTAACAAGTTGAGCATTATCAAAAATCACTAATTATCTCGTTGATTAGAATAGCATTATCCTCAATATTTTTTCTCACCCACCTCCGCGTTTAAAGACTTTTGGGATTTCGCCCTCTGAACCCTGCCCTGTATCCGTCCGCCTGTTAAAAATCACAATGCAGTTTTTTGTATTTATAAAGCACAAAAAGAAAACATAAAAATCCAACAAATAAAAAAATTAGCGCCATTTCAAGACATTTATCCCAATGAGTCAAAATGGCCCCAATTGTCTCATTCGTTGGGCGAAAACTGTGCAGAACCGGCAGTCGTACCATTCTGTTGAAACATGGAATGCCTGGAAGGCATAACGACTGCCCATTTGGGTTCGTTATATCGATATTGTTTAAAGGAAAACAGCATGAAAATTAAAACACTGGCTATCGTTGCTATGTCAGCTCTGTCTCTGGCTTCCGCGGCGGCTCTGGCCGATACCACCACGGTAAACGGCGGTACAGTGCATTTTAAAGGGGAAGTCGTTAACGCCGCCTGCGCCGTCGATGCCGGTTCTGTCGATCAAACCGTACAGCTTGGTCAGGTTCGCTCGGCAAAACTGGCGACGGCGGGCAGTACCAGTTCTTCCGTCGGTTTCAACATTCAGCTTGATGACTGTGATACCAGCGTATCAACCAAAGCCTCTGTGGCTTTCTCTGGCACGGCGATTGATACCACCAATAACACCGTACTGGCGTTGCAGAGCTCCGCAGCCGGTAGCGCCACCAACGTTGGCGTCCAGATCCTCGACAACAAAGGCACCCCACTGGCGCTGGACGGCGCAACCTTTAGCGCCGCGACAACCCTGAACGATGGCACCAACATCATCCCGTTCCAGGCCCGTTACTTTGCAACGGGCGCAGCAACAGCCGGTACTGCTAACGCTGACGCCACCTTCAAAGTTCAATACCAGTAATTCATCAGGCAGGGAAGCGAATGGGGCCAGGACGGCCTGTTATCCGCAATGGGACTGAGGTGATAACGATGCACAGGATGAAATCAGGACTGCTGATGCTTTTACTCCCCGCCTGCGCGCTGGCTGGAAACAAGTGGAATGTCACGTTGCCCGGCGGAAGCATGCGTTTCCAGGGCGTCATCATTGCCGAATCCTGCCGTGTTGAGGCAGGCGATCGTCAGATGACCGTGCAAATGGGGCAGATCAGCAGCAATCGATTTCATGCGGCAGGGGAAGATGCCAACCCTGTCCCTTTCGACATTCATCTCCAGGAGTGCAATACAGCCGTAAGCCAACGTGTCGGGGTGACGTTTCATGGCATTGCCGATGGGAAAAACCCCGATGTCCTCTCCGTGGGAGAAGGGCCAGGGATCGCCACCGGTATTGGGATAGCGTTATTTGATCAAGAAGGCAGCCAACTTCCTCTTAACCTTCCACCGGTTAGCGGATCGCGCCTCTACAGCGGGCCAACCACACTGCATTTCGTAGCGAAATATCGTTCTACCGGACGTCAGGTCACCGGAGGAACCGCCAACGCACAGGCCTGGTTCTCTTTGACCTACCAGTAATTAACCCGCAGAGATATCGAATACAGGAAATAACGGTGAGAACAACAGGGGTAAACATGAAAAAAACACGCACAATGATGCGCCGTCTGCTGGCAGGCGTGCTGCTGGTAACCGCTATGGGATCCTTCACCCAGGCCGAAGCGGGCGTGGCGCTGGGCGCGACTCGGGTGATTTATCCGGCGGGTCAAAAACAGGTGCAACTGGCGGTCACCAACAATGATGACAACAGTACGTATCTGCTCCAGTCATGGGTTGAAAATGCCGAGGGCGTCAAAGACGGACGCTTTGTCGTTACCCCGCCACTGTTTGCCATGCAGGGAAAAAAAGAGAACACCTTGCGTATTCTCGATGCGACCAATAATCAGTTGCCCCAGGACCGGGAAAGTCTGTTCTGGATGAATGTCAAAGCGATCCCGTCGATGGACAAATCGAAGCTCAGCGACAACACCCTACAGTTGGCCATTATCAGCCGCATTAAGCTGTATTACCGTCCGGCCGGACTCGCACTGTCGCCGGATCAGGCCCCCGAAAAACTCACCTTTCGCCGTAGCGCAGGCTCGCTGACGTTGATCAATCCAACGCCGTACTACCTGACGGTGACTGAACTCAGCGCGGGCACCCGAACGCTGGAAAATGCACTCGTTCCACCGATGGGCGAAACCCGCGTGGCATTACCCGCCGATGCAGGCAGCGAAATTACCTATAAGACCATTAATGACTATGGCGCGCTGACGCCGCGCATGAAAGGCGCAATGTAATAACGCACGGGGAAACCAGCGTCATCCCTGAATAAAAAAAGAACTGACAGCCGGGTGATCTCGAACCGGAGGGACTAATGTCATATCTGAAATTTGGACTCGACCGTTTGAGCTCCCGCCGTATACGGCAGTACGCGCCACGTTTGGCAGGCATCATTGCGCAGACAGCCCTTGCCCTTCTGCTCGTTTTGCAGACATTTTCCGCGCGGGCAGAGCTCTATTTTAACCCGCGTTTTCTGGCGGACGATCCATCTGCCGTCGCGGATCTTTCCGGTTTTGAGAAAGGGCATGAGTTGCCCCCCGGCACGTACCGCGTCGATATCTGGCTGAATGACGGGTATATGACCACCCGCGATGTCACCTTCCATGCCAGCGAAAACAGTCACGAATTGGCTCCTTGCCTGACGCGTGGACAACTCGCGGCGATGGGGCTTAACACCGCATCAGTGAATGGAATGGATGCGCTGGCGACCGACGCCTGCGTTCCGTTAACGGAGATGATTAAAGACGCTACCGCACGTTTAGACGTGGGGCAACAGCAGTTGCACCTGACTATCCCTCAGGCGTTTATGGGTAATCAGGCGCGGGGCTACATCCCGCCGGAACAATGGGATAACGGTATTACGGCAGGGTTACTGAACTACAACTTCACAGGTAACACTGTCCAGAACGACATCGGCGGCAGCAGCAATTATGCATATCTGAACCTGCAAAGTGGGCTTAACCTTGGTGCGTGGCGTCTGCGTGACAATACCACGTGGAGCTACAGTAGCGGCGGTGGATCTTCTGGTAATGACAACACATGGCAGCACGTCAATACCTGGCTGGAACGGGATATCACGCCGTTACGCTCGCGCCTGACGCTCGGCGATAGCTATACCAACGGCGATGTCTTTGACGGTATTAACTTTCGCGGCGCGCAACTCGCCTCTGATGACAATATGCTGCCGGACAGCCAGAAAGGTTTCGCCCCCGTGATCCACGGTATTGCCCGCGGTACGGCACAGGTCTCCATCAAACAAAACGGCTATGAGATCTATCACAGCACGGTACCGCCCGGCCCCTTCACCATTAGCGATCTTTATGCCGCAGGTAACGGTGGCGATCTGCAGGTCACCATCAAGGAAACCGACGGCAGCAGCCAGAATTTCACCGTTCCTTACTCCTCGGTTCCGGTGCTGCAACGTGAAGGCCACACCCGTTATGCCGTCACCGCCGGAGAGTACCGTAGCGGTAACGATCAGCAGGAAGAACCGACGTTCTTTCAGAGCACCGTACTCCACGGCCTTCCGGCAGGCTGGACCCTGTACGGCGGCACTCAACTGGCGGACCGCTACCGCGCCTTCAATCTGGGGGTGGGGAAAAATATGGGGGTGTTGGGGGCGCTGTCGGTAGATGTCACTCAGGCCAATGCCACCCTGCCCGATGACAGCAAACATCAGGGGCAGTCGGTACGTTTTCTCTATAACAAATCACTGAGCGACGTTGGCACGAACATCCAGTTGGTGGGCTATCGCTACTCCACACGCGGTTATTTTAGCTTTGCCGATACCACTTACCGTCGTATGAGCGGCTATAGCGTTGAAACGCAGGATGGGGTCATTCAGGTACAGCCAAAATTCACGGATTACTACAACCTCGCCTATAACAAGCGCGGCAAAGTGCAGGTGAGTCTGACCCAACAGTTAGGCCGCACCGCCACGCTCTATCTGAGCGGAAGCCACCAGACATACTGGGGCACCGACAGCGCCGACGAACAGTTGCAGGCTGGGTTGAACACCGCCATCGACGATATCAACTGGACACTGAGTTACAGCCTGACCAAAAACGCCTGGCAGGAGGGGCGCGATCAGATGCTCGCGATTAACGTCAATATCCCCTTCAGCCACTGGTTGCGATCGGACAGCCAGTCCGTCTGGCGACACGCCAGCGCCAGCTACAGCATGTCGAACGACCTTAACGGTCGAATGACCAACCTGGCGGGGCTGTATGGCACCTTGCTGGAAGACAATAACCTCAGCTACAGCGTGCAAACCGGCTATGCGGGCGGCGGTGAAGGTAACAGCGGCAGCACAGGCTATGCCGCGTTGAACTACCGCAGCAGTTACGGCAACGCCAACGTCGGTTACAGCCGTAGTGACGGTCTCAAACAGCTCTATTACGGGATGAGCGGTGGCGTACTGGCGCATGCCAACGGCGTCACGCTGAGCCAACCGCTCAATGACACGGTGGTGTTAATAAAAGCACCGGGCGCTGAGGGCGTGAAAGTCGAAAACCAGACCGGAGTCCGTACCGACTGGCGGGGTTACGCCGTCCTGCCTTACGCCACCGAATACCGCGAAAACAGGGTTGCGCTGAATACCAATACGCTCGCCGACAACGTTGATCTCGATGATGCCGTCATCAACGTCGTACCCACGCACGGTGCGATCGTCCGTGCCGAATTTAATGCCCATGTCGGGATGAAACTGCTGATGACGCTAATCCACAACGGCAAACCGGTTCCGTTTGGCGCGATGGTCACTTCTGACAGCAATAAAAGCGGCAGCATCGTCGCCGATAACGGTCTGGTTTATCTAAGCGGCATGCCGCTGGCGGGAAAGGTGCAGGTGAAATGGGGGAACGCTGCGAGCGCCAGTTGCGTGGCGGATTACCGCCTGACCGCAGAGAACCAGCAACAACGACTCATTCAGCTCACGGCGGAGTGCCGCTAAGGACATGATGATGAAAAAACGTCTTTATCTGCTGGGTGTCGTTTTCTCGCTGGCTGCCGCTAACGCGCTTGCCGCCGACAGCACCATTACGATCAGCGGGTATGTCAGGGATAACGCCTGTGCTGTGGCGGGCGAATCCAAAGATTTTACTGTCGATCTACTGGATAACGCGGCAAAACAGTTCAGCCGCGTCGGCGCGACCACGCCTCCCGTCCCGTTCCGTATTGTGCTCTCCCCCTGCGGCAGTTCAGTCACTGCGGTGAAGGTCGGTTTTACTGGTATTCGTGATAACGACAACACCCATTTATTGCAACTCGACAGCGGAAACTCGGCGGCGGCCGGAATGGGGATCCAGATCCTCAACGGACAGCAGACGGAGCTGCCCCTCAATGCCGGATCATCCACCCTACCCTGGACCACCCTGACGCCCGGCCAGACCAACACGCTAAACTTTTATGCCCGCCTGATGGCGACGCAGGTGCCCGTCACGCCAGGACACGTTAATGCAACAGCGACATTCACTCTTGAATTTCAGTAAGCGGAGGCTCTGATGAGATGGTTTCAACCCGGCTGGCTACTGGCAGTAATACTGGCAGCCCCCTCAACGCTACAGGCAGCCGACGTGACAATTACCGTGAACGGAAAAGTGGTAGCGAAACCGTGCACGGTATCCACCACCAATGCCACCGTCGAGCTTGGCGATCTCTACACCTTCAGTCTGGTCTCGGCCGGTTCCACCTCCGCCTGGCATACCGTGGCGCTCGATCTGAGCAACTGTCCGGTCGGTACGTCCCGCGTTACAGCCAGCTTCAGCGGTACGGCCGACAGTACCGGCTATTACAAAAATCAGGGGAGCGCCGGAAATATCCAGCTTGAACTCCAGGATGACAGCGGTAACCGACTGAACACCGGCGCGACAAAGTCTGTTCAGGTGGATGACGCCACGCAGGCCACCCGTTTTCCTTTACAGGTCAGAGCGATATCCGTCAACGGCGGCGCAACCCAGGGAACTATCCAGGCCGTGATTAACGTGACCTACACCTATGCCTGACCAGGAGAGTATGTTAATGAAAAAAATCATCACCCTGCTGACGACGTTGCTACTGTTGGGCTGGTCGGTCAATGCCTGGTCCTTCGCCTGCAAAACCGCTAGCGGGGCGACAATTCCTATTGGCGGCGGCAGCGCTAATGTCTATGTCGACCTCGCACCGGCGGTGAACGTCGGGCAAAACCTGGTCGTCGATCTCTCAACGCAGATTTTTTGTCACAACGATTATCCTGAAACCATAACCGACTATGTCACTCTCCAGCAGGGGTCCGCTTACGGCGGCGTGTTAGCGAGTTTTTCCGGCACAGTAAAATACAACGGTTCCAGCTACCCGTTTCCCACCACCAGCGAAACCGCGCGGATGATCTATGACTCGAAAATCGATAAACCCTGGCCGACCGTACTGTATCTGACGCCGATCAGCTCTGCCGGCGGCGTGGCGATAAGCACCGGAACGCTTATTGCCAAACTGATTCTCCGCCAGACCAACAGCAAAGACAGCGATGACTTTCAGTTCGTCTGGAACATCTACGCCAACAACAATGTGGTCATTCCTACCGGCGGCTGCGACGTCTCCGCCCGCGACGTGACGGTGACCCTGCCTGACTACCCAGGCTCCATGCCCATCCCTCTGACCGTTTACTGCGCGCAAAGCCAGAAACTGGCGTATTACCTCTCGGGAACCACGGCGGATTCCGCCAGTTCAATCTTCACCAATACCGCATCGTCCTCTCCGGCATTGGGCATTGGCGTCCAACTCACGCGCAACGGCAGTGTCGTCCCCACCAACAGCACCGTGTCATTAGGGACGGTCAGCACCTCTGCCGTGAGCCTCGGCTTAACGGCCAATTACGCGCGAACCAGCGGACAGGTTACGGCGGGAAATGTTCAGTCAATCATCGGGGTGACGTTTGTTTATCAGTGATACGGGAAGCCCCACGATGGACTACATTCTGTCGCCCTGCCCCTATGCTGGCGAAGGACTCGCAAGGATGATGGCGTCAGACCGCCAGCAGTTGACGCAACTGGACGCACAGTCGCTGGATATTTCGGCGCTTCCCGCCCTGGCGCCAGCACGCCGAATCGTGGTGTTTCTTCCTGACGATCCCCTTGGGTTGCTCACGACGCTGCAGCAAGCGGCGGTTTTGCTGGACCAGTCCGCCGCTCCCCTGCCGATGCTAATCCTTAGCCGCTGTCCTGACCGTTGGTTGTGGCACACGCTGGGGCATCTTGTTACCCGTCGCAGTCTGCTTAGCGAAATCCGGGTCGCCGCCTCCGACTTGCCAACTCGCTGCATTGCGGCACAGCTGCGCGGGCATGGATTTCAGGAGGCCCCTTTTCTGATGCAACGAGCAGAAAAAGCGAGGCTGGTTTATGGCAAACCGGCGGTTGGCCTCAGCAAACCTGAGCTAAACGCCATTCTGGATTTATTGCATGGATACAACATCATGGAGCGGGCACAACAGCAGGGTATCAGCCAAAAAACGCTTTATAACCAGAGGACATCAGGACTCAAAAAGATGGCAGAACATCACCCAAAACTGGCAGCACATTTTCCCGGCAATCCGGAAACCCGGCAGAACAGAAGCGGCATCAATCCGCTATCCCCCTTCGAACGTGAATTCGTCCATGCCATCCATTGCCGACAACTCTTTCCGGTATTTCAACCGATTGTTGATAGCACCCATCGATTACAGGGTGTGGAAATTCTCTCACGCTGGCGTCGCAATGGAACGGTCCTGCAACCCGGTGAATTTTTGCCACAGATACGCGCCGAATACGCCTGGCAGGTACTGACTGCGTTTGTTTTGCAGGAAGCCATACAGCGAATCAACCAGCATCCCGGGGAGTTTTATTTCTCACTGAACATCCCTGCCGCCATCGCCGGTCATGAATGCCTTCCGCGAATGCTGGAAACCGCAAAACAGCAGTTGCATTCGCCGCAGCGAACGGAGAGGCTGGTACTGGAATTTGCTGAAACCATCGATGTCAGTCAAAGAGGAAAAACCGCCGCGAACATCGACAAATTAAAACAGCTCGGCTTTCGTATTATGCTGGATGACTGCTTTTCACAAGGCAGCGTGATGTTTCCGGTCAGGCAGATCCAGTTTAGCGAATATAAGCTGGACAGGGGCATTATCAATGATATGCAACGCGATCCACACGCACTGGCGCTGATAAAAAGCCTGAACTATTACTGTATGCTGACAGGCAGTCGCTGCGTTGCCGAAGGGGTGGACAGTGCAGAGAAATTTGCGATATTAAAAGCCTTAGGTATCGATCGCTTTCAGGGATATCTCATCTCCCCGCCGGTAGGCGGGAATATGCTCGAAACGTTTATGGGCAACGCCATATCATTCTGATCAAACATGCTTTTCGCCTGCACGATAGCGAACTGGCATCAAATCAGACCTTTTCAGGCGGTAAACAGACTCGTCAAGAGGACAGAAAATATCGACTGTTGTGGGATAAGTCCATTTTGTCAGGCAACGAGGCAGGTTATACTTATTCAAACACTCATCTCAGAGGCAGCAGCTGGCGTGAAGGATATGTATTACAGCGATGAAGGGATCAATGCGTTAATCCAGAATGAACTGAATACGTTCATTAAGGACTACAAAAATACGGTCTACGCATATGCGATCATGAACAAGAAAGATCCCTCGCAAATGCAGATTATCAATAATAATCCTGAGTGGTTTGATATCTATCTTGAAAGAAAATATCAGTTTATTGACCCTGTTATTATTAGGGCATTAAGCAGCGTTGAGGATTTTTTCTGGGAGAACAAGGTTTTGCTGGCAAGCGGTTATAATCTTACCCGCATTTTCAGTGAAAGTTCTGAACACAATATTTTTCAGGGCCAAACGTTTCCCCTGCATGACTATCTGAATAATCTTGTCGTGTTGTCCATCATCAGCCAGAAGGATTCGGGTATTGAGATGGAAACCTGTCGTGCACATTTCATGCATTTTCTCATTCAGTTACATCAGAAGACACTCGATCTCTACAGTAAAGTTCATCAAAAAAAGAACGTTTTTTTGTCACCGCGTGAACGGCAGATTTTGAAATGGGTCAGTGCAGGTAAAACGTACGCTGAAGTCTCGGTTATTTTATCAATTGCTGAGCGAACCGTGAAATTTCATATGGGTAATGCGATGAAGAAGCTGGGCGTGAACAACGCCAGACATGCGGTAAAACTCGGAATGGAGCTCAGATTACTGGATAACTGAACTCCGTGCGCAATTACATACGGCGAAGTTGTTGAAGTATCTCGCGGAGCCAGTGGCTGTCCTTGTCTTTACTGATGATGCTTTCGACCGCGCTTTCACTTGCCGGCATAAAAATATAGTAGATAGTCTCACCTTTCTCAGAAAGACCTTTCTGAATCACGTCTATTTTCCAGTTAGCATGACGAAATATGGCATACATGCCGCGACTGGCAACGGCGTACATACCCCGATACTGTTTTTTCATGCAGTAGATGATCATCGCGAGGAACAGTGCCTTACTGGCTGGCATCCCGCGAAGATTCCCGGAATCACGTCTGGCTTTATCTAAAAACAGGCGACTCACTTCGCAACAGGGAATATCCGTGGGAAGGGCGATATTATCAAAGTACTCATGGAATATTTCGCTGATCATCGTCGGTTGCGTGGCGTCGATAAATCGGGCGCCGCACAGGATCTCTCCCCCATGCATGCCTAAAAGGTAAGTCGTGTTTTCGTTATCAAATTGATCCTTTTCCAGGCCATCAATACATTCCACTTTCCAGTCGAGTCGCTCACGAAATGTTCGGTTTCGCAGTCTGTAGAGTTCAGTGGCAAAACCTGACGGCAACTTATCGCGATCAAGCAAAAAAAACTCAACAAAAGAGTTCATTTATTCATTCCTGATAATAACATTCCGAAATTATTATCCCCTGTCTTTTAGGACAGCTTTTTTTTAGGGCGGGTCTTCCTTATACTTAAAAAATACCTGACTAATAGCGCTCGCGGCGCATACTAGTCAGGCGGTCAAAGACCAACGTAACACCAGGGATAAATCCACCCGAGATTATCTAACATTTAGTCCCTCGGGTACAGAATGCAATAAGCACTTAATCAATAAAAAACCATTAAAATACGACAAATATCAAATATTCACCTTTATTATATTGCCCCTTGTATTTTCAAGGGGTAATATTTAGGGTCGCATTAATTCAAAAATTCAGTACAGTCCTGCCTAGTTTCAGTCCCTTGTCATCACGACGCTCAATCTTTCCTTATACCACCTTCCGGCGACAAATCCGCTCAATGCCAACGTCATCACTACTTTCAGTAAGAAAACAACGGCTTGCCGGTAAGTCGCTATGAAAGGCAATTCTGCCCTGTTGGTGATCCTCATCCAGGCAACGCGTGGTAAAAATGACCACCAAACAATTTCGCAATAATTCTCAGCGGAGCATCGTTTATTCCTAACGCCGTTTGTCCCTTTACACAGAAGAAACACATCTCTCTTCTCTCTCGGGTCAACCGCACGTTCCGATGGTGCTGATGGCTCAGCCTGGCATCCCTCTGCTAATTTGACGGCGACCAGTGCGCTGTCAGGATTGTCGTCCAGGCGTCGGATAACGGCAGTACCTGTATTCCCACAAATTATTTATGGGTTAAAGGTTATATCCCCCTCATCTACGGCAGCGAAAAGGCGGTATTATCCGTGACGATTTATATATTGACGAATTTCAATCTCAACAGATCCACGGTGAGGTTTCTCTCAAATGAAGTAACCAACACGCTATCGGATAGCTAAACTTCATTTGCTCTGCACTTTAACATAAAGTGCTGTTTTTTCTTTCTGATACCCTTCAAATCCTTGCAATAATGGCTTAATGTATGGAATAAATTCTTATTTTACTCGTGTAAGAGAATAGTTCCATTTGCATATATTGCATGAAATCATCGCAAATCATGCTTGCTTTAAATATAAGAATTTTACCCTTTACGGTATTTTATCCACACGCATTATAGGCTCATTTCAATAGTAGAACTATTGACATCACGTAATATTGACTTTACTTTTCATAAAAGTCATACATATGAAAAATTGATTAGTAACGTGTCAAATAGTCTTACTTTATATTGTTCCACCTTAAGGACAGGAGATGGTTCTATTTTCAAAAAAATATTTACCTGGTGCGTCAGGTGTTTCTGTGACTCTTTTTTCTCAGTATCCCGTCCCCCAGACGTTCTGTATTGCATTCGACTGTTTAAAGGAATTGGGTCCGGGAACCGATTTACCTGTGCTCATTGAGACGTATATGCCACCCGCGAGCACCAGGATAATTACCAAAAACACGACAACACTCTCCTGTGTCTGGCAAAGGAATACCGATACGTTCTCTGTTCATGACGAGGGCCTGACGATCAATAGTCCGGGCATGGAACCTTTGAATACGCCTCTCCCACTGGAAAAATTATTTTACACGGATAGTTTTTTAACATTTTTTGGAAAAATCTCAGACGTGTATAGAAACCTAACAAATGAATGAGAACGACTTGGGAGAATTTATATATGAATGCGTATTTGAAAAAACAGATTCATTGTATTAGTTGTGAGACGTCATGTCTTATTTCCCCAGAGAAGAGCGTCTGTTCTCTGTATTGTGACCATACTCAATTCGCAGTATGGCCGGAGGTGAATATTTATTTTAAAAATGGGGTCATTGAGAAATTTTTAATGAAGTATAAAAACCATTTACCACGTGGTTTTATCTTTATCGACTTCTCCTTTGCTAACCTGAGATATTTTGTTAAATCGGATTGGGTTGATTACCTGATCGGTACAAAAATGTACATTATCCTGATCGCCGATAAAAAAATGAGTTCCTTAGCGAATTACTGGCTTGTCAATCGTCAGGAAATCAGAGGCGTTATTTACTCCTGTGATAGAGAAGATGCCATTGAACAAAAAATCAAGCGATTATTCAGAGGTGAGTTAGCCAATCGCCGGATGGGAGAAACGCTGAATCGGGCTGAGTATTCCCTACTGGCTCATTTTATTGCTGGCAGAGGGTTTAAAGAAATCATCGAACTTGATCAACTCAAACCCAAAGAAGTCTATGTCAGAAAATTACGTCTGGAAAATAAATTTGGCTGTCGAACCAATGCTATTTTCTGTCAGATTGCGGGGCAATGACCTGTCATTCACAGTGGCTCAGAAATAGCGCCCCAGCGTATGTACTTTCCGTTCCCCTGTGTGCTTTGGATACCATTCTGCTTGCGTAATGGCGGTGATTCCCCTTCCTCTGTATTGGTTACAGAATGTCATGGGTTATTGGATTTTCTGCTCAACATCGAAACGCAGAGCAACCTGACCAGCTTGCAGGCATTCAGGCGGTAATCGTGTACCTGTGAAGAACAGAGATATAACCCTCCCCCGACGGCCAGAAGCGACGTCGGGGGGTATTCCATTCGCTTCTCATTCGGATGAATAATCACGCAGAACGTGCGCAACGCGGATTCGGTAAAACGAAAATATCGACTCCCTTCCTTCCATTTGCGCGGCCCGATGTTTCATGTTGTTTTTCCACACCGTAACGGCGTCTTCACTCTCCCACCACGACAGCGATAAAATCCGCCCCTCCTTGCTCAAACTTCTGAAACGCTCAATTGAGATGAAACCCTCAATATTAACGAGTTCCGTCCTGAGTTCAGCGGCGAGTTGTAAATATCGTTCCTGCTGAGCGGGCACCGCATCCGCTTCAAAAATCACTGCAATCATAGCAACCTCCGGCATAAGCACTTCCGCTACTTTAGAGGGTAATTGCGGGCAATACTTCGCTGGAGACCGAATGATGAAGGATTGGGGTTATGTAAATATCAGGCGATACTGCTGACACGAATGCATTGAGGCCAAAATCGCGCAGGGACAATACATTTACTTACTGTTTTTGAAAGGCAGTCCCGCCCGGAAGAAGTCCTCCTTGTTTTTACAGATAACTTAATCAATTGAAATTTAAAGAATAAAATATCCTCAGTAAAATACCGCACCTTATTGTTATTATTTTGTTAAATTGCTCCGGTCATTTATTACTGATATTATATATTTTGTTCAATTTCTCAGGGAAAGCCCATGCTGCAACACGAGAGTATCAGCCATAAAGTGTATGAGTTGCTGAAGCAGGAGATCATTTCTAACCAGTTGGAACCTGGTGCCCGACTGATTGTGAATACCCTCAGTAAGCGTTTTGGGATCAGCGGTATCCCGGTTCGTGAGGCGCTCTTTCGTCTGGCCGCTGAGAAACTGATAGTTCTTGAGCATAACAAAGGGTTTCGTGTCGCCCCAAAACCGGATGCACAGGATATTTACCAGTGGCAGCAAGCGCGTCTGCTTATTGAGCCTGAAATTGCGGAAATGGTGCTTAAAAATATTACCCGTGCTGAAATTATACATCTTCGGGAATTGAATCAGGCGATGCGCTCGCAACAGTACGGACCACGCTATGAACAGTACAGTTCTTTTATCAACCTGAACGCTGAGTTCCATAATTATATTGTTCAGGCAACACGTAATGATCTTATCATCGAAATGTACCGTACCTTAAACTATGGCCCCCAGGTTGGCCGTTTCCATGAATCCAGAGGGGTGCCTGATATCAATTTATTGTGTGATGAACACGATGAAATTATCAACACTATTGAATCTGCTGATGTAGAGGGGTATCGCCAGCGTTCCCGTGACCATATTATCTTAGGTTTTGATCGCCAGATTTCATACAGTACTGGTCATTGAAAACGCCGCGTCATCGCGGCATTTTGATTTATTCCAGACGAAATTTTCTATGATTCTCTTTGACTGCCAAAACGATGTCCTCCGTTGAGAGGCCGTCTATCAGGCCATTGCGAATAATTGCAGAAGACGTATCCTGGAATGAAATATAGCCATGATATTTTGGGCGAAGATAAGCTTGGGTTACTGTCTCAAGCGTGCCGGAAAAAAAATGGTGAGTCAGATCGTTAGCGCGTTTATCTTTCCACGCTAAGATATTGGCTGGTTGCCCGCCGTTTTCCACGACAAGTGTTTTCTGCATCTCTTCAGACACATATGTCATGATATGCCGGATAAGTTCTGGGGTCGGAGTACAACGCGAAGACACCGCCAGACCGGTTCCCCCTAACACGGACCCATGCACTGTCGAATCGCCACAATGAGGAGTGTTATAGAATTTCACTCGCCTGCCGCTATCCGGTGTACTGAAATTAATATATCCAAAAATAGCCGGGCACAAATCAAAGGTCCCTTTGGCCATTTCATCCAGCAAACCAATCGGATTAAGCGATGTTAGGGCTTTATTTTGACGACGATAAAGAGCCTGCATAATGTGCAGTGCCTGGATTGCGGTTCTTGTATCGAGAACGAAACAGTGGCCTTCAAACAGCTTTCCTCCTAACGACTGGCAAATGGAGAAGAAAGTCAGCAAAGCATGAGGCCCTCCCAGTGATAACGCAACCCGCCCTTCATGCTCCTGGCTAAGCAACAGCACATCATCCCAACTCACCGGCGCGATACCGATATTGCTATCGGCAAGCGCGCAAACCTGGGATGCAGCATCCACCGGAATTGCCCAGTGTTTCCCTTTGTACTGGTAGCTGTCCCAGGAATCGCCGGTACTGGTCTCACGCAGGTAAGCCATTTGTTCAGATGTCAGGAGATCTTCAAGTGGCCACAGGCACTTTTTCTCAACAGCCTCGCCAATACCCGGATTATCTACAATTAACAGGTCGTATTTTTCTGCCAGGTCATCGATAGGATGTGACTCAAAACCTTCAAGTTTCTGGATGTCCCACTCAACCTTCAGCGTTTCATCTGCTTTTGCCCATGCCTGTAGTGGACGATAACCTCGCGGATGATCCCATGTTAACCCCTTGAAATAATTCATTTTAACCTCTTGATTTGTCGACATTCTGTTCATGAACGCCGCTCATCTTATCGGCTTGAAGTTGTTCAAATATCGATCGTCATCACAATTTATTAAATATTATATATAATATCTAATGCTCTTCATCTAACGTAAAAGACATCAACAGAGCCGCCCGATGGCGGTAATAAATGACAACGGATAAGCGAGGTAGCTATATGTCAATTCTTAAAGGGTATCGGGTACTGGATTGTTCAATCGCCATGGCGGGCCCGTTTGCGGCTTTACGTATGGGAGATATGGGAGCAGACGTCATTAAAGTGGAGCCCACAACGGGGGAATGGCAGCGCCATACTTCAGCCGGGGGGGCCTACGGTAATATCATCAACACGTCTTTCCTTTCCCTGAACCGCAATAAGCGAAGTCTGGCGGTGAACCTGAAGGATGAGGAAGGTAAGGCTCTGCTTTACAAGCTGGTAGAAACCGCTGATGTGTTTATCCAGAATTATCGTCCGGGAGTGGCCACCCGTCTTGGCGTGGATTACGACACGCTGAAAGAAATAAAACCCGATCTGATCTATGTATCGATGTCAGGTTATGGCGAGACTGGCCCGTACTCGAAACGCCCTGGTCAGGATCTGCTGCTGCAGTCGCTAAGCGGCGCGATGCTGAGCTCCGGAGTAGATGACACCCCGCCACAGCCTGCCGGACAATATCTGGTTGATGCGATTACTGCCTATACTGCCTTTGAAGGCGCACTGGCGGCATTGCTGCATCGTGAACGTACGGGTGAAGGCCAACTGGTACAGATCAACATGCTCGATGCGATCATTGCGAATCAGATGCAGGAAATGACGGTATTTACCCAAGGGCTCAAACCTCAACGCCGCAGCGAAGAGCCGCATGGCCACTGCTATATCCGTGCACCTTATGGTGTATTCAGAACGAAAGACAGTTTTATTACCCTGGTCACTCCTCACCTGCCCACTCTGGGTAAAATTCTGGGCGTGCCGGAATTTGAAACGATGGAAGATGAAGTGGATGGTCATACTCTACCTCAGCGTGATTTCATTTTTCGCGTAACCCGGGAAAAACTCGTGGAGCGGACAACCCAAGAGTGGCGTGACATCTTTGATGCTGAGGGCCTCTGGAGTAGTGAAGTCTATGGCTATGAGGATGTGGTTAACGATCCTCAGGTTATTCATAACGAAGCCTTTATTGAGTATGACCATCCAAGCGAAGGCAAAGTGAAAACACCGGGATTTGCCATTAAATTCAGTAAAACCCCTTCTTCCCTTCAACGCCCGACACCGTTTGTGGGTCAACATACCGATGAAATCCTGCGTGAGCTGGGTTACAGCGAACAGGATATTGCCTCTCTGAAAGAGACCGGCACCGTAACCCGTACTAATGGAGAAAAAATCAATGGCTGAGCTCAGTTTTGCAATTGATCCGAACGTGCAGTTTTCACTTGAAAACAGAGTGGCAATCATCACTCTGAACCGTCCGGAAAAGTTAAATGCGATCACGCCGTCGATGTCCGTTACCATTACGAAAATTGCGGCCTTCTGTAATGAATCACCGGATGTACGTGTCGTGATCCTGACGGCAAACGGTCCTAAAGCATTCTGCTGTGGCAGCGATATTAAAGAACTGGATACCTATCACTCCCCCTGGGCTCACCGTATGAAGAGTGACCATTGCGACGCCATTGCCGAGATAAACAAACCCACTATCTGTGCTATTAACGGCTATGCGCTGGGTGGAGGACTCGAGCTGTCATTGTGCTGTGATATCCGCGTCAGCACCCGTAACGCGTTGTTCGGAGCCCCTGAAATTAAACTCGGCTGGGTTGGCGGCGGTGGGATGGCGGTATATCTCAACAAAACGATTGGTGCATCGCGAGCCTCAAGAATGCTGTACACCGGAGATCCCATTGACGCTGAAACAGGATGCGCGTGGGGGATTGTTGACGAACTGTTTAATTCCCAGGAAGAGATGCTGGTTGCAGTGAACAAACTGGCGATAACTATCAGCGAGAGGCCCCCAATCGCTGCCCAGACAGCCAAATTAAATATGCGCGCAGCCGGCAATATGCCGCTCGATCAGGCCGTCCGTTACGAAAGGGATCTCCGTACTATCTGCTTCTATACCGATGATGCCCGCGAAGGCAAAGCGGCATTTAAAGAAAAACGCGCTCCGCAATTCCGCGGGGAATGACGCCATATTTGAGTCCGTACATGACGGGCTCGCATTTCCAGTCTTTATTTTATACACGCCTCTCAATTACATAATGTAATGAGCGAACTCCACCATTTTAATTAAGGGGAAACCCGATGAGTACTCAGAAAAAATCAATGAAGGGTGTCGCCGCAGCCTCTTTAGTGGGATCCGCACTGGAATGGTTTGACTACTTTTTGTATGGCACTGCAGCTGCTCTGGTCTTCAATGAAATCATGTTCCCGAAAGGGGATCATTTCGTCTCAACCATTCTGGCATTTTCAACGTTAGCGCTTGGTTTTGTGGTTCGTCCGTTCGGGGCGATTTATTTCGGCCAACTCGGTGACAAAATAGGACGGAAAAAAGTCCTGGTAATCACGCTACTGCTGATGGGATCGGCTACCACCTTAATTGGTTTCGTACCCACTTATGATTCTGTCGGAGTATGGGCGCCGATCATGCTGGTCTGTCTGCGTCTGATTCAGGGATTTGGCGCTGGGGCTGAATTTGGCGGTGCGGCAATTCTGACTGCGGAAAGTGCTCCGGTCAATCGGCGAGGGTTTTACTCATCATTCCCGGGTGTTGGCGTTTATATCGGCCTGCTTTTGTCCGCTGGCACCTTCGCTATCCTGACTCAATTTCCGAAAGAAATTTTCCTTGGTTGGGCCTGGCGAATTCCATTTTTATTCAGTGCACTGCTGGTTGTTGTGGCTTTGATCATCCGTATGAAGCTTTCTGAGACAGCCGCGTTTGAGAAACTGGCCAAGTCCGGATCGGTCAGTAAAAGCCCGCTACGCGACCTGGTAAAAACGGAGAAGAAGAGCCTGTTTGTCGTGGCTGGCTCTCAGGTCGCCCAGAGTGGTGTCAGTTACGTCTACCAGACCTTTGTTATTGCTTATATTGTCGGGACGCTACATATGGCACCTTCGGTCGGCCCAGTTGCTGTGGCGGTCGCGGCTGCCTTCGCCATGTTTACCACCCCCATGTTTGGAGCTTTATCTGATAAATGGGGTCGTAAAGCCATCTACATGTTTGGTGCCGTTTTCTCAGCACTTTTTGCGTTCCCATTTTTCTGGCTGGTAAATACCGGAACCACATGGGGAGTGATCGTTGCCATGACGCTGGGTGTCGGTATCGGCGTTGCCGCGATGTTGGGAACCCAGGGCGCGTTTTTCTCTGAAGTGTTTCCGTCCAGGGTCCGCTTCAGCGGATTATCTCTGGGCCGCGAAATCAGTGCGGCTGCCTCTGGCGGCATCGCGCCGCTCGCTGCGGTTCTGCTTTCCGGTATGGCGGACGGCGCATCCTGGCCTGTCGCATGCCTGGCTGTAGCGATGAGCGTCATCACGATGGTTGCTGTGTGGTTTGCCCCCGAAACTCACAAGTTAGACCTCACTCACGTTGCCAGTAATGAGGTAAAAAAAACGACCGATAACGCAGGCGCGTTTCATCAAGTGAACTCAAAGAGCTCCGTATAAATTGCTTTAATATTCTAAGGTTGAATTAAAAGGCCGGGGTTATTATTTATCCGGCCTTTTCAAAACCTGTGTCAGGGTTTCATTTTCACCATGAAAACTCGTTTCATAACGACACATCCTCATCCGAATCGAGCTTACTGTAAAACCCTTGCTCCAGTTTCGTTTCCAGTATCGACCGGACTTCAATCGCCAGATGTTTATAAAACTCAGACAGTTCGTCGTCCTTACACAACAGGACAATTTTGCGCCGCTCTTTACGGTTGTTAATACGGATGATCTTCAGCGAGTCGGTAAACGTGGGAATGGTGGTCATAAACAGCGGCGTGGTCAGCGTCCATCCATAACCGTAGGAAATAAGTTTTAGAATGTCATCAGCATTGTCCATTTCAAACTGTATGGATGGAGACAGGTTATTCCATTTCAACCAGTTGAGCGTCTGGATGCCGGTTGGCGTACTGGGGGTGTAGGCGATGTAGTTCCTGTTTTTACACAACTCTTCCAGTCGCGTCTCCGACCAGGCTTTGGGGCAAACGCACAGAAACTCTTCCTCAATCAACGGGTACATTCTGACGTTAGGCGGCATCTCAGTATGCAGCATGGTGATTGCCAGGTTAATGCTGCCTGTATTCAGTGCGGAAAGCAGTCCCGATGCCGTACCGGTAACCTGAAAAATATGTTTTACCTGCGGTTGCAGGAACTTAAGGATATCCAGCCCAATGGACTTACCGATCGAATCAACAAAACCAATTTTCAAATGTGAAATATGCCCGTGACTGATCGCGTTAATATGTTCCTGCAAATAAATGCCGCTATCGATAATCTTTTTCCCCAGCGGATACAGCGCTTGCCCGGCTATCGTCATCTGAATGGGTCGCTGTGAGCGGTTAATAACGTCTGTCTTTAGGCCATTTTCCAGATTCGCTATCTGCTGAGAAATCGAGGATTGAGTCAGGTTGAGCTTCTTTGCCGCAGCGGTAAATGAACCGGTCTCAATCACCGCTAAAAACGCCTGTAACTGCTTAAAATCGAAGTTAATGTCCTTCATCTCCGCCTCTACTATTACATTTTTTAATAATGAATATTTATCTTTTCAATGGTTTTTTTTCTTTGAGCCACTTCAAATTATCTGTACTGCCAGCAAATTAAGGTAGCGACACACCTTAATACAGGAAGAGAGATAACGATGCGTGAAGAAAAGGATCTATTAGGAACTTTAATGGTGCCGGATGACGCCTACTACGGTATTCAAACGCAACGGGCGGTACTGAATTTTTCAGTATCGGGACAAACGGCCGGCGATATTCCGCATTTCCTGTGGTCTATCGCCGCGATCAAACAAGCGGCGGCTCAGGCGAACGCGCAAATTGGCGCGTTGGAACCGCGGAAAGCCGCCGTCATCGTGACGGCGTCGCAGGAGGTGATGAACGGAAATTTTGCTGCCCATTTCCCGATTGATGTTTTTCAGGGCGGTGGCGGCACCTCGACCAACATGAACATGAATGAAGTCGTCGCTAACCGCGCGAATGAACTTCTCACCGGCGCACGGGGATATGACGCGATTCACCCGAATACGCACGTCAATATGGGACAGTCAACTAACGACGTCATTCCTGCGGCAATGAAAATGACCAGCCGCATGAATATTAAACATTTGCTCGTGCAACTGGAAAAACTGGAAGCCGTGTTAGCGGACAAAAGCCGTCTGTTTGCCGACAAGGTGAAGTTAGGCCGCACCTGCCTTCAGGATGCGGTGCCAATGACGTTTGGTCAGCAGTTTGGCGCGTATCGCACACAGGTCAGCAGACTCAAAGAAAAGCTGACCGAGGTTAACGAAGAGGCGTTGTGTTTACCCCTGGGGGCGACGGCGATCGGCACGGGGTTATCCACACATGAGGGATATCTTCCGGCCGTTTATCAGTGGCTGGAAACCCTCACAGGCGAAAAATATCGACCAGAAACGGATTTCTTCGATGGTCTGCAACACGGTGACTTTTATATTGAATTCTCCGCACAGCTCAAAAAAATCGCCGCCTTTCTCTCCAAAATGGCAACCGATTTTCGTATTCAGGGTTCAGGACCGCGCGCAGGCTTTAATGAAATTATCGTCCCGGCCGTGCAACCGGGCTCGTCCATTATGCCGGGCAAAATCAACCCGGTGATGCCCGAACTGATGAATCAAATTGCGTATCAGGTGATAGGTAATGACGTCACGGTGACCATGGCCGTTGAGGGTGGCGAGCTTGACCTGAACGTGTGGGAACCTGTACTGCTGAAGGCGCTTTTCGAATCCTGTTCGTTACTGAGTCGGGGGATACCGTTATTCATCGATAAATGCCTGAAAGATATTGCGATCAATGAAGAAGTGAGCGCTCGCTACGCCGAGGAAAGTACGGCGCTGGCCACCGTCGTGGCAACGCTGTTTGGTTATCAGGTGGGATCGCGAATTGCAAAAGCCGCGTATCAACAACAGTGCAGCGTAAAGCAGGTCGTGCTGGCAGAAAAACTGCTGACGCCGGAACAGGCGGACTATTTGCTTGATCCGATGAATATGACCGACCCGCAAAAAAGTACGGCAGCGATTAAACGCTATCAAACAGAAATGAATATGTCGTAATCATCTGTTTTCGAGAAATAAGCGTTAACTGCAGGTAATGAATATTCACTATTCATTACCTCGCCACCTCGTTGCCGATAAATAAAATATAACAAAGAGCAGGTTAAATATATGGTGATATTACATGTCGTTTTATTGCTGGGAACCATCATGCTTGCCGCCCGCTGGGGCGGAATTGGCGTCGGGTTTGCCGGCGGGATCGGATTAGCGATTTCGGTATTTATCTTTGGCGTTCCAGCGGGATCTCCGCCTGTCGACGTGATGCTCATTATTCTGTCGACCATTGTGGCACTTTCGGCCATGCAACAGGCCGGTGGAATGGATTATCTCGTCACCCTGACAGAAAAGTTATTACGTCATCATCCTGGCTATCTTAATATTCTCGCCCCCACCGTGACCTTTATTTTGACGGTACTTTCCGGTACCGGTTATACCGCGATGTCGGTGATGAACGTGATTCAGGAAGTGGCGAAAGATAATGGTATCCGGCCCAGCCAGCCACTGAGCTCTGCGGTTGTGGCGTCACAATTGGGGATTACCGCCTCCCCGATCTCTGCCGCCACGGCTATCATGTACGGCACTGTTGAAGTGATGGGCGTCAGTTTCGGCGATGCAATGCTGGTTATCCTGCCCACCGCGTTATTCGCCATGCTGATCGCGGCGTTTATTGCCAGCAGACAGGGCGCAAAACTGGCCGACGATCCTGTGTGTCAAAAAATCATGCAGGAGAATAAAATTGTACTGAATAAACATACCCACCGCCCGATTCCCGCTGGTGGAAAATCTTCGGTTGCTATATTCCTGGCAGGTGTTGTCTTTGTGGTGTGTATGCTGCTATTTAAATCGCTTATCGGGCATACCATCAACTCCCGCGACTTAATTATTATTACGATGTTTGTCGTGTCCACCATCATTATTTTTACCTGCAAGCTGGACATGAAAGAGCTGAAGAACTCACCGATATTTAAATCAGGTGCGGAATCGCTGGTGGTTGTTTTAGGGATTGTCTGGTTAAGCAGCACGCTTATCGGTGCCCATATTGATGAAATCAAAATGGAAGCCAGTGACATATTGCGCACCTGGCCGGTCTTATTAGCAGCCGTATTTTTCTGTACCAGCGCAATGCTGTTCAGCCAGGGGGCAACCAGTGCATTACTGATGCCTATTGCCGCGTCTATCGGCATTAGCGCAGATGCCATATTAGCCAGTTTTGTCGCGGTCAGCGCACTCTATATCACGAATATTTATCCGACAACCGCGTTTGCGATAGCCACTGATGATACGGGATCATTTCTCAGTCCACGCTGGAATGGCTCAAGGATCATTAATCATCCCTTCTTCCTGCCGGGATGTTTGTCGATTATTTTCTCGGTACCGTTTGGCTTTTTACTGGCACAGATAATTTTGTAATGGCAAATACGGAATGCTCTGCCGTTGGCGGCTTTCTCCCTACGGCATCGCAAACGTAGCCGCATTAAATGTGTCCTGATTAACAATCCGCTCAGAACAGGTTGACGTTAACCTGTTCTGATGTGCATTCGCCTGTTAGTTACTGGTATGTCATCGTAAAAGACAGGACGCCATTCGCCGCCCCGGTGGTGATGCGCTCGCCCGTCTGATAGTAACGCGCCTTAAGCGGTACCGAGAATCCGCCCCCAATGCTTGATGCCCCAACCGCAACATCTGAGCCCAGCCTCATCGGCTGATTGTCATAAAGCAGTTGGATCCCGACCCCTGTGGCGGCGTTACTCCCACTGGTCGTATTGATAACGCCTTTCGTTGCGTCATAAATATCGCCTTCCATCCTGACGCTGACCGCCGTTCCGGCATTGCAGGTCATCGGCAGACTGAATGACTGGGTATATGTCTCTCCCGGCGTCGTGCCTTTGCCATTAAAGGCGTTTTTATCGACCTCTTTCATATCGACAGGGATTGATGCTGTGGTGAGTTTGCAGGCCGGCGTGGTCACCGTGAACGCATTGATATTGACTGCGGCCTCTGGGGATTGCCAGAGCAGCGAGTTATTCAGCAATACCAACGACCCCACCGTTCTTGCCGATATCGTCCCAGAACCCGTCTCCGTCGCCGTCTTATAAAACGTCACCGTGACTGACCCATTTAATCCGGGGCTTATCATTCCCGTGGTATTTTGACACAGTTGAGCGGTGTTAATATCCCCTCGAATAGTATTCGACCCGGTGACGCTGGCATTCCCTCCGGCACACTTTGCCGTTGTACCGGAAATAGCATAGCCAATACCGTTAACGTTGGTTTTATAAACGCGTACTCCATTAACCATCGAATCGAAGGTACCAATCGCCTTTACGCCAAACGTTTGATTGGAAATGACTCCTTGTTGTGAGTCAAAACAACTGAACGCATTCACTGTCGGGGTCATTATCTGCGTACCAATAACGGCCCCCACCGGCAGATCCCTGGAGATAGTGATATTCTGCGGCGATAATGTTGTTGATGGTGTGACCGTCGAACAATCCCACGCCAGCGCAGTACGTGAAAACAGTCCCAGAGCCACCAACAGTAAACTCACTATAATTCGATTCATCTTACTCTCCACTTACCTGCACTCCGCGGTGACGTTATGCGTTTTGTCAGAAACCTGCGCAATCTGATAACTTGCCTGACAACTTTCCCCAGCCCAGTTCACCACCACGGAGCCTTTTTCCGGTGCACCGCTAAACCAAACTCGCTGACGATCGTCAACAATTCCTTCTGGCGCATTGTCGCGATTGTTTATCTTTGCCGTCGCCCCAAACGGAATCGTTTTACCCGTCAATTGCAGCATGATCCGGTAGCCGGTAACGGTCGGGAAGTCAGCCAGCGCCAGCGCACCTTTTGTGGGTATGACCGTGCGCGTGTCATTCAACACATCGGTATTGTTATTCAAGGCGTCGGTATTTAACGTCAGACTGTTCTGCCGATATGGCGAAACGTATGGCACAACGGCAAAACCTTTACTGTCCGTGTAAATGCCACTGTTATTCGCCACTTTCGCATCTGCCGCGTTCTCGGCCCTCACCAACGCCATCGTCTCGCCAAGAGGCTGAGTCGCAGAGACGCCATACGGATGAACCACCAGCCCCCCCATCGCACCAACCGACACCTGTCGGTTATCGCGAGAGTAGTTATAACCAAGCTGATATTCACCGTGACGCCCCTTATAATTTGCCGACGCGCTACCCGTCACATCTGACCCCTTACTGTTGTATCCCTGCTGGACGTTCCAGCTCAGATTTCTGTCTTCCAGCGCGGAACCGGACAGCCCTACCTGTGAAGTGGCATCGCCTTTTTTATTCGCGCTTGCCGAAATCGTCATCCAGCTATTTGGCAAGAATCGGGAGAACGGAATCTGCATCGTAAAAGAGACGATATGATCATTGTCGTTGTGCCAGGGACCGCGGGAATAGCTATAGTTCAGGCCATAATTAATATTGTTAATACTGGTGTTGTAACCCAGGCTGACGTTACGTTCGCTATCGCCGCCCCAGTAGTCCTGGTGCCAGGCCGAAAGGTTGAGATTCCCGAAATCACCGAGCTGCTGGTTCAGCGTCACCTGTGCCTTACTGCGTTTGTTACGCTGATAGCGCCAGTCATTTCCTTCCAGAGCGTTATCACTCGCCATCCGGTATTTATTCACATCGCCATTCGCTTCCTGAAAATCATGAAAACCGGAAGAGGAATACCGATACCCCATCAGACTCAGCGAGGTGCCCGTGGATGAAAAATCTTTGGCGTACTGCGCACGAAGCGAGATACCGCCTTCCGTTTTGCCTGGCATCTGCGTATGTGCAAAGGTGGTGTCAAAAGAAAACGAACCAAAATCACCCAATCCTTTGCCGATACCGACTGCCGCAGCCTGGTAATCCCCCGACGCCAGCGTGCCGCCGTAGAGCGTGGTGTCCCACGGCAACCCGTAACTCATTGTGGCCTGAAGGAATTCCGGTTCCTTATCCGTGCTGTTTGACGCACGATATTTCCCTGCGGCCAACGCATATTTAAACTGGCCTTCACGCTGCATGATCGGCACAGCCGAAAATGGCTGAATAAACTGATGTACCGAACCATCGGCTTCACGCACAGCCACGGTAAGATCGCCGCTAGCGGCAGTAGGATAGAGATCGTCAATCACAAACGGCCCCGGCGGAACATAAGACTGCCAGATAATATTCCCGCCCTGACGAATGGTGACTTGTGCGTTACTTTGCGCAATACCACGGACCACAGGCGCAAATCCACGTACGCTTTCCGGTAGCATGGTGTCATCCGAATAAATTTGTGCGCCGCGGAAATGAACACTGTCGAATACGCCAGCCTGTGTATAACCGTCACCCACACTGAACTGACTTTTCAGCACTTTAATATCACGCTCCAGTGAAGTGCTGAGGGTGTTCCAGCGACCGTCCCCTTGGTTATTGTTATACGTCGAGTAATTACGCAACCGCCAGGGACCGACGTTAATCCCACTACGCAGGTTCAGATAGCTGTCATTACGCGAATCTCCCTTGCCATGGCTATTGGCAGCAGAGAAGTTGTAATTCAGGAACAACATATTCAGTCCGTCGTCCCACTGTTCCGGTGAGACTGAACCGCGCGGATCGCGCTGCATATATTCTTGCGGTACTGAAATCTCCAGCCGCATCCTGTCAAACTGAAAATTGAGTTGGCTTCCGGGGAGTAACTCACCAATATTATCGATGGTTGCGGAATCCGCCATACTCATCCAGTCAGGCTGTGCATTATGCTTCACACCCCATTTCACGAAATCGGCGTAAGTTAACGATGGCGTCAATTCACTCGCTTTACCCAGAAAGGTGATATCACGAGATTCGATATAATTTCCGTTCAGATAGACATCAACGTGATAAACACCGGGAACCTGTCCGTCAGTTCTGCTGAAACGAGAGATATCAATATCACGTGGGATATTCCCTCGGGTTTCAATAAAGTCTGGTGAAAAATAATCCTCAGCTAACACAGTTGAAGCATGTGTAGTCAGATAGACCAGGATTGATAATTTTGTTAACGTTGCAAAACCTGAGACCGCATTGAGATGGAGCATAAGTAATTAACCTACATTTTAACTTTTTGTTCAGTCGTGACGCCTCCAAAATCATTAATCGCACGCCATGATACCTCTCCGCCTGTTATCCCCGACAGTGGTAGCGTTACTGTTTTAAATGGTAATACCATTGGAGGTTTTGTTATCGTTCTGCCGTTCACCTTTACTTCATTAAGCGACACGCTATAAGGCGTTGGATTATTGACAGTCAACTTTCCGCCCTCGCGCGAAAAAATTAACTGCTGGTACGCTAATGACGGATCGCCTTTTAATCCCGCGGGACGATAAAATAGCTTCATTTTACTTTTTACTGCGATCAATAATTCATTTTTCGCATCCGGCGAGGATGACGGAATCGCTTTAATATTCAACCAGTAAACACTTTCCCTGTCCGAAGGTAAGTGGTTTTCTGCCAGCATGACGCGAACGGAATTCTGTGAATTTGGGTTTAATTTAAACAAGGGTGGTGTCGTGGTAAATTCGCTTCCACTGTCATCACCATTTTCACTTTTACTCACCCATGACTGGATTAAATACGGTTTATTGTCCGGGTTTTTCACGCTTATTGTGGCCTGACTGGCATTACTATTATAAATAAGACGGGTGCCGCCTATTTCAACACCACTGACTGCCGCTGTTGAGACCAATATCATCCCCACAGCAAGCGTTTTATATAATTGCTGAAACATGAGAGTTCCTGATTGATTACTCAGGGCCACTGGTGGCCCTGCTTTTACTGATAAGTCACGGTGAAGGACGTTGACGCGTTTGCCGTCCCCGCGCCGACAGTCCCCGTGGCCATATATTTCGCGAAATAGGTCAACGTATTGTTGACGTCTTCCAACAACGTCACGTTAGCCGAGGAAGAGCCTACCGGGATCAATGTGGCGCTGTCCTGTTCATAGATAGCGACTCCGACATTCGTCGCCGTTTGCCCCGTGGTCAACGCCAGAATCGAAGGATTCGCCGTGTTAGTGGCACCGTCAAACCGAATGCTGGCGCTGCTCACACTCGCCGGGCAGGATTTCAGCACAATATTGAAGCGCTTGGCTGCCGCGGTTGCGCCATTCCCGCCAGAAAATGCCGCCGTTGAGACGGTACCCAGCTCAACAGGTTGTGCAATCGCAGAAGGATCAACCACGCACGCCGTTCCCGTAATCGTTCCGGTAAAGTTAATTACGCCATCGGCTGCATTGGCTGCTTGCAGAGTAGAAAGCGATAAAATCGCGGAGATCAGTGCAATTTTTTTCATATATAAATCCAGATAGTTAAGTTAATAAGTAATTAAAAGCATGGATGTTAAAAATAATTATTCCCGCGTTCACCTCCTCTGTATATTATCGCCCCTGACATTAATGCAACAATTTATGCAAGGCCAGATTCATGAGTACACTGTTTGCACATCCTTATTCGCGCGATATTGCGATACAGAGACACTCGATTACCGAGTTGAAGTTTAAATATTAAACTGCGACGATGTGCATAAAACGTCTTCATCGACATGCCCAATAACTTACCAATCTCATTCGCATCCATTCCTTTTTGCATGCAAGCAAGAACCTCATTTTCCCGGAATGAAAGTGTGTATTTCACCCGATAAGCATACCGAGGGTCATTGACAAACAGGCACGAGAGAATTTCGTTTATCCGGCGTTTCTTATCAATAAAGGTAATATCGCTCAAATGGTTCAAAGCATAGTAGTCTAGATCATTGGTGATAAATGCAATGATTTTCCTACCAGGCGACAAATACTCAGTACTCCGTTGAAAACTAGACTCATCAACATCGACTATATAGTAATTTTCATCAATCAACTCCGGCGTTAACAACGCACTTATGCCGACAATAAAAAAATAATCATCAGAAAAAACAGAGTCTGATAATTTCATAAAACTTCCCTTTTCGACACGTCCTGTTTGCTTTTTTAACGTCAGTAAGTCACTTCATGTTTCGCTGTAAAATTTACAGAAAATAATTCAGCATGACATCACAAAAGTCGTGGATTTCGTCAGAAAAAATAAAAACGATCGTTTCTACTATCTTTTCATCATCAAAAGAACAACGATCCACATTTAACTATTTTAACCAATACAAAAGCCCACACAGAAGAACAAAATAAGAATTAAACACTGACTACATGGATAGGTTTGGTTTAATGATCCGAGCATGTTTAATAGCTGAAACTTGTAATAAACAAAAACATGGATTTTTCTTAGGAAATATACCAGGTTTAATTAACTAATTTTATTCTGTTGGAACAGGGCTTATTTTACCTGGTTAACACTGGAGCAACATCAGCGGTGCCTTATTATTCTGTCAGGCACCGCCTACACGTGTAGGAAGGGGAATTAGGGCGTGAACTTCTCGATTGCGAGCTCCAGTTCGTCCAGCAGCGTCTGGATATGCTCAAGCTCACCAGACAGTGCTGTGGCGGTAATAGCATCCGGGAGTTTATCCTCCAAAGACTGTGCAGCCGTCATCAAGGTCTCAACCCCCAATAGCTGGGCGGTCCCGTTAATGCGATGAATATGATGTTTAACCAGACGATAATCACCAGACTCACTGGCTTTATGAGCCGCGGTTAAATCGCAGCGATTTTCTACCTGCGCATCTTTTAATGCGCGAAGCATCAATGCCCGATTCCCTTGCGCCAGCATCGCCAGTCTTTCGAGATCAAATACGGTGTCGTGGGCGTCACTCACACCGGAGAGTAAATGAGAAAGCTGCGACAGCGTGATCGGTTTGAAAAGACAGGCATTCATACCCGCCGACAAACAACGTTCGCGCTCGTGTTCCTGCGCCGTTGCCGTGAGCCCCCAGATAACAAGCGTCGTATTAAATTTTCTTACCTGGCGGGCAAGCTCAATACCCTCCATAACCGGCATATTGAGATCGGTAATCAACAAGTCGTAATCTCTTTGCTGAAGATAATGTAATGCGGTCTCTCCGTTGTCGGCTTCATCCGCCATGATGCCCAGTGTTGCCAGTTGACGCTTGAGGAGTAATCGGCTGAAAGGAAGGTCATCAGCGATTAATACCCGGAGCGTTCCTTGAAATGCTGGCAGAGGCGAGTCAACGTCCGCAACGGTGGGCGTGATATCAAACGACGTCTGGATTGGCAGGCTCAACGTCACGGTCGTTCCTCGATTGAGCTCACTTTGCAGTTCGATTGTTCCTCCCATTTGCTTCATTAATGCCCGACTGATTGCTAATCCAAGCCCCGAACCACGATGATGCACTCCCGCTTTTCCCTGGCTAAAAGCGGTGAATAAACGACGCTGTTCTTCTTCGCTCATCCCCGGCCCTGAATCACTCACCGAGATCACCAGCGTTTGCTCATGCTTCTCCGCTGAAATTCGCACATCACCGCGTTCGGTAAATTTCACCGCATTACCGATAATATTGGTCAGAACCTGCCCCAATAATTGTGGATCCAGTCGCATCGCTTCACGTGCATCTAAACGAGAATCGTAATGCAGCGCGATCCCTTTTTGCGCCGCCAGCGCGCTAAATAGCGCAATGTTGTCTTGTACCAGACCGTCCGGATATTTCCATTGAGGGACAACCTCTAACAAACCCGATTCGATCTTCTCCAGATCGAGGATCTCGCCGATGAGTTTTAATAACGAACGTGAGGCTTGAGCAGCCTGGTCCACTGACGCTTTATCTTCCGGGCTAAACTTCGCAGGAGAAAGTTGCAGTAATTCAAGAAATCCCATAATGGCGCTTACCGGGGTTCGTATCTCATGGCTCATATGAGAAAGAAATTCTCTCTTCTCCTCATTAGCCCTGAGAGCCCTGTTCCGTTCCTCTTTGAGTAAGCGTTGAGAACGTTTTCTGACACGGACTTCCCGCACCAGATAGACTGCCCATAACAAGGTGCTGAGTACCAGTAACGATGCTAACGTAGCTACCAGATAAAAAGGCCTGTTGTATAACTCCCAGGTATCTATTTTGACATCCGGCAGACGGATCCATTTACTGACTATCTGCAGGACCTCTTTTTGTGGAATATCATCTAACGCTTTATCCAGAATTTGCCGTAGCTCCGGTTCAGTGCGGGGCACCGCAAAACTAATTGCCGCAGGATCTTCTCCCGTAAGCGGTATCCAGGAAAGCTGATCGGGATAGTAATGTTCACTCAGATAACGCGCGGTCAGTTGATTCGAAATGGCGGCATCCACTTTTCCTGTTGCGACCAGATTCAACGCCACGCTGGAATTTTCCACCTCTTCCCACAGAATGCCTGAATATTGCGCCTTCAGTTTGGTCAGTAAAGTGTGATCGGCGCTTATTGCCACATGATTACCGGGTCGCAGCGCATGTTCTTTACTTTCCTCTTTTCTGGTCACGGCAACGAATTGTGTGGTGATAAAGGGGTGAGTAAAAGAGAGATAATTTTCCCGGCTGAGATCATAGGTTGCAGCCTGCACAATATGCCAGTTACCTTTCTTCATCTCAGCGATCATCTCTTTATTCGATTTGACGACAACCGTCTCAAACTGAATACCCGTTTGCAGGCCAATCAAGTTAAGGATGTCGCCAACAATACCTCGCGTCTGCTGGCTGCCATCAACCATCGTGTAGGGGGCAAACCAGGGATTGATAATCACACGTAGCGTTTTGTGATTATTCAACCACTGCTTTTCGCGTGGCGTCAGGTTCAGGGGTTCAATCAGGAAGGAGAGATTGCTTTTATCAATCATCGACTGGGCAATTTGCCCATGGATATTTTCATCAATTGCGCTAAGCGTATTGTTCACAATTTCCCGCAACCGTTGCTGTGCGGGTAAAAATAAAAAGTAGCTCTTTCTTTGCGGTGCTGGCCAGTACTTTACCGTTGTCAGCGCAAGACTGAACTCCTGGGAAAGCCAGGTACTGGTAGTGAGTGAATCACCGAAAAACCAGGTATTGCGTCCATTATTAACGGAATTCAGCGCCTCCTGATAGCTGTTATAGTTATCTATCTCGGCATCGGGAAAGGACTGGCGGATAAAATTGTCATCCGGATAGTGGTTAACAATCGCCACACTCGTACGTTGCGCGCTCTGCAACGGCGCCATAACGTTGCCAAGGGAAGTCACTAAATTTGGCCAGGAATGAATCAGTGGTAGAGAAACCTGAACACTTGCTTCACTCCAGGATTGACTCTCTAGCCCGGTTAACACCATATCGACTTCGCCCTTTTTTAGCGCGTCGACAGCGTCCGTTTGCCCCGGAAATACCATCACACTGATTCGTGTATTAAGGGAATGTTGAATCAATGCCAGATAGTCAGCATTCATTCCCCGATAACGTCCCGTCAGCGTTGTCAGAACAAGCGGTGGCTGACCGGGTTCATAAACGCCGACCCGGAGTATTTTTTTCTGTTGCAGCCAGCGTTTGTCATCCTCACTCAGATAAACCGGTACAGGCGTTATATAATTGAATCCTGATAGTTCCAGCTCAACGGGCGGTTTTTGCTGTGCGTAAACGGTGCGTCCACCTACAGATAAAACAATGAACACCACTATCAGCCATTTATTCATCATCATGTCAGCTTATTTTGGTGAGCAAAAGAGAGCAGTTCGATTAATGATTTACAACCGAGTTTTTCCATCAGTCGCGTTTTATAAGTACTGACGGTTTTACCACTAATATGCATCGCCTCACCGATCTGCGAATTGTCCAGACCGTTAAGCACATGTCCCATGACTTTCATCTCTTGTGCTGAGAGGGACTCCAGACGCTGCGAATCGGTAAGGATTTCGGAGGCTTCTTCGTAGAAAAATGGAAAATAGGTATACCCATTCTGCGCGGCATTAATAGCCGCCAGAATGTTATCCATGTTCTGCTTTTTACTGATAAACGCGTTCGCCCCCGCCTGCGCGCAACGTTTGCTGAAGTAACGATCGTTTTTCGCTGAGACGACAATTAACACACCGCAATAGCGTTCCGATCTGAGCTTTTCCACCAGTTCGACACCATTGATGCCGGGGATCTCAACGTCAATAACGACAATATCCGCTGTCGTTTTTACCAGACTCTTCAACGCAATCGCACCGTCTTCATACTCTCCGAGAACCGTAATGTGATCTTTTTCCAGCACACCGCGAATAGCCATACGCGCCAGAGGATGATCGTCCACAATAATTGCCGTGCGGGAACGCATTCCACTCATAATTCCCCCGAAGACCATGATGCATAAACACGCTATGTCACTAAGAATAGCGTAAACGATACGGCAGATTATCCCCTACATTACCCTTTGTCATGAGGAGTCATTCACTGTTTTCGTCAGTTCCACGCTCTGTTCAGCTGAATATATTTAAAAATAAGGTATCGGATGCTCACGCATACGCGATCGCGATGACTGCGGCTTTCGCATGCCGGGAAGCATGCCGTTGTATTGACTCTCGTTACAAGAACGGAGGGCGAAATTACCGGCAACATTAAAACCAGACGGAAACAGACGGGGGGTTTCATGCCCACGCTTCCTGCCGCATTATGCAAGAAACGCATAGCGCGAAACATTCTTGCATTTTCCCCATATCCGCATGACTGATAAGGTCATTGAGTTCGGGCCACTTCTGGCCTGTCGCGACAAACACACATCATCAAAAAAATAACGGGGTTCGCTATGGCGCAACAAGGGGAACAGGCGGCGCTGCCGCTTGCAACAGAAAAAGTCGGACTTAAAGGGTATCTGGCATTTTTTCTGACCATCATTTTCTTTTCCGGCGTATTTTCCGGAACGGAAGGTTGGTGGCGTGTTTTTGATTTTACTGTGCTGAACGGTTCATTTGGCCAAATCGCGAATGGGGCTGGACAAACGTCTGTAACCTTCCGGGGGGCGGGCGGTACTGGCGCAAAAGATGGTTTTCTTTTCGCGCTGGAGCTCGCGCCGTCAGTCATTTTGTCACTGGGCATTATTTCTATCACCGACGGTCTTGGCGGATTGCGTGCGGCTCAACAACTGATGACGCCAATCCTGAAGCCGCTGCTTGGCATTCCGGGCATCTGCTCGCTGGCGCTCATCGCGAACTTACAAAATACCGATGCGGCTGCGGGTATGACGAAAGAACTGGCGCAGGATGGCGAAATCACTGAGCGTGATAAAGTCATTTTTGCGGCATACCAGACCAGCGGTAGCGCGATTATTACCAACTATTTTTCCTCTGGCGTCGCCGTCTTCGCATTTCTGGGAACGTCTGTTATCGTCCCGCTGGCCGTCATTCTGGTGTTTAAATTTGTCGGTGCCAATCTGCTACGTCTCTGGATCAATTTTGAAGAACGCCGTAACCCAACGCAAGGAGCACAAGCATGACCACTCAGGTTCGCAAAAATGTCATGGACATGTTTATCGACGGTGCCCGCCGCGGCTTTACTATTGCCACCACTAACCTGCTGCCAAACGTGGTCATGGCGTTCGTCATTATTCAGGCGCTGAAAATTACCGGTTTACTCGACTGGGTTGGACACATTTGCCAACCGATCATGGCGCTTTGGGGGCTTCCCGGTGAAGCGGCCACCGTGCTGTTAGCGTCGCTAATGAGCATGGGCGGCGCGGTAGGCGTTTCCGCCAGTCTGCTCACGGCGGGGGCATTAAATGGTCACGACGTCACGGTTCTGCTCCCGGCGATATACCTGATGGGTAACCCAGTGCAGAACGTAGGCCGCTGCCTCGGTACCGCCGAAGTGAATGCCAAATATTATCCCCACATCATTGCAGTGTGCGCCATCAACGCATTGCTGTCGATTTGGGTTATGCAACTCATTGTTTAAAAGGGAATTACCATGCCTGATTTATCCTTCGCAGATTTTACGTTGCTGCAAGGTGCACACCTTTACACCCCTGAAGACCTGGGGATTTGCGACGTGTTTCTCGCCAACGGCAAGATTATTGCCGTAGCACGCGATATCTCTCCTCAGATCGTGCCGGATTGTAAGGTTATCAATCTCAAAGGACGGATTCTGTGTCCTGGCTTTATCGATCAGCATGTTCACCTGATTGGCGGCGGCGGCGAAGCCGGCCCCACAACCCGAACGCCAGAAGTCAGGTTGAGCAGACTGACCGAAGCCGGGGTCACGACCGTCATTGGCCTACTCGGCACCGACTCCGTAACTCGTCATCCGGAATCACTGCTGGCAAAAACCCGGGCGCTGAATGAAGAAGGGATCACCGCCTGGATGTTAACCGGCGCTTATCATGTCCCTTCACCGACGATCACCGGTTCCGTAGAAAAAGATGTGGCGCTGATCGACCGCGTCATCGGCGTAAAATGCGCCGTTTCTGACCACCGCTCTGCCGCCCCTGGCGATTATCAACTGGCAAACATGGCCGCTGAATCCCGCGTGGGTGGCCTGCTGGGCGGCAAACCGGGGGTCAGCGTGTTCCATATGGGCGACAGCAAAAAAGGACTCAAACCGCTGTACGACATTCTGGAAAATAGCGATGTGCCGATGAGTAAGCTGCTTCCCACCCACGTTAACCGCAATGAGGCGCTGTTCGAAGAAGCGCTGGCCTTTGCTCTCAAAGGCGGCACCATCGATATCACCAGCGGTATTCCCGACCCGGTCGCACCGGCTGAGGGTGTGGCTCGGGCAGTGAAAGCCGGTATACCGCTTGCCCGAATAACAGTCAGTTCTGATGGTAATGGTAGCCAGCCGTTGTTTGATGATGCCGGAAAACTCACCGGAATTGGCGTGGCGGGCTTCGAGAGTTTGCTTGAGACCGTACAATCGCTAATAAACGATTACGGATTTACCCTGACCGACGCACTGCGTCCGCTGACGACCAGTGTGGCTGCCTTTCTTAACCTTTCCACTAAAGGCGAAATCGCGCCAGGGAAGGATGCCGATCTGCTGGTTATGACACCAGAATTAGGTATTGAGCAGGTTTATGCTCACGGCAAACAAATGGTGGTTGACGGTAAAGCCTGCGTGAAGGGTACCTTCGAGTAAGCTCAATCGGTTGTCAGCCGTGTGAATGCCCGTAAAATGGCGCAGACAGACGGCTGACAGGTGATGATAAATGGATGTGAGTGGTGCAGGTTTGTATAACATTGAAACGAAATGGCTGTATGACTTTCTGACACTGGAAAAGTGCCGAAATTTCTCCCAGGCCGCGATTATCCGTAATGTCTCGCAACCCGCGTTCAGCCGCCGTATTCGCGCACTGGAAAACGCGGTAGGGGTTGAATTGTTCAATCGTCAGGTCTCGCCGCTGCAGCTCTCCGAGCAGGGAAAAATCTTTCACTCTCAGATACGTCATTTGCTACAACAGCTGGAAAGCAACCTGGCTGAGCTGCGTGGCGGCAGCGATTTCATGCTGCGTAAAATCAAGATTGCCGCGGCGCACTCCCTCTCACTGGGGTTGTTACCCGGTATCGTCAGCCAGATGCCAACCCAGTTTACCTGGTCAGTTGAAGCGATCGATGTCGATCAGGCAGTAGATATGTTGCGGGAAGGACAAAGTGATTTCATCTTCTCTTATTATGATGAAAACCTGCTCCAGCCTCCGTTTGCCAATATTCCCCTGTTCGAGTCGCAACTGTTTCCCGTCTGCGCAAGCGATGCGAACGGAAAACCGCGATACACACTCGACCAACCCTCTTTCCCGCTGCTCAACTATAGCCAGAACTCCTACATGGGGCGGCTTATCAACCGAACGTTGACCCGTCATACCGAGCTGAGTTTCAGCACATTTTTTGTCTCTTCAATGAGTGAATTGCTTAAACAGGTTGCGCTGGACGGTTGTGGAATCGCCTGGCTCCCGGAGTACGCGATTCGTCAGGAGATTCGGAGTAAACAGCTCGTCGTGCTGGACCAGGACGCGTTAATTATTCCTATCCAGGCCTATGCTTACCGGATGGATACGCGGATGACTCCCCTGGCGGAACGGTTCTGGAAGGAGTTGCATCACCTGCATACGGTCCCCTGATCGCCATTCACACGCAGGCAACCTGTTGCACAGGCTCATCCACCTGCGTATCCGGCCATGACTCATACCAACGAATGGCGGCGTTGACCAGAGACGCAGTTGAATCAATAAACCGGCGCCCAAATTTGTTCTCATGCCCGACCACAATTAACGGGATCTCGGTGCAGCCCATAATAATTATCTGCGCACCGTGGGAAATCAGTCGCTCAATTTGGGGAAACAGCAACCTTTGCGCTGCGGATTTATCGCCGCTTTTCAATGCGTAAATGGCCTGCATCACCTGCTCCTGACCGGTCTCTTCCGGCTGAACCAGAGAGAGTCCCTGCGCAATCATTTTTTTCTGGTACAACCCCGTCGCCAGCGTGGCATTCGTGGCCAGCAGGCCGACACGGGTCACGCCGGAAGGAATATCACTCAGCGTGGCATCCAGAATGCTGATCATTTCCGCCTTTGCCACTGCCCGTAAATCATCAAACCAGTAGTGCGCAGTGTTGCATGGTATGACGATACATTCAGCCCCCGCATCTTCCAGCATGTGCAGATAACGCTCAAGATAGTGCCAGGGAGAGGGACCGCCAGAAAGCAGGCAGGCTGTACGATCGGGAATGTCAGGAATTGAGCTAACGATTAGCGGAATATGCTGCTGATCGCAGCTGGCGCTGCGAAGTTCAACAAATTTTTCCAGCATATCCGCCGTTGCAGCAGGCCCCATGCCGCCCAGAATCCCAATGGTATGTTTCATTACCGCACCGCTCTTTCTCTGCTATTTCAAATGACACTATCAGCTTGATGCATATGTAAAAAATGCCATTTTCTTAGCCGCTATGCGTAAAAGTTATCGCCTGACAGACGCGAATCTGTTTACACAGAGGGCTGACAGCGCCTTCGGCTGTCTGCGAAGGACCGTTTTCTGAGCCTTGCGCCGCTAAACAGTGACTAAACAGCGAACACCCCGTTTCGGTTTTGTAACACCCACCCGCAAATTAGCGATGCCCGCCACAAAATTCACATATCACTGGCGTTGATGAAAGGAAGCATATTGCATTTGCACAGTGAGTCGGATAGCGTCTGTAACGTTACACTAAAACGTTACAGAAAACAGATTCAGCGACTTTTTCGTTAAACCAGCTGGCCGTGTCAGCCTTGCCAGATGGCGTTATCGCGACCTCTACACTGTGAGAAAGGATAATCATGATGAAAACAACACCGTTTCGTTCAGCCAGACGTTTTCTGGCACTCGCTTGCCTCAGTAGCGCCCTGATTGCAGGTAGCGTGCTGAGCGCTTCAGCACAGGCAGCAATCAATTTTCGTGTTTACTCGTCTCTGCCAGGAGATGACTCCTCTGCGCACTATATTTGGTTCAATCGATTCCAGGAAAACCTGAATAAAAACGAGAAGTTAAAAGGACAGATTAAGCTTAATTATTTCGCCAACGCCATGCTGGGAAAAGAAGCCGATGCCACACAGCAGGTCCGTATCGGTGCCATTAACATGATGATTTCAGGCACCTCAATCTGGGCCACGCTGGTCCCTGAAGTCGGTGTTCTGGATCTGGGTTATCTGTTTAAAGACTATGACCAGGTCGGGAAAGCGCTGGACGGCAAACCCGGTGAGCAGCTTTCTAAGTTGATGATGGATAAAGCGAACGTGATGGTGTTGGGTTATGGCTATAACCTCGGCGCACGTAACGTGTACACCAAGAAGGCGATTGAAAAACCAGAGGATTTAAAGAATCTGAAAATCCGCGTTCTGCCGGTACCTAACTTTATCGCCACGCTGAATCACATGGGAGCAGTAGCGATTCCAATGCCGGGCGGGGAAGTCTATTCCAGCCTGCAAATGGGCGTGATCGATGGCGTCGAGCATGATGCGCCCACCATCTACGCCAGCAAATATTATGAAATCATCAAGAATGGCACGCTGACCCGCCATAGCTATAATCCACTGATGATCGCCATGAACAAGAAGAGCTTCGAGCAGATCCCGGAATCATTACGTGCCGACGTGCTGGCCGCTGCGAAAGAAGCCACGGAATACGAACGCCAACAGGCCAGCCAGAAAGAGCTGGAAGCGATTAAAAACCTGGAGGCCAAAGGCGTCACTTTCCGGGAAACCGATCGCGCGTTCTTCGCGCAGGCCGTACAGCCTGTCTGGAAAACCTTCCTTGATAAATACCCGGATCTGAAACCTATGGTGGACGAGATCAGCGCTGCGGCGCCGAGCGACAAGCCATAAGCCATAAGCCGTGCATCGTCGGCCTGCGGAATTTCGCGGGTCGGCGATGTTGCCCAAACAAACCATGAAAGGAGTTCACCATGGCAGATATCTCGATGAAAACAAAGGATGAAAATACTTTGTTGACGCTGTTGGGGCGGCTGAGTCGATTTTTGACAACCTTAACGTCGTGGGCCGGGGCGCTGGTGCTGTTTATCAACGTGCTGGTGGTATTCGCTTCGGTGATCTGGCGTTACGCCCTGCATTCACCGATCCACTGGGCGGAAGAAGTGGCGCGTGCGCTGATGATTGCGCTGGTCTTTTTTGGCGTTGCCACCTCAACGGGCAGAGGCGGACACATTGGTGTCGATCTGTTCTTACGCTTCCTGCCTGAAAGCGTTCGCCCTTACGTTATCCATGCCAGTCGCTGGATCCTGTTTTTGGTCTCCGTCGGGCTGGTGATTTCCAGTTATGACCTGGTACAGGCCGCGCGATTGCAAACCACCGAGACGGGCCTGCCGCAGACCATCTACGTGATCCCGGTGTTAATTGGCTCCGTCGTTATGATGGTGGCCGCGCTGGAACATGCCCTGCATGAACGCGCCAAAGTGGTGTTGCTCAGCGGTGTTGGGATCCTGGTGCTGGCGGCGCTGGGTTATCTGAAACTGTCGCTGATGGCCGATCCTGCCAGCGCAGCGGCGGGCCTGATGCTGATTTGCTTCGTGCTCGGCATTCTGGCCGGTGTGCCGATCGCCTTCACGCTCGGCATGTCCGCAATGGTCTTTTTCATCTGCGACCCTTCCCTGCCTTTTGTCTTTTTCTCTCAGCAGGTGGCGGCGGGCGTTGACCACTTTGTTCTGTTGGCGATTCCGTTCTTCTTGCTCGCCGGTGCGGCAATGGAAATCAACGGCATGTCCACGCGACTGGTCGAACTGATTGTGCGCGGTATGGGACGGTTTCGCGGCGGTCTGAACATGACAACCGTGCTATCGATGGCCTTTTTCTCCGGCATCTCCGGTTCCAAACTGGCGGATGTAGCGGCCGTCGGCGGGGTGTTAATGCCAGCGGTACGCCGTGCGAAGCAGGATAGCGAAGAAGCCGCCGGGGTATTTGCCGCCTCCGCAGTGATGGCGGAGACCATTCCTCCCTGCGTGAACCTGATTGTGATGGGCTTTGTCGCGAATATTTCCATCGGGGCGTTGTTCATCGCCGGCCTGGTGCCTGCGGCCTGCCTGCTGGTGTTGTTAATGGTTGCCGCCAACCGTTTCGGCGGAAAAATTAACGTCAGCGAAGCCTACCCGGTATTACGCCCGAGAACTCAGCTTTACCTGGGTGCCGCTGTTGGCCTGGTCATGATCTTCATGATTGGTCGTGGCGTCATGATGGGGATCGCCACCTCCACAGAAATTTCCGCCTTCGCGGTTATCTACGCCATTGTGGTGGGTCGCCTGGCGTTTGGTGAACTGACGCTGAAAGCCACGGTTAAAATGTTCGTTGATATTGCCGCAATGTCCGGCGTTCTGCTGTTCATCGTGGCCTGTGCAACCAGCCTCTCTTATGCCCTGACCATTCAGATGATCCCGCAGCAGATCGCTGAACTGCTGGTGGGAATTGGTATGGAGCAAGGTGCCTGGCTGTTCCTGATGTTAACCATTGTCATTCTGATCATCTTTGGTGCGGTTCTCGAAGGTGCGCCTGCGCTGATCATCTTCGCCCCTATTCTGGTGCCGATTGCAATTCAGCTTGGCTTTAACCCGCTGCACTTTGGCATTGTGATGATCATGGCGATGGGCTTTGGTCTGTTTTCACCCCCGATCGGCCTGGGTTTGTACACCACCTGCGCGATTTGCGGAGTGGAAATGAAACACGTCATCAGACCTATGGCGAAATATCTGGCGGTGATTTTTGTCGGCATCATTATTGTCGCCATGGCGCCACCGTTAACCACCTGGCTGCCTGGACTGGCCGGCTACTGATAATTAAGTTCTGTATTTGCCACATTCAGGTGGCAGGGATATCCACGCGTAAAAAACGGCAAAACGATGTTACGTCATTGCCTGATGCCGTTTTAAATATGAATAACGGGAGTATGAAATGGGATTATTAACGGGTAAAAAAGCATTTATTACGGGTGCAGAACAAGGCATTGGTAAAGAGAGTGCGAGAAAACTGATTGAAGCGGGATGCGATATCTATATTCATTATTTCAGTGGCGAAGAAGGCCCACGGGAATTAATCGCCCTCGCCGAACAACAGGGTTGTCGGGCGGCCTGTGGTTTCGCCGATTTAACCGATGAAGAAGATGCGGCCCGCTGTGTGGCGCAGGCGGCGGAATTTCTCGGCGGTATCGATATTCTGGTCAATAACGTCGGCGGCATTATTGCCCGCAAATGGCTGGGCGAGATTGAGCCACATTTCTGGCGCACCGTTATCGATGTCAATATGACGACGATGCTGAATGTCACTCAGCAGGCATTACCGTGGCTGAAAGCCGCGCCAGAAGGCGCCAGTATCGTCAACCTGGCCTCTCTGGCCGGACGTTCCGGCGGCCACGCGGGTTCTCTGGTGTATTCCACCACCAAAGGCGCGGTGCTGACCTGGACACGCTCGCTCGCCGCAGAACTCGGTGAACACGGCATCCGCGTCAATGCCGTTGCCCCAGGGCTGATTCTGGGTACGCGTTTTCATAATCAACACACCACGCAGGCCTCTGCCGACCAGACCATCCAGGCAATTCCTTTGGGAAGAGCGGGTACGCCGGAAGATGTGGCAAGGGTCATCTGTTTCCTCGCCTCTGAATATGACGGTTTCGTTTCCGGCGCAACCATTGACATTAACGGCGGTATTTACCGGGCATAAAAATGTGGCGGGCAATCAAGCCCGCCAGTTTTAAAAAGGTATGACATATGATCAAGTCAGATATTATTCATCCTGATTTATTACAGGCACTGGCACAGTGCGGACACAAGGCGAATATTTTAATCACCGATGCCAATTATTCTTTTTTAACCAATACCTCTGCGCAGGCACGGATTATCTGGCTTAATTTCACTCCGGGAATGATCGGCAGCGTCGTCATTCTGGAGAAAATCCTCGGCTATATTAATGTGGAAAAAGCCACGTTAATGGCAAGCCCGGCGGATTTTGATAATACGGTCGAGCGCGAATACCGCGGCATGCTTTCTGAGACCATCGAGTTTGAGCACGTTGAACGCAACGCGTTTTATTCGCTGGCCAAATCGTCCGACACTATCCTGGTTATCGCGTCCGGAGAAACCCGCCGCTTCGCCAATATCCTGCTGACCGTAGCCCCAACGCTGGTATGACAAAACGAGAAGAACGTAATGTTCTTCTCCTGCCACGCCGTTACCGTACCGATTGCCGGGAGACCAACGACGGAGGGAACAGAAACTCCTCTGGCGGAATGGCCGGGTTTTCGGTCCTGTCAATCAACCGTTCAACCATCACCTCTGCCATCTCCCGAAGTGGCGGCATGATGGAGGTCAGGCCAGGGAAAACCAGTCCGGAGAGCGGGATATTGTCGATACCCACAATAGAAATTTGTTGTGGCACATGGATCCCCGCCTGATGCAGACCAGCCATCAGACCAATACCCAGGGCGTCGTTGATTGCCACGATGCCATCCGGGAACGCCGGCTGTTGGCTGATTTTTAACGCCAGCGCCCGCCCAAGTTCCGTCATTTCCGTGTCGCCATAGGCGGCCACGGCCTGGCCTTCAATGATCATCCCTTCCCGATAAAGTCCATGGTCTTGCACCGCACGAAGAAAGCCTTCGATTTTGTGCGCGCGGCTCGGCGTCATCCCTTCCACCGTGGCAAATGCGAGACGACGGCATCCCTGCGCGATCAGGTGTTCTGCCGCCATTCGCCCGGCATCAATGTTGTCCATGGATACGCTGTCCAGCGCAAAATGGTCTGACTGAGCGCGCGCAGGCATGCGGCCATCATAGTTCACCATCACCATGCCCTGCTCTACCGCTCGCGCAAAGTGCGCTTTTTCAATATCGCAGGCGGCAACGATAATCCCGCGGACGCCGTGAGAAAACATGTCGTCCAGAAAGGCCTCTTCTTCTTCAATCTGCCGGTAGGTATTACCAATCAGCACCCGGAACTGACGCTTTTTGGCCGCCAGGTCAACTTCACGGGCCAGGGCGGCAAAGCTGGGATTCACAATCGACGGCACCAGCAGGCCAATCATTTTGGCCTGCCCGGTTTTGAGCTGTTGCGCCACCCGGTTTGGAAAGTAATTCAACGTCTGCATGCTCTGCTGGATGCGCGCCAGCGTTTCGGCACGCATTTGATCGGTACGACCGTTGAGCACATTGGATACCGTACTGACGGAAACGCCAGCATGCTTTGCGACATCACGAATATTCGCCATACATCTCCTTTGCGGCAATCGATGAATGGCGGAAGACACTAACACCCGGCATCGCCATCTTCTTAGGAATTATGAACTACAACGGTTTAGTGTAACGTTACAGGTCTTGCTGTCAATGCAATGTGTTGGCGAAAAGAAAACGGAGTTGAGCGAGAGACGATGATTAACAGGAGAAGTGTCAGTAGAAAGGGGGGGAATGCCCCCTTTGCAGACTTAACCGTTAGCGACGATGCGTGTTTCTCCCTGCGTGTCGGGATACTCAGGCAGAATGGCATTCAACAAATAGCGCGTGTAGTCATGACGCGGTGCAGCAAAGACTTCTGCGGTTTCTCCCTGCTCAACGATCTCTCCCCGGTACATCACCCCCACGCTGTCAGCAATGTGCCTGACCACGTTAAGATCATGAGAGATAAAGAGATACGCCAGCCCATAGTCACGCTGTAATTGCATCAGCAGATTGAGAATTTGCGATTGGATCGAGACGTCCAACGCGGAAACCGGCTCATCACAGACGATCAGCTTCGGCTTCAGGATCAGCGCCCGGGCAATACCGAGACGCTGGCGCTGACCGCCGGAAAACTCATGCGGATAGCGGGCGCTATCCTGTGGCCGCAGGCCAACCTGCTCCAGCATCTCAGCAACCTGCGTCTTGCGATTACCGGCACCATGGATAATCAGCGGCTCTTCCAGGCTATAGCCAATGGTGCGTTTTGGATCGAGCGATGAAAGCGGGTCCTGAAAAATCATCTGCATGTCGCGGCGCACGCTCCGCCATCCAACGGCGTTACGCCCCGCAAGCGGTCGCCCCTCAAACGCTATCTCGCCCGCGCTTGCGGACGTCAACCCCAGCACCAGGCGGCCGGTCGTGCTTTTTCCACTGCCGGATTCCCCCACCAGCGCCCAGGTTTCGCCCGCATTCAGGGTAAAACTGATGTTATCAACCGCCTGTACCGACTGCCCACGACGGCTAAAGGTTTTCGACAGGTTTTTAACGCTTAACAACGGTGTCGTCATCTCAACACTCCCGCTTCGTCGGCCCGCCAGCAGCGAACCTGTTGTGCCTTGTGCCCTACCGCCCGCAGTTCAGGTGCCTGTGCCCGACAGCGCGGCTGCGCCAGCGGGCAGCGATCGGCGTAAGTGCAGCCTAAAGGCAAGTCATGCAACGCGGGCACCTGACCACGAATTTCCGCCAGCGGCGTTTTCGGTGTGTGATCCGCCGACGGACGCGCCGCCAGCAGCGCACGGGTATACGGATGACGTGGACGCTCAAACAGCGTGTGTACATCCGCCTCTTCCACAACCTGTCCGGCATAGAGCACCACCACCCGCTGACAAAGCCGTGCGACCACGCTCAGATCGTGCGTGATAATGACAATGCCCATCCCCGACTTCTGGTTAATTTCCTCCAGCAAATCGAGGATTTGTGCCTGAATGGTGGCGTCCAGCGCCGTGGTGGGCTCATCGGCAATCAGCAACGACGGTGACGTCGCAATGGCCATTGCAATCATCACGCGCTGACGCATACCGCCAGAGAGTTCATGCGGCCAGGCACCCGCGCTGCGGGCAGGATCGACAATACCAACCTGCGTCAACAGGCTGATAATTTTCTGCTGACGCTGCGCTCGATTCAACGAGGTATGTAGCCGCAGGTTCTCATCAATCTGCAAGCCAATGGTCATCACCGGGTTCAGGCTGGCGAGCGGGTCCTGAAAAATCATCGCCATTTCATGCCCGTTTCGCTGACGGCGCGCTTTCGCCGACAGCGAATGCAATGCTTTTCCTGCCAGCGTTACCTCGCCGTGAACCCGACAGGTACGGGGAGACAGTAGCCCCATCAGTGCCTGCGCGGTCACGCTCTTACCGCAGCCGGATTCACCAATAATACCGAGAGTCTCATGTGTGTTAACCCGAAAGGAGACGCCACGCACCGGAGAGACAACGCCCTGCCGGGTAGCGAAATGAACCTCAAGCTCCTTCACGTCAAGCAAGATATCAGCCATGGCGACCTCCTTGTTTTAGCCGCCGTAACACGCGACGCGGCAGAGGCTTCAGGCTGGGATCGGCATTATCTCTCAGGTCGTCGCCTATGATATTCAGCCCCAGGATCAGCAGTACAATGGCAACCCCTGGAAAAAAGGTCATCCACCACGCGTTAAAGATAACGGCCTTACCTTCCAGTAACAGGTTGCCCAGGCTGGGCATTGGCGCAGGCACGCCGGAGCCGAGAAAACTCAACGCCGCTTCGGTAAGAATGGCCACCGAAAATACCCAGCTCACCTGCACGATAAACGGCGAGATGACGTTAGGCAGCAGGTGCAGCCAGATAATGCGCGAAGCGTTCGCCCCCTGCGCGCGCAGGGCTTCGATAAAATTCTTCTCTTTAATGACCATGGCCGCACCGCGGATCACCCGGGCTATCGACGGTACGTAAACCAGCGACAACGCCAGCACCACGTTGGCGATATTCGGCCCCAATACCCCCACAATGGCGATGGCAAGCAACAGAGACGGAAACGCGAACAGACCATCGCAGACACGCATTAACACTCTGTCGACCGGACGATACCAGGCACACAGTAAACCGATGACGATCCCCGTGACGCCTACAATCAGCGCCACCGCAGCACCAACCGAGAACGACACCCGCACCGCAAGCGCCACGCGAACAAAAAGGTCTCGCCCGAAGTTATCGGTACCAAACCAGTGCTCAACGGAAGGGGGTTTCAGGCGGCTTAACGGATCGATGCTGTAGGGATCGTAAGGACTCACCAGGCTGGCAAAAAACGACAACAGTACGATCGACACCAGTACGGCGGGCCAGATCAACAGCGTCGGGTTTCTCGACAGGTTCATTTTTCCCCTCCGTCTATAGACAGTCGCGGATCGGCCAGATAGCTCAGCAGATCCACCGCCAGGTTGATCAACACGTAACAAACCGTGATCAGTAGCACCACGCCCTGGATCACCGTCACGTCACGCCGTTCGATCGAATCCACAATCAGCGAACCCACGCCCGGAATACCGAACACACTCTCGATAACGAGAGTGCCGGTCACCAGCGAGGCGAACGATTCGCCGCAAATGGTCAGAATCGGGATCAGGCTGTTTTTCAAAGTATGCCGCAGCAGCACCAGCCGCTCCGGAACCCCCTTTGCCCGTGCGGTGTTGATAAAAGGCTCCTGCATGACATCCAGCATCACAGCCCGGGTCATACGGGCTATCAGCGCGGCAATGCGCAGTCCCAACGCGAATGCAGGCAAGGTTAAATACCAGACGTTTAGCCAGAAAGAATCGTTGGTGGAGCGATAGCCCACCACCGGAAACCAGCGCAGCTGAACGGCAAAGAAAAAGATCAGAAACAGGCCAAGCAAAAACCCCGGCACCGACATGCCAAACGTCGCCAACATACGAATGATGCGATCCGCGATGCCGCCATGTTGCCAGGCGCTTACCACGCCGCCCGCTAGCCCAAGAATGAGCGCGATGAGCTGGGCGTATAACGCCAGCGCCAGCGTCGGCGTCAGATGCTGTAAAAACAGCGACATGACGCTGGTATTCAAAAACAGTGAATGCCCCAGATCGCCAGTCAGTATCTCGCCAAACCAGCTAAAGAACTGCACAAACAACGGCCTGTCCAGCCCCATCTGCTGGCGCAGCGCGGCAATATCCTGAGGACTGGCATCGTTCCCCAGGATCACCAGCGCCGGATCGCCCGGCGCCAGGTGAATCAGACAGAACACCACCACCGACACCACCAGCAGCACCGGTAGCAGTGCCAGCAGGCGGTGAAAAAGGTATCTTTTCATCGCCTTTCTCCATCAGGGTTTCGTCACGCTAACGTTCCACAGCACGGGACCTATCAGATCCTGGTAGCCTTTCACATTGCTTTTGATCGCCACCGCATCCGGCGTAGTACGGCCCAGCACGATAACCGGCAGATATTGCCAGCTCAGCGTGTTCAGTTTATCCACCAACGGTTTGGCCGCTTTCAGCGACGACGCTTGTTTAATCTGATCCAGCACGTTGTCAATTTCCGGGCTGTTGCTCAGGCCGGGGAATTTCGCCCGGGAATCCAGGAAAGGATACTGATGCAGCACCTGACGCATTGAGAATTCCAGCGCGCAGAGATCGAAGTTTTTCGGATCCTGGCGGCGTTGCAGCACCGTCGGCCAGTCGTACACGTCCAGCCGCGATTTCACGCCAATCTGTTTCAGCACCTGTTGGGCCACAATCGCCAGGTTATACAGTTCGGCATACTCTTTAGTGGCAATGATCACCACCTCTTCACCCTTGTAGCCCGAGGCCTTCACCAGTGCACGAGCCTCGTCCAGCTTATGTTGATTCCAGAAGGGTTTGCCGGCTTCGCTGTACCAGTCCACCTGATCCGGGAAGCCCAGTGAGGGATCTTCGTTGAAGAAACGCGGATCGCTGTAACCCGCCAGCAGCGTCTGATGAACGTCGAGCGCCAGGTTAAATGCCTGCCGCAGCTTCACGTTGGCGAACGGCCCCTGGTTTTTATTGAACAGGTAGGTAATGAGCGAGCCGCCGCTTTGCGGCTGAAACAGCGACAGATCCGGCGCGCTGCTAAGCGTGTCGATATTGTCCTTCGGCAACTGGAATACCAGATCGTATTCACCGGTCATCGCCCCGGCCAGGCGCGTGGATTCATCGGTTATATAGCGGAACCAGATGTCCTTCACGTCCGCTTTCTTTTCGCCCGACAGGCCGCTCGCCGGTTCGGCGCGTGACTGGTACTGGTCATAGCGGGTCAGATGCAAATAATCACCAGGCTTGAATTCCGCCAGCTTGTAAGGGCCGGTGCCTATCAGTTCAGCGATCGGCTTTTTGCTGCTGTTGGCCTCGTCGACAATGCGTTTCGGCATAATTGCGGCAATGTTCTTCACGTCCGCCAGCACGTTGAGTGTAATGAGCGACGGAGCAGGCAGCGTAAAGGTGACTGTTTTATCATCCACCTTACTGAACTGCACGCCGGGGAGGTTGGCTTTCCCCTGCGTGGACACCGCCAGCCAGCGGTTCATTGAAGCCACCACGTCATCGGCAGTCAGCGGTTGTCCGTCATGAAAATGGATCCCATCGCGCAATACAAAGGTGTAGGTCTTGCGATCGTCGCTCAGGGTATAGCGTTGTACCAGCTCCGGTACGGGCTCAAATTTAGCGTTGATGGTGAACAGCGTTTCGAAAATATGCCTGTCCACGTCTGAGGTGGCGTTGTTGGTCGTCAGATAAGGATCCAGCGTGCCCGGCCGGTTTCCGTAGGCAATATTCAGCGAAGCGTTACGATCGACGTTCTCAGCCTGCGCGCTTCCCAGGGGTAAAACCGCCGCCAGCAGGAGTGCGGCGGCAGAAAACAGCATTTTCATTGTTATGATACTCCGGCTAAGGTCATGCGGCTTGCGTGGCGGCGGTTTGCCCGGCAAATTCGTCTTTCGCTTCCTGCAGCAGTGCGGCATCGGTTAACAGACGCAGCCCGGTTCGCGCCAGCACTTGTGCCCCCGCGATCAGCGCGTCATATCCCTGCACTGAGTTCGCGGCTTCGCGAAACGCCACGGTGTGTCCAATCAACTCATCGGGGCCAATCTTGATGTACGGATGTGCGGTCGGCACCGCGTGGCTGATATCGCCTGCGTCGGTGGAGCCCAGCCCCTCTTTTTCCTTCAGCTCGACGTTTTCTCCTGCGGCGGTGAATTCGTCCAGCAGCACGCCGTTCAGCGTGTGGTTGATATTGAAATCTCGCGGCCCGACCTGGTGCTCAATTTTCACCGTGGTGCCGGTTGCCAGCGCAACACCTTCCGCAATCGCGCGGATGCGCGGTTCCAGCGCTACCACCTCTTCACGGGTATGGGCGCGGATGTAATAGTGCGCCGAGGCATACTCCGGGATCACATTCGGCGCCTGACCGCCGTTGGTAATAATGCCGTGAACGCGGATGCCGTCCGGCAGTTGCTGGCGCAGAACGCTGATCCCGTTGTAGAGCAGCACAAGCGCATCCAGAGCATTCACGCCTTTATGCGGCGAGCTGCCCGCGTGGGACGGTTTGCCATAAAAATGGAAGTACAGATGATTGTTTGCCAGCGACGGGCCAGACAGTCGCGTTTTACCCGCCGGGTGGATCATCAGCGCCGCATCGACGCCCTTCAGGAAACCGTGCTCCACGAACCGGGCCTTCACATTACCATTCGGGCCGCCTTTACCCCGCAGTCCGCCCTCTTCCGCAGGCGTACCGAGTACCACTACCTTACCCCCTGTCGTGTCCAGCGTTTCGCTAAGGGCAACCGCTGCGGCGATACTGGTGACCCCAATGATGTTGTGGCCACAGGCATGGCCAATATCAATAAGCGCATCGTATTCCGCGAGGTACGCGATAGTTGGACCGGGTTTGCCGCTCTCCTTTACCGCATAAAAAGCCGTTTCATGGCCGGCGACATTGAGGGTGACAACAAAGCCGTGCCTCTCCAGCAGTTGAGTCAGCAGGCCGCTGGCGTAATACTCGTTGTTGCCCGTTTCCGGGTGGGCGTGAATATCTTTGGCGATGGCCACATATTCATCCCGGTGCTGTTGAATACTGGTTTCAAGACGGTCTCGTAATTCGCTGTTGCTCATTGCTTCCACCTCAGTCATGACGGTTGATTCATTCCCGACACCGGGAACTACGTTTAAGATAAGTGCCGTTTCGCCTCCTGGCGCACCCGATGCAGAACGTGATGTTTGATCTCGCTGTAGGCGGGGTGTTCGGCAAGCGTTTCGATATCCCGATCGCGGCCAAAGGGCAGAACGATCTCATCGACGATTTTTCCGGGTTTTGCTGACATGATCAGAATGCGATCGGCGAGAAACAGCGCCTCTTCGACATCGTGAGTGACGAAGAGCAACGTGGTGCCGGTGGAAAGCCAGGCCTCACGCAGCAGTTCCTGCATCATCAGCCGGGTTTGTGCATCCAGTGCGCCGAACGGCTCATCCAGCAGCAGCACTTCCGGGCCGGGAAGCCAGGCTCGTGCCAGCGCCACGCGCTGCTTCATGCCGCCTGAAAGCTGCCAGGGGGCGTGATGTTCAAAGCCTTTCAGCCCCACTCGCTCAAGCCATGCCTGCGCCTGCACGTTGGTTTCATCCTTGTGGTGTTTGCCCAGACGTGGGCCAAAGGTGACGTTTTCCAGCACCGACAGCCACGGGAACAGGTTGGGTTGCTGGAAGATCATCCCGCGATCGGGACCAGGCTGTCGTACCGTTTTGCCGCCAGCCACCACTCGCCCCCGATCCGGTTTACTAAACCCGGCGACCAGGTTCAGGATGGTGGATTTACCACAGCCAGACGGCCCAAGCAGGACCACAAACTCGCCGCTGTTGAGGCTCAGGTTGATATCTTCCAGCACTGTAAACGGCTGCGGTTTCGCCGCAAAAGAGAGCGACACATTTTCCAGGTTAATAGCACTCATTATTCTTTCCCCGCCCAGGGCACCATCAGGCGCTGTAACCCCAGCAGCAATAAATCCAGGAGATAGCCAATACCGCCCAACAGCAAAATACCAAGCATGACAATATCGGTGCGCAAGTAAGCGCTGGCGTTGATCACCATCCAACCCAGACCAGAGCTGGCAGCGACCATCTCTGCGGCAATCAGCGACGTCCAGCCGATGCCAATGGAGAGCCTGACGGTGGTAAAGAGATCCGGCAGCGCATCCGGCAACACCACGCGCAGGAAGATTTGCCTGCGTGATGCGCCCAGCGTCTGCGCCACGCGGATGCGCGAACGACCAATACGCTCAACGGCCGCCGATGCACCCACCACCACGCTCAAAAATGTGGCGATGAAAATCAGGAAAAACTTGGAGGCCTCGCCAATCCCCAGCCAGACGACGGCCAGCGGGATCAGCGCAATTTTTGGCAAAGGACGCAGGAACTGCACGAAGGGATTAAGCACCGCCGCCAGGCCGTCAGACAGCCCCATCAGTAAACCCAGCGGAATACCGATGATAATCGCCACGGAAAACGCGCCAAGTGCACGCGCGAGGCTCACCGCAATGTGTTCCCAGAGCGGCACCTGGCGATAGCCATCGGCCAAAAGCTCTTCAGTTGTCAAACCGATGTCCGTCAGCGATGGTAACAGCAGCGGATCGACCCACTGCTGCGTTGCCGCCACTTGCCAGACGATAAAGAAAATCGCCACCGACACCACGCTGATGGCGATATGCTGACTCAATCTCATTGCGCCGCCACCGCCGCATCACGAATGTAGCGGGAATCAATCGCGGTATCCCAGTTGGCGGGAATATCACGCTTGCGAATCTCACCGATGTCGGCAAGGAAGCGGGAGGTTTTGGTCAACGCTTTGCCAATACCACTGTCTGTGGTTTGGGTGCCATTTCCCAGCCAGTCAGCCGTCCCTTGCTGGGCCAACGTGGGATATTCCAGCCCGCCCAGCGTATTGGCGGCGGTGGTGACCGGAGCACCCACTTCTTTCGCGACAATGGCTGCGGCGCGTTCCGGATCTTTCCTGAACTCATCCACTTTCTGCTGGTGTACGCGCAGGAAGGCGGTCACCGCTTCCGGATACTGTTCGGCAAAGGCTTTACGCACCACATAGTTGTTGTAAATCAGGTAACCCTCTTTCTGCAGATCTTTGGTCGCAAAGACCTGATGGCCACCCGAAGCCTCCAGCTCCTGCGCAAACGGCGCCCAGACATAACCAGCATCAATGTCACCACGTTTCCAGGCCGCCACCATTTCTGCTGGACGCAGCGGCAGCAGCGTAATTTTGCTGCGATCCAGTTTGTTTACATCGATCGCGGCTTCGAGAGCGTACTGTGCCGTTGAATTGGGTGGATAGGCGACACGCTTGCCCTCGATATCATTGATTTTCACAACGCCGTCTTTGCCGATCAGTCGCTCGTAGCTGGCAATCACGCCCGAAACGCCAATAATTTCGACCGGTAATTTACGCACAATACCCGCTGTCGCCGGGCTGGAACCAAAATTGGCAATATCGATCGCGTTACTGGCGAAATAATTCAAAGCATCTGCACCAGAGGCAAATTGCACCCATTTCACTTTGCTGTTTAACGCGGTATCCAGAGAGCCGTCGGCTTTTGCCAGCATTAATACCTGGGAACCACCGCTATAGGCCACACGAACTTCAGTTGGCGTTGCTGCAAAACTTATATTTGCCCATACCCCACCCGCCGCAATTAATAAGCAGAGACTTTTCTTCATTTTATTTTCCCGTGATTGTTCTGAATTTATCGTCCGTTATCGCACCGGACAGCGTTCTAATTAAACTGTGCGTAGGTTTGCCATAATTGCGAACATCGCTCTGCCAGTGCCTGAGCCGGATCCCAGGTGAGATGGAGGAAAGGCGCATTGGCCGCTTCCAGCGCAACCGGCACTTCGGTACAGGCCAGCACTAACTTTTGCGCACCTCGGGCAAACAGTGCGTTGGCCTGCAACGTCAGTAATTCCCCACCTTCATTTAGCGAACCTCGTTTTACTGCGTAGCAGCCCGGTACAAACCAGTGATCCAGTTCCTCAGGGACTGGCACGATTGCCTCAATACCCAGCGCTGCCAGTCGCTCCTGATACCAGCCCGCCTCCAGCGTGCCTTTGGTGGCGATCACCCCCACCCGCTGAGGCTTATCCTCAGCCTGTGACAGCGCATCCAGCGTGGCATCAACAATGTGCAAAATGGGCGCATTACTGGCTTCACTCAGCGCGTCGTACCAGTGGTGCGCCGTGTTGCACGGTATGGCGATATGGCTTGCCCCTGCCTGGTTAAGCTTCTCAACAGCGTGAAGCAACTGCGGCAGGGGCGATGGTCCTTTGCCCGCCAGCGCGTCCTGGCGATCGACAATTTGCGGCACATTCCAGACGACCGTGGGGATCTGCTGTTGATCGCTCTGTGCGGGCGTGGCCTCCAGCAGGCGGCGCTGAAAATCCAGTGTTGCCAGCGGCCCCATACCACCCAGTACGCCAAGCAGGAAAGGCTTAGACATGCTCCAGTACCTGACGATAACCAAACAGACCCGCCGCGCCGCCGGTATGGATAAACACGACGTTTTCATCCTGACGGAAATGGCCTTTACGGATGAGATCGATAAGCCCGGCCATGCCTTTGGCGGAATAGACCGGATCGAGCAGAATGCCTTCATGGCGGGCGAGCAGCGCCAACGCTTCCAGCGTGCCTTCTGTCGGCAAACCGTACCCATCACCGACATAATCACTGTTCGCCACCACCGCATGACGCGACAGTTCCCCCGGCACACCGAGCAGATCCAGTGTCCGCGAGGCCAGATTCCAGACGTTCTCTTCCTGTTTTGTTTTTGGCGCCCGCACGCTAATGCCAAGCACTGGAATATGGCTGTTGGTGGCGGTAAAACCGGCGACTAACCCAGCTTGCGTGCCGGTACTGCCGGTGGCGTGAACCACATGATCGATGCGCAGACGGCGCTCTGATGACTGGTACAACAGCTCTTCCGCGCAGGCCACGTAGCCCAGCGCGCCGATCGGGTTCGAGCCACCGCCGGGGATGATATACGGCGTGTGCCCCTGTTCACGCAGCGTCGCCGCGTATTCCTCCATCGCCTGTTGCATATCGGTACCGCCCGGCAGGTGGGCGACGATGTCGCCGCCGAGCAGCGTATCCAGCAATACGTTACCTGAACGCTGATAATCTTCACCAAAATCGGTAACGCGTTTTTCCAGCAGCGCCTTCGCTTTCAGCCCGAGACGCGCGGCGCCCGCGATCGTCTGGCGCACGTGGTTTGACTGCGTCGCCCCCTGGGTAATGACCACATCGGCTTTTTTCTCCAGCGCATCCGCCAGCAGGAATTCCAGCTTGCGGGTTTTATTTCCGCCCGTTGCCAGACCGGTTGCGTCGTCGCGTTTAATCCATATTTTAGGTCCGCCTAATAATTTGCTTAAATTATTCAGCGGCTCCAGCGGCGTGGGAAAATGACCAAGTGAAATTCGTGGAAACCGGGCCAGATGCATAAATGCTCCTTGCTAATAAAAAGGGCTTTATAAAAGTGAAATTCACTATACACATCTGCATGATGGGGCCAATCAAGAATACTAAATAACGATTACTGAAAAATGAATAAGCAGAAAAAGAGTGGCTGACGGGATAAGATATATTCTGTTCTGGAATGGCTTGCGGCAAAAAAGAATAACGCTTTCCTTCCGCAAAGCGTTACAGGAAGGCTTACTTCATAGAAATCATGCGTTGTTTTAAAAGGTCAATAATTTAAATGGTCAACAAACAGGGGGGACATTCCTCCCCCCTGATGTTTACTTCACTCTTTGACCTGCATCATTAACCACTTTCTCGCCATCTTCTTTCGCGAACGCGCCTTTTTGCGCATCAGGGAGAATATCCAACACCACCTCTGAAGGACGGCACAGACGCGTTCCCAGCGGCGTCACCACAATCGGACGGTTAATCAGGATCGGATGCTGAAGCATAAAGTCGATTAACTGCTCGTCAGTAAAGTTATCTTCCGCAAGCCCCAGTTCTTCGTAAGGCTCAACGTTTTTACGCAGCAAGGCCCGGACTGAAATGCCCATATCTGCAATGAGTTTGACCAGCTCATCGCGTGACGGTGGATTCTCAAGGTAATGAATAATCGTCGGCTCAGTACCACTGTTGCGGATCATCTCCAGCGTATTACGCGACGTACCGCAGGCTGGGTTGTGATAAATAGTGATGTTGCTCATATCAGTATCTCATTACAAAGTGAAAGAGAGGCGTAGCGCCAGCACGGCCAGCGTTACAAACAGCACGGGCAGCGTCATGATAATCCCGGTGCGGAAATAATACCCCCAGGTGATGGTCATGTTCTTCTGTGAAAGGACATGCAGCCAGAGCAGCGTTGCCAGACTACCAATAGGGGTAATTTTCGGCCCCAGGTCGCAGCCAATCACGTTGGCGTAAATCATCGCCTCTTTGATTACGCCGGTTGCGGTACTGCCATCAATCGAGAGCGCGCCAACCAGCACGGTAGGCATGTTGTTCATGATGGAAGAGAGGAAAGCCGTCAGGAAGCCCGTACCCAACGTCGCGGCCCAAAGTCCTTTATCTGCCAGCACGTTCAGCACAGCGGAGAGATATTCCGTTAGCCCGGCGTTGCGCAGACCGTAGACCACCAGATACATCCCCAGCGAGAAGATGACGATTTGCCAGGGCGCACCGCGCAGCACTTTACCGGTATTAATGGCATGGCCTCGTTTCGCCACCGCAAACAGGATGACAGCCCCTACAGCCGCAATGGCGCTGACCGGAATACCGAGCGGCTCAATGACGAAAAAGCCAACCAGCAGAAGAATCAACACTATCCAGCCGGTTCTGAACGTTGCCAGATCTTTAATCGCATTCGCCGGTGCTTTCAGAAGGGCTAAATCGTAAGTCGGCGGAATATCTTTGCGGAAGAACAGATGCAGCATCACCAGTGTGGCGATAATGGCGGCGATATCCACCGGCACCATCACCGACGCATACTCAGTAAACCCCAGTCCGAAGAAATCAGCAGAAACGATATTCACCAGGTTTGACACGATAAGCGGCAGACTGGCCGTATCGGCAATAAACCCGGCAGCCATGACAAATGCCAGCGTAGTGCCTTTACTGAAACCTAATGCCAGCAGCATGGCGATAACAATCGGCGTCAGAATAAGCGCTGCGCCATCGTTAGCAAACAGCGCCGCGACCGCTGCGCCAAGCAGAACGATATACGTAAAGAGCAAACGGCCACGACCGTTACCCCAGCGTGAAACGTGCAGTGCCGCCCATTCGAAAAAGCCGGATTCATCCAGAAGCAGACTGATGATAATCACGGCAATAAACGTTGCGGTAGCGTTCCAGACGATATTCCATACCACCGGAATATCGCCCATGTGTACAACGCCCGAGATTAACGCCAGCACCGCGCCCAACATCGCACTCCAGCCGATCCCTACTCCCTTCGGCTGCCAGATAACCAAAACGAGGGTCAGGACAAAAATAGCGCCTGCCAGTAACATACATCCTCCTGACAGGGCGACTCTGCCGCCCTGTATACACTAGAATTAACCCGCCAGCGCTCTGAGTTTTTCGATGCCAGTAGGTTCTGTCGCCAGTACCGGTACTAACGCGATGCGGTTAGCATGCTGATTCTTCACGGCATCAATCTGAGACAACTCTTGCCGGGCACGCTGGCAAAGCAGCGGTGAACGCGTCTGCGCAATAGCAAGGCTGTTATTGATTATCCAGCCCCAGGGGTGGATCCCCGCGCGTTCCAGATCGGCCTGCAAATTTGCCGCTTCCAGCACAGGTGTGGTTTCAGGCAGAGTGACAAGCAGAACGTTGGTACGTTCCGGATCCTGAAGCTGCATCATCGGGGTGGTAAAATGACCCTTGTCGCCCATTTTCTTAGCAATCTCACGGTGATAAGCCCCGGTTGCATCCAGCGGAATACCGAACCAACGAGCCAGCTCAGCGCGTTTTGGGTATCGCCCCGCCATCACCGTTTCACCGTCCAGCAACAGCAGCGGAAGCCCTTCTGCTCCAGATGCGTCGAGGAATGCTTTCGCCTTCTCGTTCTGAACAAAGCTCATGGGCTGCTGCGCCAGGTTGTAACGTTCAACCTGCACGCCACGCCCTTTCAACCACTGCACATCCGCAGAAAAATCGACCAGAACCTGATCGACATCGGAACCACAAACGCCGGTACTGCAGCACATCGCCGGTTCAAACACCGTTAACGCCTTCATCTTTAACACCTCACATTCGATAAAGCATATATGTACAGGCAAATTTTTTAGATACAAACAGCTTTACCGCTACCAGAGCAGTTAGCCGATGCCAGCTTACGGGCGATGGCCTGCACGTCGTCCTGTTGGCTTAGCCAGCCCTGCTCAATCACCTGCGCAGCCCAGGAAGGAATATGCGGTGATAAGCGGTAATGAACCCATTTACCCTGCTTGCGATCCAGCAATAATCCACTTTCCCGAAGCATTGCCAGGTGCCGGGAGATCTTGGGCTGGGACTGTTCCAGCGCCGTGCAGAGATCGCACACGCACAGTTCCCCCATCTCCCTGAGCAGCAACACGATGCCCAGACGAGTTTCATCGGAGAGGTTTTTGAAGAGTTGTATTGATGATAATTGCGGCATAAGCCCTCCTGCTTCTGTCTGGCAGTCTCTCTCTGCAACCATAAAATGTCAAAATTATATTTGAATTTTCATATATGAAATGAGAGATGATTGAATACGCCGCCACACCGTTGGCTGGCCTTACGGATCTTTTCCGCTGCACTCGTGCTTCTGTCTTTAAGAGAACAGCAAACAACTCCGTCGGTTGATATTGTTGACGGGACGGGTCCGATATAAGCAAAAGCTTCCTGACGCATTCCGGTGGCAATGCACAATGCTTTTACTCGTTGTTCAAACAGGGTTCGAAGGGACTTTTTCATCGCTGAATTTGCGCAGATGACCACTAAAGAGCCACTCACTTATCGTGATATTACGAATCAAACGTTTATTATGTTGTTAGAAACACCGCATGGGTGGATTTCGAGGAAAGAACAACATGTTTAAAGAGCAGATTAGAAAAACAGGCTTTATGTGCAAGGCAGCGTTAGGCACTTTACTCATCACAGCGTCAACATCATCCTACGCAACCGAAAGCATTGATCAACTGGCTACACGTATCGGAATGGATCACTTCCGTGAAGCAATAAAAAAGGGCGACCGCAACGCCTACAAAACCCTACCGGCAAAAGGCTATAAAAACGGTTTAACCGGATTATTGGTTAAAACGAATACTTACGTTAATCCCGAATACAGCTTTGCCGATTGCGACACGGACACGGTGATAGTTTCTGTTCAGGAAAACAAAACGTTGCCCGGTTGCCGAATCTCATTAAAGCTCGCAACCAAAGACGCAGATGGCAGTTATCACGATAATGGCATTCGCATCGAATACGGTATTGCTACTGGCTCCAAAAAGTTTATCGCCAACAATTCAGCGTGGGCGCAACATGCCATTAGTGGTGATAAAGTGCTTGAAGGTGCCCTCTACCCGGATAAAGCGAGTAGCGACAAAGATCAAATGTGCATGGGTATGGCCCAATTTACCGCAAACGTAACCGAGGGCCGAAACGGAGGAATGACCAAAGGAGAATATTATCAGCGTCTCGATAATATGAATGGCAAGTCCGAAGTCACTCCCCAGATGATTACGCTCTATAAGACTTTCGTTGACTACGTATATGAACACCCGAAACAGGACGCTCAGGTTTCAGCGAAATTCATTTACACTAACTGTATGAATAACTTTTAATTCTTTGTTGATACAATAGTGTGACGATAGTTGCTCTGAAAATATCGTATTCACGCGGTAACAGCTGCCACTCGCTTCTTCTCCATAATCGTTCCACGGGCTTGTACACCGGCAGATCGCCGGTGTCGTTCAGCGCACCCGCTTTGTTGCGTCTTGTCATGTGCCATAGATCTTCATTATTTGTTCGGCCGAAACGGCGCATCGGGGCAAAAGTTGTCACACCAGAAATGCTGCAGGCAAAATGGCTGTAGCTGACTGAAAGTATTCCCCATCCATACCCCCACATAGAGCTTGACCCTGAGGGAGTACAATTGCGTTCAATAGACTAATAGAATGCAATAACTGCTGATTTATCAAGGGAAAATTGAGTTTGGTAGACTTCAGGAGACTTGAGTCTGGAGCGGGCGAAGGGAATCGAACCCTCGTATAGAGCTTGGGAAGCTCTCGTTCTACCATTGAACTACGCCCGCTTTGGTGTGCGTAAGGCATTATAAACCTTACGCTCTTGTTGGCAAGGGACAGGCCTGCTGACTGGCGATTAATTCGCCGTCAGCATTTTGGTTTGCTGCCCTGCGGTGGCAGGTAACGCTGCGGATCGATGGCCGTCGCACGATAGCGAATCTGGAAATGCAACCGCACCGAGGCCGCATCAGTACTGCCCATCGTGGCAATTTTCTGTCCGGCCTTCACGCTTTGCCCGTTATTCACCAGCATCGTGTCATTGTGCGCGTAGGCAGTAATGTAATCTTCACTGTGTTTGATCATGATGAGATTACCGTAGCCGCGCAGTTGGTTGCCCACGTAGACCACCTTCCCTGCCCCGGCAGCGTAAACAGGCGTACCACGGGCAGCGGAAATGTCGATCCCCTTGTTGCCACCTTCCGCCGTGGAGTAAGGCAGGATCACCTTACCGCTGGCAGGCCATTGCCAGCAACGTTGTCCCACCGGAGGCCAGGACGATTGCGGCACAGAAGAGGACGGTCTGACCGCTGCCGTTTTGGTGGACGATTTTTTAGTGGATTTCGCTGAGGCCGTTTTCGAACCACCGAGCTTCAGCTTTTGCCCCACCTCAATGGTATACGGCGGAGAAATGCCGTTCAGACGCGCAAGATCTTTGACGCTGGTGCCGGTAGTGCGTGAAATACGGTAAAGCGTATCCCCCCGTTTAACGGTATAAACGGCGCCAGCCCCGGATCCAGAATTAGACGATTTGCTCCCCGAGCAGCCTGCGATCAGCAATCCTGCACAAAGCAGCATGGCAATACCCAGGCTATTTTTCTTCAGGCGTCCTGCGCTCAAAACCGTTCCTCGCAACATTCACAGACGCCATATGATAGCAGTCATAATCCGGATGCCAAATTTATTGAGTCGGTAAGTATCATCACAGACTGCCAGATAAACGCTATCACTGCCACTTACCGTGTATCACAATGAGTTGATTAAACTCATAATGATACGCAAGACATCCGTTTTTCCCGGTCTGTTATCCCCTTTATCAGGTCATATTATTATCTCCGTCACACTTCCCGTCTCCCACCGTTCGACTTTGCGCTTCTGGCGTAATTCTTGCCTGATTTAACGGTTGTTCAGGAACCGAATAGTCAAATCAAGGGGACGTTTATGGATGCGCGGGAAGCAACCGCTACCGGTGAGTCATGTATGCGCGTGGATGCCATTGCTAAAGTGACCGGGCGGGCTCGATATACTGATGATTACATGATGGCGGGTATGTGTTATGCCAAATACGTTCGCAGCCCGATTGCCCACGGTTACGCCACCAGCATCGACTGTGACGAGGCGAAAACCCTGCCCGGGGTGTTGGCCGTGTTTACCTGGGAAGATGTACCTGATATTCCATTCGCCACGGCAGGACACGCCTGGACGTTGGATGAGAACAAACGCGACACCGCCGACCGTTTACTGCTGACCCGTCACGTACGCCATCATGGCGATGCGGTCGCGATTGTCGTGGCAAGAGACGAGTTAACCGCGGAGAAAGCCGCCCTGCGGGTGAAGGTGGAATGGGAAAAACTCCCGGTGATTACTACGCCAGAGGCCGCTCTGACGCAGGAGGCAGTCCCCATTCACCCCGGCGGTAATCTGCTCAATCGCAGTGAAATGACTACGGGGAATGTGCAGCAGGCCATTGATGCCGCAGATTATCAACTCCAGGGACATTACCAGACCCCAGTCATTCAACACTGCCATATGGAAAGCGTCACCTCATTTGCCTGGATGGAAGATGACTCGCGTATTTCCATCGTCTCCAGCACGCAGATTCCTCACATTGTACGGCGGGTTGTGGGTCAGGCGCTGGATATTCCCTGGTCATGCGTGCGGGTCATCAAACCGTACGTCGGCGGCGGATTTGGCAACAAACAGGATGTGCTGGAAGAGCCAATGGCCGCGTTCCTGACCCGTAAACTGGGCGGTATTCCGGTGAAAGTTTCGCTGAGTCGCGAAGAGTGTTTTCTCGCTTCCCGGACCCGCCATGCGTTCACGATTGATGGACAGATGGGACTCAATCGCGACGGCACGTTGAAAGGCTATCGTCTGGATGTCCTGTCAAATACCGGCGCCTATGCCTCGCACGGACATTCAATCGCCTCGGCGGGCGGCAACAAAGTGGCCTGGCTCTATCCCCGTAGCGCGTATGCTTACCGTTCCACCACCTGCTATACCAATCTCCCTTCCGCTGGCGCGATGCGCGGCTACGGCGCGCCGCAGGTGATCTTTGCCGTGGAATCGATGCTGGATGACGCCGCGACGGCGCTGGGTCTCGACCCGCTCGAGGTTCGGTTGCGTAATGCGGCCTGCGAAGGCGACAAGAACCCGATTACCGGCAAACGCATCTACAGCGCGGGACTCCCGGAGTGTCTGCAAAAAGGCCGCGCGCTGTTTGAATGGGATGCCCGTCGTGCTGAATGTCAGCACCAGCAGGGCAATATCCGCCGGGGTGTCGGCGTCGCCTGCTTTAGCTACACCTCCAACACCTGGCCGGTCGGCGTGGAAATCGCCGGTGCCCGTCTGCTTATGAATCAGGATGGCACGATCAACGTTCAGAGCGGTGCCACAGAAATCGGTCAGGGGGCGGATACCGTCTTCTCACAGATGGTAGCGGAAACCCTCGGCGTGCCGGTCAGCGATGTACACGTCATTTCGACCCAGGATACCGATATTACCCCGTTCGACCCCGGCGCATTTGCCTCTCGCCAAAGCTATGTCGCCGCACCGGCACTGCGCAAAGCGGCAATGCAACTGCGCGATAAAATCCTCCATCACGCTGCCGACATGCTGCATCAGTCCGTCATGAACCTGACGCTGACGGCAGGTAGCATCGTCCTTATCGATCGCCCGGACTCTCCGTTGCTGTCATTAAAAGACCTGGCAATGGATGCGTTTTATCACCCGGAACGCGGTGGCCAACTGTCAGCGGAATGTTCCGTGAAAACAACCACCAACCCACCGGCGTTTGGCTGCACGTTTGTCGATCTGAGCGTCGATATCGCCCTGTGCAAGGTCACTATCAACCGCATCCTCAATGTCCACGATTCCGGCCATATTCTGAATCCACAACTGGCGGAAGGACAGGTGCACGGCGGGATGGGGATGGGCATTGGCTGGTCGCTGTTTGAAGAGATGATCATCGATGCGGAAAGTGGCCTGGTGCGAAACCCCAATCTCCTCGATTACAAAATGCCAACCATGCCCGACCTGCCGCAACTGGAAAGCGCATTCGTTGAAACCCAGGAGCCGCAATCGGCGTATGGGCATAAATCCCTCGGCGAGCCGCCCATTATCCCGGTGGCTGCAGCCATTCGTAACGCCGTGAAAATGGCCACCGGCGTTGCGATTAATACGCTGCCCCTGACGCCAAAACGGTTGTATGCGGAGTTCCACCAGGCTGGCTTGATTTGAGGATAAGACCATGTTTGACTTTGCTTCTTACCATCGCGCGTCAGGCATTGCCGAGGCTATCAGCCTGTTGGCGCGCTATCCACAGGCGAAACTGCTCGCCGGTGGAACCGACGTCCTGATCCAACTTCATCATCATAATGCGCGTTACCGCCATATCGTTGACATCCATGATCTGCCCGAGCTCCAGGGAATGACGTTGACGAAGGAGGAGGGGTTGCGCGTCGGTTCCGCCACCACTTTTAGCGAGATTATCGAGCACCCCATTACGCAACGATATCTGCCAGCCCTGTGCGCTGCTGCCGCCTCTATCGCCGGACCGCAAATCCGTAATGTCGCCACCTACGGCGGGAATATCTGCAACGGCGCAACCAGCGCAGACTCGGCGACGCCAACGCTGATTTATGACGCCACGCTTGAGATAGCCTCGCCGAAAGGGGTGCGTTTTACCAGCATCAACGGTTTTCACACCGGCCCCGGAAAAGTCGCTCTTGAGCAAGATGAAATCCTTGTCGCCTTTCATTTTCCCCCGCAGCCCAGGGCCGATACCGGCAGCGCGCATTTTAAATACGCCATGCGTGATGCGATGGACATTTCGACCATTGGCTGCGCGGCACGATGCCAACTGGATAACGGCGGTATTAAAGAACTTCGCCTGGCGTTCGGCGTTGCGGCTCCCACGCCAGTTCGCTGTCAGCATGCGGAGAGCGCGGCGCAAAATGCGCCATTGACCCTGCAAACGCTGGACGCGATCGCTGAATCCGTTCTGCAAGACGTCGCCCCGCGCTCTTCCTGGCGGGCCAGTAAGGAATTTCGTCTGCATCTCATCCAGACGATGACCCGGAAAGTTGTAACTGAAGCCGTTGTCGCGGCGGGAGGAAAGCTGTAATGAATGACACTAACCGAATCACGCTGGAATGCGTCATCAATGGTCACCCTTTTCAGCTCAGCATTCTGGCGGGAATGCCGCTCTCTGAACTCCTGCGCGAACAAGGGTTGCTGAGCGTCAAACAGGGATGCTGTGTCGGTGAATGCGGTGCCTGTACGGTTCTGGTTGACGGTACGGCCATTGACAGTTGCCTGTATCTTGCCGCGTGGGCAGCAGGAAAAGATATCCGCACACTGGAAGGCGAATCGGCTGGCGGTCAACTTTCACGTGTCCAGATGGCTTATGCCACATCCGGCGCCGTACAGTGCGGCTTTTGTACGCCAGGTTTGATTATGGCGACCACCGCAATGCTGGCAAAGCCGCGGGAACAGCCGTTGACCATTCTGGAGATCCGTCGCGGACTGGCGGGAAATCTGTGCCGCTGCACCGGATATCAGATGATTGTCGATACCGTACAGCGCTGCACCGGACCAGAATAAATAATAGACGCCGCCTCTTTCAGATTGCCTCCGGGATGGAGGCATTCACACGTTTGCGTGCCGAGTTAAACGTTCAACAGCTCGTACTTTTTAATCTTGCGATAGAGCGTCGCAATCCCGATGCCTAACTCATCCGCCACCTGCTTTTTGTTGGCGTGGCGGGACAGCGCTTCGCGGATCATCTGCTTTTCCATCTCTTCCAGCGCGGTTCCACCAGTGTCATCGGACAGCAGCTGCGCCATGTGAGCCACCGCACCAACCGATTCCGGCGCTTTACCGTTGTTGATGAGATTTGGCGGTAAGAGCGTACTGTCTATCACCTCACCCGAAGGAACCACGTTGACCAGATACTCCATCAGGTTGCTGAGCTCGCGCAGGTTGCCCGGCCATTGATGGTGCCTGAGCAGGGTTACCACATCCGGTGCAATACCCGGGTAGACCAACCCTAAGCGGCGAGTATGCAGATGCAGAAAATAGTGCACCAGCAGTTCAATATCGTCCTGTCGCTCACGTAGCGGCGGCAGGGTCAGTGGGATAACGTTCAGTCGATAGAACAGGTCTTCGCGGAATTTACCTTCAGCGATAAACTGCCCGAGGTTCTGATTGGTGGCTGAAATAATGCGGATATCGACCTGAACCGGGCTGCTCGCCCCCAGCGGCAACACCTCTCTCGCTTCAATTGCCCTGAGCAGTTTAGCCTGTAGCATCAATGGCATATCGCCAATTTCATCGAGAAACAGCGTTCCACTGTTCGCCGCCTGAATCAGGCCGGTTTTCCCATTGGCGGAAGCGCCGGTGAATGCGCCTTTGACATAGCCGAACAGTTCACTTTCCAGCAACGGTTCCGGTATCGCAGCGCAGTTGATGGCGATAAACGGTTTATTGCGTCGTTCACTCAGTTTATGAATGGCGCGCGCGACCACCTCTTTCCCGGTGCCGCTTTCCCCCACAATCATGATGCTGGACGGACTGGGTGCAATGCGACTAATCAGTCGCTTAAGCTGGCGCATGACCCGACATTCACCAACCAGTTGCTCAATATGCGGCTCATCGGTGGCAATCGACACAGAGGAACTGGTATGCGACTGATGGAAGGCCATCAGGAATAACTGCCGCCCCTGAACATGATGCAACTGACCAATAATCAGTTCACTTTTATCATCCCAGGAGACGATATGCTGCATATGCCCGTGGGTGAAATTACTTTCAAACGTTAATGGCCGGAACCTGACCGACTTTCCCATCATATTATTCTGCGCCGCACCGAGAATTTTTAACGCGGTTTGATTCGCGAACTGTACGCGGTTATCTTCATCAATGACTAACACACCTTGATCCATATTCTCGATCATTGTCGAAAATATTTTACTGATGTTGTCACTCCCACTCTGGTCTTCGAGAAGTTTTGAAACAAAAATGGTGGATATATGGCGAACATAATCTGAAAACTCGCGCAGGTTGTCATTGATATGTTCCTGCTGTTCATGCGTTACGGCAATCAAACTGATCACGCCTACACAGCGGTCCTGTAGAATGACCGGCGTTCCCAGAAAAGCTTTCTCACGACAGTTCTCCTTGCTATCGCAATCTTCGCACAACGGATCAAAGCGGGAATGCGTCACAACCTTTTCTTTTTTACTTTCCAGTACATAGCGTAACAGTCTGGAGTTACCGCTCAACGGGCGTCCGAGGTATTTACCGTAGGCGCCGGTACCTGCGACGCGGCAGAGGTTGTCGTCGACGATCTCAACTTCGAGTTGCAAAACGCTGGCAAGCATTCTGGCGAAACGCTGAATGGTCGGTTGAATCTGCATCAAAACGGACTGCGTTGTTGCAAGCACCATAGTCTTACCTTCCGGAATCACTTAAATGATTGATCATTGAAGACATTGATGGTTCGTAGAATATAAGGATACTAACTCAGACAAATTTTGCTTTGATAAAAACACAGGCTCTTTATCATTTTATAATGAAAATATGCAAGAGAAATCACATTTCCATATCAATATGAGAATCAGCGGAGTGAGTTTATCAAACTGACGGTATTTACACCCCTTCCGGGTATTATTCCGCCAGTAATTTCATTGACAGATTGCGATATTTATTAAGCCAAACGTTTTCGTATATTCATGACGAATTACAGATAGCTTTATTCTGTGATCGAAACCACATATTGCCGGATGAATTTCTGTTTATCCGCCGCCGGATTCATTTTGGCACGCTTATTGTTAGTCCCTGGTATATCGGTGATGCCGCTTGTCATTACCGCGAATAAGCCACCTTGCCGTCATTCCACTACCAGGATCTTACAATGAAAACTGTTAATGAGCTGATAAAGGATATCAATTCGCTGACCTCACACCTTCACGAGAAGGATTTTTTGCTTACGTGGGAACAGACGCCGGATGAACTGAAACAAGTCCTGGACGTCGCTGCCGCGCTGAAAATGCTGCGTGCCGAAAATATCGCGACCAAAGTCTTCAATAGTGGATTAGGAATTTCCGTCTTCCGCGATAACTCCACCCGTACCCGCTTCTCCTATGCCTCCGCCCTTAACCTGCTCGGTCTGGCTCAGCAGGATCTGGACGAAGGGAAATCACAAATCGCGCACGGCGAAACCGTCCGCGAAACGGCCAACATGATCTCCTTCTGCGCCGATGCCATTGGTATTCGCGACGACATGTATCTTGGTGCGGGCAACGCCTATATGCGTGAAGTCGGCGCCGCGCTTGATGACGGCTATAAACAGGGCGTACTCCCGCAGCGTCCGGCGTTAGTTAACCTGCAATGCGATATTGACCATCCGACACAGGCGATGGCAGATCTGGCCTGGCTGCGTGAGCACTTCGGCTCTCTGGAAAACCTCAAAGGCAAAAAAATCGCCATGACCTGGGCCTACTCACCCAGTTACGGCAAACCCCTCTCCGTGCCGCAGGGCATTATCGGTCTGATGACCCGCTTTGGTATGGACGTCACCCTGGCGCATCCGGAAGGTTATGACCTGATTCCGGACGTGATTGACGTGGCGAAAAACAACGCGAACGCGTCCGGCGGCAGTTTCCGTCAGGTCACCAGCATGGAAGAAGCCTTCAAAGATGCCGACATCGTCTATCCGAAGTCATGGGCACCTTACAAAGTGATGGAAGAGCGTACTGAACTTCTGCGGGCTAACGATCATGCGGCCCTGAAAGCGTTGGAAAGACAGTGCCTTGAACAGAACGCGAAGCATAAAAACTGGCACTGCACTGAAGAAATGATGCAACTCACCCGCGACGGCGAAGCGCTGTATATGCACTGCCTGCCAGCGGATATCAGCGGCGTCTCTTGCAAAGAAGGCGAAGTCACCGACGCCGTATTCGAAAAATACCGCATCGCGACTTACAAAGAAGCCAGTTGGAAGCCCTACATCATCGCCGCGATGATCCTCTCCCGCAAATATCCGAAGCCAGGCGTACTGCTGGAACAACTGTTGAAAGAAGCGCAACCGCGCGTGAAATAACCCCCTGAGCCGACCTGCCGGTCGGCTCTCCTTTCCGGAGGCCAAAAGGATAGGATATGTCCGTTTTCTCATTGAAGATCGATATTGCCGATAACCGCTTTTATAACGGTGAAACGTCGCCCCTTTTTTCGCAAAAACAGGCCAAAGTCGCTCGCCAGTTCCATCAAAAGATCGCCGGCTACCACCCAACGCCGCTCTGTGCGCTGGATGACCTTGCCTGCCTGTTCGGCGTGAAGAAAATTCTCGTCAAAGATGAATCAAAACGCTTTGGACTCAACGCATTCAAGATGCTCGGCGGGGCCTGGGCCATCGCCTGCCTGCTGTGTGAGAAATATCATCTTGATATTGAGACGCTCTCTTTCGAACAGCTCAAAAACGCCATCGGCGAAAAAATGACGTTTGCCACCACCACCGACGGTAACCACGGTCGCGGTATCGCGTGGGCGGCACAACAGCTTGGACAACATGCGGTGATTTACATGCCGAAAGGCTCTGCGCAAGAGCGCGTGGACGCCATTCTCAACCTCGGCGCGGAGTGCATCGTCACCGACATGAACTATGACGATACCGTTCGTCTGACGATGCAGCATGCCCAACAAAACGGCTGGGAAGTGGTGCAGGATACCGCCTGGGAAGGCTACACCAAAATTCCCACCTGGATTATGCAGGGATACGCCACGCTGGCCGATGAAGCCGTTGAGCAAATGCGCGCCCTGGGCGTCACGCCAACCCACGTGCTGTTACAGGCCGGCGTTGGCGCCATGGCGGGCGGCGTATTGGGCTATCTGGTGGACGTCTATGGCCCACAAAATCTGCACAGCATCATCGTCGAACCGGACAAAGCGGACTGCATTTATCGTTCTGGCGTGAAAGGCGACATCGTCAACGTCGGTGGGGATATGGCAACCATCATGGCCGGTCTGGCCTGTGGCGAACCTAACCCGCTTGGCTGGGAAATTCTGCGCAACTGCGCCACACAGTTTATCTCCTGTCAGGACAGCGTTGCCGCGCTGGGCATGCGCGTACTGGGCAATCCCTTTGGCCACGACCCACGCGTGATCTCCGGAGAGTCCGGAGCCGTAGGGCTAGGCGTTCTGGCAGCCGTCCATCATCACCCACAGCGTCAGGCCTTAATGGACAAACTGGCGTTAGATAAAGACGCCGTTGTGCTGGTCATCAGTACCGAAGGCGATACCGATGTGAAGCACTACCGCGAAGTGGTCTGGGAAGGCAAACATCCGGTCGCACTGTAATCACCCCTATTGGACAACGCTCCCCAGGAGATTCGGGAGCGAACACTGGAGAAAAGTCATGGCGAAGCACATTCCCTTTAAACTGATTCTTGAAAAAGCAAACGACTACAAAGAGGACATGACGCGTTTCCTGCGCGACATGGTTGCCATTCCCAGCGAGAGTTGCGATGAAAAACGTGTCATCCATCGTATCAAGCAGGAAATGGAGAAAGTCGGTTTTGATAAAGTCGAGATCGACCCGATGGGCAACATTCTGGGGTACATCGGCCATGGTCCGCGCCTGGTTGCGATGGACGCGCATATCGATACGGTCGGTATTGGCAACATCAAGAACTGGAATTTCGATCCCTACGAAGGGATGGAGACCGACGAACTGATCGGCGGACGCGGCACGTCTGACCAGGAAGGCGGCATGGCGTCAATGGTTTACGCCGGGAAGATCATTAAAGATCTCGGTCTGGAAGATGAGTACACGCTGCTGGTCACCGGTACGGTACAGGAAGAGGACTGCGACGGCCTGTGCTGGCAGTACATCATCGAGCAATCCGGTATCCGCCCGGAATTCGTCGTCAGCACCGAACCAACCGACTGCCAGGTCTATCGTGGGCAGCGCGGACGCATGGAGATACGCATTGATGTACAGGGAGTCAGTTGCCACGGTTCCGCCCCGGAGCGCGGCGATAACGCCATTTTCAAAATGGGCCCCATCCTCAACGAGCTACAGGAATTGTCACAGAATCTGGCCTGGGACGACTTCCTCGGTAAAGGAACCTTAACCGTTTCCGAAATCTTCTTCACGTCACCCAGTCGTTGCGCCGTGGCGGACAGTTGCGCCGTCTCCATCGACCGTCGTCTGACCTGGGGCGAAACCTGGGAAGGTGCGCTGGAAGAGATTCGCGCCCTGCCGGCAGTGAAAGCGGCCAATGCAGTGGTCTCGATGTACAACTATGACCGCCCCTCCTGGACCGGGCTGGTTTACCCCACCGAATGCTACTTCCCGACCTGGAAGGTGGAAGAAGATCACTTCACCGTCAAAGCGCTGGTCAGTGCCTATGAAGGACTGTTCGGCAAAGCGCCGGTGGTCGACAAGTGGACCTTCTCCACCAACGGCGTATCGATTATGGGACGTCACGGTATTCCGGTGATCGGCTTTGGTCCGGGTAAAGAACCCGAAGCCCACGCGCCAAACGAAAAAACCTGGAAATCACATCTGGTGACCTGCGCCGCGATGTACGCAGCCATTCCACTGTCCTGGCTGGCAACGAAATAACAATCCATCTACCTCCCCCGGTTTACCGGGGGATTTCTGGAGTGTGCTATGCGCGTATTGATTAAAAATGGCATCGTCGTTAACGCCGACGGACAGGCAAAACAGGACTTACTGATTGAGAACGGCATTGTTCGCCAACTGGACGCGGAGATCGCGCCGCCTCCCTCTTGTGACGTCATTGACGCAGCGGGATGTTACGTATTTCCCGGCGGCGTGGATGTGCATACACATTTCAATATCGACACAGGCCTCGCCCGTAGCTGTGATGATTTTTTTACCGGCACCCGCGCGGCGGCGTGTGGCGGTACAACAACCATTATCGATCATATGGGATTTGGTCCGAGAGGCTGCCGCTTGCGCCATCAACTGGAGGTCTACCAGGAATATGCCGCGCATAAAGCGGCGATCGACTACAGTTTCCACGGCGTCATTCAGCACGTTAATCACGCCATCCTCGATGAGATCCCGATGATGGTGGAAGACGGCATCAGCAGCTTCAAGCTCTATCTGACCTACCAGTACAAACTCAACGATGATGAAACCTTGCAGGCGCTGCGCCATTTGCACAAGTCCGGCGCGCTGACCACCGTCCACCCGGAAAACGATGCCGCTATCGCCAGTAAACGGGCCGAATTCATTGCCGCTGGCTTAACCTCGCCGCGCTATCACGCCCTGAGCAGACCGCTGGAATGTGAAGCCGAGGCCATCGCCCGGATGATCAACCTTGCACAGCTTGCAGGGAACGCGCCGTTGTATATCGTTCACCTGTCCAACGGTCTGGGACTGGACTATTTACGTCTGGCGAAAGCGAATCATCAGTCCGTGTGGATAGAGACCTGCCCACAATATCTGCTGCTGGATGAACGCCGTTATGACGCGGAAGATGGCCTGAACTTCATTCTCAGCCCACCGTTACGCAATGTTCGTGAGCAGGACAAGCTCTGGTGCGGCATCAGTGACGGAGCCATCGACGTGGTGGCAACCGATCACTGTACCTTCTCAATGGCCCAACGCCTGCAGATCTCAGGCGGTGATTTTAGCCGCTGTCCGAATGGTTTGCCCGGCGTGGAAAACCGCCTGCAACTGCTCTTTTCTGAAGGCGTTATGAGCGGACGAATTACCCCTGAACGTTTTGTCGCGCTGACCAGTGCGATGCCCGCCAGACTGTTCGGCCTGTGGCCGCAAAAGGGTCGGCTGGCACCTGGCGCTGATGGCGATGTGGTGATTATCGATCCCCGTCAGAGTCAGGAAATCCATCATGCCCGCCTGCACGATAACGCTGACTATTCGCCCTGGGAGGGTTTCCGCTGTCAGGGAACGATTGTCAGAACGCTGTCGCGTGGCGAAACGATCTTCGGCGACGGCATCTTTACAGGGAAAGCAGGTCGGGGCCGCTTCTTACGACGTAAACCGTTTACCCCGCCCGGCGTTTGTGAAACAGACAACTGTGTATGATAAGTGAGGAAAAATGAGGAAGAAAATAGTTCTCGCGCTGGGTGGTAACGCGCTGGGTGAGGATCTGGCCGGACAGATGCAGGCCGTCAAAATTACGGCGCAGGCCATTGTGGATCTGATTGCGCAGGGCCATGAAGTTATCGTGACCCACGGTAATGGGCCGCAGGTAGGTATGATCAACCAGGCATTTGAAGCGGCGGCAAAAACAGAAGCGCACTCTCCCATGCTGCCGATGTCCGTCTGCGTGGCATTAAGCCAGGGCTACATCGGCTACGATCTGCAAAACGCGCTGCGTGAAGAATTACTCTCACGTGGGATGCACAAACCTGTCGCCACGCTGGTGACGCAGGTAGAGGTCGACGCCAACGATCCGGCGTTCCTGAATCCCACCAAACCCATCGGTTCGTTCTTCACGCAGCAGGAAGCGGAACAGCTGGAGAAACAAGGCTATACGCTCAAAGAAGATGCGGGTCGCGGTTATCGTCGCGTCGTTGCTTCTCCTAAGCCGGTGGACATCATCGAGAAAGAGACCGTCAACGCGCTGGTTGAGGCCGGACAGGTGGTTATTACCGTGGGCGGAGGCGGAATTCCGGTGATTCGAGAGGGTAATCATCTGCGTGGTGCCAGCGCGGTGATCGATAAGGACTGGGCCAGTGCCCGCCTGGCAGAGATGATTGATGCGGATATGCTCATCATCCTGACGGCTGTCGAAAAAGTCGCGATTAACTTTGGCAAAGAAAATGAACAATGGCTGGATCGTCTGTCGTTGAGCGACGCGGAGCGTTTTATCCGCGAGGGGCATTTTGCCAAAGGTTCTATGCTACCGAAAGTCGAGGCCGCGGCGTCGTTTGCCCGCTCCCGTCCCGGCCGGGAAGCCCTGATTACGGTGCTGAGTAAAGCGAAAGAAGGGATTGAAGGAAAAACCGGAACCGTAATCTGTCAGTAATCTAATGCGTTTATCCAGCGCGTTTGCCGGGGGGCTTCGCTTGCCCGGCCTACCGTTTACTCCCCGTAGGCTGGATAAACGCAGCGCCATCCGGCAACGCGTTTTACGCCACTTCAAGCACCTCATTCGTTGACTTCACGCCCTGATGCATCAGCATCATTAGCGCTTCCAGCACACCGCCGCCTATCGCTCTCGCCTTGTCGGAGACGCTGGTAAAATCAGCCGTCACGCCGCGTGGATCGATATCGCCGATCTTAAAGCCGCCCACCACCGCCAGTCCGTCGCTTAACAGGCCGCGCACCATACCCGACAGTGGCGCTTTGATTTCGTTTTCTCCAATCCAGGCAATCACGTCGCCTTCTTCCACCAGATCGCCTAATTTCACTCTGGCACGCATGATGCCTGCGGCAGGCGCACGGATCACCCGTCGTGCGGTATGCCCCATGATATTGCCAGGAATACCGGTATTTTCCTGCGCGCAACCGGCGTAAATCACCTGTCCCAGCCAGTGTCCGCGATTCGTTTCAATCACCGCATGGCAGTCTTCACCGGCAGTAAACCCTGGCCCCAACGCAATGGTGACGGGCGCCATCTCTTTGCGCATGCCCAGATTCTGTTTTGCCAGGATAGCATCGACCACGCAGACGGGTTTCAGTGCGTCAATCAGCGAACCGGCGGGATCAACCAGAATGGGAATGAAGCCGCGTTCGGCTAACGCCGCCGCCTCTGCTGACGAGGTGGCCAACCGGGCCGTCACGCCCTCTACAATCATTTCGCCATCAAAGACCGCCTGTGCAAACGCGACGCTGCGGCGAATGACGGTCGGTTTCTCCACTTCCAGCATGATCACTTTGAAACCGGCATGAAACAGACGCAGCGCCACGCCGCTGGCAATATCGCCCGCGCCGCGAATCACCACGCGCTGATGACCGGATGGATGTGCGGCTCGCATCATCAGTCCGCCTGGGGCATTGTTTTTAACCTGTAGGATCTCCGCCAGCACGCTAACCGCAATTTCCTGCGGCGTTTCCGCACCAATGTTGTAACCAACAGGCGCATGCAGACGCGCAATGTGCTCTTCACCGACGCCCTTTTCCCGCAACTGACGCAGGAACAACTGCACTTTTCGACGACTCGCCAGCAAACCCAACCACGCGACGGGCTGCTCGATCAATTTGTCCAGCGCTTCCCGATCCTGATTATTCGTCGCGATAAGCACAAAGTTGTCTGGACGAATCTCCAGCGCATCCACCGCCGCGGAAAAAGAATCGGCATGTAACAACTGTACCGAAGGGGGGAAAGCGTCCGGATTGACACTCTCGCGATAAACATCCGCCACGGCAATATCAAACCCTAGCAGTGCCGCACTCTGCGCAATCGCCCGGTTCACATGCCCACCGCCAATTAGCACCAGTCGCGGACGCAAGCCGTGCACGCTAATAAAGACCGACATCGCGCCGCCGCAGTCCGAGCCAACGGCATCGGCACCGTTGCGGGCCATCCGGCCATGGAACATGCGCGGCTTTCTCTCCTGCAACGCCAGCAGCGCCTCCTCGATAACCTTGCGCTCCACCATGCCCCCGCCAATAGTCCCGACGATAGATCCATCCTGATGCACCAGCATCTGTGCCGAATGGCGGGGGGTGGAACCCCGGCTGTCGACAATCTGCGCCAGCGCAAAGGGGCGGTTTTGCTCTTCAAGTTTTGCAGCCTCTGTGAAAATATTCATACGAACCTCAATGGATATCCTTTCAGTAACCCGGTGTTCCCGGCGTCGCTATCTCACAAATCTGCGCGCGATTGCAGGTGTTTCCTGTGCATTTCCCAGCCAGATAGCCTCCACATCACCGTCTAACAACGGCTGGATGAGCTCACTTTCATCAATAGCATTCTCAGATTGAGAAAAACGATTGAGAAACCAGACTCGTCGACTGGCAGGCGGTGCATTTTTGAATGCCCCCTGTGGATGCTGAACCAGTCGGATAAGCGCCTTCAGCGGTAAGGGGGATCCCTCCGTCAGACCAGTAATCCCGGCGAACTGCGGCCAGCGATGCACCTGCTCTCCCCCCACGCTTTTCCCCATAAGGTGTCCACCCATAACGGCAATCACGCAGCAACTGCTTTCAGGTATGCAAGGTTCGTGCTCATCTGGCGCTTTGAGCGGCATTCCGCGGGCACCGTCTGCCTCGACGAGAACCACGTCACATTCCGCCCGCCGGGCTAGCGCATCTATGGCGTCTGGCGAGAAGCCACACGCTTTTCCTGATGCCGCTTTCCATGACTGAAAGCAGGTTATGATGGGTTGCATTAAGGTGTGATATGGCAACCCGGCGGGCTCCCGACAGAAAAGGGTCGGCCAGGGTTGGTCAGACAGAAACATATGCGTCGTGGTGGTGATAAATACCCGTCGACCTGATAATTGAAAGAGGCGAGCGAGCCAGAAAAGGGTACTGGTTTTCCCACCGGCACCGACAACCGAAATAACCGTAGGCCGTTTCTGTGCACCCAAATCAAAGAATAAAGAAGCATGACCCGATATACTCATAAGCCTCTCTGAAGTGACGCAACGTCTAATAGACATTATGGAGTCGCTATGCCTGCGGTCGACTGTATAATTACTGCTGCTGGGTTATCATCCAGAATGGGAAAATGGAAAATGATGTTACCCTGGCATGGGGGAACAATTCTTGATGCAAGTATCAAAAACGCGCTGCAATTTTGCAACAGGGTGATATTAGTTTCCGGTCATCGCGCAACTGAGATACATAATCGCTATGCTAATCAGCCGAATATTATTATTACGTACAATCCAGATTATGCTCAGGGCTTATTTACATCAATTAAGGTCGGCGCCGCCGCCGTGCGCAGTGAATATTGCTTCATTACGCACGGTGACATGCCAGAACTGAACCGCGATATCTTTCGTAAAATCTGGGCATTACGCAATGATAGCGCCCTTATCCCCTGCTATCAGGGCCAGCCAGGGCATCCTATTTTACTCTCTAAAAAATGCCTGTTGCAGGCCATATCACAGCCGAATGTCAACAGCATGCGTCAGGCATTGCTGCGCGGGAAACATAATATCGCTGAAATGAACGATCCCCGGATCACTCTGGATATCGATACTCCAGAGGATTTTATCAATGCGCAGAACCGACACAAATAAATAGAGAGCCAGTAGTTAAACGATTGCGTTCAAATATTCTCCCGCCTCATTTCCCACTTATCATAATGATAAGAGGCCACCATTTTTGAGAAAATAGAATGCGGCAATGAAATTGCCTTATCGCAATAACTCCCCGGCTGATTTTCATTCTCATTTAGCGTTTGTGAGATATTTCACAAAGCGGACTTAAGATTAGAACCGCTTCACAAAATTATATTTTTATAGCGCTGTTTTGTCAGAGTGGTGCGAATGTTGCTCTATCTCTCCAAACCGCTGGCCTTATTAGTCCCGGTCAACCAATGACATCTATGAACACGCGCTCCTTCCCGTTGCCTTGCAACTCCCTGAAGGAGGTCGAGTAAAGCTAAGGAGAGGGTTATGGGGGATATAATGCGTCCGATTCCATTTGAGGAACTTTTGACGCGCCTATTTGATGAATATCAGCAGCAGCGCTCGATCTTTGGTATTCCTGAGCAGCAGTTCTATTCACCGGAAAAAAGCAAATCGGTAAGCGTCTTCGGTGAAACCTGTGCCACCCCCGTCGGCCCCGCCGCCGGCCCGCACACTCAACTCGCCCAAAATATCATCACCGCCTGGCTGACAGGCGGCCGGTTCATCGAACTCAAAACCGTCCAGATTCTCGATCGGCTGGAGCTGGAAAAACCCTGTATTGATGCGGAGGATGAGTGCTTCAATACCGAATGGTCAACTGAATTTACCCTGCTGAAAGCGTGGGATGAGTATCTTAAAGCCTGGTTCGCACTGCATTTGCTGGAACAACTGCTGCAACCTTCCGGTGCTGGTAAGTCGTTCATTTTTAATATGAGTGTCGGCTATAACCTTGACGGCATCAAGCAACCGCCCATGCAGCAGTTCATCGACAACATGATGGACGCGTCGGCGCATCCTAAGTTCGCGCAGTATCGCGACACGCTGCAGCACTGGCTGCACGATGAGACGTTCCTGGCTCGCCACGGGCTGAACGAACATCGACAGCGTCTACAGGCGCTGCCAGCACGCATTCCCGCAAAACTGGTGCAGGGCGTCACGCTGTCCACGATGCACGGTTGTCCACCGCACGAAATAGAAGCCATCTGCCGCTACATGCTGGAAGAGAAAGGCCTGAATACCTTTGTGAAGCTGAATCCGACGCTGCTGGGTTACCCACGCGCACATGAAATTCTGGACCGCTGCGGCTTTGGTTATATCGGCTTAAAAGAGGAGTCGTTCGAGCACGATCTCAAACTCACCCAGGCGCTGGAAATGTTGCAACGGTTGATGACGCTGGCAAAAGAAAAATCACTGGGTTTCGGCGTCAAACTCACCAATACGCTGGGCACCATTAATAACAAAGGCGCGCTTCCCGGTGAAGAGATGTATATGTCCGGCCGGGCGCTGTTTCCCCTCTCGATCAACGTAGCAGCCGTGCTTTCCCGGGCCTTTGACGGCAAATTACCCATCTCCTATTCCGGCGGCGCCAGCCAGTTGACCATCCGCGATATCTTCGACACCGGAATCCGCCCGATCACGATGGCGACCGACCTGTTAAAACCAGGCGGTTATCTGCGTCTTAGCGCCTGTATGCGTGAGCTGGAATCCTCGGATACGTGGGGAATGGAACATGTCGATGTCGATCGCCTGAATCGGCTGGCGGAAGAGGCCGTTACGATGGCCTACACCCAGAAACACTGGAAGCCTGAAGAGCGCATTGACGTGGCCGACGGCTTACCGTTGACCGACTGCTACGTGGCCCCCTGTATTACAGCCTGCGCCATCAAACAGGATATTCCGGAGTATATTCGCCTGCTTGGCGAGCAGCGTTATGCCGACGCGCTGGAGCTGATTTATCAGCGAAACGCCCTCCCCGCGATCACCGGCCATATCTGCGATCATCAATGCCAGTACAACTGTACCCGTCTGGACTACGACAGTGCGCTTAACATTCGTGAACTGAAAAAAGTGGCGCTGGAAAAAGGCTGGGAAGAGTACAAACGGCGCTGGCATAAACCTGCAGGCTCGGGTTCACGTCATCCTGTTGCGGTCATCGGCGCGGGTCCGGCCGGGCTTGCGGCCGGTTATTTCCTTGCCCGGGCAGGACATCCGGTGACGCTATTCGAGCGCGAAGCCAATGCGGGTGGCGTGGTGAAAAATATTATTCCCCAGTTCCGTATTCCGGCAGAGCTCATTCAGCACGATATCGATTTTGTCGCCGAACACGGCGTGAAGTTCGAATATGGCTGTACACCGGATCTGACCGTTCAGGGCTTGAAAGATCGGGGTTTCCACTATGTCCTGATCGCAACCGGTACGGATAAAAACAGCGGCGTGAAGCTCAACGGCGACAACCCCAACATCTGGAAATCACTTCCTTTCCTGCGTGAATACAACCAGGGAACGGCGTTGACGCTCGGTAAACATGTGGCGATCGTCGGCGCGGGCAACACGGCGATGGACTGCGCCCGTGCGGCACTGCGCGTGCCGGGCGTGGAAAACGTCACGGTGGTCTACCGTCGTTCGCTACAGGAGATGCCCGCCTGGCGTGAAGAGTATGAAGAAGCCCTGCACGACGGAGTTGAATTCCGTTTCCTCAACAATCCGGAACGCTTTGATGCGGATGGTACGCTCACCCTGCGCGTCATGACGCTCGGGGAACCGGATGAGAAAGGGCGTCGCCGTCCGGTGGAAACCGACGAAACGCTGACCCTGCACATCGATAGCCTGATTACCGCCATCGGTGAACAGCAGGATAGCGACGCGCTGAGCGCAATGGGCGTACCGCTGGATAGCAAAGGTTGGCCTGCGGTGAACAACAATGGCGAAACCCGTCTCTCCAACGTGTTCATGATTGGCGATGTCCAGCGCGGCCCGTTATCCATTGTTGCCGCCATCGGCTCTGCGCGACGGGCCACAGATACAATTCTCTGGCGGGAAAATATCCGCTCCCACCACGGCGATAAGCGCTGGGGTAACGTCAGTCCCGCTGAAATCTATCAGCGTAAAGGTGAGATAGCGGTCGCGAAGGTCGATAAAGACGACCGTGACGCCTTTGTCGCCCAGGAAGCGGCCCGTTGCCTTGAATGTAACTATATCTGCAGCAAATGCGTGGACGTCTGTCCGAACCGCGCCAATGTGTCGATTCCCGTTCCTGGCTTCCAGAACCGCTTCCAGACGCTGCACCTGGACGCTTACTGCAACGAATGCGGTAACTGCGCCCAATTCTGCCCATGGCAGGGCAAACCGTATAAAGACAAAGTCACGCTCTTTAGCCTGGCCGAGGATTTCGACAACAGCAGCAACCCCGGTTTCCTGGTGGAAGACGGTCGGGTCAGGGTCCGGTTGAATGACCAACGCTGGACATTGAACATCCGCAGTGATGGGCAGTTCGCCAGCATCCCGCCGGAGCTGGATGACATGTGCCGCATCATCAGCTATGTCCACCAGCATCACCATTACCTGTTAGGCCGCGTGGAGGTGTAATCATGTTGATTCTAAAAAATGTCACCGCCGTACAACTTCATCCGGCCAGCGTGCGCGAAGGCGTGGATATTGCAATAGATAAAGACGCCATCGTCGAAGTGGGCAATGCGCTGACGCAGCGCTACCCGCAGGCGCAATGGAAAGAGATGCACGGGCGAATCGTGATGCCGGGTCTGGTCTGCGCGCATAACCACTTTTACTCCGGTTTATCGCGTGGGATCCAGGCCAATATTGCCCCCAGCCCGGACTTTATCTCAACGTTGAAGAACCTGTGGTGGCGTCTGGACCGGGCTCTGGACGAAGAGTCGCTCTACTACAGCGGGCTGATTTGCTCGATGGAAGCGATTAAGAGCGGATGCTCTGCAGTTATCGATCACCACGCTTCGCCGGGCTACATACAGGGGTCGCTCTCTACGCTGCGTTCAGCATTTATAAAGGTGGGCCTGCGGGCAATGACCTGCTTTGAAACCACCGACCGTAACGAGGGAATCAACGAGTTGCAGGCCGGCGTTGAAGAGAATATCCGCTTCGCCCGTCAGATAGACCACGCGCGGGAGACCGGTAACGAGCCGTATCTGGTGGAAGCGCACATTGGCGCGCACGCCCCGTTTACCGTATCCGACGCCGGTCTGAAGATGTTGCGCGAGGCCATCAACGCCACCGGGCGCGGCCTGCACATTCATGCGGCGGAAGACAGCTACGATGTCTCCCACAGTCATCACCTGTACGGTAAAGACCTGCTGGTAAGGCTCGCGGAATACGGACTTATCGACAGTAAAACGTTGGTGGCACACGGACTGTACCTGTCTGCGGAAGATATCGCGTTGCTGAATCAGCAGGATGCCTTCCTGGTACACAATGCCCGCTCCAACATGAATAACCATGTGGGTTACAACCCCCACCTTACCCACATTCGCAATCTGGCGCTGGGGACGGACGGCATCGGCTCCGACATGCTTGAAGAGATGAAATTTGCCTTCTTCAAACATCGTGACGCGGGCGGTCCTCTGTGGCCTGACAGCTTTGCGAAAGCGCTGGCGAACGGCAACGAACTGTTGCACCGCAACTTCGGGGAAAACTTTGGTCAACTGCAAGCCGGTTATAAAGCCGATTTAACCTTCCTCGACTATTCGTCGCCGACGCCGCTGATCGCTGAAAACGTTGCCGGGCATATCGCTTTCGGCCTCGGTTCAGGCAGCGTGCACAGCGTGATGGTGAATGGTGTGATGGTGTATGAAGACCGTCAGTTCACTTTCGATACCGATTCCATTTATGCGCAGGCCCGAAAAGCCGCCGCCAGCATGTGGCGGCGAATGGATGCGCTGGCATAGCCCATACCCTCTCCTGAACGGGAGAGGGAGTGATGAGGAATGATTGATGATTGAACAATTTTTCAGGCCCGACTCCGTTGACCAGGCGCTGGAACTCAAGCGCCGCTATCAGGAGGACGCCGTCTGGTTTGCCGGGGGCAGCAAACTCAACGCCACGCCAACGCGTACCGATAAGCGGATTGCCATTTCACTGCAGGAGCTGGAGCTGGAGTGGATCGACTGGGACAATGGCGCATTGCGTATTGGGGCAATGACTCGCCTGCAACCGTTACGCGACGCCCGCTATCTCCCGGCGGCACTGCGGGAGGCAATCGGCTTTATCTACTCGCGTCATTTACGCAACCAGGCAACCCTCGGCGGAGAGATTGCCGCGCACCAGAAAGAGTCCGTGTTACTCCCCGTCCTGCTGGCGCTGGACGCTCAGTTGGTTTTTGGTGATGGCGAAACCCTGTCGCTGGAAAGCTATCTCGCCTCCCCGCACGATCGCCTGATCACCGAAGTTATCATTAAAGATCCCTTCCGCCCTTGCGCCACTCGCAAAGTGAGCCGTTCACAGGCCGGACTCACCGTCGTGACGGCGGCGGTCGCGTTAACCGAACACGGAGGGATTTGCATCGCGCTGGACGGCGTGGCGGACAAAGCACAACGCCTGCGTGATGTGGAAACACAAACGCGTGAAGGTACGGAACTGGAACAGGCGGTCGCTAACGCGATATTCCCGCAGGAAGATATACGGGGCAGCGCCGCCTATAAGCGCTATATCACCGGCGTGGTGGTGGCCGATCTGTATGCCGACTGCCTGATGGCCGGGGAGGACGTTGTATGATGATTCACTTCACATTGAACGGCATGGTCCGTGAAATGAAGATTAACCCGGGCGAAAACGTACAGAAACTGCTGTTCAACCTCGGTATGCACTCGGTGCGCAACAGCGACGACGGATTCGGCTTCGCCGGTTCGGATGCGATTCTCTACAACGGTCGCATCGTCAATGCCTCATTACTGATTGCCGCGCAGTTGGATCACGCGGAGATCCGCACCAGCGAATCACTCGGTAAATGGAATGCGCTGAGCCTGGTACAACAGGCGATGGTGGATGTCGGCGTTGTACAGTCCGGTTACAACGATCCTGCCGCTGCGCTTATCATCAGCGATCTGCTGGAGCGTATCGCACTCCCCACGCGGGAAGAGATTGACGATGCGCTGTCCGGTCTGTTCAGTCGCGACGCGGGCTGGCAGCAATATTATCAGGTGATCGAACTGGCGGTAGCGCGTAAAAGCGATCCGCAAGCCCATATCAATGTCGCCCCCACGTTCCGCGACGATCTCGCGGTCATTGGCAAGCCCTGGCCAAAAACCGATGCCGCAAAAATGGTCCAGGCCAAGCCCTGCTATGTGGAAGATCGCATCACCCCTGACGCCTGCGTGATTAAAATGCTGCGCAGTCCGCATGCCCATGCGTTGATTACTCATCTCGACGTCAGCAAAGCCGAAGCGTTACCCGGCGTGGTTCACGTTATCACCCACCGTAACTGTCCCGATATCTACTATACGCCAGGCGGGCAAAGCGCGCCGGAACCCTCCCCGCTTGACCGTCGCATGTTCGGTAAGAAACTGCGCCACGTCGGCGATCGTGTTGCCGCCGTGGTTGCAGAAAGCGAAGAGATTGCACTGGCAGCGCTGGCGCTTATCGACGTGAAATATGACGTGCTTAAACCGGTATTGTCGATTGACGAAGCGATGGCGGACGATGCGCCAGTCGTACACGATGAACCGGTGGTATATGTTGCTGGCGCGCCGGAGACGCTGGAAGAAGACAACCGCCATGCCGCCCAGCGTGGCGAGCACATGATCATCAACTTTCCGATTGGTTCTCGTCCGCGCAAGAATATCGCCGCCAGTATTCATGGTCATATCGGCGACATGGAGAAAGGTTTCGCCGAAGCGGATGTGATTATTGAGCGTACCTACCATTCCACACAGGCGCAGCAGTGCCCGGCTGAGCCTCACATCTGTTTTACCCGCATGGACGGCGATCGCCTGATCATTCACGCCTCAACGCAGGTGCCGTGGCACCTTCGTCGCCAGGTCGCCCGTCTCGTCGGCATGAAGCAGCACAAGGTCCACGTCATCAAGGAGCGCGTCGGCGGCGGCTTTGGTTCCAAACAGGATATCCTGCTGGAAGAAGTCTGTGCCTGGGCGACCTGCGTGACCGGACGCCCGGTCTATTTTCGCTATACCCGTGAAGAGGAGTTTATTGCCAATACCTCCCGCCACGTTGCGAAAGTCACGGTTAAACTGGGCGCGAAGAACGATGGTCGCCTGACGGCGGTAAAAATGGACTTCCGCGCCAATACCGGCCCTTACGGCAACCATTCGCTGACCGTGCCGAGCAACGGTCCGGCGCTCTCGCTACCGCTGTATCCTTGCGACAACGTCGATTTCCAGGTCACCACCTACTACAGCAATATCTGTCCAACCGGGGCGTATCAGGGCTATGGCGCGCCGAAAGGCACCTTTGCAATGACGATGGCGTTAGCCGAGCTTGCCGAACAGTTACAAATTGACCAACTGGAGATCATCGAGCGCAACCGGGTTCACGAAGGACAGGAACTGAAAATCCTCGGCGCAATCGGTGAAGGGAAAGCGCCGACCTCTGTCCCTTCCGCCGCCAGCTGTGCGCTGGAAGAGATCCTGCGCCAGGGGCGGAAGATGATCGACTGGTCTTCCCCCAAACCGCAGGACGGTGACTGGCATACCGGTCGCGGGGTCGCCATTATCATGCAGAAATCAGGGATCCCGGATATCGATCAGGCCAACTGCATGATCAAACTGGAGTCCGATGGCACCTTCATCGTCCATTCCGGCGGGGCGGACATCGGCACCGGACTGGATACCGTGGTCACCAAGCTGGCGGCGGAAGTGCTGCACTGCGCGCCAGAGGAAGTGCATGTCATCTCCGGCGATACTGACCATGCGCTCTTCGACAAAGGCGCTTATGCCTCATCCGGCACCTGCTTCTCGGGGAACGCGGCGCGTAAGGCGGCGGAAAACCTGCGCGAGAAAATCCTCTTTCACGGTGCGCAAATGCTGGGCGAACCCGTTTCTGACGTTCAACTGGCGGCCCCTGGCGTCGTGCGCGGCAAGCAGGGAGAAGTGAGTTACGGTGACATCGCGCATAAAGCGGAGACGGGGACCGGTTTTGGCACACTGGTCGCCACGGCCAGTTACATCACCGCAGACTTCGCATTCCCCTATGGGGCGAACTTCGCCGAAGTCGCGGTGAATACCCGAACCGGCGAAATCCGTCTCGACAAGTTCTACGCGCTGCTGGACTGCGGCACGCCGGTTAACCCGGAACTCGCGCTGGGGCAAATCTACGGGGCATCAATGCGGGCCATCGGTCATAGCCTGAGCGAAGCGATCCTCTATGATGCCGAAGGCCATCCTCTGACCCGCGACCTGCGCAGCTATGGCGCGCCCAAAATTGGCGATATCCCCCGGGATTTTCGTGCCGTGCTGGTGCCAAGCGACGATAAGGTCGGCCCGTTCGGCGCTAAATCGATCTCTGAAATTGGCGTAAATGGCGCGGCGCCTGCCATTGCTACCGCGATTCATGATGCCTGCGGCGTGTGGTTGCGCGAATGGCATTTCACACCGGAGAAAATACTGACCGCGCTGGAAAAACTGTAGCGACGCGGGCCGCTCAGGCGGCCCGTGTTCATGACTCAATAATGATTAAATGCCGTCTGCGGAAATGAGATAAGCCGTTCTCAGGGCAACCTGCGCCTCAAATTCGCAGAATTTAATTCTGCTGATTCAGATGATCAAATTTACTTATTAAGGAGTGAAGGGATGTCTGATATATCACGTGCAGGCTCAGATCTGATTTACGAACTGGAGGATCGCCCTCCCTTTCATCAGTCGATTATTGGCGCGATCACCCACCTGCTGGCCATTTTTGTTCCCATGGTTACGCCAGCATTAATTGTCGGCACCGCGCTACAGCTCTCGGCGGAAACCACCGCCTATCTGGTCTCAATGGCGATGATTGCCTCCGGCATCGGCACCTGGCTGCAGGTCAATCGCTATGGCATGGTCGGCTCCGGTTTACTCTCGATTCAGTCGGTGAACTTCTCATTTGTCACGGTGATGATTGCGCTGGGCAGCGGGATGAAAAACGACGGCTTCCATGAAGAGTTGATCATGTCATCGCTGCTCGGCGTTTCCTTTGTCGGGGCATTTCTGGTGGTGGGGTCGTCTTTCATTCTGCCTTACTTGCGCAGAGTCATCACCCCAACCGTCAGCGGCATTGTGGTGCTGATGATTGGCCTGAGCCTGATTAAAGTCGGGATCATCGATTTTGGCGGCGGCTTTGCGGCGAAAAGCAGCGGCACCTACGGGAATTACGAGAACATCGGCGTCGGGTTGCTGGTACTGGTCGTGGTGATCGGTTTTAACTGCTGTCGCAGTCCGTTATTGAGAATGGGGGGTATCGCGATCGGCCTTTGCGTGGGCTATATCGTCTCTCTGTGCCTTGGCATGGTGGACTTCAGTGGTATACGCAATCTGCCGTGGGTCACCATCCCGACCCCGTTTAAGTACGGTTTCCAGTTCAATTTTCATCACTTCCTGGTTGTCGGGACCATTTATCTGCTCAGCGTGCTGGAAGCTGTAGGCGACATTACCGCGACAGCGATGGTTTCCCGGCGTCCGATTCAGGGAGATGAATATCAGTCGCGCCTGAAGGGTGGCGTGCTGGCCGATGGACTGGTCTCGGTCATTGCCTCTGCGGTGGGTTCACTCCCCTTGACGACCTTTGCGCAAAACAACGGCGTTATCCAGATGACCGGCGTCGCCTCACGCTATATCGGACGCACCATCGCCATCATGCTGGTGTTGCTTGGGCTGTTTCCGATGATTGGCGGCTTCTTCACTACCATTCCCTCGGCGGTGCTGGGGGGCGCGATGACGCTGATGTTCTCGATGATCGCGATCGCCGGGATCCGCATCATCATCACCAACGGGCTTAAGCGCCGTGAAACGCTGATTGTCGCCACCTCGTTGGGGCTGGGTCTGGGCGTCTCCTATGACCCGGAAATTTTCAAAATCCTGCCTGCCTCAATTTATGTGTTGGTGGAAAACCCCATCTGCGCAGGCGGTCTGACCGCCATTCTACTGAATATCATTCTCCCTGGAGGCTACCGGCCTGAAGAAGTGCTGCCTGGCATCGCCTCTGCGGAGGAAACGGATTAACGGTAAAGGAGTTTACGATGTCTGGAGAACACACGTTGAAAGCGGTGCGCGGCAGCTTTATTGATGTCACCCGCACCGCCGAAGACCCGGAAGAAATTGCCTCAGCGCTGCGATTTGTGGAAGACGGATTACTGCTGATTCGCCAGGGGAAAGTCGAATGGTTTGGCGAGTGGGAAGAAGGGAAAAAACGGATCCCTGACGCCATCCGTATCCGCGACTATCGCGGGAAACTGGTCGTGCCGGGATTCGTTGATACGCATATCCACTACCCCCAGAGCGAAATGGTCGGCGCCTATGGCGAGCAGTTACTGGAATGGCTGAATAAACACACTTTCCCGACCGAAAAACGCTACGAGGATCTGGAATACGCACGCGAGATGTCGGCTTTTTTCATCAAGCAGCTGTTGCGTAACGGCACCACCAGCGCACTGGTTTTTGGTACGGTCCATCCACAGTCCGTTGACGCGTTGTTCGAAGCCGCAAGCCACATCAATATGCGTATGATCGCCGGCAAAGTGATGATGGATCGTAACGCACCGGATTACCTGCTGGACGACGCCGAAAGCAGCTACCTGCAAAGTAAGGCGTTGATTGAGCGCTGGCATAAAAATGGCCGCCTGCTGTACGCCATCACGCCGCGCTTTGCGCCGACCTCTTCTCCACAGCAGATGGCGATGGCACAGCGTCTGCGTGAGGAATATCCCGATACCTGGGTGCATACCCATCTCTGTGAAAACAAAGACGAAATTGCCTGGGTTAAGGAACTCTATCCTGAACATGACGGCTACCTGGATGTGTACCACCAGTACGGGCTGACCGGCAAAAACTGCGTCTTCGCCCACTGCGTACATCTCGAAGAGAAAGAGTGGGATCGCCTGAGTGAAACCCGCTCCAGCATCGCCTTTTGTCCAACCTCTAACCTCTACCTCGGCAGCGGTTTGTTCAATCTGCAGAAAGCCTGGCGTAAGAAGATCAGCGTCGGCATGGGAACCGATATCGGTGCGGGCACCACTTTCAATATGCTGCAAACGCTGAACGAAGCCTACAAAGTGGTGCAATTGCAGGGTTACCGCCTTTCGGCATACGAAGCATTTTACCTGGCGACCCTCGGCGGCGCAAAAGCGCTGGGCCTCGACCATCTTATTGGCAACTTTATGCCCGGCAAAGAGGCGGACTTCGTGGTACTGGAACCGACGGCGACGCCGCTACAGCAACTGCGCTATGACAACTCTAAATCCCTGGTCGACAAATTGTTCGTGATGATGACGCTGGGCGACGATCGCTCTATTTACCGCACCTACGTCGATGGGCGTCTGGTGTACGAACGGACCTGACAGAACGCTAACATCCTGCTGAGGACATTATTATGTCTGGAGATATACTGCAAACCCCCGGCGCGTCGAAACCTCGCGGCGCGCTGGATAATTACTTCAAGATTACTGAGCGTGGCAGTACCGTGCGCCAGGAGATACTGGCCGGGTTGACCACCTTTCTGGCGATGGTCTATTCAGTCATTGTCGTGCCCGGAATGCTGGGGAAAGCGGGATTCCCACCCGCCGCCGTCTTTGTCGCCACCTGTCTCGTCGCAGGCTTCGGTTCGCTGTTGATGGGACTCTGGGCCAACCTGCCGATGGCTATCGGCTGCGCAATTTCTCTAACTGCTTTTACCGCATTCAGCCTGGTGCTGGGCCAGCAGATCTCGATTCCTGTCGCCCTCGGCGCGGTTTTCCTGATGGGGGTGATTTTTACCGCCATTTCGGTAACCGGGGTCCGGACCTGGATCCTGCGAAACTTACCCATGGGTATTGCACACGGCACAGGGATCGGTATTGGGCTGTTCCTGTTGCTGATCGCGGCAAACGGTGTCGGCATGGTGATTAAAAATCCGCTGGAAGGACTTCCGGTGGCACTCGGCGCATTTACCTCTTTCCCGGTGCTGATGAGTCTGCTGGGGCTGGCGGTCATCTTCGGGCTGGAGAAATGCCGCGTCCCCGGCGGGATCCTGCTGGTGATTATCGCCATCTCCATTATCGGTTTGATATTTGACCCTGCCGTCAAATATCACGGTCTGGTCGCCATGCCCAGTCTGAGCGGCGAAGATGGTAAGTCTCTGATTTTTAGCCTTGATATTATGGGGGCCTTACAACCTGCGGTGCTGCCAAGCGTACTGGCGCTGGTGATGACGGCGGTATTCGATGCCACCGGCACCATCCGCGCCGTCGCCGGACAGGCGAATCTGCTGGATAAGGACAACCAGATAATCAACGGCGGTAAAGCGCTGACCAGCGACTCCATCAGCTCCGTGTTTTCCGGGCTGGTAGGCGCAGCACCGGCTGCCGTCTATATTGAATCCGCTGCAGGAACCGCCGCCGGAGGGAAAACAGGGCTGACCGCCACCATCGTCGGCTGTTTATTCCTGCTTATCCTGTTTTTATCTCCTCTCTCTTACCTGATTCCAGGCTATGCGACTGCCCCTGCGCTGATGTACGTAGGCTTACTGATGCTCAGCAACGTCTCAAAACTGGATTTCGATGATTTTATCGATGCGATGGCCGGTCTGGTCTGCGCGGTCTTTATCGTCCTGACCTGTAACATCGTTACCGGCATTATGCTCGGTTTCGTGACGCTGGTTGTTGGTCGTGTTTTTGCCCGGGAATGGCAGAAGCTGAATATCGGTACCGTCATCATTACCGTCGCGCTGGTCGCGTTCTACGCCGGCGGATGGGCAATTTAAGCGATGCTCCGCGCACGCGCGCGGAGCTGTTCTATCGGCCTCGCCCTTCAGGAGAAAACGCATGAGCGCCATAGATTCCCAACATCCCTCACCTTCGGGGCAAGACCGCGCCACCGATGAGGTAGACCGCCTGTTATCGCCAGGCAAACTGGTCGTACTCGGTTTACAGCATGTGTTGGTCATGTACGCAGGCGCGGTCGCTGTCCCGTTGATGATTGGCGACAGGCTCGGCCTCAGTAAAGAAGCCATCACGCTGTTAATCAGTTCTGATCTCTTTTGCTGCGGGATCGTTACCCTACTGCAATGTATTGGCATCGGCCGCTTTATGGGGATTCGCCTGCCCGTGATTATGTCGGTGACGTTTGCCGCCGTGACGCCGATGATTGCGATTGGCATCAATCCGGATATCGGTCTGTTGGGCATTTTTGGCTCAACTATCGCCGCTGGGGTGATAACCACACTCTTAGCGCCGCTTGTCGGTCGCCTGATGCCGTTATTTCCGCCGCTGGTGACGGGTGTGGTGATCACCTCAATTGGCCTGAGCATTATTCAGGTGGGCGTTGACTGGGCAGCAGGCGGGAAAGGCAATCCTGAATATGGGAATCCGGTCTATTTGGGCATTTCGTTTGCGGTCTTAATTTTTATTTTATTAATCACCCGATATGCCAAAGGTTTTATGTCCAACGTCGCAGTCCTGCTGGGGATCATCTTTGGCTTTGCGCTCTCATGGATGATGAATGAAGTGAACTTGTCAGGCCTGCACGATGCTTCGTGGTTCGCGATTGTCACACCGATGGCCTTCGGTACGCCCGTCTTTGATCCAGTGTCGATTCTGACCATGACGGCCGTGCTGATTATTGTGTTTATTGAATCGATGGGGATGTTCCTGGCGCTCGGTGAAATCGTCGGTCGCAAACTCTCTTCGCAGGATATCATTCGCGGCCTGCGCGTGGATGGCGTCGGGACGATGATTGGCGGACTGTTTAACAGCTTTCCGCATACCTCGTTTTCCCAAAACGTTGGTCTGGTCAGCGTCACGCGCGTGCACAGTCGATGGGTCTGCATCGCCTCTGGCGTCATCTTAATTTTGTTTGGCATGGTGCCGAAAATGGCGGTTCTGGTCGCCTCCATTCCGCAGTTCGTCCTCGGCGGCGCAGGGCTGGTGATGTTTGGCATGGTACTGGCGACCGGGATCCGCATTCTCTCACGCTGCAATTACACCGCGAACCGTTACAACCTCTACATTGTGGCCATCAGCCTGGGCGTTGGCATGACGCCGACGTTATCACATGACTTTTTTTCTCGCCTGCCTGCTGTACTCCAGCCGCTGCTGCACAGCGGCATTATGCTAGCCACCTTCAGCGCGGTGGTATTGAATCTGTTTTTCAATGGTTATCACCACCATACCGGACTGGTACAGGAATCCATCTCGGATAAAAACCTGAAGGTCAGAACGGTGCGAATGTGGCTGCTGATGCGCAAGCTGAAAAAAAATCAGCAGGATGAGTAGCATGAGTCTCTTTTTGCGCTGCCTGATAACCCTGCTGTTGCTTATGCTGATGTCGATCCCCGCCGTTTCAGACGGCATTGCGCTGGGTATCGAAAGTCGCTTCCAGTTTATGCTGCTGTTTTTCTAAAATCGCGCCTGCGCCCGACATCCGTACCGCAAGATACGGATGTCAAATTCCGCCGTTAAACGCTCCCAGAGTTAATCAATACGTCGTGAGATCTCATATACTGGTACGTGCTTAAGAATTACAGTGAGACATTATGCGACAGGAACACGTCATTTTGCTGGATGCACAGGACACCCCTTCCGGCACGCTGGAAAAATACAGCGCCCACACCGCCAACACACCATTGCATCTCGCCTTCTCTTCCTGGCTGTTCAATGCAGAGGGGCAACTTTTGGTGACTCGCCGATCGCTTGCGAAAAAAGCGTGGCCGGGAGTTTGGACGAACTCGGTTTGCGGCCACCCTCAACGGGGTGAAAGCCACGAAGAGGCCGTTATCCGCCGCTGCCGTCATGAGCTTGGCGTAGAGATTGCCAGCCTGACCCCCGTCTACCCTGCATTCCGCTATCGGGCGACCGATCCCAGTGGGATCGTAGAAAATGAGGTTTGTCCGGTCTATGCGGCACGGGTAACCAGTGAACTGCAGGTCAATCACGACGAAGTGATGGATTATCAATGGAGCAGTCTGGAGGATGTTTTACGCGGAACTGACGCGACGCCGTGGGCCTTCAGTCCGTGGATGGTGATGCAGGCTGCTGATGATAATGCGCGCGAGCGACTGCGAGAATATTGCCGACGTTAATTGACGCCGGATGGCGCTACGCTTATCCGGCCTACGGCAAGCGTAACGCTATCCAACATTTCACCGCTTATTTTACCGGACGCATCGCCGGGAACAGGATCACGTCACGAATAGTGTGGCTGTTGGTGAACAGCATCACCATACGGTCAATCCCAATACCCAGACCCGCCGTCGGCGGCAGACCATGCTCCAGCGCAGTCACATAGTCTTCGTCGTAGAACATCGCTTCGTCGTCGCCCGCCGCTTTCGCGTCAACCTGATCCTGGAAGCGCTGCGCCTGATCTTCCGCATCGTTCAGCTCGCTAAAGCCGTTACCGATCTCACGGCCGCCGATGAAGAACTCAAAGCGATCGGTGATCTCCGGATTCTCGTCATTACGACGCGCCAGCGGAGACACTTCTGCCGGGTATTCGGTAATGAAGGTCGGCTGAATCAGATGCGCTTCGGCCACTTCTTCGAAGATTTCAGTCACGATACGGCCCAGACCCCAGCTCTTCTCTACCTTGATACCGAGAGATTCGGCGATCGCTTTGGCGGAGTCGAAGTTATCCAGTTCAGCCATTTCCGTTTCCGGACGGTATTTCTTGATAGCTTCGCGCATGGTCAGTTTTTCGAACGGCTTGCCGAAGTCGAACACTTCATCACCGTAAGGGACTTCCGTTTTACCTAACACATCCTGCGCCAGGGTACGGAACAGAGACTCGGTCAGTTCGATCAGATCTTTGTAGTCCGCATACGCCATGTAGAGTTCCATCATGGTGAACTCTGGGTTATGACGTACGGAGATCCCTTCGTTACGGAAGTTACGGTTGATTTCGAACACGCGCTCGAAACCACCCACCACCAGACGCTTCAGGTACAGTTCCGGTGCAATACGCAGGTACATATCCAGATCCAGCGCATTGTGATGGGTGATAAACGGACGCGCAGAGGCGCCGCCTGGGATCACCTGCATCATCGGGGTCTCAACTTCCATAAAGCCGCGACCGACCATGAACTGACGGATGCCCGCCAGGATCTGGGAACGCACCTTAAAGGTGTTACGGGATTCATCGTTAGAGATGAGATCCAGATAGCGCTGACGATAACGGGCTTCCTGATCCTGCAAACCGTGGAATTTATCCGGCAGCGGACGCAGCGCTTTAGTCAGCAGACGCAATTCGGTGCAGTGGATAGACAGTTCGCCCGTTTTGGTCTTGAACAGTTTCCCCTTCGCACCAAGGATGTCGCCGAGGTCCCATTTCTTAAACTGCTCGTTGTAAGTGCCTTCCGGCAGATCGTCACGGGCAACGTACAGTTGAATACGCCCCCCCACGTCCTGCAACGTAACAAAGGACGCTTTACCCATGATACGACGGGTCATCATGCGGCCTGCAACGGACACCTCGATGTTCAGCGCTTCCAGCTCTTCGTTCTCTTTCGCATCGAAGTCAGCGTGCAGTTGGTCTGAGGTGTGATCGCGACGGAAATCGTTCGGGAAGGCGATACCCTGCTCGCGCAGTCCTGCCAGCTTCTCACGGCGCGTTTTCAGTTCGTTGTTAAGATCGGCTACCGCGTCAGCGCCCTGTGCGTGTTGTTCAGACATGTTGGTTCCTCATAACCCTGCTTTCAAACTTGCTTCGATAAATTGATCCAGGCTGCCGTCCAGCACGGCTTGCGTGTTACGGGTTTCAACCCCGGTACGCAAGTCTTTAATGCGGGAGTCATCAAGGACGTAAGAACGAATCTGGCTTCCCCAGCCGATGTCGGATTTAGTATCTTCCATCGCCTGCTTCTCGGCGTTCTTCTTCTGCATTTCCAGTTCATAAAGCTTTGCTTTCATCTGCTTCATGGCCTGGTCTTTGTTCTTGTGCTGGGAACGGTCGTTCTGGCACTGCGTCACAATCCCGGTCGGGATGTGAGTAATACGCACCGCAGATTCGGTACGGTTAACGTGCTGACCGCCCGCGCCGGATGCGCGATACACGTCGATACGCAGGTCTGCCGGGTTGATTTCGATATCAATATCGTCATCCACTTCCGGGTAAACGAACGCGGAGCTAAACGAGGTATGACGACGACCGCCGGAGTCAAACGGGCTCTTACGTACCAGACGGTGAACGCCAGTTTCCGTACGCAGCCAGCCGTAGGCATATTCGCCAGAAATCTTAATGGTCACGGATTTGATCCCGGCCACTTCCCCTTCTGACTCTTCAATAATTTCGGTCTTGAAGCCGCGCGCTTCTGCCCAGCGCAGATACATACGCTCCAGCATACTTGCCCAGTCCTGCGCTTCAGTCCCACCGGAACCGGCCTGGATGTCGAGGTAGCAATCGGCGCTGTCATATTCACCGGAGAACATACGACGAAACTCCAGCTGCGCCAGTTTTTCGTCAAGCGTTTCAAGTTCCGCAACGGCTTCGTTAAAGGTTTCTTCGTCGTCGGCTTCTACAGCCAGATCCAGCAGGCCGGAAACATCTTCCAGCCCCTGAGACATTTGGTCGAGGGTGTCGACAATCGCTTCAAGCGAGGAACGTTCTTTGCCCAGCGCCTGCGCGCGTTCGGGTTCGTTCCAGACGTCCGGCTGTTCCAGCTCGGCGTTTACTTCTTCCAGACGCTCTTTCTTGGCATCATAGTCAAAGATACCCCCTAAGAACGTCAGAGCGCTCCGTGAGGTCCTGAATGCGGTTTTTTACCGGATTAATTTCAAACATGGTCTGATTTCTTTTATTGGACTTGTCAAAATGCGGTGATAAGAGCGGGATTGTAACCAATCCACGCTCTTTTTTATAGAGAATAGTGACGGTAAAGTGGTCAGATTACACGGGCCAGATATTATCGATGATTAACTGCAAACTACGGTTGCCGCGAAATTCGTTAATATCCAGTTTGTAGGCCAGTTCAACTTCGCGCACGCCGTTATCCGGCCAGCAGGCGGTATCGACGTTAAAGGCGATGCCGTCCAGCAGCGGTCCTCCGCCAACGGGTTCGACCATCACTTTCAAATGCCGCTCGCCAACCAGACGCTGCTGAAGCAGGCGGAAACGCCCGTCAAACAGCGGTTCCGGAAACATCTGCCCCCACGGACCGGCGTCGCGTAGCAACTGCGCGACCTCCATCGTCATCTCCGCCGCGCTCAGCGGGCCATCAGAGACCACTTCCCCCTGTAACAGCGACGGATCCAGCCATTCGGTGACCAGCTCGCCAAAACGCTGCTGGAACAGATCGAATTTCGCCTCTTCCAGCGACAGTCCCGCCGCCATCGCATGGCCGCCGAATTTAATCATCAACCCCGGATGCAGCGAATCCAGCCGCTCCAGCGCATCACGCATGTGCAGACCCTGAATGGATCGCCCGGAGCCTTTCAGCGTGCCGTCACCTGCCGGTGCAAAAGCGATCACCGGGCGATGAAAACGCTCTTTAATGCGCGAGGCGAGGATCCCAACCACTCCCTGATGCCACTCAGGATGATACATCGCCAGACCGCCAGGCAGCGTCTCGCGGCTGCGCTCCAGCTTCTCGCACAGGGTCAGCGCTTCCGCCTGCATCCCCTGCTCAATCTCTTTACGCGTCTGGTTCAGCGCATCCAGCTCATTGGCCAGTACTCGCGCTTCGCCGATGTTATCGCACAGCAATAGCGCCACACCGACGGACATATCATCCAGCCGACCCGCGGCGTTCAGACGCGGACCGAGGGCGAAACCTAAATCACTGGCGGCAAGCTTTTGCGCATCGCGGTTGGACACTTCCAGCAGCGCTTTGATCCCCGGACGGCATTTTCCGGCGCGAATGCGGCTTAAGCCCTGCCAGGTGAGGATCCGGTTGTTGGCATCCAGCGGCACCACGTCCGCCACGGTGCCCAGCGCGACCAGATCGAGCAGATCCGCCAGGTTAGGCGGCGCAATGCCACGTTCGTCAAACCAGCCCTTATCGCGCAGGAAAGTGCGCAGGGCAAGCATCAGATAAAACGCCACGCCCACGCCGGCCAGCGATTTCGACGGGAAATCACAGTCAGTCAGATTTGGGTTGATGATGGCTTCGGCTGCTGGCAACGTCTCGCCCGGCAGGTGGTGATCGGTAACCACCACCGGGATCCCCAGCGCCCTGGCGTGATCCACACCGGCATGGGAAGAGATACCGTTATCGACGGTGACAATCAGCTGCGCGCCGCGCGCATGGGCCTGATCGACCACTTCCGGACTTAAACCGTAACCATCCTCAAAACGGTTTGGCACCAGGTAGCTGATGTTATCGCAGCCCAGCGAGCGCATCCCCAGCACGCTCAGGGCGGTACTGGTTGCGCCGTCCGCATCGAAGTCGCCGACCACGATGATGCGCGTCCCCTCGCGAAAGGCGTTATAGAGGATTTCGACCGCTTTTTCGACGCCGCTCAGTTGCTGCCAGGGCAGCATGCCTTTTACGCTGCGCTCGAGATCCCGGGCACTGCGTACACCACGACTGGCGTACAAGCGGCGTAACAGCGGCGAGAGATCGGCAGGCAGTTCTGCCGATTCATCGACTTCCCGCCGACGAAGTTGTATCTGTTGTTTCACGCGAATTACTTACCACTGGTCTGTTTTTGGTGCTCGTCAAGAAACGCTTTCATCTCTTTCGGCCCCTGATAACCTGGTACGACATAGCCGTTGCTCAGCACAATGGCTGGCGTGCCACTTACGCCAAACTGCACGCCCAGCGCGTAGTGATCCGCGATGTTCACATCACAGGTTGCCGCTTTCACACCTTTGCCAGCCATCGCGTCATCAAACGCTTTGGCTTTGTCTTTTGCACACCAGATGGACTTCATATCCTGTTCGGCCTGGCTTTCCAGTCCCTGGCGCGGGAAGGCGAGGTAGCGGACGGTAATGCCCAGCGCATTGTAGTCCTTCATCTCTTCATGCAGCTTGTGGCAGTAGCCACAGGTGATATCGGTAAAGACGGTGATAACGTGTTTTTCCTGTGGCGCTTTATAGACGATCATTTCATTTTCCAGCGCGTTCAGGTGCTTCATCAGCAGCTGATTGGTCACGTTGACCGGCGTCGCACCGCTGACGTCGTACATTGGCCCCTGAATGATATGTTTACCGTCTTCCGTCACGTACAGCACGCCGCTGTTGGTCAGCACCGTTTTCATCCCGGCAATTGGGGCGGGTTGAATATCCGTGCTCTGCACGCCCAGTTTCGTCAGAGACTGGCGGATCGCGGCGTCGTCGGCGTGTGCCAGGCCGGAAAACGCGGTGGCCAGCAGGGTAAACAGCATTAAACCTTTTTTCATAACCTTTCCTGTTCGCTCAGCATTCACGCTCTTGGGTGATGCTGTTGATGAAGTTGACGCAAGCGCGCTGTCGCAACATGAGTATAAATCTGCGTGGTGGAGAGATCGCTGTGACCCAGCAACATCTGCACCACGCGTAAATCGGCGCCATGATTGAGCAAATGCGTGGCAAATGCGTGGCGTAAAACGTGCGGTGACAGCTTTTCACTGTCGATTCCCGCTAATACGGCATAGTGCTTAATGCGGTGCCAGAAGGTCTGGCGCGTCATCTGCTGGGCGCGTTGACTGGGAAACAGCACGTCAATCGACACGCCGTTCAGCAGCCACGGACGCCCATGCTCCAGGTACGTCTCCACCCAGTACACCGCCTCTTCGCCCAATGGAACGAGTCGCTCTTTATTGCCTTTACCGATCACCCGAACCACACCCTGGCGCAGACTGATGTCACTCATCGTCAGCCCGACGAGTTCAGACACACGCAGTCCCGTGGCATACAGGATCTCAAGCATGGCTTTATCGCGTAACTCCAGCGGTTGGTCAACCACTGGCGCCTGTAATAATCGCTCAACTTGCGCTTCACTGAGATCTTTCGGTAAGCGCTGTGGCAATTTAGGCGACGCCAGCGTCGCTGTTGGATCGTCTGAACGGATCTTCTCGCGATAAAGATGCTGGAAAAGCCGCCGCACCGCGCTCAGCAGTCGTGCGGTACTGGTCGCTTTATACCCGCCGTCCATCCGCTCGGCCAGTAATGCCTGCAGATCGTCGCTTTGCGCGGTATCCAGCGACACCTGACGGTGTGCGAGCCACTCCACCAACATGGTCAAATCGCGGCGATAGGCGCTCAGCGTATTTTCCGCCAGATTTTTCTCCAGCCAGAGCGCATCAAGGAATTGTTCGATGCGCGCAAGATCCTGTTCCACATCAGCCTCTTTGATTCTGCAACCCGCCATTATGACTCAATGATACGGGTTTCTGGTACACTACGCGCAAAGTCATAGCAAGTATTGAGACGTTTACGCGATGAATATTGGTCTTTTTTACGGTTCCAGCACCTGCTACACCGAGATGGCGGCAGAGAAAATTCGCGACATCATCGGCCCGGAACTGGTAACACTGCATAATCTGAAAGATGATGCCCCGGCCCTGATGGAGCAGTACGATGTGCTGATCTTAGGCATTCCCACCTGGGATTTCGGTGAAATTCAGGAAGACTGGGAGGCCGTCTGGGATCAACTGGACGAGCTCAACCTCGAAGGCAAAATTGTCGCACTTTACGGTATGGGCGACCAGTTAGGCTACGGCGAGTGGTTCCTTGACGCGCTGGGCATGCTGCATGACAAACTGTCGACCAAAGGGGTCAAATTCGTCGGTTACTGGCCTACCGAAGGCTACGAGTTCACCAGCCCTAAACCGGTCATTGCCGAGGGTCAGCTGTTCGTCGGTCTCGCCCTGGATGAAACCAATCAATACGATCTCAGCGATGAGCGTATTCAGGCATGGTGCGAGCAAATTCTTGGTGAAATGGCCGAGCACTATTCCTGATACCGATTTCCTGATACCGATTATCTGAGACAAAACCCCTGACCCGTAGGGCTGGCAGTAAAAACCGTCAGCCCTGCCAGCGCATTCCACCCATTACGCCTATCCCAGCGTCGAATTTTGCATCATCAGGCGGCGTAAATCTCGCCATTCAGCTTTATCCATACTGTCTGCCGCGAGCCACAAATGCTGGCGTTTACCGGTTTCTGACCGCAAGCGCAACATCATGCCGGTTTTAATCATCCACGGCGCACTGACGATAAGCCAGTCCTGCCCCTGCCAGCGGAGCCGTCCATCCATCAGAAGTTTGACCTCCCCCTGACGGGCGTTAATTCGACGCTGGCTACGGACGCAGTCAAACACAACCAGCGAAAGCAGTATCAACCACAACGGCGTGTAGCTCAGCGGCCATGGCATTAATAGAATAGCCGCAGCGACCAGCCCATGCAGAAGTAGCGATAACCACTGTGCGCGCCATGAGACGCGGAGATCAGATTGCCACAGGACCACGATCCCGATTCCGTGTCTGAATGAGTCGTACCATCTGCGCCAGTTCAGCATCTGCCGGTTTACCGTGATTCATCAACCAGTTGAATAAATCCGGGTCATCACACTCCAGCAGACGAATAAAAATACGTTTTTCATCGTCGCTCAACGTGTCGTATTCATGTTCGAAAAACGGCATGATGGAAATATCGAGTTCACGCATACCGCGTCGGCATGCCCAGTGAATACGTGCTTTATTGTTAATATCCATTTTTTTCTTCCTGTCTCACTCAAATGAACTACCCGACTATTGTAACGTGTTTTTCATCCTGTTTTGCGGGAATATCCGTAATCACAAGCGCGATCGCTAATTAAATCCCCAATAACTCAATGGGTTCATGTTTTCTGGATGCCGTCTCGCAATCTATACGATAAGGCACAAATGGGACTATCAAAGCGCTTGCATTGGGCAATAGCTCTTTTACCATTAGTCATTATCACTGCGTTAAGCAAATCAGGACATTTTTATGGCATTTACTCCATTTCCACCTCGTCAGCCGTCAGCTTCAGCACGTTTGCCCGTGACGTTAATGACGTTAGATGACTGGGCGCTGGCCACGATTACCGGGGCTGACAGCGAGAAGTATATCCAGGGTCAGGTGACTGCTGACGTGAGTCTACTGACTGAACACCAACACGTACTGGCCGCCCATTGCGACGCTAAAGGAAAAATGTGGAGCAACCTGCGACTGTTCCGCGACGGCGATGGCTTTGCCTGGATTGAGCGTCGTAGCCTGCGTGACGCGCAGGTGACCGAACTGAAAAAATACGCCGTGTTTTCGAAAGTGGCGATTGCCCCGAACGATGAGCGCGTGCTGCTGGGCGTAGCGGGTTTCCAGGCGCGTGCCGCACTGGCAAATCTGTTTAGCGAACTGCCTGACAGCGAAAAGCCCGTCACGCGTGAAGGAGCAACCACCCTGCTGTGGTTTGAACATCCGGTGGAACGCTTCCTGTTGGTTACTGATGTGACAACAGCGGAAGCCGTGACGGAAAAGCTGCGTGGCGAAGCCGAACTGAATAACAGCCAGCAGTGGCTGGCTCTGGATATTGAGGCTGGACTTCCGGTGATCGATTCTGCCAACAGTGCGCAGTTCATTCCGCAGGCGACCAATCTTCAGGCGCTGGGGGGGATCAGCTTTAAGAAAGGCTGCTATACCGGGCAAGAGATGGTGGCGCGAGCGAAATTCCGCGGGGCGAACAAACGTGCATTGTGGTCTCTGGCGGGTAAGGCCAGCCGGGTACCAGAAGCGGGTGACGATCTTGAGATGCAAATGGGTGAGAACTGGCGTCGTACTGGCACCGTCCTCGCGGCAGTGCAGTTGGATGACGGTCAGCTACTGGTACAGGTGGTGATGAACAACGATATGGAAACCGACAGCGTATTTCGTGTACGCGACGATGCCAACACGTTGCACATCAAACCGCTGCCCTATTCGCTGGAAGAGTAACAAAATAACGCCTGATGGCGCGTCGCTTATCAGGCCTACGAAGATATACCTCTCGCCCTGTAGGCCTGATAAAACGTCAAACCATCACATCACGCCTGTCCTACGTACAAGTAGATCGCCAGAAAGTGGCACACGCTGCCACCCAGCACGAACCCGTGCCAGATGGCATGGTTGTAGGGAATGCGTTTACTGACGTAGAAAATCACTCCCAGTGAATAGACCACGCCGCCGACGGCCAGTAGCGTTACGCCTCCCGCCGCCAGTTTGATTGCCAGTTGATACACCACAATCAGCGACAGCCAGCCCATCGTCAGATAGGTCACCAGCGACAGCACCTTAAACCGGTGGGCTATCGTCAGTTTGAATAAAATACCGAGCAGCGCCAGGCTCCAGATAACAATCATCAGCCCACGTGCCAGTGTTGAATCCAGACCCACCAGCAGAAACGGCGTATAGGTCCCGGCAATGAGCAGGTAGATAGCACAGTGGTCGAATTTTTTCAGCCAGATCTTCGCCCGCTGATGTGGGATAGCGTGATACAAGGTCGACGCCAGAAACAACAGAATCATACTGCCGCCGTACAGGCTGTAGCTGGTAATCGCCGTCGCGCTGGCGTTCATATCCACCGCCTGCACCAGCAACAGCACCAGACCGACGATACCAAACACCAGCCCAATTCCGTGGCTGATGCTGTTGGCGATTTCCTCTGCCAGTGAATATCCCTGCGCGATTAATGGCTTCTGGACCATAACTTACTCCGGTGAAACGAACACGTTCGTGATTGCGCTTCTAGCGTAACTGAGAATGGTTCCAGTGAACACCTGTTAGCCAAAATAAATATCGAATTTAAAATAATCGTTATAAATCATAATATTGAAATGTATTTTTCAACTAACAGTTGTTCATTAAATTCAAAGGCATTTAAAATCAATCACATAAAACTGTGACTGATTCGGGTAAATCTCGCCAATCACCTGCCTGAGTTCCTCCAGCGTCATGTTTTCCTGCTGGGCATGTTTTTCCGTCAGTGTGTCGAGGGTGACGGTTGACGTACCCTGCACCTCGATCGTGCAAAAATAGCCGTCGTCCTCGAAACGCCCTACCCGCAGAATGTCACCGGCCTTGAAGTGAGATTCAGACTCATCGCGAATGGTGATCGTTTTACGCCCTGCCAGAATGTCGTCCTGGAAACGCTGAAAAAAAGTGATGTCATTTGGCTGCATGTTATTATTCCCTGTAGATATATCTGATGAGTGAGTATTGCCATTGTGAGTATGTTCTCCCACGCTGCCATCGCCAGTCTCAACAACATTGAGATGTTGGTCTACAACTATGTCATCAGAAACCGTGACAAAGTCATGTATATGACCATTCGGGAACTGGCTGAAGCGGCGGGTGTATCGACGACCACCGTGCTGCGTTTCTGTCGCAAGCTTAACTGTGAAGGCTACTCCGAATTTCGCGTACGCTTTAAATTATATTTAGAGCAGAATGAACCGCAACAGGCTAATTTTGGTGCCAGCGAGATTATCAGTTTCTTTAAAGGGGTCAATAACGATGAATTTGATCAATTACTCGAAAAGGCGGTAGACATTATTTTATCGTCCGAGCGTATTATATTTGTCGGTGCCGGTACCTCAGGAGCCTTAGCGAAATATGGCGCGCGTTTTTTCTCAAACGTCGGAAAATTCAGTAACCATATTGACGATCCTTATTTCCCGGTCACTAACGACATGGCACGTAATGCGCTGGCGATTGTGTTATCTGTCTCTGGTGAAACCGAAGAGATCCTGCGCTTTGCCAGCCAGTTCAGCCTGCATAACTGCAAAGTGCTCTCGATTACCAGCCATGAACACTCGCGTCTCGCTAAACTGGCGGACTTTAATCTTTCCTGGCATGTGCCGCAAACCCGTATTGCCGGTGTGTACGATATCACCACGCAAATTCCCGTTATTTATATTCTCGAATCCCTCGGGCGAAAGCTGGCGAAAAAATTAGCGTAAAAAAACAGACTGTTTTTTGGCGGTAACAAATTACCGTTTCGCTATTTTGTTATATCGTGACATTTATCTTCCCTTTGTTAGACTCAAATCAGTTTGTATTAATTTGAGATGACGCAACGATGAAAAAACTCACCTTACCGAAAGATTTTCTCTGGGGCGGCGCGGTTGCTGCACATCAGGTTGAAGGCGGCTGGAACAAAGGCGGCAAAGGTCCCAGCATTTGTGATGTTCTGACCGGCGGCGCGCATGGCGTACCCCGTGAAATCACCCAGGAAGTGGAGCCTGGTAAATACTACCCGAACCACGACGCGGTCGATTTTTATGGTCACTACAAAGAAGACATCCAACTGTTTGCCGAAATGGGCTTTAAATGCTTCCGCACATCCATCGCCTGGACCCGCATCTTCCCGCAAGGTGACGAAACGCAGCCAAATGAAGAAGGGCTGAAATTCTACGACGACATGTTTGACGAGTTGCTCAAGTACAACATCGAGCCGGTTATTACCCTTTCTCACTTTGAAATGCCGCTGCATCTGGTGCAGCAGTATGGCGGCTGGACTAACCGCAAGGTCGTTGATTTCTTTGTTCGTTTTGCCGAAGTGGTGTTTGAACGCTACAAGCATAAGGTCAAATACTGGATGACCTTCAACGAAATCAACAACCAGCGCAACTGGCGCGCGCCGCTGTTTGGCTATTGCTGTTCCGGCGTGGTCTATACCGAGCACGAAAACCCGGAAGAGACCATGTATCAGGTGCTGCACCATCAGTTTGTCGCCAGCGCGTTAGCGGTGAAGGCGGCGCGTCGCATCAACCCGGAGATGAAAGTGGGCTGCATGCTGGCGATGGTCGCGCTGTATCCGTTCTCCTGTAAGCCAGAGGACGTCATGTTCGCCCAGGAATCCATGCGCGAGCGCTATGTATTCACCGACGTTCAACTGCGCGGTTACTACCCTTCCTATGTCCTCAACGAGTGGGAGCGTCGCGGCTTTAACATCAAAATGGAAGATGGCGATACCGCGATTCTGCGTGAAGGCACCTGCGATTACCTTGGTTTCAGCTACTACATGACCAACGCGGTGAAGGCCGAAGGCGGCAGCGGTGATGCTATTTCGGGTTTCGAAGGCAGCGTACCGAACCCGCACGTCAAGGCCTCCGACTGGGGCTGGCAGATTGACCCGGTGGGCCTGCGCTATTCACTGTGCGAACTGTATGAGCGCTACCAGAAACCGTTGTTCATCGTTGAAAACGGCTTTGGTGCCTTAGATAAAGTGGAAGAAGACGGCAGCATTAACGACGACTACCGCATTGACTATCTGCGCGCCCACATCGAAGAGATGATGAAGGCGGTGACGTATGACGGCGTGGATCTGATGGGCTACACGCCGTGGGGCTGCATCGACTGTGTCTCTTTCACCACCGGCCAGTACAGCAAACGCTACGGCTTTATCTATGTGAACAAGCACGATGATGGCACGGGTGACATGTCGCGTTCCCGCAAGAAGAGCTTCGACTGGTACAAAGCGGTGATCGCCAGCAACGGCGAGGATCTCTAAGGGGTTGCCGGATGGCGCTGCGCTTATCCGGCCGACAGGTTCTGTTGCCACAGGCCGGATAAAGCGTTTACGCCGCCATCCGGCATTCCTTATCCTACTTCCCGCCCGCCAGTTCCAGAAAACTGCCCGTGACATACGACGCTTTCTCACTCAGCAGCCAGGCAATGGCTTGCGCCACCTCTTCCGGTTGACCACCGCGCTGCATGGGCAACATTGACTTCACGCGATCCACCCGCCCAGGCTCGCCGCCGGAGGCGTGGATTTCGGTGTAGATAAGCCCCGGACGCACGCCGTTAACCCGGATCCCCTGCGCCGCGACTTCCAGTGCTAAGCCGGTGGTCAGTGAATCTACGGCCCCTTTCGACGCCGCGTAGTCAACATACTCTCCCGGCGCTCCCAGACGCGACGCCGCTGATGACACGTTCACAATTGCCCCGCCGTGACCGCCGTGTTTGTGCGACATGCGCTTTACCGCTTCGCGACAGCAGAGGAAGTACCCCGTCACGTTGGTCGCCAGCACGCGGTTAATCCGCTCGGCAGAAAGATTCTCGATGGTACTTTGTTCAAATAAAATTCCGGCATTATTGACCAGCGCCGCAAGGGGCTCATTTTCACGATCGATAGATTCAAACATCGCCACGACCTGCGCTTCGTCACTGATATCTGCACGCAGGGTAAACGCGTTTCCCCCGGCGGCGACAATGTTGTTCACCACCTCGGTGGCGGCCCGGATATTGTGATGAAAGTTGACGGCAACCGTATAACCTTCCTGTGCCAGCAGCAAGGCCGTCGCGCGCCCGATACCGCGACTACCGCCGGTAACTAATGCTATTGCCATGCCATTTTCCCCCAAAAAGAATAAAGGCGCCGAAGCGCCTTTAAAAGATAGTCGAATCAGCAGATTACTGGTATTCGCTCATCGGCACGCAGGAGCAGAACAGATTACGGTCACCGTAAACGTCATCAAGACGCTTCACGGTTGGCCAGTATTTGTTCGCCACGCCCGCCGGGAAGACGGCGATTTCACGGCTGTAACCGTGATTCCACTCCGCCACCAGTTCATTCTGGGTGTGCGGCGCGTTAACCAGTGGGTTATCTTCCAGCGACCAGACACCCGCTTTCACGCTGTCAATTTCTGCGCGAATCGCCAGCATGGCGTTGATAAAGCGATCCAGTTCCACTTTGCTTTCAGATTCCGTTGGTTCAACCATCAGCGTACCCGCGACCGGGAACGACATGGTTGGCGCGTGGAAACCGTAGTCGATCAAGCGCTTGGCAATATCCAGTTCACTGATGCCAGTCTCTTCTTTCAGTGGACGAATATCGAGAATACACTCGTGCGCCACGCGACCATCGCGACCGGTATACAGAACCGGGAACGCGTCTTTCAGTCGGCTGGCGATGTAGTTGGCATTCAGAATCGCTACCTGGCTTGCCTGCTTCAGCCCTTCTGCGCCCATCATGCGGATGTACATCCAACTGATCGGCAGAATTGATGCGCTGCCGAACGGTGCGGCAGAGACCGCGCCCTGGCGGGTCAGCATCCCTTCAATCTGCACCACGCTGTGTCCCGGCACAAACGGTGCCAGGTGCGATTTCACACCAATGGGTCCCATACCCGGACCGCCGCCGCCGTGCGGAATGCAGAAGGTTTTATGCAGGTTAAGATGTGAAACGTCCGCGCCGATAAAGCCCGGAGAAGTGATGCCCACCTGAGCGTTCATATTTGCGCCGTCGAGATAAACCTGACCACCGAACTGATGCACTATCTCGCACACTTCGCGGATCGTCTCTTCGTAAACACCGTGGGTGGACGGATAGGTCACCATGATGCAGGAAAGGTTCTCGCCCGCCTGACCCGCCTTGTCACGCAGATCGCCAAGATCGATGTTACCGTTCTTATCACAGGCCACGACCACCACCTGCATACCCGCCATCTGTGCTGAAGCCGGGTTAGTCCCGTGTGCAGAGGCCGGGATCAGACAGATATCACGATGCCCTTCATTACGGCTTTCGTGGTAATGACGAATGGCCAGCAGCCCGGCGTATTCACCCTGCGCGCCGGAGTTCGGCTGCATGCAAACCGCGTCGTAACCGGTCAGTTTAACCAGCCAGTCAGAAAGCTGACCGATCATCTGATGGTAGCCTTCCGCCTGTTCTGGTGGGCAGAACGGATGCAGTTCAGCAAACTCTGGCCAGGTAATCGGGATCATCTCCGCTGCCGCGTTCAGCTTCATAGTGCAAGAGCCCAGCGGGATCATCGCCTGATTCAGCGCCAGATCTTTACGCTCCAGCGAGTGCATGTAGCGCATCATTTCGGTTTCGCTGTGATAGCGATTAAATACCGGGTGACTCAGGATAGCGTCATCACGCAGCATACTTTCCTGAATGGAACGACTGTCGTGCGCCACCTCTTTATCCAGCGTGTCGATATTCAGACCATGGCTGTCGCCCAGCAGAACGCTGAACAACTGCACGATATTTTCACGGGTGGTGGTTTCGTCGAGCGTTATACCTACGGCGTTATGGATATCACTGCGCAGGTTGATTTCTGCCGCTTGCGCACGCGCCAGCACCGCCGCTTTGTCCGCCACTTCCACGCACAACGTGTCGAAATAGTGGGCGTGACGCAGTTTCAGCCCTTTCTGTTGCAGGCCTGCCGCCAGAATGTCGGCCAGACGGTGAATACGATTCGCAATGCGTTTCAGGCCAACCGGGCCATGATAAACGGCATACAGACTGGCAATATTTGCCAGCAGCACCTGAGAGGTACAAATGTTGGAGTTCGCTTTCTCGCGGCGAATATGCTGCTCACGAGTCTGCATCGCCATGCGCAGTGCGGTATTGCCCGCCGCATCTTTCGATACACCGATAATACGGCCCGGCATGGAGCGTTTGAATTCATCTTTCGCAGCGAAGAATGCCGCGTGTGGACCGCCATAGCCCATCGGTACGCCAAAGCGTTGCGCAGAGCCGAAAACAATGTCCGCGCCCTGTTTGCCCGGCGCGGTCAGCAGAACCAGAGCCATAAAGTCGGCAGCAACGCTGACGATCGCTTTGCGCGACTTCAGTTCACTAATCAGCGCGCGGTAGTCGTGGACTTCACCGGTAGTTCCCACCTGCTGTAACAGCACGCCGAACACATCCTGGTGATCCAGCACTTTCGCCGCATCATCCACAATCACTTCAAAACCAAAGGTTTCTGCACGCGTACGCACAACATCCAGCGTTTGCGGATGCACATCCGCGGCTACGAAGAAACGGTTCGCGTTTTTCAGTTTGCTGATGCGCTTCGCCATCGCCATCGCTTCTGCAGCCGCAGTGGCTTCATCGAGCAGCGAAGCGGAAGCCATATCCAGACCGGTCAGATCCAGCGTCACCTGCTGGAAGTTCAACAGCGCTTCCAGGCGCCCCTGAGACACTTCCGGCTGATAAGGCGTATAGGCGGTGTACCAGCCTGGGTTTTCCAGCATGTTGCGCAGGATAACCGGTGGCAGCTGCACGGCGGTGTAACCCATGCCAATGTACGACGTGAAGCGCTTGTTACGCCCGGCGATGGCCTTTAATTCTGCCAGCGCAGCGTATTCGGTCGCCGCCTCGCCGACCTGCGGCGGGGTCGCGAGCTGAATGTCTTTCGGCACAATCTGGCCGATCAACGCATTTAACGACTCGGCGCCAACCGCATTCAGCATCTCTTGCTGCTGCGCGGCGTCCGGTCCGATGTGGCGTTCAATGAAAGCGCCGCTGTTTTCAAGCTGGCTTAACGTCTGTGTCATGGGCGATGGTTCCTGAAACGTGCAGTGAATCGTGATTGTCTGACTGGTTTGCCCGGTGGCGCTCACGCTTACCGGGCCTACGCGCGATCGGTAGGCCGGATAAGCGTGAGCGCCATCCGGCATAAGCGTATTTATTCGTCTTCGAGCAGAGCTTCGTACGCTGTCGCATCCAGCAGCGAGTCCAGTTCGCTCTCATCGCTGGCTTTGATTTTGAAGATCCAGCCACCGGCATACGGCTCGCTGTTCACCAGTTCCGGGGAGTCGCTCAGCGCGTCGTTGACGGCCACGATCTCACCGCTGATCGGCGCATAGATGTCAGAAGCGGCTTTGACCGACTCAGCCACCGCGCAGTCGTCGCCCGCGCTAACGGTCGCGCCAACGTCCGGCAGGTCAACAAAAACCATGTCGCCCAACAGTTCCTGAGCGTGTTCGGTGATACCAACGGTGTAAGAGCCGTCAGCTTCTTTGCGCAGCCATTCGTGTTCTTTGCTGTATTTCAGTTCTGCTGGTACGTTGCTCATCAATCAATCTCCAGAAAAGGATGAATCACGCGACGGCTTTGCCGTTACGCACAAAAACAGGTTTAGTCACTTTTACCGGCATTTCGCGGTTGCGAATCTGCACAATTGCCGTTTCGCCAATGCCCGCCGGCACCCGCGCCAGCGCAATACTGTAGCCCAGCGTCGGTGAGAAGGTACCACTGGTGATAACGCCTTCCAGTTGATTGCCCTGGGCATCAGTGAAGCGTACCGGCAGTTCGTTACGCAGAACGCCTTTCTCGGTCATCACCAGACCAACCAGTTGTTCGTGGCCTTTTTCACGCTGAACTTCCAGCGCTTCACGACCGATAAAGTCGCGGTCAGTCGGTTCCCAGGCGATGGTCCAGCCCATATTGGCCGCCAGCGGCGTGATCCCCTCGTCCATCTCCTGACCATACAGGTTCATACCCGCTTCCAGGCGCAGCGTATCGCGCGCGCCCAGGCCACATGGCTTCACGCCCGCTTCCACCAGCGCACGCCAGAAATCCGCTGCCTTTTCATTCGGCATTGCAATTTCATAGCCCGCCTCACCGGTGTAACCGGTCGTGGCGATAAACAGGTCACCCGTTTGCACGCCGAAGAACGGTTTCATGCCTTCGACGGCTTTGCGCTGCTCGTCAGTAAACAGGGATGCCGCCTTCGCCTGCGCGTTTGGTCCCTGCACGGCAATCAGCGACAGGTCATCACGCACGGTAATGTCGATGGCATAAGGTTCAGCGTGTTGGGTAATCCAGGAAAGGTCTTTTTCGCGGGTGGCGGAGTTTACAACGAGGCGGAAGAAGTCTTCGGTAAAGTAATAGACAATCAGGTCATCTATCACGCCGCCCGAGGCGTTGAGCATACCGGAATAAAGGGCTTTGCCGGTTTTCGTTAGCTTTGCCACGTCGTTCGCCAGCAGATAACGCAAAAACTCCCGGGTGCGACTGCCGCGCAGATCGACGATGGTCATGTGCGACACATCAAACATCCCGGCATGAGTGCGGACCGCATGGTGCTCATCAAGCTGAGAACCATAATGCAGTGGCATCATCCAGCCGTGAAAATCGACCATGCGAGCACCGCATAGCGTGTGTTGTTCGTACAAAGGAGTCTGTTGAGCCATCTTGTCCTCATTGAATAAGCGGGGCTGACCACCCTTTCGCGGCGAAATTATCGCCACGAAACCCGGCATCGACGCCACTGCAGGGCCCCGACGCAAACGTTCTCTTTGCCCCTGAACTTACCACCGAAACCCACGCTAAACCATAAAACAAAATTAACCATCACATTAGCTTATGGCCAAAACTCACCGAAACTCCGCCAGTATAAAAAACCACAACAAAAGCAAGCTACGCAGATAAATAACTACAATTCGCGCTTAAAAGGCGAACATAACCACATTAAACGCTAAAAAAATGTCAAAACTGGCGTTATGAAAAAATCGCGACATTAGAAAATATAATGCGAAAAGAACAGTGAAATTAGTTTATTTCAAATGAGAGATGCCCCCCGGCGAAGTCGCCGGGAGGAGGAAATGTGACGGGTTTCAAATTCTTTAAAAGAGGTGAATGCTTAGCGAAGCCACTCAGGCAGATCGTTGAGTCCCATTGCCTGACGGAGAAGTTGCGGTTTAACACCCGGAAGGGTATCAGCCAGTTTCAGCCCCATATCACGCAGCAGTTTTTTTGCCGGATGCGTCCCCGCAAACAGCTCGCGGAACCCCTGCATGCCCGCCAGCATCATCGCCGCGCTGTGCTTACGGCTGCGCTCATAACGACGCAAATAGAGGTACTGCCCAATGTCTTTACCCTGACGATGCAGACGTTTGAGTTCATCCACCAGTTCTGCTGCATCCATAAACCCAAGGTTCACGCCCTGCCCGGCCAGTGGATGGATGGTATGCGCGGCGTCGCCGACCAGCGCCAGACGATGCGCGGCGAACTGACGCGCATAGCGTCCCGTCAGCGGAAACACCTGGCGTTCGCTCTCCACGCTGCACAGCCCCAGACGATTATCAAACGCGATATTCAGCGCCTGATTAAACTGCTCATCGCTTGCCTGCTGCATCCGTTCAGCCTCTTGCGGCGCAAGCGACCAGACGATGGAGCACAAATGCGGATCGCGAAGCGGCAGGAACGCCAGAATGCCTTCGCCATGAAACGCCTGACGGGCAACGGCACCATGGGCTTCTTCGGTACGAATGGTCGCGACCAGCGCATGATGGCGATAATCCCAGAAGGTCAATGGAATGTCCGCTTTATTGCGTAGCCACGAGTTTGCCCCATCGGCGCCAATCACCAGACGCGCCGTGAGCATGGCGCCATCTTTCAGCGTCAGGAAGGCGTCGTTTTCGCCCCACGCCACCTGCTGTAATTCGGCAGGCGCCATCAGCGTGATATCGGAGGATTGACGCGCTTTTTGCCACAGCGCGTAATGGATAACCGCGTTCTCCACGATATGGCCCAGATGGCTGTAGCCCATGCTTTGGTCATCAAATTTGATACGACCAAAGCTGTCTTTGTCCCACACTTCCATCCCGTGATAGCAACTGGCGCGACGAGCCACAATGTCTGACCAGACGCCCAGTCGGGTAAGCAGTTTTTCACTGGCGGCATTGATCGCCGACACGCGAAGCGCGGGATCGGCATCTGCCGCCAGCGGTTGCGGTTCGCGCTGTTCAAGCACAGCGACACGTAAACCGCTGCCCTGCAGTCCACACGCGACAGCCAGGCCAACCATGCCTCCGCCCACGATTGCTACATCAACACTTTGCACTGTTTACTCCTGAAAATCGGAAACCGCCATCGGGCGTCATATTCGTAAAAATACCGGATCGCGCTTCGCCTGTCCGGTCTGGAGGTGATGTTTACCGCGCCACCCAACCTAACGTCCGCTGTGCAAACGCATCGCGGGCGGGAGGGCATAATTCCATGGTCATCAGACCCACGTTGCGCCCGACAACCAGCGGCGCCCAGCGGTTGGCAAACAGATGAACCAGACTGTCCGTCACGCCGACCGTGGCCTGGCGATCCCCCTGACGACGATGTTGATAGTGCGCGAGCACGGCGTAGTCGCCGACGTCCCTGCCTATCGCCTGAGCTGTTGTGAGCGTTTCGGCGAGGCTCATAACATCACGCAGTCCAAGGTTAAACCCCTGCCCCGCAATCGGGTGCAGCGTCTGCGCGGCGTTGCCCACCAGCACGGTGCGGTGCGTAAACGCCTTCGCCGCCGTAGTGAGAGAAAGCGGATACGCGCTGCGTTTGCCCGCGTGGGTGATTTTCCCCAACCGCCAGCCGAAAGCCGTCTGAAGTTCACGGCAGAAGCGTTCATCTGACCAGCTCAGAATTTCCTCACGTTGTTCCAGCGGATGACACCACACCAGCGAACAGCGCCCTTCAGACATCGGCAGCATCGCCAGGGGGCCATGCGCCGTAAACCGTTCAAACGCGCGGCCGTTATGGGCAACCGCAGTTGAGACGTTAGCGATCACCGCCAACTGCTCATAAGGTTCCTGCTGCCAGTCAACGCCGCAGGCGGTTGCCAACGCAGAACGCGTCCCATCTGCCGCCACCAGAACGCGTCCGACGATCGTTTCGCCCGTTTCCAGCGTGACATTCACCTGTTCCTGGGTGCGCGACACGCTGGCAACCCGGTCCGGGCAGTGCAACGTGACGCCTGGCGCTTTTCGCAGCAGGGAAAACAAGCGCAGCCCCACGTCGTGCAGTTCAACCACCTGCCCCAGCGCCGGAATGCGATAATCATCAGCGTTGAGCGTCACAAATCCGGCATGGCCTCGATCGCTGACGTGAACCGTATGGATCGCGGTGGCACAATCGGCAATCGCCTGCCAGACACCGATTCGCGCCAGTTGTTGGCAGGTTCCCGCCGCAAGCGCAATCGCCCGGGCATCAAACCCAGGATGACTGTCTGCTTCAGGGGCGGTCGCTTCAATCAGATGAACCGGCAGTGTTCCCTGACTTAACCGGGAAATGGCCAGCGCCAGCGTCGCGCCCACCATGCCACCGCCAACAATGATCACGCTCATTACGCTCTCGCCGCCGCCATTAACGCTTCAATCTCATCCGCCTTTTTGACGACGCCGGCGGTCAGATTTTCGTTACCGTTTTCCGTAATCAGGATGTCATCCTCAATGCGGATCCCGATCCCACGATAAGCTTCTGGTACATCAGCATCGGGGGCGATGTACAGTCCCGGCTCAACGGTGATCACCATTCCCGGTTTCAGAATACGGGAACGATCCTGCTCATATTCACCGACATCGTGAACATCCAGCCCGAGCCAATGGCTCAGACCGTGCATGAAAAACGGTCGATGCGCGTTATCGGCGATCAGTTGATCCACTTCGCCTTTCAAAATACCCAGCTTCACCAGCCCGGTAATCATAATGCGCACGACTTCACCGGTGACCTCCTGAATCGAAGTACCAGGACGGTACAGACGCAGGCTGGTCTCCAGCGATTCCAGCACGATGTCGTAGATCTCACGCTGCGCCGGGGTAAATTTGCCATTCACCGGGAAGGTTCGCGTGATATCGCCCGCATACCCTTTGTATTCACAGCCAGCATCAATCAGCACCAGGGCGCCGTCGCGCAGTTCACTTTCGTTTTCGGTGTAATGCAGAATGCAGCCGTTTTCACCGCTGCCCACAATGGTGTTGTAGGACGGATAGCGCGCACCGTGGCGAGTAAACTCGTGATGAATTTCGCCTTCCAGTTGATACTCAAACATCCCCGGACGGCATTTTTCCATCGCCCGGGTATGCGCCAGTGCCGTAATTTCTCCTGCGCGACGCATCACCGCAATCTCTTCAGGCGACTTAAACAGGCGCATTTCATGCACTATCGGCCGCCAGTCGATCAGGGTTGACGGCGATTTCAGGTTCTGGCGCGAACCTTTGCGCAGTTTTTCCAGCGCGGTGAAGACGACCTCATCCGCATACGCATATTCGCCCTGCGCGTGGTAGACCACGTCCAGACCGTTAAGCAACTGAAAAAGCTGTTGATTGATTTCGCTAAAGGCCAGCGCACGATCCACAGCCAGTTTTTCCGGCGCGGCATCTTGTCCCAGACGACGACCAAACCAGATTTCCGCAGTCAGATCGCGAACGCGATTGAACAACACGCTGTGGTTATGGGTATCGTCGCTTTTAATCAGTACCAGAACGGCTTCCGGTTCGTTAAAACCGGTGAAATACCAGAAATCGCTGCTCTGGCGATACGGGTATTCACTGTCCGCGCTGCGCGTAACTTCCGGCGCGGCAAAAATCAGCGCGGCGCTGCCTGGCTGCATTTGCGCAAGCAGTGCCTGGCGACGACGTTGGTATTCCTGCGGTGTCATGACGTGGCCTCCATTATCGTTTTACTTTTTAGTGTAGGGTCGGTTTACGCACTTCCGGTGCGGTCGGCGATTGACGGGTAAAGGTGTCGTGGCACAGCAGCGCGGCGACACGCACATACTCGATGATCTCTTCGAGAGACATCTCCAGCTCTTCCTGATCTTCATCTTCGTCATAGCCGAGCTGCGCGATGTTGCGCAAATCGTCGATGGCTTCACCCGTCTCGCCGGTCACTTTATCGAGCTTCGGCTGCGTGACGCCAAGACCAAGCAGGAAGTGATTAACCCATCCCGCCAGTGCATCGGCGCGATCGAAGACGCTCACGTCATCGCCTTCAGGCAGATAAAGCTGAAAAAGGAAACCGTCATCTTCCAGCGCGTCGCTGGTCGCGGAGTGCATTTTACGCAGCGCCTGAGCCAGTTCATGACCGAAGGCCAGTCCTTCATTCGTCAGGTCGTGAAGCAGCGGCTGCCAGGAGCTGTCGTTATTGCCACCGCAAATCATCCCGCTGATCAAACCATGCATTTCCGCCGGGGTCAGTCCGGCCCCTTGTTGGTTCAAATACTGGTTCATTTCACTGTAACCAGGCATTTCGTTCTGTATAGACATAAGCATTCGTCATCAAAGGGAGGATATTCATGGTATGCTACCACTTTGGACCCTGGTGAACCAGAATAGGGCTTGTATCTTCACATCAGGGTAGCTATAGTGTCGCCCCTTCGCGGACCCAGGGTCTGGAGACGAAGGCAGCGCAGTCAATCAGCAGGAAGGTGGCATGTCTGCACAACCCGTCGATATCCAAATTTTTGGCCGTTCACTGCGAGTGAATTGCCCGCCTGAACAAAGGGATGCGTTGAATCAGGCAGCGGACGATCTGAATCAGCGGTTGCAAGATCTGAAAGTTCGCACTAGAGTCACAAATACTGAGCAACTGGTATTCATTGCTGCACTGAATATTAGCTACGAACTGACTCAGGAAAAAGCGAAGACCCGCGACTACGCGGCGAGCATGGAACAACGTATTCGGATGCTACAACAGACCATTGAAGAGGCACTGCTTGATCAGGGTCGCATAACCGAAAAAACGAGCAAAAACTTTGAATAACACTTTTCGGTTTACTATGGTAGAGTGACCGTGAAGACAAAATTTCTCTGAGATGTTTGCAAGCGGGCCAGTCCCCTGAGCCGATATTTCATACCACAAGAATGTGGCGATCCATGGTTGGTGAGCATGCTCGGTCCGCCCGAGAAGCCTTAAGACTGTGACGACGCATTCACCTTGAACCAAGGGTTCAAGGGTTACAGCCTGCGGCGGCATCTCGGAGATTCTCCTTCTACCTGGCGACAGCCATGACATTACTCTCTGAACTCCCTTTATCACGACAAGCCCTTCGCCAGATGATCAGGCAACGTCGTCGTGCACTCACACTTTCGCAACAAATCGCCTTCGGTCAACAGGCCGCGACACGCATGCTTGCGTATCCGCCCGTCGTGATGGCACAGACGGTCGCTGTGTTTTTGTCATTTGATGGCGAACTTGATACCCAGCCGCTGATTGAACAACTCTGGCGGGCGGGAAAGCGAGTCTATCTTCCGGTTCTACACCCGTTCAGCCCCGGTAATTTGCTATTTCTGCACTACCACCCACACAGTGAACTGGTTACCAATCGGCTGAAGATTCAGGAGCCTAAACTGGACGTTCGTGATGTCCTGCCACTTTCGCAACTGGACGTGCTGGTCACGCCTTTAGTCGCGTTTGATGAACAGGGCCAGCGTTTGGGGATGGGCGGCGGATTCTACGATCGCACCTTACAAAACTGGCAACAGTATGGGTTGATACCCGTAGGGTACGCCCACGACTGTCAGCGCGTGGAGAAACTGCCGGTAGAAGAGTGGGATGTTCCCTTACCGGCCGTTGTGACACCATCAAAAGTATGGGAGTGCCAGGCGCTTCTTTGTTGATTGACACCGCCGTTTTTTTGACCTAGATTCCTCGGTAAGGGTGAGGGAGGCGAACCTCCTTCCTGCGTTTTCGCTGTTAATATGCTGGCCAGGCGATGATTAACAGGATAAGCAGCATGATGACATGACTCATCATCGTCCCTTTCCTTCTAAGAGCCCCTGCTTCGGTAGGGGCTTTCCCGTTTCAGCGTTGTGCTGCGCCTCTATCGTAATTTCCTTTTGTTGATGTACAACACGCAGTGAAGCCTTTAATCATCAATTGCGGCAAGGCTCGAAAACAGGATGTATGCGTTACCGAAGGGGATGAAGGGAAAACGAAGGAAGAAATGACGGGCAGACTCCACGCCTGCCCGCACAGGTGAGAATTAGTACAACAGACGCGCGCGAATGGTGCCCGGAATAGCCTTCATCGCCAACAGCGCTTTCTCGGCGACATCTTCATCCGCTTCAATATCAATAACGACATAGCCCATTTGTGCCGACGTTTGCAGATACTGCGCGGCGATATTGACGCCCTGCTCAGCAAAAATCTGGTTCAGAGACGTCAGCACGCCGGGACGGTTTTCGTGGATGTGCATCAGACGACGCCCGCCGTGCAGCGGCAGCGACACTTCCGGGAAGTTAACCGCAGAAAGCGTAGAGCCGTTATCGGAATACTTCGCCAGCTTACCCGCGACTTCCAGACCGATGTTCTCCTGTGCTTCCTGGGTGGATCCCCCAATATGCGGCGTCAGAATCACGTTATCAAAGTCGCACAGCGGTGAGGTAAACGGATCGCTGTTCGTCGCTGGTTCGGTCGGGAATACGTCGATTGCTGCCCCAGCCAGATGTTTGGTTGCCAGAGCATCACACAGTGCGGGAATATCCACCACCGTGCCACGTGCGGCGTTGATCAACAGCGAGCCTGGCTTCATCAGGGCAATCTCTTTCGCGCCCATCATGTTCTTCGTTGAGGCATTTTCCGGCACGTGCAGACTGACCACGTCGCTCATGTTAAGCAGTTCGGAAAGATGCTGAACCTGGGTAGCATTACCCAGCGGCAGTTTGTTCTCAATATCGTAGAAGTAAACGTGCATCCCCAGCGATTCCGCCAGAATACCTAACTGAGTCCCGATGTGGCCGTAGCCAATAATGCCCAGTCTTTTACCGCGCGCTTCAAACGAACCGGCTGCCAGTTTATTCCACACGCCACGGTGTGCTTTGGCGTTTGCTTCCGGTACGCCGCGCAGCAGCAGCAGCAGTTCGCCAATCACCAGTTCCGCCACGGAACGGGTGTTGGAAAACGGCGCGTTAAACACCGGAATACCGCGTTTTGCCGCCGCCGCCAGATCAACCTGGTTGGTGCCGATGCAGAAACAGCCGACGGCGACCAGTTTTTCCGCCGCGCTGATCACCTCTTCTGTCAGATGGGTACGGGATCGCAGGCCAATGAAGTGGGCATCACGGATGGACTCTTTCAGCTGTTCAGCATCCAGCGCCCCTTTGTGAAATTCGATGTTGGTATAACCTGCCGCCCGAAGGCTATCCAGCGCCTTTTGATGCACGCCTTCAACCAGCAGAAACTTAATCTTGTCTTTCTCCAGCGATACCTTTGCCATTTCCCGACCCTGTCTTTTTATGCAATCTGATGTTGTGTGTGTGGATTTGCATCCGCCTTTCAACATATCAAAAATAATGATTGCGGCAATATGAACGTTTGCGTCGCCCTGTTGAGGAGCGTTCATTCAGGGGCAAATGGTAGAGGAAAATGCTGGGGATAAGTTTTTCTTTGGAGAAATCAGCAGGGCAAGATTCAAAACGTGATACATGTCACCAAATTTGCCCCACAAAAAAATTTTAACCGGGGAAGCGCTCCCCCGGTAAGATCATTTCACGATGGTTTTGACGCCGTCAGCGGTCCCGATTAACGCCACATCCGCGCCACGGTTGGCAAACAGACCGACGGTAACCACGCCAGGAATGGCGTTAATGGCATTTTCCATCGCCACCGGATCGAGGATCTCCATTCCGTGCACATCGAGGATCACGTTGCCGTTGTCAGTGACCACGCCCTGACGATATTCCGGACGCCCCCCCAGCTTAACCAACTGGCGAGCCACTGCGCTACGCGCCATTGGGATCACCTCAACCGGCAGCGGGAAGTTACCCAGGATATCGACTTCTTTGGAAGCATCAGCGATACAGATAAATTTCTTCGCAACGGAGGCAATGATCTTTTCACGGGTCAGTGCCGCGCCGCCGCCTTTAATCATCTGCATGTGACCGTTAATCTCGTCCGCACCGTCAACGTAGACGCCAAGGCTGTCCACTTCGTTGAGATCAAACACAGGGATGCCGAGGCTTTTGAGTTTTTCGGTTGAAGCATCCGAACTGGAAACGGCACCTTCAATCTGGCCTTTCATGGTGCCCAGCGCGTCAATAAAGTGCGCGGCTGTTGAACCGGTACCTACCCCTACAATGGTGCCGGGCTGTACATACTGAAGTGCCGCCCATCCAACTGCTTTTTTCAGTTCATCCTGCGTCATGATCGTCTCGCCTTTGTGGAGAAAAATTCACGCGCATTATAGACCATTGCGCGGAAAAATCTTCCCGACCCGCTCCCAGGCTACGGATTTCGTCTTTACCCAATGCAAATTTATGTCATAGTGCAGGACAAACAAAAATTTCAGGAGTGTGTCAGAGCAATGAAACGTCCGGACTACAGAACACTACAAGCACTGGATGCCGTCATACGAGAACGCGGGTTTGAACGCGCGGCGCAGAAGCTGTGCATCACCCAATCTGCCGTTTCGCAACGCATCAAGCAGCTTGAGAATATGTTCGGACAACCGCTGCTGGTCCGTACCGTTCCGCCGCGTCCGACGGAGCAAGGACAAAAGCTGCTGGCGCTGCTTCGTCAGGTGGAGTTGTTGGAAGATGAATGGCTGGGCGATGAGCAAACCGGCTCTACGCCGCTGCTGCTGTCGCTGGCGGTCAACGCCGACAGTCTGGCAACCTGGCTGCTGCCAGCCCTGGCGCCGGTACTGGCCGACTCCCCTATTCGCCTCAACTTGCAGGTGGAAGATGAAACCCGCACCCAGGAACGCCTGCGTCGCGGTGAAGTGGTTGGGGCGGTGAGTATTCAGCATCAGGCGCTGCCCAGCTGTCTGGTGGATAAACTCGGCGCGCTCGACTATCTGTTTGTTGGCTCCAAAGCGTTCGCGGAACGCTACTTCCCGAACGGCGTCACCCGTTCCGCGCTGCTGAAAGCGCCTGCGGTGGCGTTTGACCATCTGGACGACATGCACCAGGCCTTCCTGCAGCAGAACTTCGATCTGCCGCCGGGCAGCGTCCCGTGTCACATCGTTAACTCTTCTGAAGCCTTTGTGCAACTGGCGCGTCAGGGCACCACCTGCTGTATGATCCCGCACCTGCAGATTGAAAAAGAACTGCAAAGCGGTGAGCTTATCGATCTCACGCCGGGCCTGTTCCAGCGCCGGATGCTCTACTGGCATCGGTTTGCGCCAGAAAGCCGTATGATGCGCAACGTCACCGACGCGCTACTGGCCTACGGTCACAAGGTGCTACGCCAGGACTGAGCCGCTCTTACTCTGCGCTGTAGAAGTGTCTGAGCTCATCGAACTGCATGGCAAATTCGATGTAGCTCATGAGCGCAGGAGAGTTCAGCTTACGGCTGGGATAAACCAGCCACAGATCGTTTCCCGCGACCGTCCATTCCGGCAACACCGGTATCAGGTCGCCCTTTTCGATTTTATCTTCCAGCATGAATGCCGGCAACAGCGTGATCCCAGCCCCTGCGATGGCGCTTTCGCGGGCATACACCAGATTATCCGTCAGATGCACACGGTCAGGCAGGTGCTGGTAATCTTCATCGTCCCGATGGAATAACCATTCAGACCAGGCCTTGTGTGCAATGCAATGGTGTTCAACCAGTTGACGGGGGTGGCTCAGCGGCGCAAAACGTGACAGGTAATCGGGCGAGGCCAGCAGATAGCGCGGACAATGGCCAATCATACGTCCAATCAGCGAGGAATCCTGCGGCTTACCGGTGCGCAACGCGACGTCAAAACCGCTGTCCACCAAATCCAGCATCGCATCGGAAATACTGACATCCAGATAAACATCGGGGTAGCGCTGCTGGAACTGCGTGTTCAGGCGCGCTAACAGCGTCGCGCCAATGCCTGCTGGCGAGGTGATGCGCAATCGTCCGCTGGGGTTGTCGCGCAGTCGCTGAACCGCATATTCTGCGCGTTCGCTGGCAGCGAGAATTTCCCGGCAGTGCACCAGATAGTGTTCACCAGCGTAGGTCAGGTTCAGTTTGCGAGTGGTGCGGTTGATCAGCCGAATGCCGACGTGCTGCTCAAGCTGACTGATGCGCTGGCTGACGCTCGACTTCGGCAGCCCTGCCTTCTTCGCGGCAACGGTAAAGCTGCCGTGTTCGGCGACCAGGGCAAACAGCGCCATATCCTGCAAGTGCTTAAACATCGCGTTCACCCTGCGGCGTGGGTCACCCCTGCTCGCCCATCATCTCTTTGACCAGTTCAACGCAGCGCAGGAAACGGCCATCGTAATCCGCCTCTTCAACATGCACGAAGTCGATATTATTTTCGAGCAACATCTCCACCAGCAGCGTCTGAAATTCTTTGCGATCCACGGAACTGCCGAGGCTGCGTAAACCGTCCGCCACCCATGGCGTGTTATTTTCCAGCAGGATCACCAGGTCAAAGCGATATTCATCGATCAATGCCTGTACAAATGGATGCTCCCGCCCTTCGTACTTTTTGCAGAAAGCCTGCGTGGTCACGAAGTCGGTGTCGATAAACGCCACTTTATTGGCATACTTCACTGCAAAATCAATATATTGTGCGTGACCCAGCGCGATTTTATCGTAGTCAGAATATTGCAGCGCCATCTCATCACCACCGAGGTGCGAGAAGACATAGTCGCGGCCATATTCCCACGCACTGGTGGTATTGAAGATATTCGCAAGCTTGTTGACCAGCGTCGACTTCCCGCTCGACTCTCCGCCCAGCACCGCCACGGTTCGCACGAAGAACGGCTTCACTTCGGTAGGAATGTACTCCCAGTAGCGGAACGGGTTTTCACGGATTTGCGCGCCGCTGATGCTCATAAAGGTACGTTTGGGATCGATGAGCACCGTTTCGATGCCCAGATGTTCCAGGTACTGTGGCGCATCGGCTTCCTCTGAGGTATAGATCCAGTTTGGCGCAATCCCCTTCTCTGCCATGAACGCCTTAGTGCCCTTACTCCAGACATCCCAACCGTGCGGATACGGCTCCATTCCCTCTTCATTGAAGGCATGAATGCGGATATTTTTCTGATACTTGAACGTTTGTAACAACCAGCGCAGGCGATCCGAAACGGTCGGCTGTTGAGACATGGCGCTGTCTTCAAACAGCGCGCGGTCACGGGTATCGTCATAGCCCATGATGATATGCAGTTCGTCCACCTGGCTACAGGCGCGCTGAATCAAATAAATATGACCGGTGTGCAGCGGATAAAATTTGCCAAACACCACGCCGATATTTTTCTGCTGGCGGGGAAATTCCAGCCCAAGGAAACGATGTAGCGCCTCCAGCTTTTGCGCGCTGGGACTTTTGATCTTGGCATTGAGGAGCTGGCTGAGATAGCCCTTGGTCATTCCACTGGCATCCGCCACTTGTTGCAGGGTACAGCCCTTTTGCTTAATCGCGGTTTTCAGATATTCAAATGACGACATGGGTAACCTCCGTTTCACTCATTATAAGTCGTCAAATACGTTTAACGCATCCGTCAGCTTCTTGACGCCGAAAACCTGCATCCCTTCTGGCGGCTTTTTCGGCACGTTGGCCGCCGGCACAATCGCGCGACGGAAACCGTGTTTTGCCGCTTCCGAAATACGCTCCTGACCGCTGGGCACCGGGCGAATCTCTCCTGCCAGCCCCACTTCGCCAAACACCACCAGATCCTGGGGTAACGGTCTGTCGCGCAGACTGGAGACCATCGCCAGCAGCAGCGCCAGATCCGCACTGGTTTCTGTGACTTTGACGCCGCCGACCACGTTAACGAACACATCCTGATCCGCCATTTGCAGACCGCCATGACGGTGTAGCACCGCCAGCAGAATCGCCAGACGGTTCTGCTCCAGACCCACTGCTACCCGCCGCGGGTTCGCCATCATGGAATGATCGACCAGCGCCTGAATCTCCACCAGCAATGGCCGCGTCCCTTCCCAGACCACCATCACCGAACTGCCGGAGGTGACCTCATCGCCACGGCTCAGGAAGATCGCCGAAGGGTTACTCACTTCGCGCAGACCCTGCTCGGTCATCGCGAAGACACCTAACTCATTCACCGCGCCAAAACGGTTTTTGTGGCTGCGCAGAGTGCGAAAACGAGAGTCGGCATCGCCATCCAGCAATACCGAGCAGTCGATGCAGTGCTCAAGCACTTTTGGCCCAGCCAGCGAGCCGTCTTTAGTGACGTGGCCCACCATGACAATCGCCACGCCGCGCGTTTTGGCAAAGCGTGTCAGGTAGGCTGCCGTTTCACGCACCTGCGCCACGCTGCCGGGCGATGACTGGATATCCGCCATGTGCATCACCTGAATGGAGTCGATCACCATCAGCTTTGGCTGCTCTTCTTCCGCAATCAGGCAAATCTGCTCAATGCTGGTTTCCGAAAGCATGTTGAGATTGCTGGTCGGCAGACCAAGACGGTGCGCACGCATCGCCACCTGCTGTAGCGACTCTTCCCCGGTGACGTACAGGGTTTTCATCTGCTCCGCGAGCTTACACAGCGTCTGCAATAACAGCGTGGATTTACCCGCACCGGGGTTACCGCCGATCAGAATCGCGCTGCCAGGGACGACGCCGCCGCCCAGCACACGGTCGAATTCTTTAAAGCCGGTGGAAAAACGCGGCAGCTCTTCCAGGCTGATGTCGGAAAGCTTCTGGACTTTTGCGACGCCCGCGCTCCCGGCATAACCACTGAGTCGCTCATTACGCGCCACCGTCGGCGACGCGGCCAGGCGCACCTCTGTGATGGTGTTCCAGGCATGGCAAGCGCTACATTGCCCCTGCCAGCGCGGATAATCCGCCCCGCATTCATTACACACAAAGGCACGTTTTGGAGCTTTTGCCACGTTTTACCTCGTTATTTCTGGTTCATGCTGCCGGAGAGAATGCAGAACACCCCCATCAGATCGGCGTGACGGATAGTAATCTCCGTCTTTTCATTCACTTTCGGCTTGGCATGGTACGCGATCCCCAGCCCCGCCGTTTTGATCATTGGCAGATCGTTAGCGCCATCGCCAATCGCCACCGTCTGCGCGATCGGGATTTCATACTCCTGCGCCAGTCGGGTCAGCGTTTTGGCCTTATACTGCGCGTCGACGATGTCGCCAGTCACGTTGCCGGTGAATTTACCGTCCATGATCTCCAGTTCGTTCGCCACCGCCGCCGTCAGACGCAGTTTCTCACGCAGATACTCGGCAAAGAAGGTAAAGCCGCCGGAGGCGATCGCCACCTTCCAGCCCAGCGTTTCCAGCTTCAGCACCAGCTGTGTCAGCCCCGGCATCAGCGGCAGATTTTCACGCACCTGATGCAGAATGTTGGCATCCGCGCCTTTAAGCGTCGCCACGCGGCTACGCAGGCTGGCGGTGAAGTCGAGTTCGCCGCGCATCGCGCGTTCGGTCACTTCCGCTACCCTTTCGCCGGTACCGGCCAGTTTGGCTATCTCATCAATACACTCAATCTGAATCGCGGTCGAATCCATGTCCATCACCAGCAGGCCTGGGGTGCGCAAATGCGGGATTTTCCCCAGCGGCGCAACGTCCAGTTGCGCATCATGCGCCAGTTTCGTGGCGCGAGGCGTGAGCGACCCGGCCAGGCGAATGACCTGATAGTCCTCGACGCACCACGCCGCGACAATCACCATCGCCGCCCCCAGTTTACTCTGGTACTGGGTCAGACGTTGTTTATCCAGCCCGCGTCCGTACAGCAGCCAGCCGCTACGTCCAGCGTGGTAATCCAGTGGCATCACCTCGTCACCACTCAAAGAAAGGGGCAAACCTGGCCATAAAGAGACATCTTCAGGCAAATCGCACCAGGTAATGTTAGGCATTAAAGCTCCTGTAAAATCATTCGGGCCGGAAAGGTTCTGGGGAAAATAACGCATGAGGCTACCTTGTAACCATCGCTTCTGGCAACATTAAGCCTCAAATTTTCAACAGGTGGAATATGGCTCGCGCAAAACTAAAATTCCGACTTCATCGTGCAGTGATTGTATTGTTCTGTCTCGCACTGCTTGTTGCGCTCATGCAGGGCGCGTCCTGGTTCAGCCAAAATCACCAGCGACAGCGAAATCCGCAGCTTGAAGAGCTGGCCCGCACGCTGGCACATCAGGTGACCCTGAACATCGCGCCGCTGATGCGAACCGAAACGCCCGACGAAAAACGCATCAAGACCCTTTTGCAGCAGTTGACGAAGGAAAGCCGTATTCTCGATGCCGGGGTTTATGATAATCAAGGCGATATGATCGCCCGGGCAGGCGAAAGCGTAAATGTGCGCGACCGTCTGGCGCTGGACGGTAAAAAAGCAGGCGGCTACTTCAACCAGCAGATTGTCGAACCCATTCAGGGAAAAAATGGTCCGCTGGGCTATCTGCGCCTGACGCTGGATACCCATACCTTAGCCACCGAAGCAAAACAGGTCGATAACACCACCAACATCCTACGCCTGATGCTGCTGCTTTCACTGGCCATCGGCGTAGTGCTAACCCGCACCCTGCTGCAAGGTAAACGTACCCGCTGGCAGCAATCGCCTTTCCTGCTAACCGCCAACAAGTCGGTGCCGGAAGAGGAAGAGAGCGAGAGAAAAGAGTAACTCATTACAGGAAAGGAAAACTGACATGTCGACACTTCGCCTGCTTATTTCTGACTCTTATGACCCCTGGTTTAACCTGGCGGTCGAAGAGTGTATTTTCCGTCAAATGCCCGCCACGCAGCGCGTGCTGTTTTTGTGGCGCAATGCCGATACGGTCGTCATTGGTCGGGCGCAAAACCCGTGGAAAGAGTGTAATACCCGGCGGATGGAAGAGGACAACGTGCGCCTGGCGCGTCGCAGCAGCGGCGGTGGCGCGGTGTTCCACGATCTCGGCAATACCTGTTTCACCTTTATGGCCGGGAAGCCGGAATACGACAAGACCATTTCAACGGCAATTGTCCTGAACGCGCTTAACGCGCTGGGCGTTGCGGCAGAAACCTCCGGGCGTAACGATCTGGTGGTGAAAACGGCGGATGGCGACCGTAAGGTTTCCGGCTCTGCCTATCGCGAAACCAAAGATCGTGGTTTTCATCACGGTACGCTGTTACTGAATGCGGATCTCAGCCGTCTGGCAAATTACCTGAATCCGGATAAAAAGAAACTGGCTGCCAAAGGGATTACCTCCGTTCGTTCGCGAGTCGCGAATCTCACCGAACTGCTGCCGGGGATCACGCATGAACAGGTTTGCGCAGCGGTGATCGAGGCCTTTTTCACGCATTACGGTGAGCGCGTTACGCCTGAGATTATTTCTCCGGACAACACGCCAGATCTGCCGAACTTCGCAGAAACCTTTGCCCGCCAGAGCAGTTGGGAATGGAATTTCGGTCAGGCACCGGCCTTTTCACATCTGCTGGATGAGCGTTTTGCCTGGGGAGGCGTTGAACTGCACTTTGACGTTGAGAAAGGACACATCACCCGAGCCCAGGTCTTTACCGACAGTCTCAATCCTGCACCGTTAGAGGCGCTGGCGGGACGTTTGCAGGGCTGTTTGTATCGTGCGGATAGGTTGCAACAGGAGTGCGAGGCGCTGCTGGCCGATTTCCCGGAACAGGAAAAAGAGCTGCGGGAATTGTCGGCGTGGATGACGAAAGCGGTTCGATAATCTACTGCAAGAATTGCCGGATGGCGGCTGCGCCTTATCCGGCCTACAACGCTTGTAGGCCCGGTAAGCGTGAGCGCCACCGGGCACAAAACAAAATTACGCTTTATCGCCCAGCAGAACGGATTCCAGCGCGATTTTGATCATGTCGTTGAACGTGGTTTGACGTTCAGCCGCCGTGGTCTGCTCGTGAGTACGGATGTGGTCAGACACGGTGCAGATAGTCAGCGCTTTCGCACCGAATTCTGCCGCCACGCCGTAGATACCCGCCGCTTCCATTTCCACGCCCAGGATGCCGTACTTTTCCATGACGTCGAACATTTCGCCGTCTGGAGAGTAGAACAGATCCGCAGAGAACAGGTTGCCGACGCGCGCGTCCACACCCAGTGCTTTCGCCGCTTCAACCGCGTCACGCACCATGCCGAAATCAGCAATCGCGGCAAAATCATGGTCTTTGAAACGAATACGGTTCACTTTGGAATCGGTGCAGGCACCCATACCAATCACCACGTCACGCAGTTTCACATCGGCACGCACGGCACCACAGGATCCTACGCGAATGATTTTCTTCACGCCGAAATCGGTGATCAGTTCTTTGGTGTAGATGGAGCAGGACGGGATACCCATACCGTGACCCATCACGGAAATCTTACGACCTTTGTACGTCCCGGTGAAACCTAACATGCCGCGAACGTTGTTTACTTCGCGCACATCTTCAAGGAAAGTTTCCGCAATGTGCTTTGCGCGCAGCGGGTCGCCCGGCATCAAAACAACATCAGCGAAATCGCCCATTTCTGCATTAATATGTGGGGTAGCCATCTTCAGTTCCCTTTTAATTTGAGTTTCTTTACCCGGTGGCACTTCGCTTACCGGGCCTACGGTTTTGTAGGTCGGGTCAGGCGCAGCCGCCACCCGGCAATGACCTTAGAACATGGCTTTGCCATATTCCATGTCGGACGTACCAAAGTATTTCGCCAGCGTCTGACCGATATCCGCAAAGGTTTCACGGTGACCTAACGAGCCCGGTTTCACTTTCGGGCCGTACACCAGCACCGGAATGTGTTCACGGGTATGATCAGTACCGGTCCAGCTCGGGTCGCAGCCGTGATCGGCGGTCAGGATCAGAATGTCATCTTCACCCACCAGCTCCATCAGTTCCGGCAGACGGCGGTCGAACAACTCCAGACCGGCGGCATAACCGGCGATATCGCGGCGGTGGCCCCAGGAGGAGTCGAAGTCCACGAAGTTGGTGAAGACAATCGTCTTGTCACCGGCTTCTTTCATCTCTTTGACGGTGGCGTCAAACAGCGCGTCCAGCCCCGTGGCTTTCACTTTTTTAGTGATGCCGCAGTTGGCGTAGATGTCCGCGATTTTACCGACGGAAACCACGTGGCCGTCTTTCTCTTCGACCAGTTTCTGCAACACGGTCGGCGCAGGCGGTTCAACGGCCAGATCGTGACGGTTACCGGTACGCTGGAAGTTACCCGCTTTGTCGCCGACAAACGGACGCGCGATAACGCGACCGATGTTATAGCCGCCTTCAGTCAGCTCTTCACGGGCGATTTCGCACAGCTCGTAAAGTTTATCCAGGCCAAAGGTCTCTTCGTGACAGGCAATCTGGAACACGGAGTCAGCGGAGGTATAGAAAATCGGTTTGCCGGTTTTCATGTGCTCTTCACCCAACTGGTCCAGAATCACCGTACCGGAAGAGTGGCAGTTACCGAGATAGCCCGGCAGGTTCGCACGTTTGACCAGCTTATCCAGCAGTTCCTGCGGGAAGCTGTTTTCGTGATCGCTGAAATAACCCCAGTCGAACAGCACCGGCACACCGGCAATTTCCCAGTGGCCAGACGGCGTATCTTTACCGGAAGAGAGCTCATGCGCCCAGGCGTATGCGCCAATCACTTCCGCGTTAGCATCCATACCGGCTGCGATTTTGCCGGTAGACCCTTCATGCGCTTTCACCAGACCCAGGCGGGTAAGGTTTGGCAGATTCAGTGGGCCTTTACGACCTTTGTCAGCCTCGCCTTTGGCACAGGCTTCAGCGATGTGCCCCATGGTGTCGGAACCGACGTCGCCAAAGCGATCCGCGTCTTCCGTCGCACCAATACCAAAGGAGTCCAGCACCATAATAAATGCACGTTTCATCTTGTTCTCCATTCATCTGCGCTGCAAAAAAGCGATCAGATCAGTATATCGCTATTCGGTAATGCGACGATAGACCGTTGGTGTGCTTTCCGGCGCTTTATCGTCAAGGATTATTGCCGCTTTGACGGCTTTCGCCGCCTCCTGCCAGCTGGCTTCATCTTTCGCGTGGATCACCGCCAGCGGACGCTGTCCGTCAACGCTGTCGCCCAGACGGGCCATATCGGTAAAGCCGACGCTGTAATCAATGGTATCCGAAGCCTGGCGACGACCGCCGCCCATCGACACTACCGCCATGCCCAGTGCACGGGTATCCATCGCACTGACGAACCCTTCACTATCAGCATAAACCGCTTTACTGAGCATTGCCGTCGGCAGGTATTTCGCGTAGTTCTCAACGAAGTCGGTCGGGCCTTTCTGGGCGGCAACCATACGTCCAAAGACATCAGCCGCTTTACCGTTATCCAGCACCGCCTGCAGTTTCGCCCGCGCGTCGGCGTCGTCTTTCGCCAGGTTGCCGGAAATCAGCATTTCAACACACAGCGCCATCGTCACATCGAACAGGCGTGGATTGCGGTATTCGCCGGTCAGGAACTGCACCGCTTCGCGCACTTCCACCGCGTTACCCGCACTGGATGCCAGTACCTGGTTCATGTCAGTTAGCAGTGCGGTTGTGCGCACGCCCGCGCCGTTGGCAACACCAACGATCGCTTCCGCCAGCGCTTCAGAGAGTTCATAGGTCGGCATAAACGCGCCGCTGCCGACTTTCACGTCCATGACCAGCGCGTCCAGCCCTTCCGCCAGTTTTTTCGCCAGAATGGAGCCGGTGATAAGCGGAATAGAATCCACCGTCGCGGTGATATCGCGGGTGGCATAAAAACGTTTGTCCGCCGGTGCGAGCGAGCTGGTTTGCCCGATGATCGCCACACCCACGTCCTTAATGATTTCGCGGAAACGGTTGTCGTCCGGGAAGATATCAAAGCCCGGGATCGCTTCCAGTTTATCGAGCGTACCGCCGGTATGACCCAGCCCGCGGCCCGAGATCATCGGAATGTAACCGCCGCAGGCCGCTACCATTGGGCCAAGCATCAGCGACGTCACATCGCCCACGCCGCCGGTGGAGTGTTTATCCACGATCGGTCCGTTCAGATTCAGGCTCTTCCAGTCCAGGACAGTTCCTGAATCCCGCATTGCCATGGTCAGCGAAACGCGTTCTGGCATAGTCATATCGTGGAAGAAAATGGTCATCGCCAGGGCAGCAATCTGCCCCTCAGAGACTGTGTTGTCACGAATACCGTTGATAAAGAAACGAATTTCTTCATCACTCAGCGCATGACCATCACGTTTTTTACGAATAATTTCTTGTGCGAGAAACAAGGGAACCTCCATGGGGAAAAGAGTTTGCAGGCGGTTTTGCCGGATGGCGGCTAACGCCTTATACGGCCTACGGTGATATGTCGTAGGCCTGATAAGCGAAGCACCATCAGGCACTTAGCACCTTAGTAGCTGCTTGCGCTTTTACCGTCGCCGTGGCCGAGCGCTTTCAACAGGCTTGCCAGCAGACTGGATGCGCCAAAACGGTAGTGACGGGAATCCGCCCAGTCAGCGCCAAACAGTTCGTCAGCAATAGCGAGGAACTGCTGAGCGTCTTCTGCACTACGCACGCCGCCTGCCGGTTTGAAACCCACGGTTTTGGATACGCCCATATCGCGGATCACTTCCATCATGATGCGTGCACTTTCCGGCGTGGCGTTCACTGGCACTTTACCGGTAGAGGTTTTGATGAAATCCGCACCGGCTTTAATCGCAATTTCTGATGCTTTACGAATAAGTTGCTCTTCTTTCAGCTCACCGGTTTCGATGATCACTTTAAGCAGTACGTTTGCCGCCGCACAGGCGTCTTTACAGGCTTTAACCAGATCGAAACCGACCTGTTCGTTACCGGCGATCAGCGCGCGGTACGGGAATACCACGTCCACTTCGTCCGCCCCGTAGGCAATCGCCGCACGGGTTTCCGCCAGCGCGATCTCAATGTCGTCGTTGCCATGCGGGAAGTTGGTAACGGTTGCAATACGGATATCCGGGGTGCCCTGCTCTTTCAGCGTTTTACGTGCAATCGGGATAAAACGCGGATAGATGCAGACTGCTGCTGTGTTGCCGACCGGGGTTTTCGCCTGATGACACAGCGCGATCACTTTTTCATTGGTGTCGTCGTCATTCAGGGTGGTCAGGTCCATCAGTTTCAGTGCGCGCAGGCTGCTTGCAGTTAAATCGCTCATAACATTCTCCAACGGCGTCGCCGTATAAAATTTTCACCTTGCGGGTCTGTTAGTATTCTAACATCCACTCGCTATTACACTTCGATATACATCACAGTTAATGAAAACTACGTACAAATTTGCATTACTGTAATGAGATCAACTTCAAATAATCTCCCTTTTCTGTCGCTTTCTTCTCCACTCAGGCGCATCAGGATCAAAGTGCTAACAGCACATCTTTCTACAATGACATGATGATCTTCGGCCGATAAAGGAATCACGATGCCCACGCCCCATGAAACCGCGCTGCAACAACGTTGTCAGCAAATCGTCACCAGTTCACTCTTCAGCCCAGAACAGAAACGCCATTTTCTCGCGCTGGAAGCAGAGAACAATCTGCCTTATCCCGCACTGCCCGCCGGGGCCCGTCAGGCACTGGACGACGGGGTTATCTGCGATATGTTCGAAGGTCACGCGCCGTATAAACCGCGCTATGTACTTCCCGATTACGCCCGTTTTCTGGCCAACGGTTCAGCCTGGCTGGAACTGGAAGGGGCGAAAGATCTGGACGATGCGCTGTCCCTGCTGACCATTCTGTATCACCACGTGCCTTCCGTTACATCGATGCCGGTTTACCTGGGGCAACTGGATACGCTGCTGCAACCGTATGTTAGAATTCTAACACAAGAAGCGATCGATATTCGAATAAAACGTTTCTGGCGTTATCTCGACAGAACGCTGCCTGACGCATTCATGCATGCGAATATTGGCCCCGCCGATACCCCCATCACTCGAGCCATTTTACGCGCCGATGCAGAGTTAAAGCAGGTTGCGCCTAACCTGACGTTCATCTACGACCCGGAGATAACACCCGATGATCTCCTGCTGGAAGTGGCGAAAAACATTTGTGAATGCAGCAAGCCACATATTTCCAACGGGCCGATAAATGATAAAATTTTCACAAAAGGCCACTATGGCATCGTCAGCTGTTACAACTCTCTGCCCCTTGCCGGCGGCGGCAGCACGCTGGTTCGTCTCAATCTGAAAGCCATTGCCGAGCGCAGTACCTCTGTCTATGACTTCTTTAACCGCACGCTGCCGTACTATTGCCAGCAGCAAGTCGCCATCATCGATGCGCGATGTGAGTTCCTTTATGAAAAATCACATTTCTTTGAGAATAGCTTCCTGGTGCAGGAAGGACTGATCGATCCACAACGTTTTGTACCGATGTTCGGTATGTATGGTCTGGCGGAGGCGGTTAATCTGCTGTGCGAAAAAGCGGGCATGAACGCGCGCTACGGCAAAGATGAGACGGCGAACGATCTGGGCTATCGCATCAGCGCCCAGCTTGCTGATTTTGTTGAAAACACGCCGGTGAAATACGGCTGGCAGCAGCGCGCCATGCTGCATGCTCAGTCGGGGATCAGTTCGGATATCGGTACCACCCCAGGCGCGCGTTTACCCTATGGTGATGAACCGGATCCAATCACCCACCTACAGACCGTCGCGCCACATCATGCCTATTATCAGTCCGGTATCAGCGACATTCTGACGCTCGATGAAACCATCAAGCGCAACCCACAGGCGCTGGTACAACTCTGTCTGGGCGCGTTCAAAGCGGGAATGCGAGAGTTTACCGCCAATGTTAGCGGCAACGATCTGGTCCGCGTCACGGGGTATATGGTGCGCCTGTCCGATCTGGAAAAATACCGCGCCGAAGGCTCGCGGACCAATACCACCTGGCTGGGTGAAGAGGCCGCGCGTAATACGCATATTCTGGAACGCCAACCTCGTGTCGTGAGTCATGAACAGCAGATGCGCTTTCGTTAGTAAGGTTATTCCTTTCTCCTGCGTGGACGGGCCGGGTAGTCGTCTGGCCCTGTTTCTGCAAGGGTGTAATCTGCGCTGTAAGAATTGCCACAACCCGTGGACGATGGGACGCTGCAATGACTGCGGTGAGTGCGTCCCGCAGTGTCCGCATCAGGCGCTGAGCTTCAATGCCGGTAACGTTGTCTGGCAGGCAGAGGTTTGCGAACAGTGTGACACCTGTTTGCAAATGTGCCCGCAACAGGCGACGCCGATGGCACAGACGATGAGCATTGACGACGTGCTGCGCCAGATCCGCAAAGCTTCACTGTTCATTGAGGGGATCACCGTCAGCGGCGGCGAAGCCACGACGCAACTGCCTTTCGTTGTGGATTTATTTACGGCGATTAAGGCCGATCCGCAGCTACAGTCACTTACCTGTCTGGTCGACAGCAATGGATTGTTGAGCGAAACCGGCTGGGAGAAATTGCTGCCGGTTTGCGATGGCGCGATGCTCGATCTCAAAGCCTGGGATAGCGCACGCCACATTGCCCTCACCGGTCGGAATAACGCGCAGATCAAGCGCAGCATTACGCTGCTGACACAGCGGGGAAAACTGGCGGAACTGCGTCTGCTGGTGATTCCTGGACAGGTGGATTATTTACAGCACATTGATTCGCTTGCGGTCTTTATTTCGCAATTGGGCAATGTGCCAGTGCGGTTAAATGCGTTTCATGCGCATGGGGTCTTTGGAGAAGCGAGTGAATGGGCGAGCGCTACACCAAACGACGTGCAGCAACTGGCAACGGCATTACAGCAACGCGGCGTGGATAATCTGATCTTTCCGGCGTTGTATTTATGACCTGCCGGATGGCGGCTGACGCCTTATCCGGCCTACAAAAGCTACATATGCCGACCGTAGGCCTGATAAGCGAAGCGCCATCAGGCATGCAACTACTGGATGGTGGGCCAATCAATCGTATGATCGCTTATACATCAAACAATGTGGTCGTATTGCGATACAGCGCGTCAGCAATCAGCTCTGCGGGTTCCGGACGTAATTCGCACAACACCCCGAACACTCTCGCCACCTGCTCCGGACGATTAGGCTGCCCCTGAAAACCATTCAGCGGCATATCCGGCGCGTCGGTCTCCAGCAGTAGCGCCTCCAGCGGCAGTCGCGCCATCACATCGCGGGTTTTACTGGCGCGCGGATAGGTGATCGTTCCACCCACCCCAATCTTATAGCCCAGTTGCACAAAACGCTCCGCCTGCTGCAGGCTACCAGCGAAACCGTGCACTACGCCGGTTCGCGGCAGATCCTGACGCTTAAGATGCATAGCCAGCCTGTCATGCGTGCGCCGGGAATGCAGGATTACGGGTAAATCGTAGCGTCTGGCCAGTTGCAGCTGTGCTTCCAGAAACCGTTCCTGCTTCGCGAACTGCGGATCGTCGCGATACAGATCCAGACCGATCTCACCAATAGCAATCACCTTTGCCGGACGCGTCTCCAGCGCATGTTGCAGACGCGCAAGATCCTCATCAGTATGTTGCTCAATCACAATGGGATGCAGTCCCAGTGCGGCATACAGCGGGGAAAAACGTTCCGCCAGCGCCCGCACGCGGGCAAAGTTTTCCGCTGCGGTGGCCGGAATAATGATCTTCTCAACGCCCGCTTCGCCGGCGAGTTGCAGGCTGTGGGCTTCATCCCCCGTGAAAGGAGGGAAGTCAAAGTGACAGTGGGTGTCGATAAAGCGAAAACTCACGCCAGATCCTCATTACTGAATGTCGTATCGTTAGCCTGCGGCGCATCGCTCAGCGCCGCCACATGGGCATCGTTGGCGACCGGTGCCGGCGGAACCACCACCGGCGTCGGCGTGACGGTCGGCAGCAGGTGGCGCGATAACGGCGGCTCAGCTGCCAGCAGTTTTCCCACGGTCGCCAGGAAGTAGCGCCCGCACAGTCGTCCAATTTTATAGTCTTCCCGCAGCGCCGGAATACGACTTCCCAGCGCCATACTTTTCAGCGGTTTCGGCGGGTAAATTTCAAAGATCTTCAGCTTGCCCGGTGGTTTTTCAATGAATCGCTGAATTTCCGTATAACTGGCTTCGTGGTGCTGGACCAGATTGACCAGCGGCTGCAGGCTGCTTTCGCCCAACCAGCGCTCCATCCGCTTGAACCACTGCGGGGTGTAATACATTTGCGAAGGCACCGTGCGGATCACCACCAGCGTTTTCGCCCCCTGCTTCACGGCCTCGCGAACCGGAATTGCATCGCTGATCCCGCCATCGAGATAATTGATCCCCTCCAGCGACACGCCGCTACGATAGAACCCCGGGATCGCACTGGACGCCCGGATCAGATCGAGCCAGTTTTGATTGTTGGGAGAGAAATAGTTCGGCGTGTAGTCATCACCCCGACAGGCGCACATGTAGAACGATTTCCCCGTTTCGAACAGGCGCGAGGCGGTATCCATCTGCAATGGCATCTGAGTCGCCGTGGACTCCACCAGCCAGTCGAGATCGATCAGATTCCCGCCACGCACAAAGCGTACCGGGTCAAAGAATTCACGTTTGGTGGTATAGCGCATGATGACTTTGCGCCCATAGCCGGGCTGGTTGCACAGATAGGCCGACAAATTTTGCGCCCCCGCTGAAGTGCCGTAATAGAGATCGAACGGATTAAACTGCGCGCGCATGAACTCATCCAGTACACCTGCGGTAAAGATGCCACGCTGCCCGCCCCCCTCGCAGACCAACGCCAGGCGACCCGGTTTAAACGTTCTTAATGACAACGGCGCAATATTGCCGAGCGTGACGGGTATACGCTGCCCCACCTCTGCCTTCCTGTTTTTTATTGTGTAAAGTGCCAAAGTAACGCAAATAGGCGGCGGCTAAAACCGAAAAAGCCAGTCCACCGGACTGGCTTAACAACAGAATCATGGTGTGGTTTAGGCGCTAGGGCCGCTTACGCCCTGTAAACAGGCTGACCAGGAAGAGAATAATCCCGACAACGAAGACAATTTTCGCCGCACCCGCTGCGGTGCCGGCCAGTCCACCAAATCCCAAAGCGGCGGCAATTAACGCGATAACCAGAAATATAATGCCCCAACGAAACATACGCTTCTCCTTTACCATAGTTAATATCGACCGCTTGATATGAGCGCTCAGGCCACTCATTCACGCTATTGTTTGTGTCGTGCCCATGACGTCCTCCGACCCAGGTCGGAGGAGAAAACGAAGACTTACTGCGCTTTCAGATCGTTTTTGACGCTTTTTACGCCATCAACGGCTTTTGCAATGCTCTCAGCACGCTCAATTTGCGCCTGAGAATCAACGGTGCCGGAAAGTTGGACCACGCCATCGGTCGTTTCAACTTTCACTTTGCGGGAAGGAACGATGTCATCCGCCAGCAGTTTCGCTTTAATCTCGCTGGTCGTTGCCGTATCGCCGGCATAGCCTTTCACGGAGTCTGATTTGCTGTCGCGAACGTGGAGTTTGTCGCTGACGGAAGTGACGCCTTCAACGCCTTTCGCTACATTCACGGCCTCTTCCGCCTGCGCCTGGCTTTCAACGAAGCCGCTCAGCGTCACCACTTTCTGATCGGTTTTGACGGAAATATCGGTGCTCTTAATGCTTTCATGATCCACCAGTGCCGCTTTCACTTTCGCGGTAATGGCGCTGTCATCCATGAAATTACCGACTTTATTCATAGAGCTATCGACTTTCTGCCCTGCGCTTTCTACACCGGATTGCGCTTTATCCATTGTGGTGTTTTCTGCATACGCAGAACCCGTTGCCACAGCGGAGGTCAACATCACGGCCAGCAGAGTTTTAGAAATCTTCAGTCTTGTCATAATCATCGATTAATTCCTGTATGGTTTGCTCATAATTTGAGCTCAGGCAACATAAGGTTGCATTGCTGAATGTGGTGAAAAATTCACCCAGCTCAGAAGTCAATGGCAGCGGTCACAATCACAAAAGGTGATGATGATGCGCTGACAGGTGGCTCTCTGAGTCAGTTATTAATATCGTGACTACAATAGACATTAGCTTTAAGCACTTAGATTCACGCATTGAACGGTATTTAAAGCCAATATTTATGTCATCACTTTGTTAAATATAGATCACAATTTTGAAAAAGCGCGGCGAACTGCGCAAAAAACAGGCAGTCATAAGCAAAACAGAGGGATTTAAGAACATTCCGCAACGGGCTAATAAGGCAGGAAAAGTCGCAGGGCGCAGCGGCTGCCACGCCCTGAAGGGGGGATTAGTGTTCGCGCGTCTTGCGGAACTGAACGTCAGGATAACGCTCTTGCGTCAGATTAAGGTTCACCATCGTTGGTGCGATGTAGGTCAGGTTATCGCCGCCATCGAGCGCCAGTTGAACTTCGTTCTTACGTTTAAACTCTTCGAATTTCTTCGCGTCAGCACATTCCACCCAGCGAGCGGTCGCCACGTTGACGGACTCATAAATGGCCTCAACGTTGTATTCGCTCTTCAGACGGGCAACCACCACGTCGAACTGCAGTACACCGACCGCGCCCACGATCAGATCGTTGTTGGCGATTGGGCGGAAGACCTGCACCGCGCCCTCTTCGGAGAGCTGGACCAGACCTTTCAGCAACTGTTTCTGCTTCAGCGGATCTTTCAGGCGAATACGACGGAACAGTTCCGGCGCGAAGTTCGGAATACCGGTGAACTTCATCATTTCACCCTGAGTGAACGTATCGCCAATCTGGATAGTACCGTGGTTGTGCAGACCGAGAATATCACCCGGATAAGCCTCTTCCACATGCGAACGGTCACCAGCCATAAAGGTCAGCGCATCAGAGATCACCACGTCTTTGCCAATACGGACCTGACGCAGCTTCATGCCTTTTTCGTACTTACCGGAAACGACGCGCATAAATGCCACGCGGTCACGGTGTTTCGGATCCATGTTGGCCTGAATTTTAAAGACGAAGCCGGTGAACTTCTCTTCTTCCGCTTCCACCACGCGAGTATCAGTCTTGCGCGGCATTGGCGCTGGCGCCCACTCCACCAAACCGTCCAGCATGTGATCAACGCCGAAGTTACCCAGCGCGGTACCAAAGAAGACCGGGGTAATTTCGCCCGCCAGGAACAGTTCTTTATCAAACTCGTTAGAGGCGCCCTTCACCAGTTCCAGTTCGTCGCGCAGTTGCTGCGCTAAGTCTTCCCCAACGGCCGCGTCGAGAGCCGGGTTATCCAAACCTTTAACAATGCGTACTTCCTGGATGGTATGACCTTTACCCGTCTGATACAGATAGGTTTCATCTTTATAAAGGTGATAAACCCCTTTGAACAACTTACCGCAGCCAATCGGCCAGGTGATCGGCGCACAGCCGATTTTCAGTTCGTTCTCTACTTCGTCCAGCAACTCCATCGGGTCACGGATATCGCGGTCGAGTTTGTTCATAAAGGTCAGGATCGGCGTATCGCGCAGACGGGTGACTTCCATCAGTTTACGGGTACGATCCTCGACGCCTTTTGCAGCGTCGATCACCATCAGGCAGCAGTCCACCGCCGTCAAAGTACGATAGGTATCTTCGGAGAAGTCTTCGTGCCCCGGGGTGTCCAGCAGGTTGACCAGACAGTTATGATACGGAAACTGCATGACGGAGGTGGTAATGGAGATCCCACGCTGCTTTTCCATTTCCATCCAGTCCGATTTCGCATGCTGACTGGAACCACGGCCTTTTACCGTACCGGCAGTCTGGATCGCCTGTCCGAACAGCAACACCTTCTCTGTGATGGTCGTTTTACCGGCATCCGGGTGAGAAATAATGGCAAAAGTGCGGCGCTTGGCCACCTCCTGCAAATAAGGAGACAACGTCATAGTTCATTCTTCTTGAGTAAACGCGGTGTCGCACCGCGCATGTTGAATACGAAAAATTGCGGCTATTTTACCCATCAGCGGGGGGGAGGCAATCAGTGTTTACACAGGAGTTGCTCCAGTTCGTGTAATGACGATACGGTCCACGTCGGCTTGATGCCTTCCGGCTGCTCACGATGATGCGCATTCAGCCAGCAGGTAGAAAGCCCGGCGTTGATGCCGCCGAGAATATCGGACGCAGCGGTATCCCCCACCATCAGCACCCGAGCGCGATCGGGATTGCCCGCCTGCGCCAGGGCGTAATCAAAAATCTTCGGATCCGGCTTTGCCACGCCAACTTCTTCGGAAATGACCAGCAAATCAAAGTAGTCGCGAAGTCCTGTACGTTCCAGGCGGATCTGCTGTAAAGAGGTGAACCCATTGGTAATAATGCCTATTTTGGCTTTGCCGCGAATCGCATTGAGCAGCGAAACGGCTCCCGGCAGCGGCGCGCAAATTTCAGCCATCGCATTCATAAAGGCATCATTCAGCGAGCCGGGCTCGACCTTTAACCGTTCAGCCCAGCTCTGGAAGCGGGCATGCTGAAGCTGTAATGACGTGATCGCGCCGTTCTGATAATCCACCCACAGCGGTTTATTCACGGCCTGGTAGTCCTGAAAATCTTCAGCGGTAAAGGTGATGCTGTAATCGAGAAACATCCGCTGTAAGCCAGTAAACGAGTCAAATGTGAACAGCGTTTCGTCGGCATCAAAGAAAATCCAGTCCCACTTCATCATTACACCTTCTTTTACATACTGATTGGCAGTGCCATTATGATGGCGTCCTCACGACCGTCAGCGGTCGGATAATAATTGCGGCGAATCGTTGCCTCGTTAAAGCCCAGGCTTTCATACAATGCGATGGCGGCAACGTTGGAGGCGCGAACCTCCAGCCACAGCGTCAGGACGCCGCGTTTTTCTAACTCATCAATGAGATGTTCCAGCAGCGCTTTCCCGAATCCCCGGCGCTGAAAATCGGGATCAACGGCAATGTTGAACAGCGTAGCTTCATCCAGCACGACCTGCGTAATCGCAAACGCCGCCATTCTCCCTTCTACCGTCAATTGATAGTTGAGATAGCGCTCCCCCTGATTACTGGCAAAAGTGTGTTCGCTCCAGGGAAACGCATGGGCGCGTTTTTCAATCTGAAACGCGGCGGGTAAATCACTCTGACTGAGGGAAGAAATCGTGTTCATGTGTGCAGATTTGTTGCCATAGCGCGGCGCGTGCCGCTGGGTTTGCCCGCAATTCATCAAAAGCCGGCGTTGCAACCTGCGCACCTTCCAGTGACAGCGGCGCTTCTGTGCCCAGCCGCCAGCTGTTGCAGCGGCTGCCCTGCGGCAGCATCGCAACGCGTTCCGGCGTCACCTGCAAAACCTGATCGGGGCTCAGGGTTAACGCGCGCAGAATATCGCTTACCAGAGGTTCAGTCAGCGGCGGCAGTATTTCACCTACCATCACCAGACGGACGTGCGCAGGAATGGAAATCGCGATCTCTCCCTGCAACGCGCCGGGGCGACGCAGCGACCACTGGGTAATGCCCAGTTGCTGTAACTGCCAGTCTCGTCGGGTTGTCATAGCGAATCGCTCCTGTATTCAGGGGCGCAAATATAGCAAATTAGTCGAATAGACGCCATCAAACGTCTATAATCGCCCGCTGTATGAATTAAGGAGTTTTCCATGTCTGCTTTAACCCCGGCAAGTGAAGTCTTGCTGCGCCACAGTGATGATTTCGAACAAAGCCGTATTCTGTTTGCCGGAGATTTGCAGGATGACCTGCCCGCACGTTTTGAATGCGCTGCCAGCCGCGTACATACGCAGCAGTTCCACCACTGGCAGGTGCTGAGCCGCCAGATGGGCGACAACGCGCGCTTTAGCCTTGTTGCACAAGCGCAAGACGTTGCCGATTGCGACACTTTTATCTACTACTGGCCGAAAAACAAACCGGAAGCCCAGTTCCAGTTGATGAATATTCTGTCACTACTTCCCGTTGGCACTGACATTTTTGTGGTCGGCGAAAACCGCAGCGGCGTGCGCAGCGCTGAGCAAATGCTGGCCGAATATGCCTCGCTGAACAAAATCGACAGCGCGCGCCGCTGCGGGCTGTATCATGGTCGTCTGGACAAACAGCCAACGTTTGACGCAGAAAAATTCTGGGGCGAATACAACGCTGAGGGGTTGACGATAAAAACCCTGCCGGGCGTATTCAGTCGCGATGGTCTGGATGTTGGCAGTCAGTTGCTGCTGTCCACCCTGACGCCGCATACCAAAGGGAAAGTGCTGGACGTCGGCTGCGGCGCAGGCGTACTTTCCGTAGCGCTTGCCAGCCATTCGCCGAAAGTACGTTTAACCCTCTGCGACGTTGCGGCGCCGGCGGTTGAAGCCAGTCGCGCCACGCTGGCTGCAAACGGCATTGAGGGCGAGGTCTTCGCCAGTAACGTCTTCTCCGAAGTGACGGGCCGGTTTGATATGATAATCTCCAACCCGCCGTTCCATGACGGTATGCAAACCAGCCTGGATGCCGCGCAAACCCTGATTCGCGGTGCCGTACGTCACCTGAACAGCGGCGGCGAACTGCGCATTGTCGCTAACGCTTTCCTGCCGTATCCGCAGATACTGGATGAGACCTTTGGCTTCCACGACGTCATCGCCCAGACCGGACGCTTCAAAGTGTATCGCACGGTCATGACCCGCCAGGCGAAAAAAGCGTGATATCACAATGACGGCCATGCGAATGGCCGTTTTTGCAGCAATCACCGCTGCCCCACGTAATTAACTATTGACGAATAGCTGAAAACCACTAGAATGCGCCTCCGTGGTAGTGATTCTTTTTAAGAATCGATGGTATGCGAAGGTGGCGGAATTGGTAGACGCGCTAGCTTCAGGTGTTAGTGTCCTTACGGACGTGGGGGTTCAAGTCCCCCCCCTCGCACCATAAACCACGTTGATATTGCTCGCACTGGGCGAAGGTGGCGGAATTGGTAGACGCGCTAGCTTCAGGTGTTAGTGTTCTTACGGACGTGGGGGTTCAAGTCCCCCCCCTCGCACCAACGAGGCGATATCAAAAAGTAAGATGACTGTGCGAAGGTGGCGGAATTGGTAGACGCGCTAGCTTCAGGTGTTAGTGTCCTTACGGACGTGGGGGTTCAAGTCCCCCCCCTCGCACCAATTATCTTACATCCCTCTCTGTAGCATTCCCGGTTTTCATCCCTGATTCCAGTTCATCATTACCAGCATCATTCCACCGATCAGCACGACACACGATGGCAGCAACACAAAGTGCCGCAATTGTTTGTGATAGAGCATCACCGGGGTCAGCAATAACCCTAATACAATGATGGCCTTCCATGCCCCGAGAGAAAGATCGGCAAATGCCAGCCCGGTAATGACGATTCCAGGCAGCAATACTCCCCAGCCACTCCCCAGCGCCCGTTGCAACATGGTTTCACCTCTCACATCGATAATGATAACCAATATCATATGACAATTTTTCTCATTTGTCAGCAATCCATACGTCACTTATATGAGCTTTACTCAAGCAATGATGACATGAATTATTTAAGGTGATAAATTGCACAACGGTAAACGTACAGATACAATAATCTGATTCCAGGCAAGCATCTTCTCACCCATTATTTATGTGTCGTGAACAGTGTATGCGACGTGAACAGTGTAATTGTTAGATAAATAATGACGTTAAGATATGACTGCACAATCCTGGCAAACGCTGCGCACTAAAAAGTACCAACTCTCTCTGCGACTCTTTTTGTTTCTCAACGCTATTTCTGCGTTGTTTGCCATTGCTTTTCCTATCTATCCCAGTAAAACCGTCTCCACACCGGTGTCTCTCATCCTTGTGCTGAGCACTGCGTTGCTGACATGGCATGTAAGGTATGCGAAGAAGCGGATTAATCTCCATGTCATCTCAATACTCTTTGGCGGTTTATGGGCAGCGCACATTACGCTGAAATACCAGACGTTGCAGAATCCTGACTATTCCTTTTTGCTGATCGCACTGCTGAGCGTGTTGTTTATTGGATCAATTGCGTTTGCCAATAACATCGTCGCATTTACCCTCCATTCACTGCCGTCCTTGTTGGCCTGTTTATGTCTGAACGGTAGCGAGCACGCTCTACGACTGCTCTATTTTATGGCCCTGCCCATGGCTGGTATTGCCATTCAGCATGTGATTCAAAAGCGCTACGACGATTTCGCCCAGCAACTTATGTTCAAACTGCTCGCCGAAAGAGAGACGCTGACCGACCTGAGTATGCTCGACCCCTTAACGGGATTGTATAATCGGCGAGGACTCCAGCATAAGCTGAAAGCTGTGCTGGAACTGGATACGCATGAGCATTACGTTTTGCTGATCGACATCGACCATTTCAAAGCCTACAACGATCACTATGGGCATATGATGGGCGATCAGGCCCTGATCCGCGTTTCCGCCGCGATCCGCAATGCCGTGCGTTCACGCGATATTGTCGCCCGTTTTGGCGGTGAAGAGTTTATGGTGCTCCTGACGGCGAGCGATCCACTGACAGCCCGCGAGGCGGCTGAACGTATCCGGCAGAATGTTTACGATCTTAAAATTCCCCATATGTTCAATGAGAACGTCGCAACGCAGGTAACAATCAGTATTGGTATTGCGCCTCTGGTAGGGGGAGATGTCGAAGAGGCGATTCGTCATGCTGATAAGGCGCTCTATAAAGCGAAAGATCTGGGGCGTAACCATATTTTAGTCAGTGACGATCCGGGTATCGCCTGACACGCCGTAGCCAATTAATGCGCCGTTGAACGTCAGACTGACAAAGATCTTGCTATCGGTTATGCCTGTCGCTAGGATTAGCAATCATTATCATTTATATTACTATCTAACTCATGGCCTATCGTTCCGCACCGATTATTGACGATGTCATCTGGCGAGGGCATCTCCAACCGCAGATGCCCTCGCTGGCTGAGGCCGTGCGTGCAACCATAGCCCAGACGCGTGAGCATCTGCTGGATTTCATCCGTCTGGATGAACCCGCCCCTCCGAGCGCGATGACACTGGCACAATGGCGTCGCCCAAGCGAACTCCAGTCTCTGCTGGCAATTTACTCCAATCATATTTATCGCAACCACCCCGCGCAGCCGCGCGAAAACAAACCATTAATCTCGCTGTGGGCACAGTGGTACATCGGTCTGATGGTGCCCCCACTGATGCTTGCCCTGCTGACGCAGGAGACGGCAATTGATGTCTCTCCCGAACACGTCCACGTGGAGTTTCACGAGACGGGGCGTGCAGCGTGCTTCTGGATTGACGTGCATCAGGATCGTCTGGCGACGACGCAATCACCGCAGGCGCGCATGGAAACATTGGTTAAGCAGGCGTTGACTCCGGTCATCCAGGCGCTTGAGGCAACCGGAGAAATCAACGGTAAACTTATCTGGAGCAATACCGGCTATCTGATTAACTGGTATCTCACGGAGATGAAACCGCTGCTGGGTGAAGAGTTGTTGAACACGCTGCGCCAGGGCTGCTTCTTTGAAAAGCAGTTGTCCTGTGGTGCTGACAACCCACTCTGGCGCACGGTCGTCCCTCGCGAGGGGATTCTGGTACGCAGAACATGCTGTCAGCGTTATCGTCTGCCGGACGTTCAGCAGTGCGGTGACTGTACGCTGAAGTAATCAGGGAGCGTTCGCCCCCTGAGGATTACAACGCAATCTGCTCGTTTTCCGCGTCTGAACGCTGTGCCTCTTCCGCCTCTTGTTCCAGCAGCTGCTTCTCGTACACTTTAAAGAACGGGAAATAGATGACGGCAGAAACGATAGCCAGAAGAACCACCAGAATCGCTGCGCGATAATCCCAACCTAGCGCCCACGCCGCACCGACAGGTGCCGGCGCGGTCCATGGCACCACCGAAATCACGCGACCAATCAGATCCAGTTTCATCGCCGCCCAGGCCAGCACGGCATTCACCATCGGTGCCAGCAGGAAAGGAATAAAGAACACGGGATTCATGACGATAGGCGTACCAAAAATCACCGGCTCGTTAATGTTGAAGATACTGGGAACCACACTCAGTCGGCCTATCGAACGCAGATGTACGGAACGACTGCGCAAATAGCAAATCACCAGCCCCATTGTTGCACCCGACCCACCGATCACGATGAAGAATGTCCAGAATGCCTCCATGAAAATATGCGGTAACGGTGCGCCCTGCGCCAGCGCAGTCTGGTTCATACCGAGGTTGGTCAGCCAAAACATTTGCAGCATCCCGGAGACGATCGCCGCGCCGTGAATACCGGCAAACCACAACAAATGGCCAATCAGCACCGCCAGTAAAATCGCTGGCAGAGAATCGGCAGCCGATACCAGCGGTTTAAAAATAGACATAATGGCCTGCGGGATGAGCATGTCGAACTGTGCCTGAATCAGCAGGCTGAGCGGGTACAATGTGAGCACCACCACCAGCACCGGAATCAGGAGATCGAATGAGTTTTTGATCATCGGCGGAACCTGATCGGGTAAACGAATGCCAATGTTATGTGCCTTCAGAAAACGCATCATTTCTACGCAATAAATTGCCACCAGAATCGCCGTAAAAATCCCCGTTCCGCCGAGGCTGTCCACAGGCAGAGTGCCTTTTGTTTTAGGCGCAGCGACCAGTAAGAACGCCATGGTGGAGAGCATGGCGCACATGAACGGATCCAACTGATGTGATTTCGCGTAATGTTTGCCCAGGTTATAGGCAATAGCGGCACAAATATAGATCGACATGATCCCCATGGTCATATCAAAAGGGGTCAGGATCTGCCCTTCAAACTGTTTCGCCATATCCAGCCAGGCCCGGGCAAATCCCCAGGTGGTATCCGGCGAAAACGGAGGATAGGCAAATACCAACAGAAACGATCCGACAATCATAAATGGCATCGCGGAAATAAAGCCGTCACGGATAGACATAACATGACGCTGTGAAGAAATGCGCCCGGCAATCGGGCTGACATAGTTTTCAACAAACCGAAAAATCACATTAAAGACTGCATGGTTGGTAGATTTCATAAGTGGCTCTTTTTATGTGATACAGAGGAAGTGACAACTCCAGTATTAATCGCTCTTTCACAGACTGCAACCGGTTACGGTAACCGGTTTCCGTGATTGTGAAGAGGATCGAAAAATCACCCATGTTGCTGGTTTGTTATATTAAAATATTTACAGTACAGGACGACTTATGCCAAATTACACTCGCAGTTTTCTGAAGCGTCGGGGACTGCAGAAATGGTGTCAGGAGAATCGAATGAGTCTGCAATCGGTACGGCAATTTCTGGCCGAACATGCCCCGGATATTGAAATCATTGAATTAAAACAAAGTACCGCGACGGTTGAACTGGCGGCCAAAGCACATAACGTACAGCCCGGACAAATAGCAAAAACCCTTTCGCTGAAGGTGAAAGACACCATCATCCTGGTTGTCGCCAAAGGCGACGCAAGACTGGACAATAAAAAGCTCAAAAGCACCTTCGGTGCCAAAGCGCGCATGCTGAACAGTGATGAAGTCGTCAACGCGACGGGGCATCCCGTTGGCGGGGTTTGCCCTTTCGGGCTGGAAACTCCGTTGCCCGTTTATTGTGACGTCTCTTTACGATCGTTCACCGAAGTCCTTCCGGCAGCAGGAGCCACATATAGCGCAGTGCGTATTGCACCAGAGCGTATGGCTGAACTGACTTCAGCCACCTGGGTTGATGTGTGCCAGTAATCATCCGTTTTTAGCTTTCGCGGCGGTTAAAGCAAAATATCTGCCGCATGCAGTAAACCGGCGTCAGAATTGACGCCCAGTTTCGACATCACGTTAAACTTGTGCGCCCGGATGGTCTTAATATTCCGCGCCAGTTCAATCGCAATTTGCGGCATTGAGTAGCCGTTAGACATAAAGCGCAAAATCTCACGCTCGGTTGGACTCAGCATGCGGCTCTGATTGAGATACCAGAGATTGTTATTACTTTCACTGATCCGCCGCGTGCCGCTTAATGCGGTAAATAACGCCTCCTGCAGCGCAGGGAGCGAGTTTGCTTTACTCAGCACACCATCTAACGGGGAGGGCGACAGTGCGCTGATTAAACGCGCTTCAGCATCATCATCCGCAATAACCAGACGACGCATAGCAGGATAGTTTTCAGACAGTTCGGTAAGGCTCATTAGTTCTACCCGCCTGGCTTTTCGGACCGAGGAGAGAGAGAAAATAACGGCAGAAAAAACTGTCGTACTCATCGCCTGTTGAAAATCATCCAGCGTCAAATAGAGATGCAGTTTATATTGGTTATCTGAGATTGCGTTAAATAGATTCTGAATACCAATTCCGCTCATAACACATTTTTCTATGAGTGCGACATTTCGCGTACGGTTTCTATTTTCCATTCCGCTGACTCTCCATATACCGAAGGTAAATTCAGCTCTCTGGCTCCCTGAGAACTGTTAATCCATGCATACATTTCCGCATTACTGTGTATTGATAAGCGGCGCATGGCGCTGTTTTTCTGGGCGCTGATAGTTTTATTGCTTTTCTTAAGTAACGCCGCAATTTGATTGATCCCCCACCCCTTCCCCAACAGGCGCAGTACTTTTCGCTCTGAAAGCGTCAAGAGGATAGCGTGGGAACTGAATTCCAGATGTTCTAACGGAGGGGGCGACAACAACATTTTGCTGATTCGGTCAGGACTGTTATGCCCGGAACGGATGGTGCTTACCAGACTCTCAATTGGTTCGACGTCAGACAGCAGCGTACTGAAGGGGCGTATCAGCAATTCAACCGCCTGCGCGTAATACGCACGTGACACCAGGAAAACCCAATGGATATCACGATATTGAGAAAGGAGTGTGTAGAATCGTTCGCAGACCGTGCGCGGGTGTTGGCATTCACCGGTTAAATCCACGATCGCCAACTCCGCCCGCCGGAGTTGTAGTGGCGTGAGTTCTTCTACCACACCACAAACGGTAAGCTCATACTCCGGGAAATGCCGTTGCATAACGCCGTGGAATCCCGCTTGTATAACAGGGACTTTACTGATGACAATTCCGTTTTTGCAGCATCCTGGCAACATATATCCTCCACATTCATATGAATTTATCTGCTATTAACTGGATCGCATGAGTATTAATACATACAACGATACAATACAAAGAACAGAATAATAGCCAATATGAATTGTTTATCCTTGGTGTTTTTCTTTAATTTCGCAAGATGTGGTTATACAACTATCACGGGGTATAATACAAGTCGATATTGTCAATATGTACACTATATTCCTGAATGGGACATTAAACATTCCTATTTTATATACGATTTTTTTATTTATCCAAATTTGGACAAACTATTTGTTTTTAATTAATTCCCGATATGACTTCGGAGACAACGTTGAATGTTTTTTAAAAAAACGGGAAAAATAGGTTACATCACTGAATCCCAGATAGTCGGAGATCTGACTTATGGTCATGCTGGTATATTGCAGGCTGCGCTTGGCTTCGAGCATCAACCGCTGATGCAAAACGTTTAATGCACTGCAATGATGAAATTCACGACATAACTGATTCAGATAATTGGCAGAGAGGCCGATTCGATGCGCATATTCTGTAAGGGGAAGATGCTCACGATAGTGGCTCTCAATCTGACGGGCAAAAAGACGGAGTGTGCTACGCCGACGCGCCAGAGTGTCATTCGATTGCGCAATGGGCCGACTCTGCCGACGAAGCCAGACCAGCAACGCACTCAGCAACGAAAACAACATCATTTCCCGCGCCTCGTTATCCGTCTGATACTCCTTCTGCAAGGCGGAAAAAAACGTGCGGATGTGACTGCGGGACTGAGCCACCGATATGCACTGCGGACTATTCAGCAAAGGCAGCAGCTGTGGAAACTGGGATTCCAGGCGGCCAATCAGCGGCAACGCCAGAGAGAGAACATAGCCCTGGGTTCCGGGGGAAAAGCGAAAACCGTGGACACAAAGCGCAGGAACGACCTGAATACAGGCATCGCGCCTCACCGTCGTCTGCCCCTCAATTTCAATCGTTGCTTCACCCCGATGCAAGTAGAGTAACTGGACGATCTCCGCATGCTGATGCACCCGAATATGCCATTCATACAAACTGCTACGCTGATGAATCGACTCGCAGTGCAGCAGATCGGGGGTTGGCCATCCCTGTTGTTCACCATACAGTTTAAAAACAGGAATAACGTCAGCCAGTTGCATCATTTTTCCTCATCATTTACCCACCGTTTCATAAGGCAGTCCGACGTAGTTCTCCGCAATCGTCGTCAGCCCAGCCCTCGAACCCAGATAGTACTGACGATCCGCCTCCTGCATCTTGCGATCAAAATCGCTCTTTTCCTGAAAATCATGCAGCAGGTGGGTCATAAACCAGCTGAATCGCTCTCCTTTCCACACCCGGTTAAGGGCCAACCGGGAATAGGTCGCCAGCAGATCGCTACGCCCGTGCTGATAGTACTGCGTCAAAATACGCCATAAATAATTCACGTCAGACGCGGCCAGATTCAGCCCCTTTGCACCGGTCGGCGGAACGATATGTGCCGCATCACCGACCAGAAAGAGCTTGCCGTACTGCATCGGTTCCACCACGTAGCTGCGTAATGGCGCGATACTCTTTTCAAGTGAGTGACCAGTCACTAACTTCGTGGCCAGTTCCTCAGGCAAACGCCGTTTCAGCTCGCCCCAGAAGCGCTCATCGCTCCAGGATTCCACCTGCTCGCTGAGCGGGACCTGCAAATAGTAGCGACTTCTGGTTAGTGAGCGCTGACTACAAAGTACAAATCCGCGCTCATGATGCGCATAAATCAACTCCGGATTGACCGGCGGCGTATCGGCAAGTAACCCCAGCCAGCCAAACGGCCAGATACTTTCGTACTCGCGGATGACATCTCGCGGAATACTTTGTCGCGAAATGCCGTGGAATCCATCACACCCGGCAATGAAATCACACTCAATGCGGCACTTCTCCCCCTCTTTCTCAAACGTGACTGAGGGGCGGTCACTTTTGGCATCGTGAATCTCAACCTGCTGGACGCCATAAATCGTAGGCGCGCCACAATCGCTACGCGCCTGCATCAGGTCCCGTGTGACTTCCGTCTGCCCGTAGACCATTACGCTTTTGCCGCCGGTTAATTCGCTCAGCGCGACGGGAATGCGTTTACCGTCAAAAATAAACTCAACGCCGTGATGCACCAGACCTTCGCTGTCCATACGCTGCGCCACGCCGGCCTCCCGCAAGAGCGAGACGGTTCCACTCTCGAGGATCCCTGCCCGGATGCGCCCCAACACATACTCTGGCGTCTGACGTTCAATGATGAGTGTGCGGATCCCCGCCTTATGCAGCAACTGACCTAACAGCAGCCCAGAAGGTCCTGCCCCAATAATTGCGACCTGAGTTTTCATTACATTCCCCACCTGCTTGGTTGATTATTTGTTTAATCAATGTTGAATAAAAGTTTCAAATTGCATTTTTGATAAGCAGGCACAGAAAAAGAAGGTCCAAATGCGGGCAAAAATTGCACTTTTCACCGATTTAGCAAAACTGTGGAGCAGTTCAAATTCTGGCCACCGCATGGCAGGTTCTTTTTTCAACAAAAAGATTGATCTCAGCCGGAGCCAAAAAATGCGCGCTTCGTGATACAAAGGAGTCTTTCGTCATTCGACAGTACGCAACACGTCTTTTCAGCCAGGGCGAGTCATGCAAGAAGAGCAGTCATTACAGCGAACGGTTACACGGTTATGCATTCAGTGTGGGCTTTTTTTACTGCAACACGGCGCGGAGAGCGCGTTGGTTGATGAACTTTCTACCCGACTTGGGCTGGCATTGGGGATGGACAGCGTCGAAAGCGCTATCTCCTCCAATGCTATCGTTCTGACCACCATTAAAGACGGGCAATGCCTGACCTCCACGCGAAAAAACCAGGATCGCGGCATTAATATGCATGTGGTCACGGAGGTTCAGCACATCGTCATTCTCGCCGAACACAAGCTGCTGGATTACAAAGGCGTAGAGAAGCGCTTCAGTCAGGTCAGACCCTTGCGCTATCCGCGCTGGCTGGTCGCGCTAATGGTCGGCCTCTCCTGTGCCTGCTTCTGTAAGCTGAATGATGGTGGTTGGGACGGCGCGGTGATTACCTTTTTTGCCAGTATGGTGGCGATGTATATTCGTCAGATCCTGGCACATCGCCATTTACATCCGCAGATCAACTTTTGCGTTACCGCATTTGTCGCGACCACCATTTCCGGTCTGATGCTGCATCTTCCTACCTTTAGCCAGACGCCCTCGGTGGCAATGGCCGCCAGCGTCTTGCTGCTGGTTCCCGGCTTTCCGCTGATCAATGCGGTGGCGGATATGTTTAAAGGACACATTAATACCGGTCTGGCGCGCTGGGCTATCGCCAGCCTGCTGACGCTCGCGACCTGCGTGGGCGTGGTCATGGCGCTGACACTTTGGGGGCTTCGCGGATGGGTATAATCGATTTCATTCTTGCGCTAATGCAGGACATGTTGCTTTCCGCGATCCCCGCCGTGGGGTTCGCGATGGTCTTTAACGTCCCGCACCGCGCGCTGCCCTGGTGTGCGCTGCTTGGCGCGCTCGGTCACGGTTCGCGGATGGTGATGATGACCGCCGGATTTAATATTGAATGGTCCACGTTTGTCGCCTCGCTGCTCGTCGGTAGCATTGGCATTCAATGGTCGCGCTGGTATCTGGCGCATCCCAAAGTGTTTACCGTTGCGGCGGTGATCCCGATGTTCCCTGGAATCTCAGCCTATACGGCGATGATCTCGGCGGTGAAAATCAGCCACTTCGGCTACAGCGAACCGTTGATGATTACGCTGTTGACCAATTTCCTGAAAGCCTCGTCGATTGTGGGCGCGCTTTCGATCGGACTCTCCGTGCCCGGCCTGTGGCTCTACCGGAAACGCCCACGCGTTTAATCGCCGCGGCAGGCGCATCCCTGCCGCTGCTCCTCATCGATGTGTTACTATAGAAGCAGTGTCCCTTCTCGGTTGCAGTCAGTCTTGAGAAACGTTATGTCATCCAGAATTTTGACCCCAGACGTCATTGGTATTGACGCCTTATTACACGATCATCAGACGGTGCTGGCGAAGTCAGAAGGCGGCGCGGTGGCGGTGTTTGCCAATAACGCCCCGGCCTTTTACGCGCTGACCCCCGCTCGTCTGGCACAACTGCTGGCGCTCGAAGAAAAGCTCGCCCGACCGGGGAGCGATGTGACGCTGGATGCACAGTTTTATGAAGAACCGCAGCCTGTACCGGTCGCCGTACCGCTGGGGAAATTCGCCATGTACCCCGACTGGCAGCCGGATGACGACTTTCAGCGTCAGGCCGCGCTGTGGGGCGTGGCGTTAAGAGAACCGGTCACCGCCGAAGAACTGGCCTCATTCGTGGCTTACTGGCAAGCGGAAGGCAAAGTTTTTCATCACGTGCAATGGCAGCAAAAACTGGCACGCAGCGTCCAGATCGGTCGCGCGAGCAATGGTGGCCTGCCAAAGCGCGATGTGAACACGGTCAGCGAACCAGATAATCAAATTCCACCGGGTTTTAGAGGTTAACCATGAAAAACGTTGGCGATCTGATGAAACGTCTGCAAAAAATGATGCCAGCCCATATCGAACCCGCGTTCAAAACGGGTGAAGAGCTACTGGCATGGCAGAAGGAGCAAGGTGAAATTCGCGCCGCCGCGCTGGCTCGCGAAAATCGGGCGATGAAAATGCAGCGCACCTTTAACCGTTCCGGCATTCGTCCGTTGCACCAGAACTGCTCGTTCGATAACTATCATGTTGAATGCGAAGGTCAGATGAATGCGCTGAGCAAAGCGCGCCAGTATGTGGAAGAGTTTGATGGCAACATCGCCAGTTTTATCTTCTCCGGCAAACCGGGGACGGGGAAAAACCATCTCGCTGCGGCAATCTGTAACGAACTGCTGCTGCGCGGAAAGTCGGTGCTGATTATCACCGTGGCAGACATCATGTCGGCGATGAAAGAGACGTTCAGCAATCGCCAGACCAGCGAAGAACAGTTGCTGAACGATCTCAGCAATGTTGATCTACTGGTCATTGATGAGATCGGCGTACAAACCGAATCACGCTATGAAAAAGTGATCATCAACCAGATCGTCGATCGTCGTTCCTCTTCAAAGCGCCCAACCGGCATGCTCACCAACAGTAATATGGAAGAAATGACCAAGCTGCTGGGTGAACGCGTGATGGATCGCATGCGACTGGGCAACAGCCTGTGGGTGATCTTCAACTGGGACAGTTTCCGCAGTCGGGTAACCGGCAAAGAGTATTAAGACCATTCTTAGACTGAGCGGCGCTATACTTCGACGAAGGTCTATACACGAGTAATCATAATGAAAACGACAAAACGTTTGCTGTGCTGCGCGATAGCGGCCAGCGCCTGCTTCGCAGCCAATACTTTCGCCGCCTCCTGGCAAGACTCGCTCTCCAGCGCCGCCAGCGAACTGAGCAAGCAGAGTACCACCTCATCGCAAAGCGGCACGTCGCTCTCTTCCCTGACCAGCCTGCTGAATGGCGGCAACCAGGCACTGAGTGCAAACAATATGAATAACGCAGCCGGGATTTTACAGTACTGCGCGAAGCAGAAGCTGGCTTCCGTTACCGATGCGGAAAATGTGAAAAATCAGGTACTGGATAAACTGGGTCTCGGCGCAACCGAGCAAAAACAGGACACCAACTATCTGGACGGTATTCAGGGTCTGCTCAATACCAAAGATGGTCAGCAGCTTAACCTGAACAACATCGGCAGCACGCCGCTCGCAGAAAAAGTGAAAACCAAAGCCTGCGACCTGGTGCTCAAACAGGGTATGAGCTTTATTTCCTGATTCCCGACGCCGCGTTTTGGCCGTTTTTCGCCAGACGCGGCGCTTCTCGTCCCTTTTCGCCCTTCTCTTTTGCCCACCTCAGGAACAACGGGAGGTGACGGCGATCAAAAAAGTCCCGATCTAAACCAATTCTGAATAACAACGTAATTAAATGTCACTAGAATTGCAGCTAAGTGACAACCCCATTACATTGTACTTTCTGTAAACGCTGAACTGCCAGTCGAACACCTGGTTTAGAGCCTTATCGCAAGGCTATTTGTGAGGATCGTCCGTTGTCTGAGTTACTCTCCATCGCGCTGTTTCTTGCCTCTGTACTGATTTATGCCTGGAAAGCGGGTCGCAACACCTGGTGGTTTATCGCCACCCTGACGGTGCTGGGACTTTTTGTGGTTCTGAATATCACGCTATTTGCCAGCGACTATTTCACAGGTGATGGCATTAACGATGCAGTACTCTACACGTTGACGAACAGTCTGACGGGGGCCGGTGTCGGCAAATACATTTTGCCGGGCATTGGCATTGCGCTGGCGCTCGTGGCTGTGTTTGGCACGCTGGGCTGGGTGCTGCGTCGTCGCCGTCATCATCCTCACCATTTTGGTTACAGCCTGCTGGCACTACTGTTGGCGCTGGGTTCCGTCGATGCCAGCCCGGCATTTCGTCAGATCAGCGAGCTGGTCAAATCTCAGACCCGCGACGGCGATCCCGATTTCGCGGCCTACTATAAAGAACCGGCGAAAAGCATACCCAACCCGAAGCTGAATCTGGTGTACATCTACGGTGAAAGCCTGGAGCGAACCTATTTCGACAATGAGGCCTTCCCGGAACTCACTCCGGAACTCGGCGCGTTGAAAAACGAAGGTATGGATTTTAGCCATACCCAGCAGTTACCGGGAACAGACTACACCATCGCCGGGATGGTCGCCTCCCAGTGTGGCATCCCCCTGTTCGCACCGTTTGAAGGCAATGCGTCAGCATCGGTCTCCAGCTTCTTCCCGCAGAATCTCTGTCTTGGGGATATCCTGAAAAACTCCGGCTACCAGAACCACTTTGTGCAGGGCGCAAACCTGCGTTTTGCCGGGAAAGACGTGTTCCTGAAGTCCCACGGCTTCGATTATCTGTATGGCGCCGAAGAGCTAAAAAGCGTCGTCGCCGATCCAACTTACCGTAACGATTGGGGTTTCTATGACGATACGGTACTGGATGAAGCGTGGAAGAAGTTCGAAGCACTCTCTCGCTCCGGCCAGCGTTTTTCGTTGTTTACCCTGACGGTCGATACCCATCATCCGGATGGTTTTATCTCGCGCGCCTGTCAGCGCAAACGCTATGATTTCGACGGTAAACCCAATCAGTCTTTTAGCGCCGTCAGCTGTAGCCAGGAAAACATCGCGGCGTTTATCAATAAAATCAAAGCCTCACCGTGGTTTAAAGATACCGTCATTGTGGTCTCTTCAGACCATCTGGCGATGAACAACAGCGCATGGAAATACCTGAACAAACAGGATCGTAACAACCTGTTCTTCGTGATCCGTGGCGACAAGCCTCAGCAGGAGACGCTGGCGGTCAAACGTAACACCATGGATAACGGCGCGACGGTACTGGATATTCTCGGCGGCGATAACTATATCGGCCTGGGACGCAGCAGCCTGTCGGGTCAGTCGATGTCGGAAGTGTTCCTCAACAGTAAAGAAAAGGTCCTCGCTATGAAGCCGGACATTATTCGCCTGTGGAACTTCCCGAAAGAGATGAAAGACTTCACCGTCGACCGGGATAAAAATATGATCGCCTTCTCCGGCAGCCATTTCCGTCTGCCGCTGCTGTTGAGGATATCGGATAAGCGCGTCGAACCCCTCCCGGAAAGCGAATACTCCGCCCCGCTGCGCTTCCAGCTTGCCGATTTTGCCCCTCGCGATAACTTCGTCTGGGTCGATCGCTGCTACAAAATGGGCCAGTTATGGTCACCGGCGCTGGCGCTCTCAACCGACTGGTGCGTCTCGCAGGGCCAGCTTGGCGGAGAACAAATCGTTCAGCATGTTGATAAAGCGCAGTGGAAAGGTAAAACGGCCTTTAAAGACACGGTGATCGACATGGAGCGTTATAAAGGCAACGTCGATACCCTGAAAATCGTCGACAACGACATCCGCTATAAAGCCGACAGTTTTGTCTTCAACGTGGCGGGCGCGCCGGAAGAGGTGAAGCAGTTCAGCGGGATTTCTCGTCCGGAATCCTGGGGACGCTGGTCCAACGCGCAGCTGGCGGAAGAAGTGAAGATCGAGTACAAACAGCCGCTGCCGAAAAAATTCGACCTGGTGATCACTGCGAAAGCCTTTGGCGACAATGCCAATCGCCCGATTCCGGTGCGTGTAGGCCAGGAAGAGCAGACGCTGGTGTTAAGTCACGATGTCACCACCACCACGCTGCATTTCGACAACCCGACGGATGCGGATACGCTGGTGATTGTCCCGCCCGATCCGGTCCCGACCAACGAAGGCAACATCCTCGGCCACTCGCCGCGTAAGCTGGGGATCGGGATGGTTGAAATCAAAGTGGTCAGCGCCCAGGGCTGACCACCGGTGATAAAAAAAACAGCGCCCAACACAACCCCGGGCGCTGCATGGCAATCGTCAGAACGTAATCACCCCTTTGATTAGCGTCCGGTTATTAATCACATCGCGTTCGAAGACCTCCGCTAGTTGGCTAAACGGATAGCGATGCGTAAGCATCATTTCAGCGTTCAGTTTGCCTTCCGCCATCAGCCGTCCCACCTTCGCAAAATCCTCCGGCGTGGCGTTACGACTGCCCATCATAGTGGTCTCTTTCTTGTGAAATTCCGGGTCAGAGAACTGCAAGTCGCCTTTGAACAGCCCGACAAAAACAATGGTGCCGCCGTGGCGGATCAGGTTAACGGTATTGTTCATGGCATGCTGGTTACCCGTCGCATCGAGCACCTTCTGCGCCAGCGAACCGCCAAATTGCGAACGTAGCTGAGCCTCAAAATCGTCCGCAGAGGGATCCACCACCGGCAGGCCGAGGCGGGAAGTCACGTGTTCGCGACGAGCGATACTGGTATCGGCCACCACCACCTGTGCCCCATCAGCCCTCGCAATCGCTGCCGCCCCGATCCCAATCGGCCCGGCCCCAACGACCAGCACCTGATCACCCGGTGCGATCGCTGCCCGACGCACCGCATGCGCGCTGATCGCGTAAGGCTCGATCAAGGCTGCCGCGTGAGGATCAATCCCCTCCGCCTGCAACAGATTGGTCACCGGAACGCTGAGATACTCGCTAAAACCCCCATCCTGATGCACGCCGATCACGGAGATCTTCTCACAGCAGTTCGTCCGTCCCCCCAGACACGCCGGACACTGCTGGCACGCAACGTAGGGAATTACCGCCACCTGCTGACCCACCTTAAATTGCGTTACCTTCTTGCCGAGCGTCACAATATCCCCACATATTTCATGGCCTAATACGCGTGGATAACTGAAAAAAGGTTGATTGCCTCCCCAGGCATGAATATCGGTTCCACATATACCGACAGACTTAATTTTAATTAATGCTTCATGTTTATCCGGAATCGGAATGTCGCGTTTCTCATGAATTAATTTCCTGGGTTCCTGGCAAATCAACATATTCATTGTGGACATCGTTATGCGCTCCTGTTTCTTTGTTGCTTCAGATATTGATGAAAATAGAAATAGCCGCGTAACGAGAAAGCTAATTTGTGAAACCCTGCGCATTAAAATGTTTTAAATCGGGTTTTAATGCAGGCAAAAGGAGATCCCGATGAGCCGTTCGCAAAATTTACGTCACAATGTCATTAACCAGGTGATCGATGATATGGCGCGCGGTCATCTTCCTTCCCCGCTGCCGTCGCAAAGCGCATTAGCCGAGATGTACAACATCAGTCGCACCACGGTGCGGCACATGCTCAATCACCTCAGCGAGTGCGGCGTATTGACCCTGGTCGGCAACGACCATGTCATTACCCGTAGCCCTGAACATGATGATGGTTTTGCCTGTACTACTGCCTCCATGGCGGAGCAAAATCGTATTTTTGAGCAGGCGTTTTATACGATGATTAACCAGCGCCAGCTTCGTGCTGGCGAGACATTTTCTGAACTTCAACTGGCCCGGATGGCGGGCGTCAGCCCGGTAGTGGTGCGAGAATACCTTTTAAAATTTGGGCGTTACAATCTCATCCAGAGTGAAAAGCGCGGCCAGTGGAGCATGAAAAAGTTCGATCAATCCTATGCCGAACAGCTTTTTGAGCTGCGCGAGATGCTGGAAACCCATGCGCTACAACACTTTCTCAATTTGCCGGATGACGATCCGCGCTGGCTGCAGGCAAAAATGTTGCTTGAACGCCACCGTCTGCTGCGCGACAGCGTCGGTAGCAACTTCCGCATGTTCTCCCTGTTAGACCGTGATTTTCACGCGCTGCTGCTCTCTGCCGCCGACAATATATTTTTTAATCAGTCGCTTGAAATCATCTCCGTGATCTTCCATTTCCATTACCAATGGGATGAACGCGATCTTAAACAACGCAATATCATCGCCATTGATGAGCACATGACCATCCTCAGCGCGCTGATTTGCCGCAGCGATCTCGATGCGGTTCTTGCGCTGCGAAACCACCTGAATACGGCGAAACAATCGATGATTCACTCCATCCGACAAGAAAATGAATGAATTAAAAACACATTAAAAACAACAAACCTTTAGCAAGAGCACGATTTCATACAACGCATACAGCACCATGATGACTTTCTGCTTACTTTCTGATTAGGCAGGATTCACTATGAATTTTTCCGCCAGTACAAATGTTGGTTTTATTCGTTGATCCCTGGGAGCAAGTAGAAAATGAACAAGATAATAGCCGTGCTGATTACTGTTTGTACTTTTTTTCTGCCATTCACCATTCAGGCTAAACCGCTTTCTATTAAAGTCGCATATGAGAATAATCCAGGCGAGCCATTAGATGTGGTGATGCGCTACTGGGCTGAGATTCTGAATAAAAAGAGTGATGGAGAAATAACGCTGGTTCTCTATCCCAGCTCACAGCTAGGGTCAAAACAAGATGTGACTGAACAAGCCATGATGGGAATGAACGTCATCACGCTCACCGATGTGGCTTTCCTCGCCGATTACGAACCTGATTTAGGTATTTTGTTTGGACCTTATCTGACCGATGACCCGCAGAAACTCTTCAAAATTTATGAGAGCGACTGGTTTCGTCAAAAAAATGAAGACCTGAAGAAAAAAGGAATTCATGTGGTGATGAACAATTATCTGTATGGCACCCGTCAGATTATTTCTAAAAAACCGATTCGCAAAGTGGAAGATCTTGCGGGAATGAAGATCCGCGTACCGAATAACGTGATGCAAATTAAAGCCATTCAGGCAATGGGTGCCACACCAACCCCAATGCCGCTGGGTGAGGTTTACCCTGCGCTGACTCAGGGCGTTATTGATGGCGTCGAAAACCCAATTTCGGTTCTGCAAGGGCAAAAACTGTTTGAGCAGGCGAAATATCTGTCGATGGTAAATTACCTGACCAACACCTCGGTATGGATTGGCGGCGAAGCCTTTTTCAGTACGCTCTCTCCTGAGCAACTGGAATTGATTCATTCAACGGGTTATGAAGCAGGCCTTTACAGCCAGAAATTAACGATTGAACGCGACGCCGAAATGCTGAAGAGCATGGAAGCGGAAGGCGTTGAAGTTATTTATCCGGATACCGAAGCATTCCGCCAGAAAGCACGCGAAGTTTACTCGCAATTCCCGGAGTGGACACCGGGCTTGTATGAAACCATTCAACAGCAACTGCAATAAATACAGGCACAGAGCGCCCAACGCCTTTTCCTCTCAAGGCCAGGGCGACTCTCTGAAGGAGGATTAATGCGTTTCTTTGGCAAGCTTGTAGAACTGAGCGCAGCACTGGCACTGTTTATCCTGGTGATAATGACCATTGCAGCTGTATTCATGCGCTATTTTGTAGGACAGCCCATTCAATGGACTGAGGAAATGTCCGGACTGCTGATGATTTGGGTTGTGATGTTGGGCGGAGTGGTGGCTGAACGCGATCGGGCGCATCTGACTATTCCTTTTGTCGTCGATATGTTTCCACATAAAGTCAAACGCATTATTGCCACGCTGGTTGCCCTGCTTTCCATTGGGTTGCTGGTTTATATGGCCTGGCTGGGTTACCGACTGGCGGAAATGGCGCAGTATAAGGTCACGCAAATATTGAAAGTTTCCTGGTTCTGGATTGATATCGCTGTTCCCGTCGGTACTCTGGCAACGGCAATTTATACGCTCTACTGGTTAATTAACGACGTTAAACAGGTAGATGTCGGCGAGGAAAAACAATGAGCTGGTTATTGATTATTCCACTAATGATCGTGTGCTTATTTCTGAATATTCGTGTGTATCTGGCAATGTTTATCGGCATTATTGCCTATTTCCTCTTTTTTTCCACGGTTCCGATTGAAATTGCTGTTCAGCGGTTAATTGCGCCAACCCAGAGCCCATCATTGCTGGCGATACCTTTCTTTATTCTGTTGGGTACGCTGATGAGTTATACCGGTATTGCAGAACGTATTCTGCAAGTGGCGAATATTCTGGTGGGTAAAATGCGGGGCGGACTCGGTGTCGCCAATATTCTGGTCAGTACAATGATGGGAGGGGTCAGCGCCTCAAACCTGGCCGACGCGGCGATGCTGTCGCGCATGATGGTTCCTGAGATGGAGCGTAAAGGCTACAACCGTGCCTTCGCTGCTGCAATCACCGCCGGAGGGTCTCTCGTCACCCCAATCATCCCGCCGGGGATTGCCCTGATTATTTATGGCCTGGTGGCAGACGTCTCCATCGGAAAGATGTTCATGGCCGGTCTGATTCCGGGTCTGCTCTGTGCGGTGCTGTTAATGATTACGGTTTATCTGGTTGCCCGTAAAACGAACGCTAAGCCCTCACGCGACACCTGGCCTACCGGTAAGGAAGCGCTCTTTTCTATTGGACAGGCCTGGCCCGCGCTGTTTTTGATTTTTGCCGTCGTAGGAGGGATTCGCGCCAACATCTTCACTCCAACAGAAGCCGGCGCGGCTGCGGTACTCATTGTGTTGATCATCGGTTTCTTCATTTATCGTCAAATGACCCTTGGCCATGTCGTAAAAGCGCTGGGAGAAACGGCACGGGCAACGGCATCGGTCATGTTAGTCATCATGGCAAGTGCCGCACTCGGTTGGATCTTCTCAATGGAACATGCCGGCGTCGCGGTGGCGAACTTTGTCACGACGCTGACAGAAAACAAATACATGTTCCTGTTAATTATCAATATTCTTTTGCTGACACTGGGGATGTTTCTTGAAGGGAATGCCATTCTGCTGATTCTGGTTCCATTGCTTAAACCTGTCGTGGCGCATTTTGGTATCGACCCGGTACACTTCGGTATCATCATGATCTTCAACCTTTCTATCGGCGCCTTCACGCCGCCGGTTGGCACCGTCATGTTGCTGGTCTGCAATATTACTCAGGTTTCAGTCGGACAGTTTTTCCGTCAATCTCTGCCGTTGCTGGGGACTTTATTGTTCATGCTGTTGCTGGTGACCTACATACCGGCCATTTCGTTATTACTCGTTTAACCCGTTAACACCGTAAAGTCCCCGCTGCCGGGGACTTTTCCCTGTGGCGGGGCACAGCGTTATACTGCCCACACTGTCACCTTAATCCCGGTATCGTTATGCACATTACCTTTCGCCCAACCACACTGGCAGATGCTGCCGCCCTGCCCGCCATTGAACGCTCAGCAGGACAGCGCTTTTTAGACGTGCCGGAACTGGCATGGATCGCGGACGATCGCATTGTCAGCGTGGAACAGCATCGGGAATATGCCGGTAAGGGGATGAGTTGGCTGGCACAGGTTGACGACAAACCCGTTGGATTTCTGCTGGGTGAAGCAATGGAATCGTCCCTGTATATTGCCGAATTTTCGATGCATCTGGCGTGGCAGGGTAAAGGCATTGGCCGTCAGTTAGTAGACACAGTCGCGCAGTGGGCGCGCGAGCAGGGCTTTACCTCTCTGACGCTCACCACTTTTCGCCATGTCGACTGGAACGCGCCGCTGTATCAACATCTGGGATTTGAAATACTGGAAGATGACGCGTTGCCGACAGCATTGCGCCAGAAGCGAGAGGAAGAGACGGCGCATGGTATCGCGTTTGAATCACGTTGTGCCATGCGCCTGATGCTTAATTAAAACGTTTCCCAGTTATCCCCGGTCTCCGCCACAGCGGCTTTACGCGGTTGAACCGTCGTGGAAGCGGGCTTAACGCTGGCAACGTCACGCGCACGCCGCTGTTCCTGCTGGATGTGGAACACAGCAACGGCCTGAGTCAGACGACTGGCCTGCTCTTCCAGCGCGGCGGCAGCGGCGGCGGACTCTTCCACCAGCGAGGCGTTCTGCTGGGTGACGCGATCCATTTCCGCTACGGCCAGACCCACCTGGTCAATCCCACGACTTTGCTCATCGGAAGCCGACGCGATCTCGCCCATGATGTCGGTCACGCGGGTAACGGCATTCACGATCTCATCCATGGTTTCACCGGCGCTTTCTACCAGCGTAGAACCGACGTCAACACGACTGACGGAGTCTTCAATCAGGCTTTTGATCTCACGTGCTGCCTGCGCGCTGCGCTGCGCGAGGTTACGCACTTCACCAGCAACCACCGCAAAGCCACGCCCCTGCTCACCGGCACGCGCCGCTTCTACCGCCGCGTTCAGCGCCAGAATGTTGGTCTGGAAGGCAATGCCGTCGATCACGCTGATGATGTCAGCAATTTTCTGTGAACTGGAGGCGATATCACGCATGGTTTGCACCACGTTATCGACCACTTTCCCGCCTTTCTGCGCCGTTTCGGACGCGCTCAGCGCCAGATGGCTGGCCTGGCGGGCGTTTTCGGCGTTCTGCTTAACGGTGGCCGTCAGCTCTTCCATGCTCGCCGCTGTCTCTTCCAGAGACGCCGCCTGCTGCTCGGTACGGGAAGAGAGATCGTTGTTACCCATCGCGATTTCGCTGGCACCGCTGTAAATGGCGTTTGCGCCGTTACGCACGTCGCCCACGGTACGCACCAGCTCACCCTGCATGTGGCGCAGGCTTTCCGCCAGTTGGCCCATTTCATTGGTGCCTTCCACATCAATACGCTTCACCAGATCGCCGCTGGCAATATGACGAATGCTCGCGATCAGGCGATTCATCGGTGCTATCAGCGACAGCTTGATGCCAAACCAGACGGCAATAATGACCACCAGCACCGCCAACAACACGCTGACCAGAACCCACATCGCCTGGCTGTATGAGCGGTTGTTGTCCTCTACCGCCAGGTCATACAGGCGGTCGTTCTGTTGCAGATAGTTCACATACTGCTTCTCAAAACCGTCCTGATACCCCTGAGTGGGCTGATCGAAAAACTCGTTGATTTTCCCGGCACCCAGCAATTGGATCAGTTCAGCTAACGCGTTGTGATAAATGTCGTAATTGCGTTTGATCTCCGCCGATGCCGCTTCGCTTTGGCGCGGGTCGCGCGGCAGCGCTTCGTAGTCCGCCCAGTTTTTTTCCGCCTGTTTCAGGGAGACGCTGGCAATCTGCATCAGATCCGCAACGGTCGCACCGCTACCGATATTGCTCTGATCCATCATGTAGCGGATACCCGCACGGTTAAGGGTGTTACGCGTTTGCAACAGCGCCACCCAACTGCCATTCAGCGTGGACTGCTGCTGACGAATAGTTTGCAGAACGGTGAAGTTCTCTTTGTCATTTTTCAATGCATTAAAGAACAATCCGCCTGAAGTGAGTTGTAAAAGGCCAAATAAAACCAGAACCAACAGTAGGCTGGTCACAATCTTGATACGTTTTAACATGTTTTCTCTTTCCGCTAGACAGATACTCTGGTTTTCGGCCCGGAATGAGAAAACTTTATGTAATCGCAGGGGGTATCACAGGAAATTTGTTCAATTAACTGGCAAAAAATGCGATTACCCTCTACCCGAACGGGAATCAGGCGAGGATGCCTCGCCCATTCTGCCTTATCTCAGCGCGGAAATGTCCGCAAACAGAGAACGGGTAATCGTCACGCCTTCCTGCAGTGATTTCTCCCGCGAACTGAAGCGCCTTTCTCCCGGCAGTCGCGCCCCCTGCGCCTGCATCGCGGCAAACAGGGTTTCTGCCCGCTCCAGATGGAGGTGTGCCTCATCTCCGAGGAATCGGGACGGGTCAAACGCCAGAATCAACTCACCGCCGTACGGCAGACCGCCCGCCCCGTCATCCCAGGCCAGCGATTCCGCGCTGGTCATATCACCGATGAGCGGCCCTGCCAGCAGTTCAACCATTGCCGCAAACGCCGAGCCCTTGTGACCGCCAAAGGTCAGCATGGCACCGTTTAATACCGCCTGCGGATCGGTTGACGGTTGCCCCTCACTGTCGATGCCCCACCCTTCCGGGATCGCTTTTCCGGCTCGCTGATGCAACTGGATCTCGCCGCGCGCCGCCGCGCTGGTTGCCATATCAAAAATGTAAGGCGGTTTGCCTTTACGCGGCCAGCCAAAGGCGATGGGGTTCGTGCCAAACAGCGGGCGCGTACCGCCTGCCGGGGCGACCCAGGAGTGGCTTGGCGTACAGGCGTAGCCCACCAGTCCGGCGTCCGTCAGCGGTTCAATGTCCGCAAACAACGCGGAAAAGTGAACGCAGCGGTTGATTGCCAGCGCCGCAATGCCGCACGTGCTGGCTTTACTGATGAGCAACGGCAGCGCCTGTTCATAAGCCACCAGCGAAAACGCGCCGCCAGCGTCCGCTCTGACGATCGCGGGCGCCCGATCGGAAATCTGCGGACGTGCATCAGCGGAGACTTTTCCTTTACGCAGAGTCTCGACGATCCCCAACAATCGCCATAACCCGTGAGACGCGCAGCCATCACGCTCGCCTGCCGTCACGTTACGCGCGATGGCATCCGCATGTTCCGCGCTAAAGCCGTTGGTGCTCAGCACCTCACGCGCCAGCGTGTAAGCCTCAGATAGTGTGAGGTTTACTGTTTCCATGTTGTTCTCCTTATGATGTTGTCGGCAATAAGCGTAGTCGGTATTCGCCAGTCGTTGGTGGATTTTTCTTTGTGATCTCAGTCACATAATATCCGTCGTTCAGCGATCCTCTTTACCGCTTACTGACACTTCTGACCGCTTAACTCACCATTTGACCGCTCACTTATTTACCGTACTTTACGCGCGCGACTCTCTGGCAAGATCGTCACCAGCATAGCAGTCCAATTACCTCTTCAAACGCAACCCAAACCAAACGGCTTCGGCCAATTATTAATCTTATAAAACCAGGTTTTACTATGGATACGAAAAAGATATTCAAGCACATACCCTGGGTGATCCTCGGGATCATCGGGGCATTCTGCCTCTCGGTTGTCGCCTTACGCCGGGGTGAACACGTCAGCGCCCTGTGGATCGTGGTCGCTTCCGTGTCGGTATATCTGGTGGCTTACCGCTACTACAGTCTGTACATCGCCCAGAAGGTGATGAAGCTCGACCCTACACGTTCGACACCTGCGGTCATCAATAACGATGGCCTGAACTACGTTCCAACCAACCGCTATGTCCTGTTCGGACACCACTTTGCCGCCATCGCTGGCGCAGGTCCGCTGGTCGGTCCGGTTCTGGCCGCGCAGATGGGCTACCTGCCAGGTACCCTGTGGCTGCTGGCGGGCGTTGTGCTGGCGGGTGCGGTTCAGGACTTCATGGTGCTGTTTATCTCTTCTCGCCGTAACGGCGCGTCGCTTGGCGAGATGATTAAAGAAGAGATGGGCTCCGTGCCGGGGACGATTGCGCTGTTTGGCTGCTTCTTAATTATGATCATCATCCTTGCGGTACTGGCGCTGATCGTCGTAAAAGCGCTGGCCGAAAGTCCGTGGGGGGTCTTCACCGTTTGCTCCACCGTGCCTATCGCGCTGTTCATGGGGATCTACATGCGCTTCCTGCGTCCGGGGCGTGTAGGTGAAGTGTCGGTGATTGGTATTGTTCTGCTGGTAGCATCTATTTACTTCGGTGGCGTGATTGCTCACGACCCGTACTGGGGTCCGGCGCTGACCTTTAAAGACACCACCATTACCTTTGCACTGATCGGCTATGCGTTTGTGTCTGCACTGCTGCCGGTATGGCTGATCCTCGCCCCGCGCGACTATCTGGCCACCTTCCTGAAAATCGGCGTTATCGTCGGCCTGGCGCTGGGTATTGTGATCCTCAACCCTGAGCTGAAAATGCCGGCCATGACGCAGTACATTGACGGTACCGGTCCGCTGTGGAAAGGGGCACTGTTCCCGTTCCTGTTCATTACCATCGCCTGTGGCGCTGTCTCTGGCTTCCACGCGCTGATCTCTTCCGGTACCACCCCGAAACTGCTGGCCTGTGAAACTGACGCCCGCTTCATCGGTTACGGTGCGATGCTGATGGAATCCTTCGTGGCGATTATGGCGCTGGTTGCAGCTTCCATTATCGAACCGGGTCTCTACTTTGCGATGAACACCCCACCGGCAGGCCTGGGCATTACGATGCCGAACCTGCATGAAATGGGGGGTGAGAACGCGCCGCTGATTATGGCGCAGTTGAAAGACGTGACCGCGCATGCGGCGGCAACCGTCAGCTCATGGGGCTTCGTGATTTCGCCTGAGCAGATCCTGCAAACCGCGAAAGACATCGGCGAACCGTCCGTTCTGAACCGTGCCGGTGGTGCACCGACGCTGGCGGTTGGTATCGCGCACGTATTCCACAAAGTACTGCCGATGGCTGACATGGGCTTCTGGTACCACTTCGGTATTCTGTTTGAAGCGCTGTTCATCCTGACCGCACTGGATGCGGGTACGCGTTCCGGTCGATTCATGCTGCAAGACCTGTTGGGTAACTTCGTACCGTTCCTGAAGAAAACCGACTCTCTGGTTGCCGGTATCATTGGTACGGCGGGTTGTGTGGGCCTGTGGGGCTACCTGCTGTATCAGGGCGTGGTCGATCCGCTGGGCGGCGTTAAGAGCCTGTGGCCGCTGTTCGGTATCTCTAACCAGATGCTGGCAGCCGTGGCGCTGGTTCTGGGTACCGTGGTACTGATTAAAATGCAGCGCACCAAATACATCTGGGTGACCGTTATCCCGGCTGTGTGGCTGCTGATCTGCACCACCTGGGCGCTGGGTCTGAAACTGTTCAGCACCAACCCGCAGATGGAAGGCTTCTTCTACATGGCTAACCAGTACAAAGAGAAGATTGCCAACGGCGGCGAACTGACCGCTCAGCAGATTGCCAACATGAATCACATCGTTGTGAACAACTACACTAACGCAGGCCTGAGTATTCTGTTCCTGGTGGTGGTGTACAGCATCATCTTCTACGGTTTCAAAACCTGGATGAATGTGCGCAACGTGGACAAACGTACCGATAAAGAAACCCCGTACGTTCCGATTCCTGAAGGCGGCGTGAAAACCTCTTCACATCACTAAGCTGATGCCGGGTAACGTTTCGCTTACCCGGCCTACAGAATGCTGTAAGCGTAGGCCGGATAAGGCGAAAGCCGCCATCCGGCTTTAATCATTCACGAGGCGGCACAATGTTTGGTAACTTAGGTCAGGCAAAAAAATATCTCGGCCAGGCGGCAAAGATGTTGATTGGTATTCCAGACTACGACAACTACGTCGAGCATATGCAAACCAACCATCCGGACAAGCCGTACATGAGCTATGAAGAATTCTTCCGCGAGCGCCAGCAGGCGCGCTACGGCGGCGACGGTAAAGGCGGCATGCGCTGCTGTTAGAAGGAGAAGTGAATGACCCCGATTGCAGTCACCCTACTCACCGGTTTTCTTGGCGCGGGTAAAACCACTCTGCTGCGCCACATCCTCAACGAAGAACACGGCTATAAGATTGCCGTTATCGAAAACGAATTCGGCGAAGTGTCCGTTGACGATCAGCTGATTGGCGATCGCGCCACGCAGATCAAAACCCTGACCAACGGCTGCATCTGCTGTACGCGTTCGAACGAACTGGAGGACGCGCTGTTAGACCTTCTCGACAACCTCGATAAGGGTAATATCAGCTTCGATCGTCTGGTGATTGAATGCACCGGCATGGCCGATCCCGGCCCGATTATTCAGACCTTTTTCTCGCACGAGATCCTTTGCCAGCGCTATCTGTTGGACGGCGTTATTGCGCTGGTCGATGCGGTCCATGCCGACGATCAGATGAACCAGTTCACGATTGCCCAGTCGCAGGTTGGCTACGCCGATCGCATCCTGCTGACCAAAACCGATGTCGCAGGCGAAAGCGAGAAACTGCGCGAACGTCTGGCGCGTATCAACGCCCGCGCGCCAGTTTATACCGTGACACATGGCGATATCGATCTCTCCCTGCTGTTCGACACCAACGGCTTTATGCTGGAAGAGAACGTCGTTAGCGCTAAACCGCGCTTCCACTTCATTGCCGACAAGCAGAACGATATCTCTTCTATTGTGGTGGAACTGGATTACCCGGTGGATATCAGCGACGTCTCCCGCGTGATGGAAAACCTGCTGCTGGAGTCCGCAGAAAAACTGCTGCGTTACAAAGGGATGCTGTGGATTGAAGGCGAACCGAACCGTCTGCTGTTCCAGGGCGTGCAACGCCTGTACAGCGCCGACTGGGATCGCCCGTGGGGCGATGAACCGCCGCACAGCACGCTTGTGTTTATCGGCATTCAGTTGCCGGAAGAAGAGATCAGAACCGCGTTTGCGGGGCTTAAGAAGTCGTGATTCCCGTGCCCGATGGCGCTTCGCTTATCGGGCCTACGCCGATTTGTAGGCCGGATAAGGCGTAGCCGCCATCCGGCATCTACACACGAGTAAACACTCACTATTTCTTGTTTTGCTCCCGTAGCATCGCTTCCCGCAGAATCGCGTTAAGTCGGGTCTGATACCCTTTGCCCGGACGCTTCAACCATTCCATCACATCGGCGTCAATCCGTACGGACGCCTGAGTTTTTAGCGGGCGAAAAAACTTACCGCGTACCGCGTCAGACCACTGCGCCTCTTCCGAGGAGGGAATATCGCTGTAATCAATTTCATCATCGGATTGCTTCGCCAGCGCGTTGAGTTCAGCTTCATGCTGAGCACTGAGCGCGGATTGTGTACCGCGTTTATGTTTAACCATGCTCATAACGATTCCTCTCTTTACGATCCGCCTTTCGGGCGCTGATGATGCGAATGACTTCAATGCCGCTTTCAAACCGAATGCTGTGGGCAACCAGAATAATCACGATGCCATGAACGAGACCGATTGTTTGCCAGCGATATTCCCCGTTCTCTATGCGATCCTGTCGTGACAGATGTCGGGGATCGTCGAATACCAGAATCGCATCTTCAAAACGGACACCGTGTTTACCGACGTTGCTTTTTGCCTTGTTTGTATCCCATTCAAACTCCGTTGGCATATCACGCTTCCTGATTGTATATACAAAAAAGTATAGACAATTATCTTACGAGTATAACGACGCTGTTGGAAAAAGCATCACAATTTACGTATTTTTCTGCCTGCGTTCATGTGTGGATTAGCTGAGATCGCTATGAGGAACCTCACTCCACCACCACAAACCGTGTCGCGGCGAAGCAGTTCAATATCCGGTGTACCAGAAAAACCATCGTCAGCGTCACCACCAGCGCCACGGTCACTGAGGTGATGCGATACAGATCGCTGAACACTAAGTCGCTGTCCGGGTGCAGGTTCTGGCCGAACATAATGCCGATGGTGGTGATGCTGGCGAAGCCAACGCCTGCACCCACTTTTTCCATCACGTGCAGACGGGCGCTGAAGGCTAGTCCGAGGCCAATCAGCGGCATCATCAGCAACATATGGTTACTGAAATCATAAATAAGTAACTGCACCACCAGAATGTAGAGACAGGCTAGCACCACGCCCACGACGCGCCAGATAGAACTCAGGACCGCGCCGCGATAATGCATGGGAAACAGAATCAAAATCCCCGCCATCAGCGCCGACAGCGAATCACTCAGATCGCAGACCTGAAAGATGACAAAAATCATCGTCGCCACGCTCCCGGAAAGCAGCGATTCATGGCGAACGCGGGCGTCATCTTTCTCAATGCGCGGCGGCGGCTTGCGTGGTTCCACGTCAGGGATCAGATAGTGCAGCAGCGCGCTCAGCGCCACCGCCATCACGCAGGCTTCCATGTTGGAAAACATCAGCGTGTGCCAGTTCGTGGTGGAATAGCTCATAAAGTTGAGCATCGTGCTCTGGCAGACCACGCCCATTGACCCCAGCAAAAACAACGGCCCCTTGCTCATAAAGCGAAAGCGCATGACGTACAGACCAAACACCACCAGCGTCATGATCACCGGCCACTGCGAGAGATAGCCGACGATAAGCACCATTTCGACGCAGTTCACCGCCGCACTGAACACAAACTGTCGCGCCACGTGGCGGTTGAATACCGGCACCAACGACATCAGCATCAGTGGATAAACCACGAAGAAAACGCCGTACTGCACGTTGTAAAAGGTCGAAATACTCAGCGCGATCGTCCCGGCAACGGCTATCCGCAGGGTCTGGCGAAAGTCGTTCGCCGTATAGACGATATTGTCATGTGGCGTAAACACGCGCGCCAGCGTGTTAATAGACATAATGCAGCCAGCTAACCAGATGAATTTGCGCGCCGGCAAAGGTGCGGGCAAACGGCCCTTCACTGTTGTACAACTGCACCGTCGCGCGGGCACCGGTCGGCAACGGTTTATCCAGTGGCTCACTCAGCGTCACGTGAATACGCATCCGCTGCGCATCGCGCACCCAGCGCGTGGATTGCTCCGGCTGCGACAACTGACCGTTGACCGCTTCCTGTCCGGCGAGGATCCCGGCATCGCTGCTGGTAACGCGCGCACGGAACACTTTGCCCGGCATGGCATCAAATACCACTGCGGCATCGGTGTTCACGCGGGTATGACGCAGGCTTTTCTCGCGAAAATCGGCCACGATATCCGTCTGGTTGCTGACCAGCGCCAGCAGCGGCGTGGCGGCGGTGGCGTAAAGCCCGGCGTTAAGCTGGAGATTACTCACCGTCCCGTCCGTCTCTGCGTGCACTTTTGTCCATGCCAGATTCAACTGCGCCTCTTCCAGCGCATTACGATATTTTTGCAGCGTCACGTTATGGCTATCTTCACGCTCGCCACGCTGGATCAGCAGATTCTGGATGTTGGCATGCAGGGCGGTTACCGACTGTTCGCTGGTTTGCCAGGTCGTCCGCACCTTGTCGAGATCCGCCTGCGACACGTTCTGCATCGTGCTTAGCCGCTGATAGCGATCGAACGTCAGCTTGTCATTACGCGCAGTATATTCGGCAGTACGCAGACTGGCGCGGGCAGAGGCAATCTGCGCATCCAGTTGCTGATTGCTCAGTCTGGCCTGCGCAAAGGCGATTTGCGCGGCCTCGACTTTATTGATAAATGGTGTGGGATCCAGCTCATAAAGCAGATCGCCTTTTTTCACCTGGCTATTATTGCGCACATAGACGTGCGAGACGTATCCGGAAACGCGCGACGAAACCGGTGTAACGGTGCGCATCACCGTGGAGTCCGGCGTCAACGGGATCCAGATATCGGCAACGATAAACCAGGCGAATATGGCAAGGAAAGCGGCAATACTCACCCTTACCCAACGGGCAAATTTCTGTTCTGGGGTCATCATAGTTTTTTAGTGTTGATTATCTTCTTCGCGGATTGTCCGCAAATTGCAGGCGATTAAATTTAGGGTGGCGCTGAAGGAAGCGAGATCCGCTTCAGGTATGGAACGCGTGACGCGATATTGATAGGCCTCAATCACCCGGTTTAACTCTTCCAGCCGGGCACGGCCTTCCGCGGTCAGCATAAGCAGGCGGATACGTTTGTCATATGGCGATGTGGAACGCACCAGATAGCCCTGATTTTCCAGTTGCGTGAGAGTGCGCATCAGCGGCGGCAGTTCAATGCCCTGCACCTCCGCCAGTTCGCTGACCGAGACGTTATCGCCCAACTGATGCAGTTGCATCAGTACCGTCCAACTGGACTGGGTCAGGCCGGTATCGGTAATAGCCGCATCAATAATGGCACGCCATTGACGCACTACCATCGCCATACGCATCCCCATCGGGCGGCGGGCAAACAGCTCATCTTCAGTCATGTGTCTTTCCTCTCTTAGCGAAAGGGAAAATAATACTTATCAGGGTAAGTATCAAGAAACATACTGTCAGGAAGCATAAATTGATAAATTTTCTGAATGTAAAAAAGGCCGGACAGGGTCAACATCCAGCCTCTGACTCCCGAAATCGCGCTAGTCAATCTGATCCCGGCGTAATCCCAGGTCTTTGAGCCGTTCATCGCTCATCTGTTGCAGGATCCGTCGGGTTTGTACCTGCAAGCGCCATTTTTTAAACGCTCGCCAGATCAGGACAAAACCAATAAACGGCTGCTTCGCTCTGTTCTCATGAAATTCCATACTCCACCCCCTCGCCTACCAGAGCCTTTATTCTGGCGGTTTCAGGGCTGAACAATACAGATTCAAAAACAGCTTTTATTTAACATACAGATCCGCTAAAACAGTCTCTGCACCGCACATTTTCCGCCTGTCTGTACTGATTTTTGCATCTGTATGGCATCTTCGAGGGATACAGCATGACGCGTTACCAACATCTGGCCAACCTGCTGGCCGAGCGTATTGAACAAGGGCTGTATCGTCACGGAGAAAAACTGCCGTCGGTGCGCAGTCTGAGTCAGGAGCACGGGGTCAGCATTAGCACTGTGCAGCAGGCGTATCAGGTACTGGAATCGCTGCAACTCATCACGCCGCAGCCCCGCTCAGGTTACTTCGTCGCACCGCAGAAAGCGCAGCCACCGGTCCCGCCGATGTCGCGTCCGGTACAGCGTCCGGTTGAGATTACCCAATGGGAGCAGGTGCTGAACATGCTGGAAGGCCATCACGACCAATCGGTTATCCCGCTTAGCAGCGGTATTCCGGATGTCAGCCAACCCAGTCTGAAACCGCTCTGGCGCGAACTCAGTCGCGTAGCACAACACAATCTAAGTGCGATTCTGGGCTACGATGAACTGGCTGGCAGCCTCGCACTACGCCAACAAATCGCGAGGCTGATGCTTGATGGCGGTTCGGTTGTTAACGCTGATGATCTGGTGATCACCAGCGGCAGTCAAAGCGGCATGTCGCTGGCACTGCTGGCCGTCTGCCAGCCAGGAGACATTGTGGCCGTGGAATCCCCGGCTTATTACGGCACCATGCAATTGCTGCGCGGCTTAGGGATCAAAGTGATTGAAATCCCGACGGATCCGGATACCGGCATCAGTATTGAAGCGCTGGAGCTGGCGCTGGAACAATGGCCGATCAAAGGGGTAATTCTGGTGCCGAATTGCAACAATCCGCTGGGGTTTATCATGCCGGATGCCCGTAAACGGGCCGTACTGGCGCTAGCCCAACGCCACGACATTGTGATCTTTGAAGATGATGTGTATGGCGAGCTGGCGACAGAGTATCCCCGTCCCAGAACCATTCATTCCTGGGATATCGACGGTCGGGTTATCCTTTGCAGTTCATTCACCAAATCGGTCGCCCCCGGCCTGCGCGTTGGCTGGGTCGCACCGGGTCGTTATCATGACAAACTGCTGCACATGAAATACGCCGTCATTGGCACTAACGTTCCCGCCACACAGCTGGCCGCGACGGCGTTTGTCCGGGAGGGGCACTATCATCGCCACGTTCGGCGAATGCGCCAGATTTATCAGCGTAACAGGGAGATGTATACCTGCTGGGCGCGGGAATATTTTCCCTGTGGGATCTGCGTTACGCGGCCAAAAGGCGGTTTTATGCTGTGGGTTGAACTCCCGGAGCAGGTCGACATGGTTTGTGTCGCCAAACAACTCTGTCGCCTGAAAATTCAGGTCGCGCCGGGTTCATTGTTTTCCGCATCCGGAAAATACCGCAACTGCGTGCGCATAAACTGCGCGCTCCCGCCCAACGAAAAGCATCGGGATGTGATGCAGAAACTGGGTGAAGCGTTAAAGGTGGCGATGGAAGAAGTCGCGACGCCAGGGGTGCTGAGCGACTCCTGACAGCCCCATCCTGCCATACCGTCCTGTTAGCGCGCCAGTACCTTGTAGGTAAACTCAGTAAAGTAATCGTTGACGTTTTTCGAGGCGTTGGCGGCCAGTTCTTCATCGCCATGACAGATATTACGCAGCATCACAGCGTTCAGCTGTGATGCTTTCACCAGCTCATACTGATTGCTGGCACTAAGCTGAGCAAACCAGAAGCGGCTGGAAAGCCCCTGTAGTGGCGAAAGACACGGCTGCAGGTATTCATTCTCTGCTGCCAGGCCAATCAACGCATAGGCTTGCTTGAGCAATGCGCCGAACTGACGCATATGCGAAATATCGTTAATCGCCTCAAAGGCCTCCGCCAGTTGCAGCATTTCTTTCTTCTGCTGATGCGTACCACGCCGGGTTGCCAGACGCACGGCGAACTCCCCTACACAGCGGCGCAATTCCAGCACTTTGAGCTGTACCTCAACAGAAATGGCCGGGATAAAGACGCCTTTATACGGGTAAATCTCTACCAACCGGTCATTTGCCAGGCGCTGTAACGCTTCCCTCACCGGGCTACGACCAAACCCTGTCAGCTCCATGAGTTGCGCTTCGGACACCATCGAACCTGGCGCAAGATCCTGAAAAATAATCATGCTTTCAATGGCTTCATAGGCCTGGTTCATTTTATTGACGGGCGGATTCATGGGCATTCTCCCTGCTGAGTTGCGGGCATTATCCCCCTAACGCAACAAAAATGAAAATTAGAAATTCTCTGTTAATTAGACAGTTACGACAAAATTTGTGATCTCCATCGTAATTAACCCAACAGATGATGGATGTTTTTTTTGCAAAGTGCAAATCTAATAATCAACTAATATATCAGTTGTTGATTAAACGGTTAAGATATCGTCAACACAGGATGCTACTACGACGCCATACATTGCCATCGCGTGTTGCACACTTAAAAGGAGAAGGTCGTGAGTCTACATAACCAGGTCGCACTGGTGACCGGTGCGGGAAATATGAAAGGGATAGGTAAAGGCATCGCCTGCGCCCTTGCTGAGGCGGGTGCAGATATTGTCATCAACTACGTTATCAACCCACAAGAAGCCGAACAGGTTGCCAACATCATTCGCGGACTTGGCAGGCGCGCGCTGCTGGTTCAGGCCGATATTTCTCATCCAGAGCAGGTCCGCCAGATGTTTAAGGACGTCGACGCCCACTTCGGTCGTCTGGATATTTTGGTGAACAACGCCGGTGTTTGCGTATGGGAACCCTTCCTTGAGATCAGTAAGCCCGCCTTTGACCATGCGGTAAACATCAACATCAAAGGTACCTATGATTGTGCCCGCCACGCTGCACACATGATGGTAAAAAAAGGTATTCGTGGTCGCATCATCAATGTTGCTTCTGGACATGCTCGCCGCCCAATGGCGTTGATGGGCGTCTATGCTGCGACCAAAGCTGCAATTGATCAGATGAGTCAGTCAATGGCCTTCGAACTGGCACGCTATGGCATTACAGTAAACCAACTCTGGCCCGGGTTTGTTGATACGAATATCAACGATCCGAAGCCCGAACTGGCAACCGATGAAGGACGGAAGAAGTTGCTGGCAACAATTCCTATTGGCCAGCCCGCAACCATTGAAGAGTTGGGCGCCGCCGCAGTCTATCTGGCAGGGAACTACGGTGCCGTCGTAACGGGTGATTTTATTAAAATTGATGGCGGTCAGCATATCCGCTGCATTTAATCGGGAGAATAGAAATGGAAAACAAAAACACCATTCTGATTACCGGCGGTCAGGCTGAGCCCAACCTGTTATCCTCGCTGAAAAAATACTATTCCCAACAGGGATGGAGCGTTTATTTTAGTCAAGAAACTGAATATCACAAAATGGCCATGGCTATTGACGAGATTATTATCGGTGAGAAAAAACTGAATGCCTTTATATATATTTCCCCTCCACCACGCCAGGGTTCAATGTTGGACGATGACGATCATATCATTGCCGAAACGATGAATGACGATCTGGAAAGAGGATTATGGTGGGTACAAAATGCCTGCAAAAAAATGGTGCAACAAGGCGTACAAGGACGCGTTGTCACGCTGGCACATATTGCGGCACTGGTGCCCACCGAGTACTACTCTTATGGTGCCGCCAGTCAGTTGGCTCTAATGAATATCTGCCGTTCCGGCATTCAGGAACTGGTACCCTATGGCATTAAAATCAATACGATATTCCGTGGTTTTAGTGAAGAAGATCCGCAACAAAAAGCGTTTGTCGAGCAATTAAAGCAACTACATAAAGACGATGGCATTCCACTATTGGAATATGTGGACGGAGAAGAAATTGCCAAAACCAGTATGCTGTTAACCGACCCGAAAATTCACAGTTTTAACGGGGCAATGTTAACGCTCGATGGTGGTTTTTATGTCACCCGAAAAATACGCTATCTGGATCCTGTCAGGGAATGACAGGATAAAATAATTACAAAATAATCATTACGAAAAATTGTGCATTATTTCTACCGCTAACCTCATATTAGTGAAGGGTACCCCTATGAATACGCAATTCCGTCGTGTCATTCTGGTCATGCTGACGCTGGCGATGATCATCAATTATCTCGACCGTTCGGCATTAGCCTACGCTATGCCTTTTATTACTCAAGACTTTCATCTGACGCCTGAAGAAAAAGGTATTATTTTCGGTAGTTTCTCAATTGGTTATGCCTTATTTAATTTTATCGGCGGCGTACTGGCTGATAAATTTGGACCCAAGCGGGTGTTTACCTGGTCAATGTCCATCTGGTCGATTATTTGCGGCCTGACGGCAGGCTGTTTTAACTTCTGGACCATGTTTATTGCTCGCGCCTTTTTCGGTGCCGGGGAAGGTCCCATTTCTACCACGGCCAACAAAGTGGTGAATAACTGGTTTCCGCTGAATGAGCGTGCCCGGGCGGTAGGCATTAACCAGGCTGGCGGACCGTTGGGCGGGGCGATATCCGGTCCAATAGTCGGTTTTCTGTGCCTCACGTTCAACTGGCGTATTTCCTTTGTCATCATTGCCTTTATCGGCATTACCTGGGCCATTATCTGGGCGTTGATTGCCACCGACAGGCCCCGGGATAACAAACGGGTATCTGCTGATGAAGCCCAACTGATTGAAGGCGATGAGGACGTGCTCATTCCACACGTAGAGCCCGGTGCCCCAGCCCCTTCAATGTGGAGTGCGATCCTCCAGCCGTCTATTCTCGCCACCGCGCTGTCGCTGTTTTGCTTCAACTACGTGCTGTTTTTCTTCATGAACTGGTTCCCGACATTCCTCGTCGATACCACAGGGATCAGTCTGAAAGACATGAGTCTCGTCGGCGTGCTGCCGTGGGTTGCCGGGACGCTCGGCTACGTTTCCGGTGGCTTCATTATTGACTTCATCTACCGTAAAACCGGCAAACAGCTCTTCTCCCGCAAAGTGGTACTGGTGACCTGTTTCGGCATCTGCTCCGTCTGCGTGGGGCTTATCAGTCAGACGCAAACCGCGATGGGGGCTGTCGCGTTGATGACTATCGCCTTTGGCTTCATGCAAATTGCTGCCCCAGCCTACTGGACATTGATTCAGGACGCCGCGCCGAAGGAGTACGTCGGGAGCGCGGGCGGACTGATGCACGGTCTGGCCAATATCTCTGGCATCGTCGCGCCTACCGTGACCGGCTTTATTGTCGGCTCAGGCTCTTACGCCGCTGCTTTTATCCTCGCCGGTTGCCTCGGCGTACTGGGAGCGACCGTGGTGGCGCTGTTTGTGAAAAAAGCGGCCCAGCGTGATGGACATCAATCCCTCGCATAGCGTAAGAGGAAAACAACGTGAAAATTATCGATTTTGAATCCGGGCTTTACCGCGTCCCACTCACTGAGAACTGGGGTTCGTCAAACTACGCGTTCTCCAGTCTGGAATTTGTGGTGGTGTGGTTAAAAACTGATACCGGACATACCGGTACCGGCTGGACGTTCAGTACTGGCAACGGCGGCAGCGCGTTTAAAAACCTGATTGACCATTATCTTGTCGCTAAAGTGATGGGAGAAGATCCACTGAACGTCGAGCGCTTGTGGAGCCGTATGTGGCTGGAAAGCCACGATATCGGTTCGGCGGGCGTGACGACCCACGCAATCGCTGCCGTGGATATCGCGCTGTGGGATCTCATTGGCCAGCAGTTGAATCAGCCGCTATACCGACTGCTCGGCGGCTATCGGGATGCTTTACCGGGTTACGGCAGCGGCGTGAACCTGCATCTCTCACTTGATGCCCTGCTTGCACAGATGGAAGGTTTCCTCAGCGCAGGCTATCGCACGGTCAAAATGAAAATCGGCAGCGAGGATGTTGAGGACGATCTGGTTCGCCTGTTGGCGGTGCGCAACTTTGTGGGACCGTCGATAAACATCGCCGTAGATGCCAACAAGAAGTGGTCCTCGGGGGATGCCGCTCGTCGGATGGCGACACTGAAACAGGTCGGGCTGTACTGGCTGGAAGAGCCGCTGCTCAGCGACGATATCAACGGTCACCGCCTGCTGCGCCAGAAATGCCCGGTTCCGGTTGCCGTTGGTGAAAGCCTGTACACCAAATACCAGTTCGCTCATTGGATTAAACAGGAGGCATGTGACTACATCCAGCCGGATGTTTATCGGGTGGGGGGAATTACCGAGTTTATAAAAATTGCGAAATTAGCTGAAAGTCACAACATCCCCGTGATCCCGCATTTCGGTATGGAACTGATGGCGCATCTGGGCTGCGGCTTGCCCAATATCCAGCTCTTCGAAGGGCTAAAGGGGGCGAGTCTGAGCGAGATGGGAATAATTCATCAATCCTGTCAGGTCGTAAACGGCGCCATTCGTCCGGGCGAAGAACCAGGACATGGCATCACGTTCGATCGTCCCGCGCTGGCGCGCTATGCGATGAACGACGATCTGTTACGCCAGCAAAATGTCACTACACGGACGGATGTCTGACGATGAACGTAATTCAACAGCTATTCGCTCTACCGGTGCTGGAAACGCTCAGCCCGGGCATTACCCGGCGGAAAATGGATGAACTGGAAATTCTGGTGATTCAGACACCTTACTGCGACGCCGCCGTAGCCTTACAGGGGGCGCATCTGCTCGCCTGGAGACCGTTGCGGCAAACAAATTCTGTACTGTGGTTAAGTGATAACACGCCGTTTAAAGCCGGAGTCCCCCTTCGTGGCGGTGTGCCGGTTTGCTGGCCGTGGTTCACCGATCTCGGCGGTGAGCCGTTTCACGGTTTTGCCCGCATTCTGCCGTGGCAGTTAATGGCGCTCAACAGCGCCAGAACTTCCCTTTCTCTGACGTTGCGCCTTTGCGACACACCGCAAACGCGTCAGTGGTGGAACCACACGTTTCAACTGGAATTGACGCTGAATTTCACGGCAGAGATCTGCGAATTACGGCTAATCGCCCACGGTAATTACAGCACCACCGCGGCCCTGCACAGCTATCTCGCGACGTCAGATATTCGTGCTACGCGTATTCACGGAGTGGGAACGCAAGGCTACGACACCGTTGCCGGGAAACCGCGACAGAATCTGCCATCGCCGCTCTCCCTGAATGGCGAATTTGGCACGATCTGTTCCTATGCGGAACCGCAGACGGTACTCGTCACGCCGGACAGAACCCTGACGCTCACCCATGTCAATAACAGCAACGTGGTGGTGTGGAATCCCTGGCAGCAACGGGCTGCACAGACAAGCGACATACCGGATGACGGCTGGCAACACTTTGTCTGTCTGGAAACGGCGGCGATCGACCGCCCTCTTGTCAGCATGCCTCAGCATCCTGCGTCACTGGGTGTGCAGTTCGCGCTCTCTCATCATTAAGGACACTTTATGCGTATTACGAACATAGATAGCTTTCTGGTCCGTCTGCCTTATACGCCAACAATGACGCGCACCACCGATAAAGAAGGTCTCTTTAATGCCGCGCGATCGCTAAACCCCACCCTGGATGCGTTGCTGGTGAGGGTCGAAACCGATAGCGGACTTACCGGTTGGGGAGAAGCATTTGGTCACGCCTGTAACCCCGCCAGTATGGCGCTGTTAAGCGGATTACTCGCCCCATTCTATACAGGCGAAAAATGCGACGACATAGAGGCGTTGATGCAGAAAGCACACTATGCCTTTCACAGCTATGGTCGTGGCGGCGCAATGATGTATGCACTTTCCGCACTGGATATCGCCCTGTGGGATCTGCGTGGCAAAGCAGAGAATCTGCCGCTGTGGAAATTGCTCGGCGGCACGCGCTCCCAGGTTGAGTTGTATCCCAGCCTCGCCAGTTTCGACGGAAATGTCGCTAAACTCATGGATTGTATTAATCCCTTAATTGAAAAGGGTTATCGGCATATTAAACTGCACGAACGAGATCCGCAGTCTATTGTGGAGGTTGCCCAGGCGCTGCCGGATGAGGTCACTCTGATGGTAGACACCAACTGCGCATGGAACGCGCAGCAGGCCGAAGAGATTCTCCCCCAACTACATGCTGCAGGTGTCGACTTTGTTGAAGAACCGACATTCCCACCAGAAAACGTAAGCCAACTCCGTTACCTGCGTCAGGTGACGGGCGCACGCGTTGCCGCAGGAGAAAACTTTAACAACAGCGAAGAGTTTGCGTTGAGTATGGCGCTTAATGCAGTAGATGTATTACAGCCCAGTGTCGCCAAAATTGGCGGTATCACTGCCGTGCTGAACATTATCAAACACGCACGCAAGCATGAGAACGTTAGCCTACTGCCACACTGTTTTTATTATGGTCCCGGACTCCTTGCCAGCGCCCATCTGCTCAGCGTGTTGCCAAAACCCGTTCCACTGGAAGTACCATGGTTGATGTTTGAACAAACCCTGCATCCGTTTATGCATTTCCAACCTGTGATGGATCTGCCACATGCGCCGGGTCTGGGCTTTACCCCTGATATCGACGTACTAGAACGCCATCTGATTGCGAAAGGATAAAAGATGGACATTGTTATTTCTGACCGTCTGATTGCCAACACGCCGGTGCTCTGGTTTCGTCCAGCAGATGGTAGTGTCAGTCGCAGACCGCTCATTGTACTGTTTCATCGCTTTATGGCCTCCCGCGAGTTAGATGCCAATCTGGGTTATATGCTCGCGAAGGCAGGTTACAGCGTGGTTTGCCCACAGGCGGCGCTGCATGGGGTGAAGGATGATGCAACGCTTCGCGCCGCCTCTTTCTGGCAGATCCTGCAACATACATTGGATGAGCTTCCCGTATTAATCGCAGCATGTCAGCAGGATAATCTGGGCGATATTTCTCGACTCGGCTTGCTAGGTACTTCAATGGGCGGTTTTGCCGTTCTGGGGGCGATGGCACGTTATCCGGCTATTCAGGCCGGAGCCGCCTATATGGCAAGCGGTTATTTTACCGACGCCATCCTTGAAATTCATCCTCCTTCAGGCAACATGATTGCAGATTGCCTGCGCGGATTGGCCCCTTACGACGTCGCAGGAAAAGAAGCCATTCTGGCTCAGAGACCACTTTTTCTCTGGCACGGTGAGCAAGATACGATTGTCGACGTAAGGTATACCGAACGTCTCCGGGAGGCTATCAACAGTGATTCACTAGCCTGCGTCATCGATCCACAGGCAGGGCACAAAATCACGCAGTCATCAGTGGAAGAAGGCCTCCTGTTTTTCCGTCAATCCTTACCGATTTAACTCGATTAGCCCGGTATCACCGGGCTTTGTGCGCAATCAGTCGATCTCTTTATCCACATGCTGGACGATCAGATCGGCAACGCGCGCTGAGTTCTTCGCCGCCAGCGCGTCCATAATCGCTAAGTGCTCTTCATGCAGTACTTCAGTCTGCTCCGGCGTGAAACCATACTGGCGCCATGCCAGCACCCATAAATGGTGCAACTGCTCCTGCATGTTGATAAGGATCGGGTTGCCGCCCAACTGGGCCACCTTTTTCTCAAAACTCAGATCCAGCGCGCTGTCATCATCATCGCAATCCTGACGCGAGAATTTTTCCCGGTTGAGATCGATAAGCTCCCGCAGTTGGTTAATTCCCGACTTATTGGCACGCCAGGCATAGTCTTCAAAGATGGCTCGCTCGATCGACGTCCGCGCCACAATCAGATTACGCAAGAACTCTTTTGTCACCCCGCCTTCGATCAATCTTGAAAGACTGTGGGTATCGCTGAGCGACACCGCCGGCGGTTCCGTCAGAAAGGTTCCGCTGCCCACGCGCGTCTCAATACGTCCGGACGATTCGAGTACCTTCAGCGCCTGACGCACCGAGGTGCGGCTTACATTGAGCATCTCGGCAAGCTCGCGCTCGGATGGCAAGCGCTCACCGGGTTTGATCTGTTTGCTGTCGAGTAAATTAGTGATGTGTTGGATGATCGTCTGAAAAACGTCCGTGCGCTTAATGGGGATCATCGTGAATTTATTCTTATCCGGCATACCGTTACCTCTTCCCAACGACGTATCACACAGGCGATCGGTCGCGTTCTGTGTACAACATCGCACTCAATCACTGTATCGAAAAAATTGGATGGACCACTATATCATTATTGGTTGTTCAGTACCCTCCATTTCCTTCCCCAACGTTCAAAAAGGCGTAAAAACCCTCGTTTTGTGACCAATATTGCACTTTATTTAAAAATTGGTTGGACAACCAACCCAATTGGAGGATATTCGAAACCATAAAACCACAACCCGATTAAGGAATTCATGATGTACAGAAGCAATTTTAAGCCGGGATCGACCCGCTGGGCAGTACGTCGTGCGCAATGGCGCAGCATGGGGATCCGCGAAGAAGACATGCATAAACCGAAGATCGCGATCATCAATACCTCCAACAAGCTTTCCTGCTGTTATATCCATCTGGACGAACTTTGCCGGATCGTTGAACAAGCGATCCGTGACGCTGGGGGATTACCGTTTGAAGTGCGCACAGTTGCACCCAGTGACTTTGTGACCAGCGCCGGGAAAAAAGCACGGTATCTGATGCCGACCCGCGACCTGATGGTTAACGAAGTGGAATGCATGATGGAAGGCGCAGTGCTGGACGGCATGATCTGTCTCTCCTCCTGCGATAAAACCACGCCGGCACACCTGATGTCAGCCGCTCGACTGAATGTACCTTCCCTGCTGCTGACCTGCGGCTACCAGGTGGGCGGCAAGTGCTCAAACGAAAAATTCGACGATCAGTTCTTCGATATTGATGACGTTTACGAGCAGGTGGGTGCCCTGGCAACCGGAACAATCAGCGAGAAAGATCTGACCGATATGACCGATGTCGCGATCCAGTCACCGGGCGTTTGCGCCGGTTTGGGTACCGCCAACTCTATGCATATCGTGGCTGAAGCATTAGGCATGACGCTGCCTGGCAACTCGCCGATCTGGGCCAACGGCCGCAAAGTGAAAGAATACGCGCAGACAGCCGGGAAACGCATTGTTGAACTGACCCAACAGCAGGTTCTGCCGCGCGAGATCCTCACAGAAAAGGCTATCCAGAACGCGGTCATGACGGTGCTGGCCGTCGGTGGTTCAGTGAACACCGTTCGTCACCTCTCGGCAATCGCCACCGAAGCCGAACTGCCGATCGATGTCATCCGCCTGTATGAAAAATACGGGAAAAACATCAAGCTGCTGACCTCTGTTCGCCCTAACGGTCCATTCCGCACAGAAGATCTGGAAGCGGCAGGCGGCACGACGGCAGTGATGAACCAACTGCGCGATTTCCTCAATCTGGACGCACTTACCGTCACGCAAAAAACCGTTGGCGAGAACATTAAGGACGCAGTGGTGAAAAACCATGAGGTGATCCGCACCCTGGATAACCCGGTCAGCCAGCGCCCTGGCGTGGCAATCCTGCGCGGAAATCTTGCCCCGGATGGTGCCATCGTCAAACTTTCCGCCGTACCGGGTGAACTGGAACAGTTTACCGGCCCAGCCAATATCTACGAAGGCGAAGACGACGCCATTGAGGCATTGGGTGAAGGCAAGATCCAGAAAGGCGATGTCATTGTCCTGCGCAACATGGGGCCAGCGGGCGGCCCCGGCACAGTATTCGCCTGTAGTTTCGTGGCGGCGCTGAACGGTGCAGGGATCGCAGAATATGTCGCGGTAATCACCGATGGCGAACTTTCCGGTCTGAACCGCGGCATTATCGTCGGTCAATTGATGCCAGAAGCCGCTGCTGGCGGGCCACTGGCGGTGATCGAACAGGGTGAGACCGTACATATCAACTTCGTCGATCTCAGTATCAATATGGACGTGCCGCAGGAGGTGATCGACACCCGGCTGGCGCAGTGGCAACCCAAACCACTGCCTCTCGGCGGCGGCAGCGGCACTTACCTGTCGCAATATGCGCAACTGGTACAGCCGATTGCGCAGGGCGCGGTGCTGGGTAAACGCCGCATCCACGCGAAAAACGTCGATTAATCATTTCAGAATGTGGGTGAGCGTTCACCCACATCGCGAGGAGATACATCATGCAAATCTGGCACGAAGCCGCCAATGAACTCCCCGTCGCATACGACGTTGAAGTTCTGGTTGTGGGTGGTGGTCCAACCGGTGTTGCTGCAGCCACCGCTGCTGCGCGCGCCGGGGAAAAGACACTGCTGATCGAACGCTATGGTTTTTGCGGTGGTATGGCGACCGCAGGCATGTCAGGGGCAATTTGCGGGCTATTTACCTCGGGTAAAGGTCCTCATGAGCAGTTAGTGCACGGTTTTGCCGGTGAGTTTTACCAGCATCTGAAACATCGCGGCGCCGTCAGCGATCCCTTCCCGTTTGGCGAGACCTGTCTGGTGGTTCATGAACCACATACCTGGAAAGAGATTGCCGACGATCTGCTGGCTGACAGCGGCGCTAAGGTGTTGTTTCACACCCTTGCCACCGACGTGGTGATGGAAGGCAATCAGCTACGCGGAGTGATTATTGAGAATAAAAACGGCCGGCAGTTGATTACCGCGCGCCGTTTTATCGATGCCACCGGCGATGGCGACCTGTGCGTAAAAGCCGGGGTGCCTTATACCTGCGGACGTAATGGGATGGTGCAGTACCCCACAATGGTATTCCGCATGGGTAATGTCGATATCGCACGTGGCATCGGCCATCCGGTGGCTCAACTGGAAACGTGGGTGGAAGCCGCGCAGGCCAAGGGGTATCACCTGCCGCGCAAGCATATTTATCTGCTGCCCTCCCCACGTCCCGGTGAAGTGATGTGTAACGTCACCAGCATTTTACGCGACGACGGCAGACCGATTGACGCGACCTGCGCGGAAGATCTGACCTTTGCCGAGCAGCAAGGACGCAAGCAGGTACGTGAATATGAGCGTTTTCTGCGCGCATGGGTTCCGGGGTTCGAAAATGCCCAGCTCAACGATGTCGCGGCGCAAATCGGCATCCGCCAGAGCCGGACAATCGACGGTCAACGTTGCCTGTCTAATGACGATGTCTTTCAGGCGAAAAAAAGTCAGAGAGCCGTTGCCAGCAGCGCATGGTGCATTGAAGCACACGGGCAGGACGGCATCTTCATGTTCTATCTCGACAACGACTGGTATGACATTCCCTATGACACATTGCTGCCAGAGGACGTTCCTAACCTTATCACTGCGGGCAGGACGCTCTGTGCAGAACATGAAGCACTGGCTTCGGCAAGAGTGACCGCCCAGTGTTTTTTAACCGGATATGCCGCAGGCACAGCGGCATATCTGAGTCATCGGGATTGTTGCGCTTTCGATGAAATCGATGTTGCGGAATTACGCAGCATTATTGAATACCAAACTTATTAAGGGTGATACGCATGAAACCAGTTTTAGGCTTTATTGGTCTGGGCATTATGGGCAAACCAATGGTGCGCAACCTGTTGAAAGCAGGCTACACCGTCCATGCCTACAGCATTGTGCCGCAGGATGTGGAAGAGATTGCCCGCGATGGCGCCATCGGTCAGACCTCTGCCCGTGCCGTGGCGGAAGCGGCAGAAGTCACCATCACCATGGTGCCCAACACGCCACAGGTTGAAGATGTGCTGTTCGGGGAAAATGGCCTCGCGCCTGCGCTACGGGAAGGTAAAGTCATTATCGACATGAGTACCATCTCGTCCCTCGCCACCCGCAACTTTGCGGAGAAGATCAAAGCGCTGGGCGCGAATATGCTGGATGCCCCGGTGAGCGGCGGCGACAAAGGGGCGAAAGGAGGAGCGCTCTCCATCATGGTGGGCGGCGACACGCAGGTGTTTGAACAGTGCAAACCAATCCTGGATGTACTGGGCAGTCGCGTCACCCACGTGGGCGAACACGGTGCAGGTCAGGTAGTGAAATCCTGCAACCAGGTGCTGGCCGCCGCCACTATGGCCGCGCTGGGTGAAGCGCTGGTCATGGGTGCCAAGGCGGGCGTGAATCCGGCAAAAATTGTGGAAGTGCTCTCCGCAGGCTACGCACGCTGCGGCGCGCTGGATATCCGTGGGAACCTGATTCTGGAACGCAACTTCGCCCCCGGGTTCATGACCCGCTTACAGTACAAAGATCTCAATCTGGCGATGGAACTAAGTCAGGGGATTGACTCCCCGATGCCGATCGCCAGCCTGGTGCGTGAGTTGTACAAAACGTGCATGGCACAGGGTACAGGAAACGAAGACCATTCAAACATTATCAAAGTCTTTGAGCAGCTTTCCGGCATCGAAGTACAGGCAAGGAGCTAATGATGCGTTTCCCGGATTTTAAACAACGGCTCCACGAGGGGCCATTACACGGTTGCTTTGTCACCTTTCCTTCTGCCGCGATGACGGAATTTACTGCCGCAATGGGATTTGATTTTGTGCTTATCGATAACGAGCACGGCAATATGAATCCTGAGACAGTAGAAGATATGGTACGCGCCTCCCACAGCCAGCAGGTGCCCTGTCTGGTACGGGTTCCGTACAACCGCGCCGAATACACAAGAAAAGCGCTGGATTTCGGTGCTGACGGGGTACAGGTCCCACTGGTCAATACCGCAGAAGATGCCCGCCTCGCCAGTCGGCCAACGCTGTTTCCACCACAGGGCGATCGCGGAGTCGCCTTCCTGCCACGCTCGGCGAATTACGGGATGTGTGCGGATAAAGCGCGTTATCTGACAGAAGCCAACGCGGCGCGGGTGCTGTCTGTACATATTGAAACCGTGGAGGCGGTAGAGAACCTGGATGACATTCTGGCTGCGGGACTGGCTGACGTTTATTTCATCGGCCCGGGAGATTTAGCCGTATCAATGGGTTACGGACATGATTTGAACCATCGTGATGTACTGGACACCATTGAGCGCTGTATCCGCAAAATCGCTGCCAGTGGCAACATCGCCGGAACCTATGTTGGTACACCGGAACGCGCGGCAGAAGCCATAAGCTGGGGCGCCAACTACCTGGTGACGGCTATCACCCCGCATATGGTAAACGGCGCGAAACACTACTTACAAATCAAAAATAACTAATTTGCCTTTACTACCCTACAACATCGTCTGACTCAGAAAGTCAGAACTGGAGAGTGCAGTATGAGCACTAAAAATAATAAAACGCATGCCCGCTATTACATCCTGTTTATGATAACCCTGGTGTTAACGCTGGCCACTGGCGATCGCGCCACGCTATCCGTTGCGGGGCCAGAGATGCAAAAAGAGTTGGGTATTTCCGCCGTGGAAATAGGCTATCTCTTTTCCGCGTTCAGTTGGGCGTACGTCATCAGTATGACGCCAGCCGGTTGGGTGGCCGATAAGATTGGCTCAAAACGCGCCATGTTCCTGGGTATTTTGCTGTGGTCGGTTATGACCGTCCTGATGGGACTGGTCAGCTATATCACGTTTGTTGTCCCTGCCCTGCTAATCCTGCGTTTCCTGCTGGGTGTATGCGAGTCCCCGGTGGGTCCTTCTGCCGGACGTATCATCGCCGCCTGGTTTCCTTCTCAGGAACGCGGCGTGGCCGGTGCCATCTTTAACAGCGCGCAATACGCATCCCTCGCCATTTTCACGCCGCTGATGGCCTGGTTATGCCATGCCTTCGGCTGGGATCACGTGTTTATCGTGATGGGGGTCATTGGCATCGTGATTGCCTTCTGCTGGTCAAAGTTCTTCCACGTCCCCACTAAGCATCCCGGGATCAACAGTGAAGAAATGGAATATCTGAAAGAAGGTGGCGCGCTGGTTGAACTGGATACCGTTACCAGCGTGAAAGATGAACGTAAACGTGCCGGATTGCAGGAGATCGCGCAACTGTTTAAAAGCAGGATGCTGATCGGCATTTTCATTGGTCAGTACTGTATTTCCGCGATCACCTGGTTCTTTATGACCTGGTTTCCGATTTATCTGGTGAAAGAGCGCGGCATGTCGATCTTACAGGCCGGATTTATGGCCTCGGTGCCCGCGATTTGCGGTCTGGTGGGCGGCATACTGAGCGGTTTTTTCTCAGACTGGCTGTTGCGTAAAACCAACAATCTGAGCCTGGCACGTAAAGTGCCCATCACCATCGGTCTGACCATGAGCGCCAGCATGATTCTTTGTAACTATGTCGGTTCAGAAGCGATGGTCATGTTCCTGATGAGCGCCGCATTCTTCGGCAAAGGTTTCGGTTCACTGGGCTGGGCGGTCGTTGCAGATACCGCACCGAAAGAGATCATCGGTACCACCGGCGGCCTGTTCAATTCCCTGGGCAACATTGCGGGCATCATTACCCCGGTTGTCATTGGCTACATCCTGCAAGAAACCAATTCGTTCGCCAATGCGCTGGTTTTTGTCGGCACCCACGGCATCATCGCCGTCTGCAGTTACTGGTTTATTGTCGGCAAAATTGAACGTCTGAAAATAGCTCCCCGTGAAAATACTACCGCCATACAGGAGAACAACGCATGAAAATCTTATTTCGCTGGCATGGGCCAGAAGACCCTATCTCACTGGACTACATTCGACAGATACCTGGAATGTATGGCATCGTTTCTTCGCTCTACAAATTACCGTTGGGTCAGCGTTGGTCCGATGAAAAAATACAGGAAATTAAGCAAGCCGCAGCGGCCAGACAGCTGCATTTTGAGGTCGTGGACAGCTTCCGTATTCATGAAGATATAAAACTGGGCAAACCCACCCGCGATCGCCTGATTGATGAATATTGTAAGAACCTGCAGGTTCTGGCCAGAAACGGCATCAAAGTGATTTGCTATAACTTTATGCCGGTCTTTGACTGGACGCGCACGAATATGGCTTATCCCCTGCCCGATGGTTCCAATACCTTATCCTACGATCAGGCCACCATTGATGCCGTTGATCCCCGCCAAGGTATCGATCTGCCCGGCTGGGGAGCGAAATATCCCCCCGAGCAGTTGCAGCAATTACTCGCCGAATACCAACATTGCGATGAAGAGCAGTTGTGGCGAAACCTTGAGTATTTCCTGCATAAAGTGATCCCGGTGGCGAAAGCGCTCGGGCTTAAGCTGGCGCTGCATGCAGACGATCCGCCGCGCCCTCTGTTTGGTCTGCCGCGCATTCTGAAAAATGTCGACGATCACCGCCGCCTGCTGGAGATCATTGATGACCCCGCCAACGGCTTAACGCTGTGTACCGGATCCTTAGGCAGCGATCTGCGTAACGATGTCCCGGCAATGGTCGCAGAATTTACCCAACGTGAACGGGTGCATTTCGTGCACTTCCGTAATGTTCAGGTCAGCGAAAACGGCGATTTCTATGAATCTGCCCATCCCAGCGCCTGCGGCTCGCTGGATATGGCCGCCATTATGGCCGCCCTGCACGACGCACGTTACAGCGGCTATATCCGCCCCGATCATGGGCGCATGATTTGGGGGGAAACAGGTGTTCCTGGCTATGGCCTTTTCGACCGCGCACTGGGAATTACCTACATGCAGGGATTGTGGGAAGGGCTGGATAAAGCGCGAACCGACCATCCGAATCATTGATTACAGGAAGCAATGCTATGACTAAATCACCCGTCATTCGCCTTGACGATAAAGACAATGTCGTCGTCGCCCGTATCGCCATCGCTGCCGGTACCGCTATCGTCGATGAAAAGATTGTCACGCTACAGGATGTGCCGCTGGGCCATAAAGTGGCCACCAGACTGATTAAAAAGGATGAACCTATCCTCAAATACAATACGGTCATTGGTTTTGCCCCGGAAGATCTGCCAGCTGGCACCTGGTTGCATAGCCACAATATTGTATTTGAAGATTTCCAACGTGATTACGCCTTCAGCCGCGATTATCACCCTGTGAAAACCGTGCCGCCGGAGCAGCGACGCACTTTCAACGGCTATATCCGTGAAGATGGTCGGGTAGGAACCCGCAATATTCTCGGCGTGTTTGTCGTCGGAAACTGTGGCGCAACGGTGGCGCGAAAAATTGCTGCGCACTTTACACCCGAGCGTCTGCAGGCATGGCCGAACGTGGACAACGTTATCCCCTACGTCCACGAACTCGGCTGCGGTATGGAAATGACCGGCGAACCGATGGATCTGCTGCGCCGTACGCTGGCTGGGTACATCAACAACCCGAATACCGCCGGTGCGCTGGTCGTCGCGTTAGGCTGCGAGCGTAATAATATTCACGGATTTTTTGAGCAGATGGGACTCGAAGAAAACCCGATGCTGCGCAAACTGGTAATTCAGGATACGGGCGGTACGCGAAAAACCATTGACGAAGGTATCGCCATTGTCGAGTCCATGTTACCCCATGCGAATACGGTAAAACGTCAACCTGTCTCCGTAGAGCACCTGACTGTAGGGCTTCAGTGCGGGGGTTCCGACGGATTCTCCGGTCTCTCGGCGAACCCAGCATTGGGCGTCGCGATGGACCTGCTGGTGGAACAAGGTGGAACCGCGATCCTCTCCGAAACTACCGAAATCTTCGGCGTTGAGCACACCCTCACGGCACGCGCAGTGACGCCGGAAGTCGGGCAAAAGCTCGTCGATTGCATCAACTGGTGGCTGGAGTACAACAAAGGGCGCGATTGCCAGATTAATGGTCGGGTGAGTCCGGGCAACAATGCCGGTGGACTGGCAAACGTGCTGGAAAAATCGCTGGGTGGGGCGAAAAAAGGCGGAAACTCTCCGCTGATGGAAGTCTACCGCTATGCATATCCCGTCACGCAAAAAGGGCTGGTATTTATGGATACCCCCGGTTATGACCCGGTTTCCGCCACGGGCCAGGTCGCAGGCGGCGCCAATATGATTGCATTTACCACCGGGCGTGGCTCTTGCTTCGGCTCAATGCCGGCACCCACCGTGAAGCTCGCCAGCAACACGCCGATGTATCAGCGCATGGAAGAGGATATGGATCTCAACTGCGGCGTCGTCATTGACGGAGACGCCACTCTGCGTCAGATGGGAGAAGCGATTTTTGAGAAGATTATCGCGGTGGCTTCCGGAGAACAGAGTAAAAGCGAAGCGCTGGGATTAGGGGAAAACGAGTTTGTTCCCTGGCCGATTGGCGTGTTGGCTTAATACATCGGGCGGTATGTCCTGACATGCCGCCCGTCATCCTCCACATAACGTCACGACAATACGTTTTCACCGCCCGGCCTGTGATATAACAAATCATCACTTTGTCGGAGGCGCTGACCGTGACCCATACCCGAGATATTCCGCAATCGTTCTGGCGCGATGAACGGCTTACGTGGCTGGAACTGCGCAGCACCTGGCGCAGTCATCAGGCCTATAAGCGTCATCATCATCCGCAACTCTCTATTGGGGCCATTCTGGAAGGTGAAACCTGCTGCGTCAGCCACGGCAAAGAATATCGCCTGCAGGTGGGCGATCTGATTGTGATCCCGCCACTGGTGCCTCACAGCTGTAACCCTGTCGACGGACAGTTTCGCAGCTACCATATGCTCTACCTTGACGCCGACTGGTGCCTTGCTCAGTTGCCCGAACTGACGCCCCACACACCACTCTTCGCACCGAATCCGGTGGTCCGCAACCCACAACGCTTTCAGCACTTTCTGGATCTTGTTGCGTTAATGGAGAAGCGGCAAACCGCACCGCTTGTCGATGCCGCCCGCCTCCTGTTGCGCGCGCTCCCCTTGCAGTCAGGAAATCCGCAGCGTTCGCGTGCGACCAGTCAGTCTCTGAAAGCGCGACTGCAACGCAATTTGCTTTCTCCACCGTCGCTTGATGACGTCGCGCAAGAGTTCGGCATGCGTAAAGAAACGCTGATCCGCACCTTTAAGCAGGACACCGGTCTGACGCCGGGCAGCTATCTGAACATCGCGCGGATCGATTTTGCCAGGACGCGACTGCGCGCCGGAGACGACATCGCCGACGTCGGCTATCAGAGCGGTTTTGCCGACCAGAGTCATTTCCACCGTACCTTTGTCAGCTATACCGCCGCCACGCCGCGCCAGTATGCGCGGGCACGATCAATATCAGACAATAATTAGCGTTTCACCGGGCGTAACGTGACCTCAGGTTTGCACACTGAGGTCACTATGGAAGCGTTGTCTGTACTCTTTCCCCCAGCATTTCCCGCACTGGCGCTGGCGCACTTTGTGGCGCTGCTCAGCCCCGGACCAGATTTCTTTTTACTGGTGGGCTACGCCGTTCGCTACCGACTGCGCGGCAGCGCCGGGCTGTGTCTGGGGATCGCCGCCGGTAATGGGATCTATATCCTGCTGGCGATTGCCGGCTGGGGAATTCTCCGTCAGCATCCTTTGCTCTTCACGCTGATCGCGCTGCTGGGCGCACTCTATTTACTGTGGATCGGTAGTCTGCTGTTACGCAGTCGTCCGCAAGCGCTGACGGGCGCAGATGCCCAGTCCACGTGTCCAGGCCTGGGCAAACAGGTGCTGCTGGGGCTGGGTTCATCGCTGCTCAATCCGAAAAACGCCCTGTTCTATCTGGCGCTGATGACCGCCCTGCTTGGCCCGTCAGTGACGCTGTTGCAGCAGGCCGTCAGCGGCGTCTGGATGACCAGCGTCGTGCTAGGCTGGGATCTGTTGATTGTGATGGGAATTGGCCTGCCGTTTGTCCAGCGACGGCTCAGTCATGGGATCGTGTGGATCGAACGCATTGCCGGGGCCGTGTTGATCGCCTTCGGCTGCGGGATCGTCTGGCGTTTTCTCTTCCCGTAGACCATTGGCGCGCGGAATGTTTTCAGCTCAATCTATTGACTAACATCAAATTATAATGACACTTAAGGTGTATATTTTCCGTTCAACTTACTTTTCCCGAGGTGTGATGTGCTGATAACCATTTGTAATCGATACACATTCTGACACAGATCAGAATGTGTTCCCCTGTCTGTGATTCCCCATGGGCAGTGCTTTTGATTACATGAAATTCAGTACATCCGCAGTCTGCTGTTCTCTATTTTCTGCCTGATGTCCCTGTGACAGTATTGAATTTCGTTGTTCCCATTAAGGGGTTCTCCACATGGAGTTCGTTTTGTATGCAATGGATTATTGAGTTTTTCAAGCGGCACGCCACGACGCTGTTCTTTCCGATGGCGCTGATTCTGTACGATTTTGCCGCCTATCTGTCGACGGACCTGATTCAGCCAGGCATCATCAACGTCGTGAGAGAGTTTGATGCCGATGTCAGTCTGGCACCGGCAGCGGTCAGTCTTTATCTCGCGGGGGGGATGGCGCTGCAATGGCTGCTGGGGCCGCTTTCCGACAGGATCGGTCGTCGTCCGGTACTGGTCACGGGGGCGCTCATTTTTGCTCTCGCCTGTACCGCCACGCTGTTCACCACCTCAATGACACAGTTCCTGGCGGCACGCGTGGTGCAGGGCACCAGCATCTGCTTTATCGCGACGGTCGGTTATGTCACGGTGCAGGAAGCGTTCGGGCAGACAAAAGCCATCAAGCTGATGGCGATCATCACCTCTATCGTGCTGGTGGCGCCGATCATCGGCCCGCTTTCCGGCGCGGCGCTGATGCACTTCGTCCACTGGAAAGTGCTGTTTGCCATTATTGCGGTGATGGGTTTTATCGCCTTTATGGGCCTGTTGCTGGCGATGCCGGAAACGGTCCAGCGCGGTGCGGTGCCATTTAGCGCGATCGGTGTCGTACGCGATTTCCGTGATGTCTTTCGCAACCGCGTGTTCCTCTTTGGGGTCGCCACGATCTCGCTGAGCTACATCCCGATGATGAGCTGGGTCGCCGTTTCCCCGGTGATCCTGATCGACGCGGGCGGCATGAGTTCCTCACAGTTCGCCTGGGTGCAGGTCCCGGTATTTGGTGCGGTGATCGTCGCCAACATGGTCGTTGCACGTTTTGTGAAAGATCCGACCGACCCACGCTTTATCTGGCGTGCGGTGCCGATTCAACTCAGCGGCCTGTTTGTCCTGATTGCCGGGAACCTTTTCTGGCCTCACGTGTGGCTGTGGTCGGTACTGGGCACCAGCCTGTATGCGTTTGGTATCGGGCTTATCTTCCCGACGCTGTTTCGCTTCACGCTGTTTACCAACAATCTGCCGAAAGGCACCGTGTCAGCCTCGCTGAACATGGTTATCCTGGCGGTCATGGCCGTTTCCGTCGAAATCGGGCGTGGACTGTGGTTTAACGGCGGCAGGATCCCGTTTCACCTGCTGGCGGTGATTGCGGGTGTGGCGGTGGTATTCACGTTGAAAGGGTTGTTAGCGCGGGTGCGTCAGTATCAGGCAACGGAGCTGGCAACAGAGAAGTAAAATCAGGCCCCGCCATGCGGGGCCTGTGACTTTTTACGCGATGCGGGCAAAGCCGGCTTCAAGGTCGGCAATCAAATCGCCGACATCTTCCAGACCGATATGCACCCTCACCAGCGTCCCGCTGAAATCGACATCTCCGGCCGGGCGAATACTGTTCAACTCCTCCGGCTGGTTTGCCAGAATCAGCGACTCAAACCCGCCCCACGAATAAGCCATATGGAACAGAGAGAAGTTATCAAGGAAGTTCGCTAACTGCTCATCCGTCAGTCGTTTTTTCAGCACAAACGAGAACAGACCGGAACTGCCGCTGAAATCACGCGTGAAGTATTCGTGCCCCGGACACTCCGGCAGCGCCGGATGATTTACTCGCGCCACTTCCGCTCGTGCTGACAACCAGCGCGCAATCTGAATACTGCTTTCCTGATGCTGCTTCAGGCGCACCGACAGCGTGCGCAGGCCACGACTGCCGTTATACGCGGTATCAGCATCCAGCGTTTGCCCCATCAGATACGAGTTCTCGCGCAATTGATCCCAGCAGCGCGCATTGGACACCGCCGTTCCCAGCATGCCATCCGAGTGGCCGATCGTGTATTTAGTCCCCGCCTGAATCGAGATATCCACCCCGTAGTCCAGCGCCTTAAACAGCACGCCCGCCGCCCAGGTGTTGTCGATCATAATGACGATCTCCGGATTCACCGCGCGGATCGCCTTCACCATTCCCGGCACATCCTGAACTTCCATCGTGATCGAGCTCGGTGATTCAAGAAACACCACTTTGGTTTCCGGGCGGATCAGGTCGACAATCCCGGCGCCAATCATCGGATCGTAGTACGTTGTTTCGACGTTGAATTTACTCAGGATCTTATTGCAGAAATCCTGTGTCGGTTCATACGCCGCGCCGGTCATCAGCAGATGATCGCCGCTCTGTACAAACGCGAGGATCGCGTTTGTCACCGCCGCCGCGCCGCACGGGTAAAGCGCGCAGCCGACGCCGCCTTCCAGTTCACTCATCGCCTTCTGGAACGCGAAGTGGGTATAAGTGCCACGGCGACCGTAAAACAACTCGCCGTTTGCGCGATTGGCGGTGGCGAATTTTTTGTCCTTCACGGTATCAAACACCAGCGAAGAGGCGCGCTGGATAACCGGGTTTACCGCACCCTGGGTATAGCGTTTATCGCGTCCGGCGATGATCAACTGGGTTTCGAGTTTCACTGAATCTTTCATAACTTTTCTTATCCTTAATTCTGCGTTAAACCTCGGCTACCGTAGCCGTCGCATCTATCTCTGCATTCACCGATTTTTTCCCGGAGAAGCGTTCTACAATTTGTGCCGCATTCAAATCATGAATCACGTTAATCAGCGTCGCCGGCGCATCGGTAATGGTGCCCAGCACCACTAACATAGGAATGGTTTCCATCGGCAGCCCCAGCGTAGTGACGATAAAGATCTCCCCAAGGAATGCCCCACCCGGCACGCCGCCGACGATAATCGCGGAAAGCACGGCGATCAGCATGGTCAGGAAGAAGGTTTCCGTCGTGAACGGAATCCCCAGCACCGAGTAGATAAAGACTATCTTCAGCGCCGCGATCATCGCCACGCCGCCCTTATTCAGGTTGACCAGCAGCGGGATCGAGACATCGACAATTTCCGGGTTAATCCCCATCGCTTTGCCCGCGCGCAGCGTCACCGGCAGCGTTCCCAACGAAGAACAGGTGCCCAGCGCCGTCACGGAAGGCTCAATAGCGTGACGCCAGAAGGCTTTCACTGCCGGTATGCCGCCGCCAATGTAAGAGTAAAGAATAGAACCCAAAATGTAGTAAGCCAGCGTGGCAACCATGAACAGGCCAATCGCCCGGGCAAAGGTGAGCAGCAGTCCGGAATCCTGACTGGCCATCGTGGCGGCAAAGTAGCAGCCAAGCCCCAGCGGCGCGACCTTCATGATGATCGATACGATCTTCATAATGACGGTGTTGGCATCTTCCAGTAGCGAGGCAATGCGTTTGCCCGCCTGTTCTGACTGACCAATCGCGATCCCGGCAATGATCGCCATCACGATCAGCGCGAGGATATTCGACTTAGAAAACAGACCAATAAAGTCGTTGGTGGTGATCATGCTGACAAAGTCCATCTTGCCGCTGCCCGCCTGCACGGACTGCGAAAGATCGATGGTGACCCCCTGCGCCGGGTTGTACCACAGGGCTAACGCCACGATACCGGCAGCAGGAATAAACGCCATTGCGATGGAAACGATAAAGATAATCGCCATAATTCGCCCTAAACGTTTCAGGTCGGTCATGCTGGCGATGGAGGACATTACGCTGATTCCCACCAGCGGAACGATAATCATAAATAACAGGTTCAGGAAAATCTGACCTATCGGCTGGAGTTTACTGGCAAACGCGGGGGCGTAAATCCCTAATAAACCACCTGCAACCAGAGCAAGTAATAAAATAATTGACGATTTGTAGGGTTCGAGTCGTGTCCACATAATCGGTACCTTTTATAAGAATGGAATTAAATGAGAGTAAATTCACAATTTGGCGACGTTCTGTTTTTGCCTCCTTACTATTTGTGACGCAACTCACTTAAGTTGTTATTTTTTCATTTTGTGCGTAGGTCGTTTCCTGTGGTTCAATAGTTACATGTTTCAAAACCCAATGTAACGGCCTATTCGTACCGTTTTTGCAAATCACTTGTGAGTAAAAGGAAACAATGAGCACACCCATTTCTCTCAAGCATTTAGAATTTTTTGTCCGGATTGTGGACTGCGGAGGATTATCTGAAGCCGCGGTGCAACTTAACGTGTCGCCGTCGGCGGTCAGTAAAAGTCTGGCGGCAATGGAGGATACGCTGGGGACCACATTAATTAAGCGCACGACCCGCAGTATTACCCTGACCGACGCCGGGCAATATTTATTTAACCGGGCCAATAAATTACTGAAAGAGTTTGATGAAACGTTAAATACCACCTCCGGTTATTATCACAATCCGCAGGGTGAATTACGCATTACCTGTTCGATTGCCTTCGGCTATTCCCGACTGGTCAATCTGGTGGACAAATATCGCACCCAGTACCCGGATGTGAATCTGTATATCGATCTCAACGATAACTTCGTCAATCTGAACGACACGGATTTCGATATCGCCCTGCGCATCTCCACCGCGCCACCGCAAAACTATGCCATGCGTAAACTGGTGCCTATCCGCTGGGCGTACTGCGCGTCTCCCGGTTACCTCGCGAAAAAAGGAATGCCGCTACGGCGTACCGATCTGGTGAATCATGACTGTCTGGTTTACCCCGGCCTGACCCCCGTTCTGAAGGTTGCCGACGAGCAGGATCGCCTGCATCAGTTGAAACTGCATATGCCTATCCAGGCCAACAGCAGCCTGGTGCTGCTGAAATCGGTGCTGGAAGATCAGGGCGTAGCCTATCTGCCCACCTATCTGATTGGCGATCATATTCAGAAAGAGGAGATCACCCCGCTAATGCTCGACGGCACCATCACCTGCGAAACGCACACCCTTTATGCGCTCTATTTCCCCAGCAAATACAGCAACCCGAAGGTGCGTTCATTTATTGATTTTCTGGTCGCAGAGCTAGGGACGCTGCCGGCGTGGGACAACTGGATCCCCGGCTGATCCCCGGTTGTTTTTGCACGATCCCCCCGTCTGGCTCTATCCTTAACCCTATGAATAAAATCGCTGAACTCAAACGCGCCAAACTGTTGGCGCTCTCATTACTGCTGATCGCTGCCACCACGTTCGTCGTCACCCTCTTCCTGCCGCCCGGCTTTTGGGTCAGCGGGATCAAAGCCATTGCCGAGGCGGCGATGGTCGGTGCGCTGGCGGACTGGTTTGCGGTGGTGGCGCTGTTTCGCCGCGTCCCCCTCCCGTTCATTTCTCGGCACACGGCGATTATTCCCCGTAATAAGGACCGGATCGGCGAGAACCTGGGTCAGTTCGTGCAGGAGAAATTCCTCGATACCCAGTCTCTGGTCGCGCTAATCCGCCGCCATGAGCCCGCGCTACTGATTGGCAACTGGTTCAGCCAGCCGGAAAACGCCCAGCGGATCGGGCAGCATCTGTTGCAGATCATGAGTGGTTTTCTGGAGCTGACCGATGATGCCCGTATCCAGCGCCTGCTAAAACGTGCGGTGCATAAGGCAATTGATAAGGTCGATCTCTCTGGCACCAGCGCCCTGATGCTGGAAAGCATGACCAAAAACGATCGCCATCAGGAGTTGCTCGACACGCTGATCGCCCAGTTGATAGCGCTCCTCCAGCGCGACAGTTCCAGAACCTTTATCGCCCGGCAAATCGTCCACTGGCTGGAGACCGAGCACCCGCTGAAGGCCCGAATTCTGCCCACCGAGTGGCTGGGCGAGCACAGTGCAGAACTGGTGTCAGAGGCGGTGAACTCGCTGCTTGATGACATCAGCCACGATCGCGCGCATCAGATCCGCCACGCCTTCGATCGCGCCACCTTTATGCTCATCGACAAACTGAAAAACGATCCGGAGATGGCGAACCGGGCGGAAAGCATCAAGGATTACCTGAAAGAAGATGATGCCTTTAACCGCTATCTCGGCGAGCTGTGGGCGGATTTACGCCAGTGGTTAAAGAATGATATCAACGCCGAGGATTCCCGGGTGAAACAGCGAATCGCCCATGCCGGACAGTGGTTTGGCGAAACGCTGGTTGCCGACGATGCGCTACGCGCCTCGCTCAACGGCCATCTGGAGCAGGCCGCCCATCGGGTAGCACCGGAGTTTGCCGCCTTCCTGACCCGCCACATCAGCGACACGGTGAAAAGCTGGGATGCCCGCGATATGTCGCGGCAAATTGAACTCAACATCGGTAAAGATTTGCAGTTTATCCGCGTCAACGGCACGCTGGTGGGCGGGACTATCGGGCTGGTGTTATATCTGTTGTCGCAAATCCCCTCACTACTGCCCGCACTGCCCACTTTTTAAGGAGAAAAAATGGCTGACATTACCCTGTCCCCGGCGGAACGCGACGGTCTGCGCGAGGCGCTCAGAGACTACTGCCGCGATCATTTCGAACTGGAGCTGGAACAGTTCGACGCCGAGTTTTTTATTGATTTTATTAGCGAAAAATTGGGTCCGGCGTACTACAACGCGGGCATTGAGGAGGCGATTCGCACGCATCTTGCCTGGAGCGAGCGCATCCAGGAAGAGATGGATCTGAAGAAAATTTTATAGTGCCTTACCTGGCGGGAGATCAATAAACCCACAATAATGACATGGTTATAATGCGAACACTTTTAACATCTCCCGTGTCACGGGGAAGGAAAATCCATGTCGCTTATCACCGATCTACCCGCCATTTTCGACCAGTTTTCTGAAGCCCGCCAGAAAGGCTTTCTCACCGTGATGGATCTCAAAGAGCAGGGTATCCCGCTGGTGGGGACCTATTGCACCTTCATGCCGCAGGAGATCCCGATGGCGGCGGGAGCGGTGGTGGTCTCGCTGTGCTCAACGTCCGATGAAACCATCGAAGAGGCCGAAAAAGATCTGCCGCGCAACCTCTGCCCGTTGATCAAAAGTAGCTACGGCTTCGGCAAAACCGACAAATGCCCCTATTTCTACTTTTCTGACCTAGTGGTGGGTGAAACCACCTGCGACGGCAAAAAGAAAATGTACGAGTACATGGCTGAGTTTAAAGCCGTTCACGTCATGCAGTTGCCAAACAGCAGCCAGGATGCCGCCTCACGCACACTGTGGAAAGCAGAAATTCTGCGCCTGCAACAGGCCGTGGAAGCACGCTTTGGGACGCCGGTAACTGAAGCGGCGCTGCGTGAAGCCATTGTCCTCAAAAACCGTGAACGTCGCGCGCTGGCGAATTTCTATCGTCTCGGGCAGCTTAATCCCCCCGCATTGAGCGGCAGCGATATCCTGAAAGTGGTGTACGGTGCAACCTTCCGCTTTGATAAAGAAGCCCTCATTGACGAACTGAACAGCATGACCGCGCGGGTGCGCCAGGCGTGGCAAGATGGCAAACGACTGGACGCCCGTCCGCGCATTCTGATCACCGGTTGCCCGATTGGCGGGGCGGCAGAAAAAGTGGTGCGCGCCATTGAAGACAACGGCGGTTGGGTGGTGGGATACGAAAACTGCACCGGCGCGAAGGCGACCGAGCAGTGCGTTGCGGAAACCGGCGACGTCTATGACGCGCTCACCGATAAATATCTCGCCATCGGCTGTTCGTGCATCTCTCCAAACGAACAGCGTCTGACGCTGCTCAGTCAAATGGTGGAAGAGTACCAGGCCGACGGCGTGGTGGATGTGATTTTGCAGGCCTGTCATACCTATGCCGTTGAGTCACTGGCCATTAAGCGTCATGTTCGTCAGCAGCACAACCTCCCTTATATCGCCATTGAAACCGACTACTCCACCTCGGATATCGGCCAACTCAGCACCCGCGTCGCGGCCTTTATTGAAATGCTGTAAGGAACAGGCGTGACGTATTCGATAGGGATTGATTCCGGCTCGACGGCGACCAAAGGTATCTTACTGGCAGGCGGCGTGATTCAGCGCCGTTTCCTGTGCCCGACGCCATTCCGACCAGCCGACGCCATCCGCGAGGCCTGGGACGTTCTCGCACAAGGTCTGGAAACGCGACCGTACCTGACCTTAACCGGCTATGGTCGCCAGTTGGTTGATTTTGCCGACAAGCAGGTAACCGAAATTTCCTGTCACGGACTGGGGGCGCGGCTACTGGCTCCCGCCACCCGCACGGTCATTGATATTGGCGGACAGGACAGCAAGGTTATCCAACTGGATGACGACGGCAACCTCACCGACTTTCTGATGAATGACAAGTGTGCAGCGGGCACCGGACGTTTTCTGGAGGTCATTTCGCGTACCCTGGGCGCCAGCGTGGAGCAACTCGACGCCATTACCGCCGGCGTTGCGCCGCACGCCATCAGCAGCATGTGCACCGTCTTTGCCGAATCCGAAGTGATTAGCCTGCGCTCTGCGGGTATCGCTCCGGAAGCGATCCTCGCGGGCGTGATCAACGCAATGGCGCGGCGCAGCGCCAACTTCATTGGTCGACTCTCCTCACAAGGTCCGCTGCTGTTTACCGGCGGCGTCAGCCACTGCGCGGCCTTTGCCCATATGCTGGAAGGCCATGTCGGCATCCCGGTACACACCCACCCTGACGCGCAGTTTGCCGGTGCCATTGGCGCGGCGCTGATTGGTCAACGGCAGAGAAAGCGCGAATGACGGAATACCTGTTTTTGTTTCATTCGACGGTGGGCGTGATTCAGACCCGCAAAGCGTTGCAGGCCGCAGGCATGACCTTTCGGGTTGCTGATATTCCCCGCCAGTTGCGCGGGGGCTGCGGGCTGTGTGTCTACCTGCATTGCCAGCCCGGAGAAGAAGAGCGGTGGGTGATCCCCGGTCACACCGAATCGATCTACCGCCTTGAGTCGGGCGACTGGCAATGTGTGGCAACCTTCGATGCGCCAGCGCGTTGACCCGCTAAACCGCGATAAATTTCACTCTGCAATTATCGCGAAGTTAAGGATTCATTAAGATAAATCGTTATACTTCTCATCTTGCTCTCTTTGATTTTATTTAAGGAAGAATAATGAGATTGTCCGCCCGATGTCTGAATCCCCCTCTGCGAGTCATGCTACTTCTTGCTTTACTCATTGTGGGAGTGAGTGATGTCGTATCGGGTGGGGCCGCGCCCGACGGCGACAATAATTCCCTTGCGGATTATCGCGTGACGATAGATGGGGAACGAATCGCCGGAGTGAAAAAGAATGTCTCCTCACTCACCTGGTCTGATAAAAGTGACACGCTGTTCAGCACGATCAATAAACCTGCCGCGATTATTGAATTGACCAAACAGGGTCAATTACTGCGTACCATCCCACTCGATTTTATTCGCGATCTGGAGACCATTGAGTTCATCGGCGACGACACCTTTGTCATCAGCGATGAAAGTGATTATTCCATTTACGTTATTACTATCAATGCGCAGTCACAGGTGAACATCATAAAAAAGTTGAAGCTTGATCTGTATGAAACCCCGACCAACGATGGCTTTGAGGGACTCGCCTGGTCACGAGAGAAAAAGACATTCTGGTTTTTCAAAGAAAAGAGACCGATTGGGATCTATAAAGTGACGGGGCTGCTCAATAATGACAATTTGACTATTGCTAAAGACAATACTCTGCAACAGCAGCTTAATGTGAAGGATATTTCAGGCGCGGAATTTAATGCGCGACAGAATAGCCTGCTGATCCTGTCTCACGAATCACGCGTGCTCAAAGAGGTCAAAACCGACGGCGACGTCATCGGCGTCATGACGCTGACCGAAGGCCACCACGGGTTAGAACACACCATACGGCAGGCAGAAGGGATCGCGATGGATAACCAGGGATCGCTGTTTATGGTTGCTGAGCCTAATTTGTTTTACCGCTTCACGTCCAACACCGCACAATAATTCCTCCATCGCCTTACCCATTTGTTATAAATTTGTTACTCTCGCATTTCGCACACGACAAATAACAATGGGTACGGCATGAGCCAGCCACAGCACATCGCAGACCGGTATTCACTCAGCACCGCCCTCTTCGGGATGATGGTATTAGCGCTGGGCATGGGGATTGGCCGTTTTCTCTATACCCCGATGCTGCCGGTGCTGCTGGCCGAGGGGCGCTTTACGTTTTCCGAACTGTCGTGGGTAGCCAGCGTCAACTATGCGGGATACCTGGTCGGCAGCCTGCTGTTCTCCTTCGGACTTTTTCATCAGCCGGGACGTTTACGCCCCATGCTGCTGAGTTCAGCGGTGGCAACCGGCGGACTGATCCTCGCGATGGCGCTATTCTCCGGGCCAGTGGTGGTAATGCTGGTACGCTTTCTGGCGGGCGTCGCCAGCGCCGGGATGCTGATCTTTGGCTCTACGCTGGTACTGCAACATACCCGCAATCCTTTTGTCATTGCCTCACTGTTTTCTGGCGTCGGCGTGGGGATTGCGCTGGGTAACGAGTACGTGATTGCCGGATTGCACTTTGCGCTCTCCTCCCACGCGCTGTGGGTCGGGGCGGCGGCCTTCTCCGCCGTGCTGGCGATTCTGCTGGCGCTGTTGCTTCCGTCCCGCGCTCACGCGCTGCCAGCCGTAACGCAGGCAAAAAACGTATCGCAGTCGATGCGCTGGTGGCTGCTGGCGCTGCTCTACGGCCTGGCCGGATTCGGCTACATCATCGTCGCGACCTATTTGCCGTTGATGGCAAAAGACGCGGGTTCGCCACTGCTGACGGTCCATCTGTGGACGCTGGTTGGCGTCTCGATTGTGCCGGGCTGCTTCGCCTGGCTGTGGGCCGCGAAACGCTGGGGGGTGTTGCAATGTCTGACCGCAAACCTGGTGATTCAGGCCGCCTGTGTGCTCCTGACACTAGCCAGCGGCTCTCCGCTGTTGCTGGTACTGAGCAGCGTGGGATTTGGCGCGACGTTTATGGGTACCACGTCGCTGGTTATGACCCTCGCGCGCCAGCTTATTGTGCCAGGAAACCTCAATCTGCTGGGGTTTGTCACGCTGACCTACGGCATCGGGCAGATCCTGGGACCGCTGTTAACCACGCTGTTGGGCAGCGGTACGCAGGCCATTACCGATGCCACGCTGTGTGGTGCACTGGCGTTATTTATCGCCGCAACAATCAGCGCCCTGCAGTGCTATAAACAAAAGCGTTTGCTGGCGTGTCGTATCAACGACATGCGCTCACGATCATAATGCGGGGAGCCTGGTGAATCCACGCCAGTAATTCGTTAAGCAGTGAAGCCGCGACGATTTTACTGGCGGCGGCGATTGACCAGGAAAAGAGCGTCACGCTGAGCTCCCACGCCATGAACGAAACGGTCGTCACGACCAGAGTCAGGCCAACTGCGATGACCGTAATACACGCCACAGAACGCCAGAATGGTAAAGGCATCATCCTGTAAAACCGGCCCGCACTTATTCACGACCGCCTTCATGGGCGATGCGATGAAGCATAAGCGCTTCGGCAATAATATCCTGTTTGCTTTTACGCGTTTCTAAAGCCAGTGTCCGGACATAGTCCCAAAGCGTGGTTTCAACACGGGCACTTAACAGCACCATATCTTTAGAACGGGTTCCTCTGGCTTTACGGATATCGGGATAATCGCGGGAAGGCATCGTCAGCTCCTGAAGGCTATTTCATCTTAACTGGGGAGGAATATGCAGTTGGCTGAATAACAAGTCAACGCACAGTATTTCAGCAGTCGGGTGATGAAAATGTTAAGAAAACGCCTTGAAATGGAACGCCGTTTCAAGTGAAAGATGACCCGTAGCAGACTAATGATGTCAGGGTTTATTGACATGCCAGGATTAATTCAGTGATTTTCAGCCCCCATTCTCCCGGCTAAACATTCACTGCAATTATTGAAAATTCCTATCCGCCAATACGTTACTTCTGAGATAAATGTTTACATTGAGGACAATAACGGGCTTTTTTAGAGCGAGTTACGACGACCTCTTTCAATTATTTTCGCTAAGGCAGCATATCCCTTTTGTCATCCGACGTCTTACCACCACCACCGCAAACGCCAAAAAGGTAAACAGGTCGTAAATAAGGACATTTTTTAACGGCGCAAATTAAGTGCGCATTAATTGATATTAATCAATTCTTAAAGGTGTGATTTGCCAGTTTTTGGTAAGAATCTGATGAAGCACACAAATACCGACGGCTTTTGTACACTAAATTTTACGTTACCTGCCAGATGCATAATAAACTACAGGCATTGACTTCATGTACCGCGCCGGTCTGTGCTGCTTCCCCCCATCAGCCGGAGACACGGCGCACTGTCTGTTATCGTTCCCTTAATGCCTCTTTCGCCTTATTCAGCGGTTTCAACAGGTACTCAAGAATCGTTTTATTCCCCGTTTTGATGTCCACCGTCGCAATCATGCCTGGAAAAACCGGGAAGGCTTTTTTCTGCTTGTTAATTAACTGATTACTGTCGGTACGGATATAGACGCGGTAGTAATACAGATCGCGTTTAACTTCATCCTGGATGGTGTCCGGTGAGATGACCGTCACCACGCCATTGATACCGCCATAAATGGAATAATCGTACGCCGTAATCTTCACCATCGCTTCTTGCCCGGGATGGATAAAGGCAACATCGCGCGGCAGGATCTTCGTCTCAATCAGGATCTGATCGTCTAACGGCACCAGACTCATCAGTTTTCCGCCTGGCGGGATCACCCCACCGACGGTGGTCACGTCGATATCTTTCACGATCCCGCGCACAGGGGCGGTAAAGGTCAGACGCGTCAGCGAATCTTCACGTCCGTGCATCACCGAACGCTCTGTTTCAATCTCCGCATTAGCCCGCGCCAGCTCTTCCCGGGCGCGAACGTAATATTGCGTCTGCAACTCGGCAATCTTATTTTCCATCTCATTCATTTGACGGCGCAGACGCAGTACTTCGACATGGCTGGCCGCCCCCTCTTTAATCAGCGGCTGGGTCAGCGCCAGCTCTCTCTGAATAAGTGCAATCCCCTGTCGCAGCCCTTCAACGCCTTTCTCAAGGCTTTCGCGGCGGGAATGATACAACGCGCGCTCCTGGTTAATCAGTGCCGTCTCGTTGTTCAGTTCTGCCGGAAACACCAGATCGGTGCCGTTCACTTCCGCAGTAAGACGCGCCGACGTCGCCATCGCAGCATTCAGTTTCGATTCACTCTCTTTCACGCCCGATTCTGTTTTCGTCCGGTCAAGCTGCGCCAGAATCTGCCCTTTTTCAACGATATCCCCTTCACGAACATGCAGTTTGTAGATAATGCCGCCTTCCAGCGACTGAATCTCCTGCTCGTGGGATGACGGCACCACCTTACCGCTGCCAGTGGTGACCTCGTCGAGATGAAAGTAGCTCATCCAACCGACAAACGCGGCCAACAGAGCAAACAGGAACCAGGCGACCAGTGAAGAGCGCGGGAGCTTCGGTTCACTGAGGCGACTGTTAAAACGGTTAAAATCGCTCATATTACGACCTCCCAGGATTGTTTGACGGCGGGGTATTGATTCTCGACACATTACTTTGTGTCGTCTCCGGCTGCGCCATACCATGTTTATTCAGGATGGCGTCACGCGGACCGTCCATCACAATACGTCCGTTATCCAGCACGATAATGCGATCCACCAGTTCGAGGATCGGCAGGCGATGCGTCGCGACAACCATCGTACGCTGGCTACCTAACCAAGTTTTGAGGTGCTGAATGAACTGCTTTTCACCAATCTCATCCAGCCACGCGGTCGGTTCATCAAGCAGTAAAATAGTGGGTGATGTTAGCAGCGCACGCGCCAACAGCAGCGACTGACGCTGACCGCCAGACAACCCGGCCCCCCCTTCGCTTATCACGTAGTTCATCCCCATCTTCTGCTTACGGACAAAATCGAGCGCGCCACCGATCGCCAGTGCCTGCTGGATGTCGTCGTCTGTCGCCGTAGGGTTACCCAACGTAATGTTGTCGTGAATGGAGCCAAAGAACAGGCGTGCCTGCTGGCTCAGCAGTTGCATATCGCGGCGCAAATCCGCCGGGTCCAGATGATTCAGGGCGATGTCATCCAGTAAGACGGCCCCCTGCTGCGGCTCCTGCATCCCCGCCAGTACCTGAAGTAGCGTACTTTTACCTGAGCCATTGCGCCCGAGCAGCGCCACGCGTTCACCGGCTTTGATGTTCAACGCCGGCACCGTCAGCACGTTCACTTTCTCTTCTTCGTCGTAGTAAAAGCTGACGTTTTCCAGTTGATAGTGGCCGCGCAGGTGCGCTTTGTGCACTTTCTTACCCTGAAGCGGCTCATCAATCGGACGCTGCATCAGTTCATCCAGCCCTTTCAGCGCCACTTTTGCCGATTGCCAACGCGAAAGCACACCGGAGATCTGCGACAACGGCGCGATAGTGCGTGAGGCGAGGATCGAGGTCCCGACCAGCGCACCGGTCGTCAGATCGCCATCAATCACCAGGTAGCAGCCAATCAGCAGTACCACGGCGTAGACTATCGATTGCACTTCCTGGGTCCACGTCAGCAGCAGACTGGTCAGCCAGCGCTGACGCATACCCACTTCAGCGGCCACAAAATTGGTGTTGTTCCACTGATTCTGGAAACGCTGTTCGGCACGCATCAGTTTGATGTCTTCAATGCCCTGCACCGCTTCCACGAGCGTTGCGTTGCGGATTGCCGATTCACGCATCCCTTCGTTGGAAAGCCGTCCCAGTGGGCGTTGTACCAGCAGGCCGGGGATCAATAACAGGGGAACCGCCATCAGCACGACCAGTACCAGCGGCCCGCCAATCATCCACAAAATAAACACAAACAGCAGGAAAAACGGCAGGTCGGAAATAGCCGAGATGGTCGTTGAGGTGATCAGTTCACGCACCGACTCTAGTTCACGAATCTGGGCGATAAACGAGCCCGTCGATTTCGAACGCGCACCGTTTTTGATGCGCAGCGCATGGGCAAAGATACGCTCAGAGATACGGAGATCTGCGCGTTTACCAACGACATCAGAAATATAAACCCGCAGCATGCGCATAATAAATTCGAACAGGATTGCCAGCATCACCCCGCCAAACAGCACCCACAGCGTGGTTTCTGACTGTGAGGGCACGACACGGTCATACACCTGCATAGAGAAAATCATGCCGGAAAGCGCCAGCACGTTGGCAACCAGCGCAACAACCATAATATCGATATAGCGATGCCAGTCTTTTAACGCCAGTCGCCAGAACCAGTTTTTCTTATATGGCTTAATATAATCGTCAACGCGCGCATCGGGCGTGGATTCGAGTGGACGCAGAACCAGTAATGTTTTTATCCGTGCGCGTAATTCATCACGCGTTAACACAGTTTCCAGTCCTTCATCACCGCTGAACTGAAGGCTAATATTGCCGTCGCTGTCCATTCGGTTAATCACCGCGATTTGCCCTTCGCTAAATTCCGCAATCAGCGGCAAACGCCACGGATCGAGAAAAGAGATTTTTGCCGCCACAACGCGCAGTCCCAGCCCCAGTTGGCGAGCCATATCTTTTAACACCAGGTCGCGCGGCGAGTCGCTTTCATAATTAATCGACACCCGAACATGCTCTTGAGAGAAATCGAGACGATAATGCTGCGCCACACCGATCATTGCCTGTAACCAGGGTTCGTATTGCGACTGCGTGTTCATAGCGTTCGGTTCCTGTTGTGTGGCACTGCGCCATAACGGAATTGCATTAGGAATAACGGAATGTGTGCTCATACTTTTATATTCGTCCGAAAAGACACTCGTCATCTGCGGACGGTAATGTTCATGACTTTTATTTTAGTGCGATTTTGACGCGATATATTCCGGGGGAAATCATTCCCCCGGAATAGTGCATTACATAATCACTAACTGATGGTTTGCCAGCAGAGTGGCAAGGTCGGTTTGTACACCGTTCAGGGTAACCACATTGGTGGACGAGAAGTTACCGCCCGCCCCATCGAGATCCACATGGATTTCAGTGTTGCTGCCGTTCTGCACCACGCGGACGTAGTCCTCGATGTTCCCTGCCTGGGCATCCAGCGTCGCAACGCTATTCACATAGCTCGCGGCGCCGCTACCGGTGTAGCCGCTGCCGGACAGAAGTTCGCGCAGGTCGATACGGTCAGTATCTGCAGTCCCTTCCCAGGTACCGATGGTAAAGCCGTTTACAACATCGCTGCCGTTGCCGCCCGTGGCGTCTGAGGCAGTTATCAACTTGTACAACAGGGTATCCTGGCCGCCGTTACCAATATTGAAGGTATCGTCGCCACCGCGACCTTCGAAGAAGTTTTCCGTCGCGTTGCCGGTAAACACATCATTGCCGTTGCCGCCGGCAATCCCTTCCACATTCACGAACTGCGCGTTACCGAAACCGGTATTCTGCATTCCGGTGTTGCTTAGATCGATGTTCAGCGCGGAACTTCCCGCCAGTTCATAGTCGACAATGTCCATCCCACCTTGTGCGGTCCAGACGTCGGCATCAGACACTACGCGGCTACCGCCGCCGCCGTTATAAACGTGCGTACCTGCCGTGGCATACAGCGTATCGTTGTAGCCGGTTCCGACAATACCCGTGGTGTTCGTCCCGTCCGTCGCTGCCGTGGCGCTGTTCGTCGCCGAGGCACCGTCTTCTGCGGTCAGCGTGTACGCGTGGTTCTTCTCAACCGCTTTCAGGCCACCCCAGGCGGCGTTGACGTTCTCGATGGTATTCGACACGCCGGAGGAGTCGAAATTCACCGAGGAGACACCGCCATAGTCCTTACCGCTAGCCAGCAGTACTGCGCTGTACGACTTGCTCGCATCCAGTCCGTAGAAGTAGACCATGCCGGACGAGTCGTTCATGTTCACGCCGCCCTGCGGGTTAATGACCTGTGAGCTGACCACCTTGCCGGTACTTTCATCAATGAGCAGCACCGTGTTGCCATAGAAGGCGTTAATGCCGTTCGCATCCGAAATACGCAGGATAATGCTGGTTCCGTCAGCGATAGTGCTGTTGTTGGTGATGTATTCCGTTTTACCGCCTGCGGCACGGAAGACCACCAGATCCTTGTCGCCGTCGTAATCCAGGTCCAGCGTCAGCGCACCGGTAGTGATGTTGGTGCTGCCCTGGTTTGCTCCGGTTAAAAGGGTCTGTGACGTCCAGTCGACCTGGTTGCTGCCATTCACACCATTATTGGTCCACAGCAGACCGATGTTGTTGGTATTGGTGGCAACCGTTGAACCTGCTGCACCGGCAATTTCGATCAAATCCATCTTGCCGTCGCCGTTCCAGTCCACTGCCAGCGACGTCATACTGTTAACGCTGTCGCCCAACGTCTGCACGTTCGATCCGGCGCCCATGCCGTTTGCGGCTGAAGTTAACTTACCTGTACCGTCGTTATAGAAGATGGCGCTGGTGGCATTCCCCTGACCGGTCAGACCGCCAACAAACAGATCCATATAACCGTCGCCGTTTAAGTCGGACCAGGTCATGGTGGTGTAGTAGTTGGTCGTCGCACTGTCACCGTTAAACACACCCGTCACCACCTGGGTGTTGGTGAGCGTCATATTGCCATTACTATCCACGCCGTTGGTCACGACGACCAGACGACTGCTCGAAGTACTTGCTCCTCCCGCCGAAGTGGTATTCGTGCCAGATGTACCGTGATAGGTGATGTCGACATAGCCATCGTTGTTCAGATCGACACCTGAAACCTCGCGGTCTGGGGTAGCATTGTTGTTGTTCGTCGATGCCACACCATCTTGTGTGGTGCTCGAGTTCACATAGGCACCCGTCTTATCAAATCCGGCAATTGTCCCGTCGGTATTGATCACAAACCCGGTGTCGTAGCCACCTCGCCCCTCAGAATCGTTCGGCGTTTCATCGCCGTACACCATATCAATATAGCCATCGCCATTGATATCGACGCCCATTGCGCCGCCGTACCAGCCGTAGACGTTACCGTTAGGATCGTTAGTTTGCCCGGTCACACCGTAGGCACCCACCTGGAAGGAGGTATAGGTCCCATCTTCGTTGTATTTGAACGACTGCTGACCGTTCGCATAGCCGGTGTCCGCCCCCAGAATATCCATCAGGCCGTCGCGGTCAAAATCGACAAACGACGACTGCTGCTGTTTGTCCGGACCGCTAATTGCCACCGAATCAAACGACCCTAACGTCGTGGAATCGGTCGCGTTCTGGGTAAACACCGTCGAGTTGCTGAGGATGCGCCATGTGCCATCTTCACTCATCGTCAGCGCCGTTCCGGTATCTTCAGAAGAGGCCGCCGTTGACGTAAAGGAGATTGACGGCGTTGCGGCGACCGTCAGCTCGTTGCTGCTGTCATCTTTGGTAATTTCCGTGCCGTCCGCTTTATAAAGGACGGCTTTCACCTCGTACGTTCCCAGCGCCAGCGCATCGCTGTCAGGGATCTGCACGTACCAGGTACTGTTTTTCGGATCAATCACCACCGCGCCATTGCGCGAGCTGTACACCACGTTGTTGACCGTCACTTCCACGTACTCACCCGGAAGGATTTCAAAATCAACGCTGCCCGTAATGATTGGCGTGGTATCCAGCGTGCTTTGGGTATCGGCATACATCACCAGATCAACGGTGAAATCAAACACCGGAGAGTGCGTCCCTTCGTTACCGGCGGCATCAACCACCACCGCGTAGAACTCCCCTTTTTCACCATCGACCAGCGGGACGTTCAGTTGATACGTCCAGTCTGTGCCATTCACATCCGCTTCGCCCAACAGCGTGCCGTCGGCGCTGTAAATACGCACCCGTTCACCGGTTTGCAGCGTGGTCGACAGGGTGCCGTTCAGTACTGGCGTACGATCATCCGTGGTCGTACCGGAGGCAAAATCACCCCGAGAAGAGGCCACATCATCGGTGTAGCTGACGATCGTTGCCGTCGTCGCCGACGGGGTCAGGTCAACCGTCACGATCTGATCGTTGGTTGCCCCAACGTTTCCGGCGACATCCACCACACGTACCTGATAAGTGTGATCGCCTTCCACTAGCGTACGTGAATCCACATACGACCAGTTGGTGCCATTCATGATGACATCCTGCCAGGTCGCCCCGTTATCGATACTGATCTGCACGCGATCGCCTGCCGCCAACGGCGCAGCAATAGAACCTTTGATCGTCAGCGATGTGTCATTGGTCAGCCAGTCTGTGCTGCTGTAGCCCGTATCCGTAGAGATGCTGTCGATGCTGACGGTAATGGCGCTATCCGGCGGCGTCAGATCGACCGTCACCTGCTGGTGCGCGGTCGAGCCAATGTTGCCCGCGGTATCAATCACGCGCACCCAGTAGTCATAAGTCCCTTCAGCCAGCGTACGACCATCATCGAAGAACCAGTTATTGCCAATCACCGTCACGTTCTGCCAGGTTGCGCCGCCGTCCAGACTGATCTGTACGATTTCGCCCGGGGCCAGCGTCGCGCCCAGAGACCCCTGCAGACTGAGCGACGTATCTTTAGTGATAAAGTCGCTGCTGCTCAGACCGTTGTCGTCAGAGATGCTGTCGAACACGATCGTTTTGCTGGCGTCTGGCACTTGCGTGTCGATAGTGACCGTCTGGCTGGTAGTCGCACTGACGTTACCCGCGTCGTCAATCACCCGCAGTTGGTAAACATAATCACCATCGGCAAGCGTACGTCCATCCGCGTAAGACCAGGTCTGCCCGCTTACGCTGACGTCAATCCATGTGAGCCCGCCATCAAGGCTAATCTGCACATGTTCGCCGCTGGCAAGAACCGCATTCAGTGAACCATGCAGTGCAAGCTGATTATCGTGCGTGATGAAGTCGCTGGTCGACAGACCGGTATCCTGAGTAATGGAATCGACGGAAATCAACGTGACTGCCGGTGGCGTTGTATCCACCCGGATCGTCTGACTGTCGAGCGACCCAACGTTGCCTGCGGCATCAATCACACGTACCAGATACTGATATGAACCATCCGCCAGGGTACGCCCATCGGCATATGACCAGGAGGTACCATTCACCACCAGGTCAATCCAGGTTGCGCCGCCGTCAAGGCTTACCTGCGCGGTTTCACCGCTTCCCAGAGGGGCGGAAAGTGAACCCTCAAGCATGACCTGATTCGTGTTGGTCACAAAATCGCTGGCGCTGAGGCCACTGTCACCTTGTACCGAATCGATAGAGATTGTCTGGCCGGGCGCGGTCAAATCAACGTTAACCACATGCATCGAATTGCCGCTGTTGCCGATGGCATTGCTGACTTCTGCATTCACACTATACGCGGTGCCATCCACCAGAGCGGCAACGTCAGTACTGCTGACTACGCAGCTCCACTGACCATTACTGTCCACCACGGCGTGATAGGTTTTCCCCCCCAGCGTAATAGTGACCATCTGACCCGCCGGCGCGTTCGTCGTCCCGCTAATCGTCAGCGGTACACCGTGTTCCGCAGCATTGATCACATCATCCATACTGAGCGTATCAATCGTAATTGTCGGAACTTCACGACTCAGCGTAACGTCATGATTGATATCAACGGTGTTACCCGCCTTATCGTTCACGGTTGCCTTGATAGTGTAATCACCATCCGGCAAGCCATTGAAATCACTCGCTGGAACCAGTACCGACCAGTTTCCGCTGGCATCAACAAGTGCCTGATAGAGATGACCGTTAAAGGTCACCGTCACGATACTCCCCTGCCCTGCATCGGAGGTCCCGCTGATGGTCTGCCCGGCCTGTTGTTCTGCCGTGTTGACCACATCATCAAACGCGACCGTATTAAGGGTAATAACCGGTGGAGTGGTATCGACTGTCACCGTCACAGAAGACACCGCTCCGCCCATATTACCGGCGTCATCAACAACCTTAACCTGCCAGGTATGATCCCCATCTGCCAGTACACGTGGATCCGTAAAGCTCCAGCCTGTGCCGTTTACGATTGCTTCAACCCACGTAGCGCCGCCATCGACACTGATCATTAAATGTTCGTCGCCGCGCAGGGCGTTGCTAAGCGAGCCCTGAATAGTCAACGTGGTATCACTGGTAATAAAATCGCTGCCTGAAATACCGGTATCATTTGACACGCTGTCAAACTGGATCGTCGGCCAGCTGACGTCATTATCAACAGTCACCCTTTGAGACGTTGTCGCCCCAACGTTGCCCGCCGCATCAACCACACGCAGCATATAGAGATAGTCACCATCCGCCAGGATACGGTTATCGTCGTAATGCCATTGCGTCCCGGTGACCGTCGTGGTAATCCATGTCACCCCATTATCCAGGCTAATCTGCACAACTTCGCCCGCTACCAGAGGGGCACCCAATGTCCCTTCAAGCGTGAAGATGCGCGATTGGGTCAGGAAATCATTGTTATCCGCCCCCGTATCGGAGGAGATGCGGTCAACGGTCACGGTGGTCGCGGCATCCGGCGGAGTCAGATCGACTGTCACCTGCTGATGCGCAGTCTCACCGACGTTGCCCGCCGTATCCATCACGCGCACCCAGTAGTCATAAGTCCCTTCCGCCAGCGTACGGCCATCATCAAAGGTCCAGCGATTACCAATCACCGTCACGTTCTGCCACGTCGCGCCACCGTCAAGGCTGATTTGTACGGTTTCATCTGCCGCCAGCGACGCCCCCAGCGTACCTTTCAGGCTGAGCGAGGTATCATTAGTCAAGAAGTCGGTATTGCTCAGGCCACTGTCGTCAGTAATGCTGTCAAAAGTGATTGTTTTGCTGGCGTCCGGTGCCTGCATATCAATGGTCACCGTCTGGCTGGTGGTCGCACTGACGTTACCTGCATCGTCAATCACCCGCAGTTGGTAAACGTAATCACCGTCAGCAAGCGTGCGTCCATCCGCATAAGACCAGCTCTGACCGCTCACGCTGACGTCAATCCAGGTATTCCCACCATCAAGGCTTATCTGCACATGTTCACCGCTGGCCAGCGGCGCGTTTAACGAGCCCTGTACGGTAAGTTGGTTGTCGCTGGTAATGAAATCACTTGTCGAGAGCCCTGAATCCTGAGTAATGGAATCGACGGAAATCAACGTCACTGCCGGTGGGGTCGTATCCACGACCACCGTCTGGCTGATGACCGCGCCAACGTTGCCCGCGTCATCAATCACACGCACCAGATACTGATATGAACCATCCGCCAGGGTACGCCCATCGGCATACGACCAGGAGGTACCATTCACCACCAGGTCAATCCAGGTTGCGCCGCCATCAAGGCTGATTTGCGCGGTTTCACCGGTAGCAAGCGTTGTTGAAAGTGAACCATCGAGCACAATCTGGTTATCGCTGGTGATGAAGTCAGAGGCACTCAGCCCCGTATCATTCTGCACCGCCACGATAGTGATGATCTGCGCCGGTGCGGTCAGATCCACGTTGATCGAATGATCGTCACTGGCGCTATTGCCAATGGCGTTGCTGACCTCCGCATGCACCGTGTAAGCCGTGCCATCTGCCAGCGCGGCAACATCGGCGCTGCCCACAACGCAGCTCCACTGACCGTTGCTGTCCACGACGGCTGTATATGTCTGGCCGTTCAGCGTGATCGTGACCGTCTGACCCGCCGGGGCAGTGGTCGTCCCGCTGAGGATCAGCGATGTCCCGTGCTCTGCAGCATTAATGATGTCATCGGTGCTGAGCGTATTGATGGTAATCGTCGGAGCATCACCGTTCAGCGTCACGTCGTGGCTGGTATCACCCGCGTTGCCCGCCGTATCGTTCACCGTGGCGGTGATGGTGTAATTTCCATCCACCAGACCATTGAAATCCGTTGCTGGCACAAAGACCGACCAGTTTCCGCTGGCATCCACCGTGGCCTGATAGGAATGACCGTTAAAGGTCACCGTTACCGTTTGACCCGGTTCTGCGGTTGTCGTACCGCTAATGGTTTGTCCGGCTCGCTGCTCCCCAGTATTCACGATATCGTCGCTTGCCACGGTATCAATCGTGATAAGCGGTGCCGTGGTATCGACCGTCACGTTATGCGTTGTCTGGCTTTCATTGCCCGCCTTATCGCTGACGGTGGCCGTCACAATCAACGCACCCTCACTGAGTCCAGCCAGATCCGCTGCCGGAACGGTAACGCTCCAGGTACCATCGGCGGCGACAACGGCAGTCCAGGACTGACCGCCTGCTGTGATGGTCACCACCTGACCCGGCTCTGCACTGGTGTTGCCCTGAATAGTCAGAGGCTGCTGCTGTTCGGCAGCGTTGAGCACATCGTCTGCGGAGATCGTGTTGATAGTGACAACCGGAGCAGAGGTATCCACCGAGACCAGAGAGGAGGCCGACGCACTGTTGCCAGCGCTGTCCTGCGCCGTCACAGAGACGGTATAACGCTGGCCGTCGCCAAGCTGCGCCACATCGGCTGCCGGTACGGTCACGGTCCAGGTGCCGTTCGCCTGTACGGTCGCGGTGTAACTCTGTCCGTTCAGCATCATCGTGACGATCGTACCTGCAGGCAACTGACCGCTGGTTCCACTGATGATGAGATCACTCCCCGCTTCCAGCGCGTTGATCACGTCATCGACGGCAATGGTATCTACTGCCAGCGTGACGGTTGCGGTATTAACCTCCACATCGTGGGTCGCGGAGCCGCTGTTGCCGGCCGCGTTCGTCACGGTCACGGTGATGGTGGTGGTGCCGTCGTTCAGGGCGCTGATGTCCGCTGCCGGCACGCCGACGCTCCAGTTGCCCGCCGCGTCCACCACGGTGGTGTAGTTTTTGCCGTTCACGGTCACGGTGACCGCATCACCCGCCGCCGCGCCGCTGGCGGAGCCGCTGATGATCTGGGTCTGGCCGTGCTCGGTACGGTTGATGATGTCGTCGGACGCCACGGTGCTGATGGTCACCACCGGTGACGTGGTATCAACCGTCAGGGCATGGCTCGCCGAGCCGGTGTTGCCGGCCGCGTCAGAGACCGTGGCGGTAACCGTGCCGGTGGTCAGGGCACCGGCTTCTGCGGCCGGAACGGTGACGCTCCAGCTGCCGTTCGCCTGTACCAGTGCGGTGTAATCGTTGCCGTTAATGGTCACGGTGACGGTCTGACCGGCCGGTGCGGTGGTGGTCCCGGTAATGACCAGGTCCGCCTGTGCTTCAGTGGCGTTGAGGATATCGTCCGCCGCGAGGGTGCTGATGGTGATGACCGGCGCGGTGGTGTCGACGCTGTAGTCGCGGGTCGCCGACGCGCTGTTGCCGGCGGCATTGCTCACACTCACCTCCACGCGGGCGCTGCCGTCGGTCAGACCGGACAGGTCCGCAGACGGTACGGTCAGGGTCCACTCGCCGTTCGCCTGCACCTGCGCGGTATAGGTCTGGCCATTCAGGGTCACGGTGACCAGCTGACCGGCTTCCACGTTCGTGGTCGTGCCGGAGAGCACCAGGTCCGCGCCCTGTTCGGCGGCGTTAATCACGTCGTCGGCGGTCACGCTGTTAAGGGTGACGGACGGTGCCGCGGTGTCCACGGTCACATCGTGGGTCGCGGAGCCGCTGTTGCCGGCCGTGTTCGTCACGGTCACGGCGATGGTGGTGGTGCCGTCGTTCAGGGCACTGATGTCCGCTGCCGGCACGCCGACGCTCCAGTTGCCCGCCGCATCCACCACGGTGGTGTAGTTTTTGCCGTTCACGGTCACGGTGACCGCATCACCCGCCGCCGCCCCGCTGGCGGAGCCGCTGATGATCTGGGTCTGGCCGTGCTCGGCACGGTTGATGATGTCGTCGGCTGCCACGGTGCTGATGGTCACCACCGGTGACGTGGTGTCAACCGTCAGGGCATGGCTCGCCGAGCCGGTGTTGCCGGCCGCGTCAGAGACCGTGGCGGTAACACTGCCGGTGGTCAGGGCACCGGCTTCTGCGGCCGGGACGGTGACGCTCCATCTGCCGTTCGCCTGTACCAGCGCGGTGTAGTCGTTGCCGTTAATGGTCACGGTGACGGTCTGACCGGCCGGTGCGGTGGTGGTCCCGGTAATGACCAGGTCCGCCTGTGCTTCAGTGGCGTTGAGGATATCGTCCGCCGCGAGGGTGCTGATGGTGATGACCGGCGCGGTGGTGTCGACGCTGTAGTCGCGGGTCGCCGACGCGCTGTTGCCGGCGGCATTGCTCACACTCACCTCCACGCGGGCGCTGCCGTCGGTCAGACCGGACAGGTCCGCAGACGGTACGGTCAGGGTCCACTCGCCGTTCGCCTGCACCTGCGCGGTATAGGTCTGGCCATTCAGGGTCACGGTGACCAGCTGACCGGCTTCCACGTTCGTGGTCGTGCCGGAGAGCACCAGGTCCGCGCCCTGTTCGGCGGCGTTAATCACGTCGTCGGCGGTCACGCTGTTAAGGGTGACGGACGGTGCCGCGGTGTCCACGGTCACATCGTGGGTCGCGGAGCCGCTGTTGCCGGCCGTGTTCGTCACGGTCACGGCGATGGTGGTGGTGCCGTCGTTCAGGGCGCTGATGTCCGCTGCCGGCACGCCGACGCTCCAGTTGCCCGCCGCGTCCACCACCGTGGTGTAGTTTTTGCCGTTCACGGTCACGGTGACCGCATCACCCGCCGCCGCCCCGCTGGCGGAGCCGCTGATGATCTGGGTCTGGCCGTGCTCGGCACGGTTGATGATGTCGTCGGACGCCACGGTGCTGATGGTCACCACCGGTGACGTGGTGTCAACCGTCAGGGCATGGCTCGCCGAGCCGGTGTTGCCGGCCGCGTCAGAGACCGTGGCGGTAACCGTGCCGGTGGTCAGTACGCCAGCGACGGCCATGATGGAATAGACGCTCCCCGTCGGAACGGTGACGCTCCAGCTGCCGTTCGCCTGTACCAGCGCGGTGTAATCGTTGCCGTTAATGGTCACGGTGACGGTCTGACCGGCCGGTGCCGTGGTGGTCCCGGTGATCACCAGGTCCGCCAGTGATTCGGTGGCGTTAAGGATATCGTCAGCGGCAATGGTATTGATCGTAATCAATGGCGCAGAGGTATCCAGAGTGACGGTACGACCCGCATCGGCCGTGTTACCACTGACATTGGTGACGCTAACGCTGATCTGTTCGCGGCTGTCGGTCAGTGATGCAATGGCCGAAGGCGGCACGGTCACACTCCATGAACCATCGGTCTGAACCAGCGCAGTAAAGGTCTGACCGGCGAACTTCACCACTACCGTCTGACCCACTTCAACGCCCTGAGTCTGACCAGAAATCAGCAGGTCGCCCCCTTTTTCGGCGCTATTGATAAGATCATCGGTGGAGATGGTATCAATGGAGATCGCGACAGGATCCAGATCGAGTTCGACCTGGTGGTCAACCGTCACCGTGTTTGCCCAGGCATCCTGTGCGCTGGCATTCACCACCACCTGGCCTGCGGTCCAGCTTTGCAGATCCGCAGCCGGTACCCCAATCTGCCAGTTACCGCTACTATCAACGACCGTCTGGTAAGTCACGTTATTGATAGTCACGTTGACCGTCGTACCTGCCGCCAGATGGCTGCTGCTCCCGGTGACCACCAAATCCCGATGTTGTTCGATGGCGTTAATAATGTCGTCGCCAGAGAGGGTATTGATACGCAGGCCAGGCAACGACGCGTTGATGTTGATATCGCGATCGCCGGTACCGGTGTTGCCGTGGCTGTTCGTTACAGAAGCGGTAAAGGTCAGATCACCATCACCAACGCTGTTCAGGTCGCTCGCCGGAATGGTTACTTTCCAGCTCAAATCATTTTCTACGGTGGCGGTATAATGCTTGCCGCCCACCATGATGGAAACCGTGTCGCCTGCTGCGGCATTTGTCACGCGACCGCTTAAGATTTGATCGCTATTGGCTTCGGTGTTGTTCACCAGGTTGTCCGTGGCGAAATTATTGATAATCACCTGCGGCAGCGTCGTGTCGACAAGGAATGATGCGGTGGTCGTCCCACTGTTGCCAATGGAATCTGTCCCGCTGACGGTCACGTTATAAATTGTGTTCGCCAGATTCAGCACGTCAGAAACCGGCACCTGAACAGACCAGGTACCGTTATTGACCGTCGCGGTGTAGGCGATATTGTTGAGCATCACGGTCACCGTGCTGCCGTCAGCCAGGGTGCTGGTGCCGCTGAGGGTCAGCGGTTGCATAGACTCCTGCGCATTCAGCACGTTATCAACACTGATAGGGTCCACGGTGATCCCAACAGCCATGCTGTTGAGCGTCACATCATGAGTCGCGGTGCTGGTATTGCCTGCCGCATCCGTCACGGTCACCGTGATCGTATGCTGGCCGTTACTCATGGAATTGAACACCGACGCCGGAACGCCGACACTCCAGCTACCGTCCGCTTGTACAACGCCGGTAAAGGTCTGGTTACCAAACTGAACGGTGACAACGTCGCCAGGCGCGGCACCATTCGCCATCCCCGAGATCAGTTGTGCGACATCCTGTTCATCGTCATTCAGTATGTTATCGCCTGCAACAGTGTTGACCGTCAGAATCGGCGCCGTGGTATCAACGGTCACTAATTCAGAAATGTTTGTCGCGTTTCCGGCTTTATCGTTTACCGATACCGTCAGGGAGTGGTTACCGTCCGCCAGCGCCTGCACATCAGCCGCATCCAGCGTCATAGACCAGGTGCCATCGGCTGCCACGGTCGCAGTGTACGTTTTGCCATTGAACATCAACGTTACCGTCTGCCCGGCTTCAGCCGTGGTTTTCCCGCTCAAAACCAGAGACGCGTTATGCTCAGCGGCGTTAATAATCTGGTCGATGGCGATGTTGTCCATCGACAGCAGCGGTGGCTGAGTATCTACCGTAATAACCTGGCTGCCCGAGACCGCATTACCCGCCGCATTTTGTCCGCTAACCGCGACGGTCCAACTGCCGTCTGCCAGCGCGTTCGCATCGGCGGCCGGCACGTTAACCTGCCATTCGCCGTTTGCACCCACGGTGGTGACGTACGTTTTACCGTTCAGCGTTACCGTCAGTGTTGTGCCCTGTGCCAAATGGCTGCTGGCACCAGAAAGTGTAAAACCAGCGGACTGTTCACTGGCATTAACGATGTTATCGCCGGCGGTGGTTGCCAGCGTCAATGTGGCAATGGTGGTATCTACATTGATCGTAATGCTACCGGCGGAAGTGGTGTCGTTGCCGTTGATCTGCACAACAGACCAGGTGTGAGTCCCGTCGGTCTGCACTGGCAGCAGCACGGTCCAGACGCCATTGGCATCCACCATCGTACTGGCAATGGTGTTGCCGTGGCTGTCTTTAATCTGAATGGTGGCGCCCGGATGACCCGTCCCGCTGAAGGTTGGGGTGTTGTCATCGGTCGTGTCATTGGCTGACAGTCCGCCCTGTTTGTCCCCTTTCTTATCGGTGACCATATACGTCGGCGTATTTTTGGTGTTATCAACCACTTCGGTTTGGGTTTCAGTGACAGTTTTGGTTTTACCGCTATCATCATTAGCCAGCAGTGCGCCAATTGCGCCGCCACCCAGTCCTGCCCCCGCGAGCCACGCCCACGGGAAATCATTATCGTCGCTGGCCGCTTCCGCCATCAGAGGCTCAAGGCTGTCGACAGGCGTCGCGTGCGCCGTCAGTTCCACGGAATCAAGGCTGGCGACATCGCCAATCTCGTCAAACGTCACATGTGTCAGGCCCGTTTCATCGCTGAATACCAGCTCGGAGTGCAATTTTGACTCCGGCTCTTCAGTGAAATAGCCACTGCAACGGATCACGCTGCCATCTTTCATGTAAATCAGCAGGTCATTACCCTGGCGGACATAACGCGCCACATCCTGAGCGGAACCCAGGATTTCAATGATAGATGCACCAGAGACAGCTACGGAAAGGTTGCCTTCGCCGGACAGTACGGTTTTCTTTGCGGTGTGACGATTAATAATGTTTGCGGTTTTTAAGGTATTCATCATCTGGCTCATAAGGTCAGTTAATCAGTAATAGTCGTCCGGTGTTTTCCCGGAGAGAGTCGGTTGAGTGGGGTTCGCGTCGCTACTGAAGATCAGGCAGCTTTTTCGACGCCTGTTTTTCTATCCCGATCAGGGGCAGCAGGTTGTCGATTGCCGTCGCGTAACTGATAGCCGCATTCCAGCCATCAAATTCAGCGTTGATTCGTGAAGACTCCGCCTGCCAGACGTCTTGTTCGACGCTCAACAGGTCATTGATACTTTTCTTGCTCAGGGTGTATTCGTGCTTATAAACGCGACGGGTTTGTTCGGCGTTGACCAGTTGGAACTTGCCGGCATCTTCACGGCCTCGTGCACCTTTCCAGTCCGCCATCGCCGCAGAGGCTTTTTGCAGAATCTCGTAACGCACCTGATCCACTTCGGAGGCGGCCATCGCTTTCGCGCCTTCTGCCTGGTCAACACGAGCGGAGACCGCCCCCCCCTGATACAGCGGCGCATCCACACTTAACTGAATTTGGTCGTCCCAGTAACCGCGGTTGTCTGACTCATAACGAGTACGGCCCGCTTTCAGGCTCACCGTCGGCATATGCTGTGCTTTTGCGCGCTCGACGCCGTGTTGTGCGGAGGTCACCATCGCCCGTGCCGCGAGTACCGAGGGGATCTTCGCGTAGTCGATGTTTTCAACAGTGACTTGTTTAACTTCAAGGTTTTCAGGCAGGCGGGCATAACGGTTAGCACTGACACCCGTTTGTACGGCGAGGACCGCTTTCGCTTTCTGCAGCGCGGCGGAGTACTGCTCCAGCGTGGCGCGCATTCCGGCAATACGGGTCTGCGTTTGCAAATCGTCTGAAGTCGAACTCAAACCTGCACTGGCGCGAAGTTGCGCCAGATGCTGAATTTTCTCCAGCGCGACGATATTCTCGCGTGCGGCGTCAACCAATGCGCTATAGCGTTTTACTTCAACGTAGCCCAGCGCCGCTTTTGACGCGACATCAGACAGCGTACTCATCAGTTGATAGCGATAGCTTTCGTACTGGGCTTCTGACTGGGCAATCGCGCTGTTGGTTTTACCGAAGTCATAAACTAACTGTGTGACGCTAATGCCCCATGCAGCGGAGTTATTGAGAGAACCGCTGGAATCCGTGGTCTTATTTTGACCGGTGCTGGCGGTTAAACCAATTTGTGGCATCCAGCCGCTTTTCGCTTCATCGGTCATTGCCTGGCCAATACCCATTTGTGCGGCCTGGCTGCTTACCGAAGGGTCACGATCAAAAGCAAATAAAATACTTTCTTTCAGATTCGTTTCTTCGACATTGGCTAATGCGGCGAAACATGGCGTTGTGGCTACCCAGAGAGAAAGAGCCAGAGTAACCCATGAAAAAACAATACGAGTGCTCAAAACAAATATCCTAAAAATATAATGACGATTTTCGGCTATACCAGGCAACCGTATTACATCCGCCAGGAAGAATACGGGGTAAACATACCTGTAATGAGATATACAATTATCAATGTGCTATTGCAGACCTGATATCCAATTTTTCCGGCTCACGCCATCCTGAGCGACAATCACGCTCACACTGATAATGATATATATATTCCAGAGTTGACCTGTTTAGAAAACGCTATTATTAGCGTGCTTTCTTTTCCTTTCGCAGAGCCTAAAAATGACACTTACCCGGGTATTCGCAGTAAGCGTTATCAGGAATGCGGACATCACTGGATAGGGAATATTCTGAGTATTACGACGAGGAGTGGAAAGAAAAAAAAGCTTAATTCATCTTAAATGATTTCCAGATGTTAGCATTGCCAATAATTAACAATTAAAACAATAAGTTAAGAAACAAACAAAATATCTTAAACACTTTGAAATCGCACAATCTGTACAAAAAAAAGGCACAGATGTGTTTTTAAGAGGCAAAAACGAGCAATAAGCGTGACTAATAGCACAAAAATAGCATGGGTATTAGTACAAATAAAAAACAATAAAAGATCAATTAATAAACAATTGGTTCACCAAATAAAAACAAAGAAAAAATAACGGTCACTGCTTTAAATAAAAGGTCAATCACAATTTCACGATTTCGGCACATCTTAACAAACTCCCGTCATTCTCTGTAAAATATAATAAGCAGGAGAATATTTTATTTTCTTAAATAGCTTTCATATTGATACCCTCCGATGCGCTTACATTTTTCATCGCCAGACTTCCAGCACTACCGAACCAAAGTTATTCCAGTACATCCCCGAAATATCATTCGCAAAGACCACTAACTCACCGCTGCGAGGCGCAATCCAGCCGTTATTTAGTCGGGCACCGTCACCAATCACAAACATGGTATCGGTTGATTTATCGATAGTGCCAATTAAGGTAAACCAGGTCGCAGGTTCGTGGCGGCAACGCAGCCAGATTCGGGCAAAATTAAGATAGTCGGCGGTATAACCATTCGCGTCGCAGCAATGGTTCATATCGCACCACTTACCGGTCACACGAAAAAAATACCTGACCCCCTGCTCAACAAACAGATCCGTTTCAACCCATTTGTCGCGTGAGCGAATTTGGGTTCGCTTCACCCGTCGTGAAGCCAGTGGCGGAACGTACATTCGATCAACCATACATCATCACCTTTGCGCAAACACCGTTATGCAGGTACAGAAAGCCGCTCGTGTAAAACGATGACGAACCGGAGGGAAGTAACACTAATTTTTATGAACTCTGTGCCCGCGCTCCATAACAGGAAAGTCGTAGTCAGCGCGTGCAGTTTCATACCTTTCATTGACCTGCCGCGATCGCGCCTACAGATGCTCCGTCCATTTACTGAACCGCGACTGGGGTTGCCCCCACGCATTGATGGCACGGCCATCCGGTAGCCAGCGCTCGGGTTCGTGGGCCAGGCGACCGAGGACATACTGTTGTCGCATGGCACAGGCCCCATCGGGATAGAACTGTTCACTCTGTTGATGACGCAGGCCGTCCTGCCACTGTTCACGCATCTGCATCTGCCCGGACGGATAAAAGCAGCGGCACTCGCCGTGCAATTGCCCTTCCCGCCAGTGCTCCTCACGGATCAACACGCCCTCTTCGCTGAAGTAGCGCGCCACGCCCTGCAACCTGCCGTGATGATATTCCTGCTGCATTGCCAGTTGACCGTTGGGGTACCAGCTTTCGGTGACGCCGTGCAAAACGCCCTGCTGATAGTGCATCGCCATCAGCCGACGCCCATGCTCCTCAATACGCATCTCGCCACTGAGCTGGCCGTCCGTCAGGCCAGCCTGTAGCCGGGTGGTGTCCTGCTGATAGTCCAGTCGCTCGCTCATTAGTTGATCTTCACTAACCCGCCCTTGAGCGTCAGCATTCCGCCGCCCTCCAGGGTCTGCATCGCGCTGGCTTTGCTGGTCAGCGTGGCTTTCGCCTCCTGGCTTATCGTTGCGGCTTTCTGGGTGAGCGAACTCTTCGCTTCGCTGGCAATACTGGTAGCGTCAAGATTCAGGCTCGCAGCCGCACTGGCTTTCAGATCCGCCCCGCTCTTCACCGTCAACGTTTTACCGCTTTCCAGCGTGAGCGTACCGCTGACCTTAATCGTCAGATTGCCGTCGACGTTCAGCGTGTAGTCGCCTTTGACCTTGTGCGTCTCATTGCCGTCCACCGCGTGTTCCTGATCGCCTTTCACCGTCACGCTACGCTTATCTTTGACCGTCAGCGTATCGCTACCCTTTTCAATGTTGACCACCCGGTTGCCCTTCTTCAGCGTGACGGTTTCATTGCCTTCTTCAACGGTGCGTGTACGGTCGTTTTTCACGCTCTGAATGTCATCGTGGCCGACTGTCGTGTTACTGTCGTTCAGCACGGTAAGCTGGAAATCCTTTTGCGCCTGCATCGCCAGCAGTTCGGCATCCTTTTTGTCGTCGAAACGCAGTTCGTTAAAGCCTGCTTTGCTTTGCGTTTTAACGCCGGACTGGGTCTGATTCGCCGGAAGCGGATAGGGCAGCGCGTTGACGCCGTTATAGACGCAGCCGGTGACGAGCGGTTTGTCCGGCTCGCCGTCGATAAAGCTCACCACGACCTCCTGGCCGACGCGGGGGATAAACTGTGTACCGAAGCCGTTGCCGCTCCAGGCAGTCACCACCCGCAGCCAGCAGGAGCTGGTTTCATCACGTTTGCCTTCCCGATCCCACGCAAACTGCACTTTTACCCTGCCGAGTTTATCGGTCCAGATCTCCTCTCCCTGCTTGCCGACCACCGTTGCCGTTTGCGTGTGCATAAACGGTTTCGGCGTGCTGCTTTGCGGTCGATAGAGCGTGGCTTTCGGGATGGCAGTAAAGCGGTTTCGGTAGTGCTCACCGTCGTAGTCGTGGGTGACGGCGGTGACCAGCCAGTCGGTATTCAGTGTCTTATCATCATGATCGGTCAGGGTGAACCAGTGGCCCGCGGTTAACGTCGCGCAGTCGCTTTCGCCGACCAGTTGCTTCGCCTGCGACGTCAGGGCGTTAACCTTCCACGCCGCCAGCGCGTCACCGTCGACTTTGACGCTAAACCGCCCTGGATGCTGATAATGCACCCCGCCTTTCTTCTCACCCGCCTGCGAAAAGAGCGCGGCCTTCGGCTGCTCGTAGTTGAAATCGCTGGTCTGAAATCCTTGCGCGGTAGCTTGCACGCGCAGCGCCGCCGAACGAATCGCCCCGGCTTCCCGCTCACCGCTCTGCGCCGCCAGATACTTCACCTTTTTCTCGCCGGGGATGGACGGAAACGCGCTGTTGTCATCCGCCAGCACCAGCGTGTGCTTGCCCGCGACATGGGTGAAGAACCAGAAGATCCCCTCCTGTTCCAGCAGTCGCGATACAAAGTTAAAGTCGCTCTCGTTGTATTGCAGGCAGTACTCGCGCTTTGCCGGTTTGGCCTTGAGCTGAAATGTGTAGTCAGTAAAGCCGCCGTCCTTAAACACCTTCTCGACAATTTCCTGCGCGCTGAGGTTCTGAAAGACGCGATTATGGCTGGAAAGCGTCAGCCACCACAGCCAGGGACGCAGCACAAACTGATAGCAGTCGGCGTTACGCGTCGCGGGCAGCTGGTGAATCTCCGCAATCAGCCCGTCATAGTCGGCGTTGTTGACTGTGGCAGTAAGATGGGTCGCCAGCGCGGTATCAAGCGTTAACGGCGCAGAGGTGGTGACGGTAACCGTGGCGGTGGTCAGTCCGTTAAGTTGAGATTCAGTATTAACGGTCGCGGCGGTCAGGCCGGTAAACGCCGGGGCGGTGAGTGTGATGAGGGTGGTGTCTGGCATAGAGAAAGTCCTTTTCTGTTTGTAGGGTATGTAATGCCCGGTGGCGCTTCGCTTATCGGGCCTACAGGATTTTCAGCCGTTGTAGGCCGGATAAGGCGAAGCCGCCATCCGGCAGTTCTGCATCCAAAATAACGTAATTACAGATCGTTTAAAGACACCTTTACTCGCTTTCTACCTTCGTTCTCGTCGGCAATGCGGTTCAGTTCGGTGTCTTCTGTTTGCTCGACTGTAGCGGTTGTCACTTCGTTAATCCGGGAGTCGGTTTGCGCGAGAGTGGCGGTAAGGACCGGGGCGGTGAGTTTGATGAGGGCGGTGTCTTGCATCGGGAAATTCCTTTTCTGTTTGTAGGGTATGTAATGCCCGATGGCGCTGCGCTTATCGAGCCTACAGAATTTGCGACCGTTGTAGGCCGGATAAGGCTGATGCGGTCATTCACACAGAGTAATAGGCCACTCCGGCGTGGGTAATGGACATGACATACCTTGAAAAGGTGGAGTAATAATAAAAACTGCTAAACTTAGTGATATCTGCATGGATAGCCGCAGGCGTTGCATATGCGCCGCATTTTAATTCCACAAATATCTGCTCAACGGTACTGATTCCTGTTGGCCTCATAAACGGAATTTTACCTGTAACCACAAAATCTACCCGTCGGGTATCGAGGTGAGCTGCACCATAAGCCGGTTTTTCTCTGTGAACCACAAACAGTGGATTGGTGATGCAATATAACCAAATCTCGCTTTGAGCCCACGTTTCCCAGCCATTGCCCGCAGAGTCCAGGAGTGCAATTTGCCCCGCTTTTGACGCTCGCCATGCCTCAACGCATGCACAAAAATCATTTATCAACATTCGTTATCCTTACTGAAAAGATATCCCCATCACTTCCCCTACCACCAGGTTTTCCACATCCCTGGCTCCTGCGCCCTGGCATTTCTCCATAACGCGCGCAATTAACCCCTCATCCATATTTAACCGCTCCCCGGTCGCCACTAAATACCGCTGCGCTAATTTCTCCAGCTTCGTCAGCACAATCCCTTTTAATATCTCTTCATCCAGCGAGCGATAGGCCACCGTGGTCATCCTTGCTAAAAACGCCGGACGAAAGTGACGTAGTAGCGTCTCCCGTAATTCCCCGTTAAACCACTCGCTATTTAATTCAGAAAGCGGCGTCTCCAGAATCAGTTCCGCCCCGATATTGCTGGTTGCCAGCATCACCGTATTTTTAAAATCGACAATCAGCCCGGTGCCGTCCTCCATCACGCCTTTATCGAAAACGTTATAGAACGCCTCCAGCACGTCCGGGTGCGCCTTTTCGATTTCGTCGAGCAGCACCACCGAATAGGGGCGACGGCGCACGGCTTCGGTTAATGCCCCACCGCTGCCGTAGCCGACGTAACCCGGCGGTGCGCCTTTGAGCTGGCTGACGGTGTGCGCTTCCTGATACTCGGAAAGATTAATGGTGATGAGGTTACGTTCACCGCCGTACAGGGCATCGGCCAGCGCATACGCGGTTTCGGTTTTGCCGACGCCGGTTGGCCCCACCAGCAGGAACACGCCGACCGGCTTCTGCGGGTCGGTCAGGCCGCTGCGATACGCGCGCAGGCGCTGGACGATGGTTTCCAGCGCCGCCTGTTGTCCCATCACCCGTTCGCTCATCCGCTCAACCAGCGTACGCAGGGCGTGGGCTTCATCGGTCAGCATCTGCCCGAGCGGGATCCCCGTCCAGCCGCTAATCACGGCGGCGACGGTGGCGGCGTCTACGCAATCGGCCACCAGCGGTACTTCCTCGCGCAGCTGCGCGGCGGCGGTTTCCAGCTTGCCAATCAGCGCCGCGCATTCCACCAACTGTTGCTCCAGTTCTTCGTCATCCTCATCGAGTCGTTCGCTAAGATTCAGCATCCGCTGACGGGCGGAGAGCAGCTCGCCGACCCGCTGGCGCTCATCCTGCCAGCGCCCTTCCACTTCCCGCGCCTGAATCTGGAGTTTCTCCGCCTGCGCCTCCAGCTCGCACAGCCGGTCGTGATGATCAACGCCCATCAGCAGCTCGCGATTCAGCCGTTGCCCCTCTTCCTCAATGGCCGCCCGTTGTTGGCGGATCTCTTCGAGCGCAGGCGGTACGTCATGCTGCGCCAGCGCCACGCGTGCGCAGGCCGTGTCGAGTACGCTGATGGCTTTGTCCGGCAGCTGTCGTCCGGAGATGTAGCGCTGCGACAGGCGCACCGCTTCGTGGATTGCACTGTCGAGGATCTGCACGCCGTGATGCGCTTCCAGCTTATCGGCGACCGCCCGCAGCATCACCACCGCGCGATGCTCGTCCGGTTCTTCAATCTGGATACGCTGAAAGCGCCGGTCCAGCGCCGGATCCTTCTCGAAATATTTTTTGTACTCCTGCCAGGTGGTCGCCGCGAGAGTTCGCAGCTCACCGCGCGCCAGTGCCGGTTTCAGCAGGTTGGCGGCGTCGCTGCCGCCCTCGGCGCCACCCGCGCCAATCAGCGTATGGGCTTCGTCGATAAACAAAATAATCGGCTGAGAGGATTTTTTGACCGCGTCGATCACGCCTTTCAGCCGCTGCTCAAATTCGCCCTTTACGCCCGCGCCGGCCTGCAACAGGCCAAGATCGAGCGCCAGCAGCGACACGTCGCGCAGCGGCGGCGGCACGCTGCCTTCAGCGATGCGTCGCGCCAGCCCTTCGGCGACGGCCGTTTTCCCGACGCCAGGCGCACCAACCAGAATCGGGTTGTTCTGCCGACGACGTAGCAGAATGTCGATACACTGGCGGATCTCGCTATCGCGACCGATGATCGGGTCGATCCGTCCCTCGCGCGCATCGCGGGTCAGGTCGTGGGTAAATTGCTCCAGTACGCCGCTTTCATGGTCAGGGCGATCATCAGACTGCGGCCCGTTTTGTTCCTCCACGGAAAGTCGGCACCAGTTCCGCCACTGATTTTCCAGCGTCATGGCCTGAATGCCGAGCAACAACGGCATCCCCTGTGCCAGTTGGCTACGCAGCCGTTCGCGGGTCAGCAATGCCAGCAACAGTAACGCCGAACGCACCTGTGCAAGACGCTGGAAGGTCGCCAGCAGAATCGCCCCTTCCAGCAGTTCCACTAGCTGGACGGAAAAGACCGGCATGCGCGTACAGCCGGTTTTAAACTGCGCCTGGGTGCGCTGAATCTCTTCACGCAGCCTGTCCGCAGGGATCGCCGCCTCGCTGAGGCAACAGGCCAGATCGCCCTGTTCCTCATCCAGCAGAGCTAACAACAAATGTTCGGGTTCAACAAACCAGTGTCCCTGTCCCCGGCTCCGTTCAGCCGCCAGTTCCAGCGCGCGAAAGCAATTCGGGTTCAGTCGTTGTACCAACGCGTTTAAATCCATGTTCATCCTCCCTGAAAAACAGACGACAGCAGCACGGCGACGCTTTGCGCCCCTGTAGCTGTGCAGTACGCCCCAGGCGCGGAGGCCGCGCGCGGGACAGATGCGTGTCAAGCGTCAACGTCCCGCGCATGACCAGCTCCAGCGAAATCGCCGCGCCAAACCAGAGGCGTCCGGCCAGGCTCAGCGTGGTGAAGCCTTCGCCACCGGGTAAAAATGTGCGCCATTGCGCGGCACTGCTGACGATCAGATGGAGCCGGATGCCCGCGTGTTGATGCCAGGCGTGGCGGCCCGCCACGCTGTTGCGCCCCAGCCGACAGCCGGTGCGGCTCTGCGCATCGGCGGGTAATCCCTGCCAGCGCCCCACAAACGCTTCCACCGACACGCTGATGTTCATCATCGCCGCCGCCAGTGCGACAAATCCTGCGGCACCGCGCCTGCGGTTTGCCAACAGACCGCTTTGGATCAGCGATAACGGCACCTGCGCCGGACGCGCCGTGGTCAAAAATCCACATAGCGCCTGCATGAGTTCGCCGCCTGCCGCCTGCTCTCGTCGGGCATAAGGCGTCGCCAGCCGATATACGCTTCGGCTTCGGCAGTCGTGTTCAATCATCCGCTGCTCAAACAGGTTGAGGAAATCCTGTGCCGCCTGTGGCAGCGCCTCCAGTTCCTCGTAGGGTAAAACGCCGTCCGCTCCGCCCAGGCCGAGGCTTCGCACTTCTACGCGCGCCCCCTGCAAACGGCCAATCTCCGCCGGGGCAAAGGTCAGCCCCAGCTCACCGCGCAGTTCAGGCGACACGCCGCTCAGTTCGAGCAACCGGACGCACTGCTCCAGCGAAAAGCGCCAGGGTTCGCGCCGAAGCTGCGCTATCACACTATCGGCAGGCTGGGATCGGTATCGCGCCATAGCGGGATCTCCTCGCTGTCATCCTGCAACACGGTATGTACAAAGCAGTTTGCCGTGGCGTTACGCGCCAGAAAACGGGCGATGATCGCGGCAAAAAGCAGGCGACTGCTGGCGGTGAACGCCTGAGGATCCAGCGTCAGCGTGACCCGAATACCGTTACGCCAGCCACGCCAAGCATCACGACCAGAATGTTCGCTGGCCCGTTCGCAGCGCATCGCACGGATGCCGTCGATTTGCTGCCAGACCGCCGCCGATTCCCCCGAAGAGGCATACAGAGAGAGCATCTCTTTCAGTGACGCCAGCGCCTCGTCGCCTTCGGTCAACGACACATGATTGAGCACCAGCGAGGAAACCAACTTCCAGCGTGCGTTCCGCTGCCTTACGGACTGACCCGGACTCGTCGGCGTGCCCAGCAAGCACGCCTGCGCTATCGGCCCCGGAAACTCAAAGGCCAGAGGGGTTCCGGCCATCAGCGACGACGCACACTCACCGTTGGTACACAGAAGCGTTGCCGTCAGCGTGGACGCTTCATCGGCGGCAAAGGGATCAAAACGGCTGTCCACCAGCGTCAGCCAGAGATCGTTCTCCTGCCGATAATGTCGCCGCGCATGCCAGAACCATCGAGCATCAGCATGCTGTTGCGCGCCGTAATAGGGCGGCACCGGCCAGGCTTCATCGCGTCGGCTCATCCACAGTTGAACAATGCGGTAGATTTGCATCTCTTTGTCGTAGAGATCGGCGACCAGCCGGTATTCGCTGTGCGTGTGCCCGACGGGCAGCGGTTCCGAGGTTCGCGTAAACAGATTCGCCACCGGTACGCAGTTGAGACGCACATCGTCCCGAGTCAGATTCAGCGCCGTGTCCGGGGCGCGACGAAAAGGAATGCAGAGCGTCATCGTGTCGCCGTGCGGGGTCTGCGGGATCGGCAAATCGAAATACATCAGCGCCTGCGGGCAGTGCATCCAGGCGCTCAACGCCAGCCCGCTCGACTCGACGCCCGGCTCGCTCGCCAACAGGTGCTCCGCATTTTCGAGCCCTACCGGCTGCGGGCGCAGTGGGCCTATCGTGTGGGCATAGAGCAGGTCGAAAAGCGCGGCGTTAACCTGCGCAGAACCCCCCAGGTAAATGCGCAACGTGCGCATCGTCAGCGTGGAAAACTTATAGGGTGGTAAACAACGAAGCCGAAGCGACAATGCGCCCCGCGCCTGGCTTAGCCCACATGCCTGACGAGCCGCACTCGCGTCGAGCCAGGTGAGGTCATCGATCGCGACCGGCCACAGCGTATGCTGCAATGCGGTACGCCACCAGACCGTTTCGCCCTCTGCCGTCAGCGCGTACAGCGGCGTACCGGCGGGCAGCGTGTAGCCCTGCGTCAGATCGCCTGCCAGCGGATCGGGCGTAAAACGGGCGGTGGCAAATGAGGGATAGGGGCGCAGCAGATGCGGGGTGAGCAGTTCCAGAAGCGATTCACTCAGTTCGCTAAACCCTTCGTCCAGCCGCTGGTTCAGGCGCGCGCTTTGCAGCGCGAACCCTTCCAGCAGCCGCTCGACGTGCGGGTCGGGACAGTCAAATTCGCTTAAACGCAGGCGGGCGGCGATCTTCGGATGCTGGCGGGAAAATTCACCGCTGGCGGCACGCAACCACCGGAGTTCCTGCAAATAATCCTCCAGCAACCTGTCGTCCATCGTTCTCTCCTGTTGGCTTTACCGCCAACGACCATTTTGATACGCCAGATCCAGCGCCAGCAGCGCATCGTCATCCCACAGTTGCGCTTCCAGATGGAGCGCCAGCGTGGTGTGGCGCGCCTCTTTGACACTCACCGTCAACGCTTTAATGCGGGGTTCAAGATGCAAAATCGTGCGTCTGAGCTGGCGACAAAACCAGTCGAGCACCCGATCATCATCCGCATTGATGCCGTGCCATTCGGGAACGCCCCAGGCGAGCAGCGCGGGGAGCGACGCGGCGTCTTTCGGCGCGCGGGTGTTGAACAACCTGCGCAGTTCCCGGTAGACCGACTCGCGTGGTGAGATAGCCTCATCCGCCAGCCTGTCGAGTAGCGCAACCGGTATGGAGGAGCTCATCATTAGCTCCCTTTCTTATTCATCGTCATATCCCAGACCGAAGAACTGGTTCCCTGCTGGGTCCCCTCCGATTTCTGCGCGGTAATTTCCCATTTGATTTTGGTGAAATTCAGCGACATCGTTTCGACCGGTTTTCCACCGTCCCCGCCGCTTACGCTCAGGTGAGAAATGATGACATTGCTCAGGGTGTAGACGATAAAAGGCAGCATTTTGCCGTCATCATTGCGGCACAGCGTCAGCTTTGCTTCTTTAATCATTTTGCCGCTACAGCAGTATTCGTTGAGCACCGGGGTGGCGAGATCGACAAACTTGGTTAGCGACATCTCCCCTACGTGCGCGCGCCCGGAGGTACGCTCGGTGTTACTGACATCGTTGGTCACCTGCATCGCCACGTTGTGGCTGAAGGACATGATCTCAATCTGATCTTTAAAGCCATCTGCCTGACTTTCACCCTTGATATCGTCCAGTTTTAAAAAAATAGCATCCATGATTTATCTCCTTATTAATCAGGCGACTGCCGGTGGCGGCAGCTCAGCAACCAGACGAATTGAGGTCGTCAACTCTTCCAGTTGGAAATGCGGGCGCAGAAAAACGACGGCGCGATAAACTCCCGGCTTACCGGGAACGTCGCTGACGTCAACCCGCGCTTCACGCAGCGGGTAGCGGGCTTTGATCTCCTGCGGCGCGCTGTCGCGCAGCAGAACGTAGTCGGCAATCCAGTTATTGAGATAGCTTTCCACCTCGTCGCGGCTCATAAAACTGCCGACTTTGTCGCGCATAATGACCTTGAGATAGTGGGCAAAGCGGGAGGCGGCAAGGATGTAAGGCAGCATCGCGGAAATGCGCGCGTTGGCATTCGCTTCCGGCGTGTTGTAGATCCGTGCCTGATTAGTGGTTTGCCCGCCAAAAAATGCGCCCGAGTTGCTGTTCTTTTTGTGGCACAGGGCAACAAACCCCAGATCGTTCAACTCTTTCTCGCGGCGATCGGTAATGGCAATCTCCGTCGGGCAGCGCAAACTGATGTCGCCGGAAGGCGTGCTGAAGGTATGCGCCGGAAGATCTTCCACCAGCCCGCCGCCTTCCGCTCCGCGAATCGCCGCGCACCAGCCGTACAACGCAAAGGCATCGGTGATCCGGTTTGCCAGCTTCCACGCCGCATTACCCCACAGGTACTTACTGGCATCCAGGCCGTTGACGTCCTCAACGAAGTTGACGCCTTCCACGGGTACGGTATCCGGGCCATAGGGCAGGCGCTGTAATACATGGGGTAAAACCAGCGTCACATAGCGGGACTCATCGCTTTCACGGAATGCCCGCCATTTGATCAGCTCAGCACTTTCGAAGATCTTCGCCAGACTGCGCGGCACGCCAAGCTCAGCGAACGATCCCATATCAAACAGACGTGGGCTGGCTGCGGCAATAAAGGGGGCATGAGCCACCGCCGCGACCTGCGAAATTTTCTCCAGCAGCGCCACATCCTGCGGATGGCGACCAAATTCATAATCGCCGACCAGCACGCTATAGGGGTTGCCGCCAAAGGTGCCGTATTCATCTTCATACAGCTTTTTGAACAACGTGCTTTGATCGAACTCCACCGCTTTTTCGAGATCGTTTTGCAGCGCTTTACGCGAGACGTTAAGCAGGCGCAGCTTGAGTCGGGAACTGGTTTCGGTGTTCATCACAAACTGATGAAGCCCACGCCAGGACGCCTCCAGCCGCTGCATATCCGGATGGTGCAGCACCTCATTAAGCTGAGCGCTAATGAGCGCGTCAATTTGTGCGATACGGTGGTTGATCATGGCGACGGTGTCGCTTTCCACCGTCATGCCTTCATCAAGGATCTGCGTTGCCAGCTCTTCCAGCATGTCGCGCGCGTAGGTCTGCTGCAGCTCATCGCGCGCCATGCGCCCTTCCTGAATGATGCGATCCAATACGCTCAGCGTGACCGTTTGCCCGCCCGTTTCAGCCTGTTCCTGAACCGTTTCCATTGTTCGTTCCTCTTCGGTTAGGCGTTTTCTGCCGGCTTGCCTTCGGTTGTTGGCCGCAACGCCTGAAGTTCAGCATTGTCATTGACCACCTGCTGGAGCAGGGCATCCAGATCGTCGTTGCCATCCAGTTTGGTCAGCAGATCGCGCAGGCGCTGACGAGCAAGAAACAGGCGCTGAAGGGGTTTCACTTGATCGATAATGTTGAGAGGAGAGAAATCGTCGATGGTTTTGAAATGAAGCTCGATGTTGAATTTGCTGTCATCATTCGCCAGCCGATTCTCCACCTGGAGCGCCAGGCGGGGGGCGATCGACGCGAGCACATCATCAAAGTTATCACGATCGATATCGACAAACCGCCGGTCACGTAGCTTTTCAGGTGGGGTCGCCGGCTGGCCGGATAAATCGGCTAAAATACCGACAACAAGAGGCAATTCCTTTTTTTCTATTGCTCCACCCGTTTCCACGTCATAGGTAATTTGCACCCGCGGTGGTCTAATACGACTGAGTTTATGTTGAATACTCTCTGCCATAACTTGTCCTTTTCGCAATAAAAATCCCGAGTGCAATCTTGCGTGCACCTTTATTTGAAAACGTTATTTCAGAATAATCAATCGCCATTATAAAAAACACAATGGAAAATAAATATCAACCAATTTTTGTTTTCTGGATGAGAATCTTCCTGGTTGATCAATATCACATGCAAAGAACAAAAGATTCATTATTCAATAAGATACTGAAAAGTAGATGATAGAGTGAATATTCCATACGGTATATTCACTCTACGGGCACACCCTATTTTCACCTGTTTATTTAATGATTAACGCCGAATAATGATTTAAATCAACTAAACAAACCTCACCATTAATTATTTTCTTAACGGGGATATAAAAGGAATTTATATGACTAACGGCAGATGCCATTTGGCCCGAATAATATTTATTACTTGTTTAGCATTGCTTAATAATGGCTGTTCATTCTGGTCAAATCAGGTGGAATTAAAGACGGTGGTCATCGATACCGTCGCGGAAGCGAATGATAACACCCCTGTCGCCGTGGATATTGTCGCCATTGCCGATGCCTCACTTGTGCCTGTGGTGCAGACGCTTTCGGCAACGCAGTGGTTTAACGCCAGAGCGCAACTACAGCGCGATTACCCTGGCGGTTTGCACGTGTGGTCTCTGGAACTGGTTCCCGGCTCCCGCTTTACCGCTGATGACAATCCGCTGAGCGGCGCTCCTGCAGAAGCCACGCTGCTGTTTGCCCGCTATCGCAGCGAAGGCGAGCACCGCCTGCGACTGGACAAAACCACCGCCCTGCATCTGCAACTGATGGCGGACGAGGCGGTACTGGCTCCTGAACAAGGAAAGTAATATGACGACAATTCCGGCAATGGTCTGCTGGTATGAAGGGATGGCGATGCTGCCGCAGCATTTCCAGTTGCAGTCGCTGCGCCATGACGCCCTCGCCGCCGCGCTTGCCGGTCATGCTAACCCGTGGTTCTGGGGCGTGAACCATCTGGAGATTGACGATGCCGCGCTTTGCGCCGGTACTCTGCGACTCTTACGCCTGACGGCGATCATGCCCGATGGCTTACCCATTGACTACGATATCCAACGCGATCCGCCGCTGGAATTTGACTGCACTCGCCTGCTTCCGGCTGCCGCTGACAGCGAACACACGCTCTGGCTGGCGCTGCCGTCGGCAAACCGCGGTGGTCAGTGGCAGCCGTTTACCACCCGCTTTCGTTCCGTCACCAGCGCACCGCTGCCCGATTTAACCAGCGGAGAGTTTCCCGAATCCATTGCCAGCTGGCAGCCGGCACCGCGTCTGGTCAGTCTGCATGAACGCGCCGATCTCCTCTGCCTGCCGCTGATTCAGGTGGTCTATACCGAAGGGGGATTTCGCCGCAACGACTGGCTTCCCCCGTCGCCTCAGGTGATCGAGGGCAGTACGCTCTGCCAACAGGCTCGTGAACTTTGTCTGCTGGCCAGAGAGAAGATCCTGTTTCTCAGCCGTGAAGCGCAACTTGCCAGGCAGAACGACAATACCCACAACTGGCTCTGGCTGACGCTTTGCCTGCAAAGTATTCAGGGAGTGCTGCCGCTGCTGGAATGTCTGGTAAACAGCGGAAAGACCCATCCGGCGGATCTGTTTCGCACACTGTGTTTATTCTGCGGTCAGACCGCTGTCCTGACTCAGGATAAACCCTTGCCCTGGCTTCCCGGTTTCGACTACGAAAATATGCAGCCAGGATTTACCGCGCTGTTTACGCTGCTGCGCACGCAACTGGCACATATCCATCGCCGTCGACTGCGGCTGAATTTTACTGCCGGGGAGGACGACTTCTCCCTGACGCTGCCTGGCGGGACACGCGCGGGTGAGCAGGTGGTGATAGGTATCCTGATGCCCGACGGTAGCCCGCTGTCGGCAGTCGACTGGCTACAGGCGTCACTGATTGCCTGCCAGCCGTTTCTGCCGATCTTACGCCGCCAGCGCATGCACGGCATGTCCGTCGTACCGCTTGCGGCACAACAGCGGACGGAGTGGGAAACCGACAGCACCATCGCGCTGTTTACCCTTACGCTCACCACGCAATGGTTTGAGCACGACGCCCTACTGGTCATCGCCCCGCTGCATGAGACCAGCGTCAGACCTGAGCGGATCATGCTTTATCGGCAGGAGGCGCAACATCATGCCGATGGCGGCTGACATGCCCGCAAGCCGTCTGTTTGATACGGTTTTTACCCGCTGGCTGGCGCAATTTGAACACTGGAAAACCAGCACGCTGGCACCGGAAATGCTGTATCAACAGGCGTTCGACTGGAGTAATCAGGTCGTCGCGGACTACACGCAGCGGTTGAACCGGGTGTTAGGGAGTCCGTTTCAGGCGCAGATCGATGCCGCCGTGTATGCGCTGGTCGCGCTGATTGATGAGACGGTGCTCTACACGTCATGGCCAGCGCACCTCCAGTGGCAGGCGTGCCCGCTGGAATACCACCTCTGGCAAACGCATCGCGCGGGGGATGCGTTACCGCAGCGTATTCAAACCCTGCTCAGCGAACGTCAACCGGGCCAGCGCGATGTCGCCGCACTCTATTTACGCTGCCTGACGCTGGGCTTTGGCATCAACCGCGACGATTTCAATGAAACCACGCATCAGGAGACCTGTCGGTTACTGTGGCATTTTGCTTTTCAGCAGGATCCCCGGGCCGATGACATTGCCGCACGCCTGAATGCCGACTCGCTGGGGGCACCACTGCAACTGCCTCCCCGCCGCCGTCTGCCCGATCACTCTCGTCTGCATCTGGTCGCGCTGATCGTGCTGCTGGCGCTGTTATTGCTCAGCCAACATCTGTGGCTGGGCCTCGAAGAGGCCATTGGCGTGAATACGCTACCGAACTTTTCCGCGACGCAACTTTGCCCGGAGGAGACGCCATGACGCAGCCGTGGCTGTCGCTTACGATCCTCGTGCTGGTGCTGCTGGCGATCACGCTGTGGTGCGTCTGGTGGCAATGGCAATATCGTAACGACACCTTTATCCGCGCGCAAAAGGAGATCCAGCGCGCCAATGGCGGACAGGATCCTTACGACAGCACCCGGATCCTGATGCTGGGCAACGAGGAGGACAACCGTCTGCTGTGCCGCACCTGGTCATTAACCGACGGCGCGGAGTCCTGGTTCGGGCAGTGGTGGTTTGATGCACAGTGCAGCCTGCTCTGCGTGCCGCATTCGCTGCAAACCACGGGGAAAAAACGGCTTATCCGGCAGAACGACTGGCAAAAGATGATGGCGGCACTGGTGAAAAGTCGCCCTCAGCGCCCGCTGGATGCGCTGATCCTGACGCTTCCGCTCGCGGATTTAGAGAGTGATGCATACGCTTATCTGTCAGAACGCTGCCAGCAGATCCAGCAGGTGTGCGGCCTCAGCCTGCCTGTTTATCTGTTAATCAGCGGTATGGAGGCGCAGGACGGCGTGCGGACGCTGCTGCGCCAGCTCCCGTCCCTGGCTCAGGGAAGCGCCATCGGGAGCGCGATTTCTTGTCCCCGGGAAGCCGTCTGGAAACCACAGTGGATTGACGATGCGTTGGAGAACACCCGCTTCTCACTGCGCCAGGCGGTCACTGAACTTGGCGCGCTCAGTGGTAGTACGCCAGCATCGCTGTTTCGTCTGCCGGAGTTTTTTCCGTCGCTGGCGACGGCGCTTCACGCCAGTTTCGATGGGCTTCTGAGCAGCAATGCCCGCGATGAACCGCCGCTACTGCGTGGGATCTGGTTTGTCGCACATCACGTGGTGGACGAAAAGCCGCAGATGGCGTTCTGTCAGACGCTTCTGCATGACAAAATCACCGCGGAACGAGGGCTGGCGCTGCCGGTACGTCGCCTGCTGCGGCTTAATCTGCGCCGCCATTTTATTGTCCTCGCGGGCTACAGCGCGCTGTGCGTCGTCTGGCTGGCGGTGATGCTCTGGCGCTGGCCGTCTCAGCATACCAACGCCCTGTTGCTGCATAACCAGTTGCAGAGTCTCGCGACGCAAATTGCCCCCAGCGATACGCCAGGTGAACGTTCTGCCACGCGGTACTGGCGGATGGTGAATGATGTCCCGCAGTGGCATTTTCGCTCGCTCATCTGGCCAGGATCGCTGTTCAGCCGGACTGACAGCAAACTGAGCACCACCTTTCATGATGCAACGCTGCGCAGCCTGCTGGTGCCGGCGATGAACAGCATCTGCCTGCAACATCAGAGCGCAACGCGCGGCGATGGCCTGCGCGAGCGGGACGATCTGCTGGCGGAAGAGCGTTACCGGCAGATCCTGTTTTTACTCGAGCAGACGAAGCAGATGGAGACCCAGTATCTGCCGTTGCTGCAACTGACACAGGTCAAACGCCCCACGGTGCAGACGCTGGCCGAGGTCTCTTCAACCGTCTGGGGGGTTAACGTGGAAGTCGCTGCCCTGCCCGCCACATCTGAGCTTAATGAGATGCTCGCCACACTCCCCGTTAGCCAGATGAACCTGCCCGATGCCAGCGAACTGACCCAGCGCAACAGCGAACAGTTTACCCGCGAGACCCGGCGCTGGCTGGCGCAAATCTACGATAACGCCAGCCTGGAAATCTATGCCAGGCAACTCGACGAGCTGCTGCTGACATTCAGCAGTAACGAAGAGATTAACGCGGATTTCGTACGCCTGCTGATGCGGCAGATAAGTCGGCTGCAGAACGCCCTGACCACGCTCAATAGTCTCAGTCAGGACGCGGCGCACTCCCCTGCACGGCTTGCTCTGAACACCTTGCAGACCCAGACGCAGGCGCGGCGCCTGCTCGACCGGACGGCCATTCATAATCTACTTAACGATGAGGAACAACTGCGTCAGCGGTTGGTGGCTCAGATTGATCGCTCTCTACTGCATTTTTCCACGCTGACCGCGCAATCCACAGAGGGCGAATTCCATGTTTCCCCCGACATTCTGGCGCTGCAAAAAAGTTTACGCGATCTGCTGAATCAACCGTTCTGGCAGCGAGGCGCGGGGCAGCCGCCTCCTGAGAGCTTAGGCTATCCCGGCGATCCACAGATTCAGCAGGCTGCAACGCTGTTTGCCGGCTATCAGCGGTATAGTGAACAGCTCCCCGACAGCCTCTGGCGACCCCGGCTCAATGAACTGGCGCAGAATGCCGTCGAGCGCGCCATTCGTCAGACGCTCTACCGCGGCGTTCCTGGCACCGCACCGGCGCGAGAGCTCAACACGGAAAACGCCGATCGCGTCATCGCGGCGCTGACGCAGATCAATCGCCCGGCCCTCGCCAGCGCGCTGCGCCAGCAGGTTGCCGCACAGATCATTGCGCGGGTCAATGATGAAGGCGGCGCACGTCTGCCCGGCATCCGCCCGCCGTCGGTCAACACGGCGACGCCGGAGCAGGCACAGGCGAGCGGACAGCAGGTGATGGGCTGGGTCGCCGCCCAGACGGAGCAAATTTCCGCGACGCTCACCCGCTACCAGCAACCGATAGAATGGCTCAGCACGCAGCGTCCGTGGCTGACCGCCGCGCAAAATCAGCAAATCGCCCGCTGGGTCAGTTCGCAGGAGACGTTAATGCGTCTGCAACAGCAGGATCCCACCAGCGCACCGGCGCAACTGCAAACCCTCGCCGCAACGTTACCCACATTAACCGTCCAAAATTGTCAGAGCGAACTGGCCTCGTTTCATGCAGCGGGTCAGCAGGATTTTTACAGCGCCTCGCTGAACGCGCTGCTCAGCGCCTCGGCGCAAAACTGTCAGCAACTGCGCCAGCAGGGCAGCATCGGCGTGGTGCAAAACATCTTCACGTTGTATAACAACTGGCTTGCCGGGCGTTTCCCTTTCACGGCGTTACCCCATGCCCCGGATGCGGATGTGGATCGGGTTCGCGAACTGGTGTCGCTGCTGGTGAAACTGCCGCCGGAAACGCTCGCAGACCAACCCGCGCTGATTCGCCAGTTAGCCGCCGCACAGCCGTTGCTTTCCGCACTGGTCTCGCCAGACGGTGTGGTGGTACGGGTGAACTGGCGGACGCAGCGCAATCAGGAAGCCGGTGCGGAGCAAATCGTCGACTGGCGGTTAAGCGGTAATCAGCAGACCCTGATCTGGCCCGGCGGCACCAGCGCCGATCTGCACTGGCGCAGCGGCGATAATCTGACGTTCAGCCTGCGCTGGGCGGCAAATTCTGCGTGGCGTCCCGTACCGGATACCGCCGTCGTCGGCCTGAGCGTGGCGGGCGACACCGCACGCTGGCGCTGGCAAGGGGCATGGGCGCTGCTGCGTATGACAGACCAGCAGCGCATCGGCGGCGCACTGGCGCAGCCTGTGCCGCTTCGTTTTTCACTGCCCGTGAGCGACGGACAACAGCGCTCGCGTACAACCGTCAATATCCAGTTTGCGTTACTGAATGCGCAAGACAATGCACCGCTGCCCTGGGTCATCCTGACTGAACAGGGATTTTCGGGAGAACATCAATGGAACAGATAGACGCGTTACTTATTCCCATTAGTCCGGACAGCCCCTGTGGGGAGTCCATCCGCTATTCGCCCGAGTTCGATCGGTTGGTCAGCGCGCGCCAGGAGGACGATGAGTCATTGCCCGCCGGCGTCTGGCAGAGCGCACCACGGCGCGCCGACTGGGAGGAGGTCGCCAGACTGGCCAGCCACCTGACCACCACACGAAGTAAAGATCTGGTGGTGATGGCCTGGCTTGGCGATGCCTGGATTCGCCTGCACGGAGTGTCGGCCCTGCCGCGCGCGCTGGCGCTGCTGACGCTGGCGCTGGAACATTACCCGGGCGAGTTGCATCCGCAGATCAGAGACGGGGATTATGATTATCGCGCCGCACCGCTTAGCTGGGTGGCACAGCATTATGCCATGCTGGTTGCCAATGCCCCGCTGTTTGCGGTCAACGGCGAAAGCATCACGCTCGGCCAGTGGCAGCAGGGTCATCATCCCAGCCCACCGTTCAGCGAGGCCAGCCGCCCTGTCGCCGAAGCGCTGGAGGCCAGTCTGCACTGGCTGCAGCGCCTGAACGCGGTCTGCCAGCACTGGCCGGAAGCGTCCGCGCCCTCCTTTCGCGTGCTGGAACAAAAGATCAAAACCTGCCAACAGGCGCTGGGCAGCGCACCACCTGAAAACACGCAGACGGCGGCCGTCAATGAACCGCCGACGATATCGTCCCCCGTCACTTTCGCCAGTCGCGAGGAGGCCTATCAGATGCTTCGCCAGGTTGCCAGCTATCTGCAACGAACGGAGCCGCACAGTCCGGTACCTTATCTGCTTGAGCGCGCCTGGGCCTGGGGACACACGCCCTTGCCGGAGCTACTTCAGGAATTAATCAGCGGAGATGAATCCGCCCGCCGACTCTGGCGGCAACTGGGGGTGCTACCATGAGTTGTCCCGCCGTTTGTACCGGGGCCATGATGCAGTGCTCGTTTGGCATTGCGCCTTCGACGCTGAACGTCCTGCCCGTCAACCGTACGCTGGTCAATAGCCTGCCGATGGCAAATATTATGGATAACCGACCGTTCGTTAATATTCTGCCCTTTGGCATGTGCAGCAGCCTGGCTAACCCTACGGTGGCGGCGGCCACCGCTGCTGCGCTGGGCGTGCTTACCCCCATGCCGTGTATTCCCGCAACCGTTGCGCCGTGGGCGCCCGGTTCACCAACAATCATGGTCGGCAACGCTCCGGCACTGAATGCGCAGTCCAGACTTATGTGCGCCTGGGGCGGGGTGATTCAAATCAGTTTTCCGGGACAGATGACGACGATGGTGAGTTAAACACGCGGACGGCGAAGTGCGGGTTAGCCCATATGCTTACCCGCACTTCATCACGCCGGTTACCGGTAGTTGACCTTCATATTTTTCGACAAGGGTTCAATGACCGTGGAGACCAGAATAAAGCACAGAACACAGAACCCGGTCATCGCCATGAACACCGCATCCCAGTTGTAGGCATCCAGAATTATGCCCACAATCAGCGGCATACACATTCCGCCCAGTTGTCCGCCCATGTTGATTACGCTATAAGCGATCGGGTAAATGTCTTTATTCGCCCGTCCCATCGCGTAGACCGAGTAAGCCGAATAGCCCAGCGACAGCATCAGCCCCAACAGGAACAGCATCAGCGACAGAACGATTTTGCTTTCCGGCGCATAAACCAGCGAGTACATGGTGAAAATCGTCGCCCCGGCACTGAGCAACATCAGCGGTTTACGCCGCTTGTTCAGCACCCGGTCGGAAAGAACGCCGCCAATAAAGTTGCCCATTACCGTCCCGAGGAACGGTGCCGCTGCCAGTGCGGCAGAACTCGTCAGATCGAATCCGCGCTCGGTGATCAGATACTTGGGCAGCCAGGACATCAGCACGCTGACGATCCCCACCATCGAAAAGTATCCCAGCGCGACGCCGTAAATATCCCAGCAGCGGAAAACCTGCTTCGAACAGGACAGTTCTTCCACCTGCTTTGTGCGAATCAGTTTGTCGAGCCAGCAATAATTGAACTCTGGCGCGACCGGTGCGGCAGCTTCCTGGGTCGTCGCCGGAAGCTGTTCTTCGCGGATATAAGCGACTTCTTGCTCATTAACGAAGCGGCTTTCTTCCGGCTTATTGCGAACCATCAGATACCAGAAGATCGCCAGCAGCATGCCCGGAATAGCGAAGAAGACAAAGATATAACGCCAGCCCCAGACGGTGATTATCCATGCGCACAGCGGCGGGACAATCAGCGGACCAAACTTGGATCCCGCCAGAAACAGCCCGGTCGCCGTCCCTTTCTCCTTCGACGGGAACCACTGGTTAATGGTCACCGTCGAGCCAATGACCACCGGCGACTCGCAAACGCCCACCATAAAACGCAGGATCTTCAGCAGGAAAATGTTATTCACCATCCCCATCAACCCCGTAAACACGGAGGTTAATAACATCCCCATCGCAAAGGCATTACGCATCCCGAATTTCTTAATTAAATACCCGGCAGGGATCTGAAAAAAAGCATATCCGGCAAAGAACAGGCTGATCAACAACCCGGCCATGGTATTCGAGATTTGAAACTCTTCCTGAATAAACGGAATAGCAAAGCCGATATTCGCGCGGTCGGCGTTCGCCACGGTGTAGGTAACAAAGATAAAACTCATGACCCACCATCTGTAATGGGTCATCTTCGGTTTCCCGATATTATTATTCATCATGTCTGTTTCCGTATCAGAGGTCAGAATTGTTCGCTGCAAAAATTAAATTCACCGTAGGTTCTGGCACGCGAAAGACTGCTCAACAATATCGGCTCGATCGTGCTGCGGATCAGGTTTGCGATATCCAGCAGGTCAGGCAGGGAAATCCCCGTATCGAGCCCCATTCGGTTAAACATATTCACCGCATCCTCGGTCGCCGCATTGCCGGCGGCGCCTGGCGCAAAAGGACACCCGCCCAGTCCGCCGACGGCGGTCTCAAAGCGCGTGATCCCGGACTGAACGCCAGCAAACATGCAGGCCAGCGCCATGCCGTGGGTATTATGCAGATGCAAACCAATATCCATTTTGGGGAATTTCTGCTGGATCCCGTGCAGCACGGACAACGTCTGGGTCGGGTTGGCGACGCCGATGGTATCGCACAGGGTGATCGCCGAAATCCCGAGGTCATCCGCAAACTTGATCATATCCATCAACGTTTCACGACTCGTCTCGCCAATAAACGGGCAGCCAAATACCGTCGCCAGCGACAGCGTGATGGTCATATCCGCAAAGGTCTGGCGAATGTTATAAAGGTCCTCCAGCGATTCGGCATGGGTCCGGTTAATGTTGGCCTTGTTATGCGCCGGGCTGACCGAAACGACATAGTTAATATTTTTAATACCCGCCTCATTAGCGAGGCTGGCCCCCTTTATGTTCGGTACTAACACGGAGGGAATAATATGCGGATGCGTGGTCAGAACATGCTGAATAACCTCACGGGCATCACGCATTTGCGGGATCGCTTTCGGGCTGACCATCGAGGTGATTTCCATCGCACCGATACCCGCCTCAACCAGACGATCGATAATTTTTATTTTTAAATCGGTGGGGATAAACGTTTTGATATTCTGAAAGCCGTCTCTCGGTCCCACTTCCGTAATCTGGATAAATGTCGACATGGTGAAATCCCTTACAGAATGCCTGAACGAATGAGTTGCTCAATTTTTTCATCTGAATAGTTCAGACGTTCTTTAAGCACTTCGTAATTGTGTTGACCGAGCGTTGGCGCAGGCATTCTGATGGTTGCCTTGTTATGCGTGAATTTAACCTGATTGCCAGTCATGGTAATTTTCCCGGCGACCGGGTGTTCAATATCGACAAACATTTCGCGGGCTCCGGCAATATGTGGATCCTGCGTCACGCGGTCGATGGTATTGATCGGCGCAGAAGGAATACCGGCATCCAGCAGCAACGTCACAATGGTGTCGATATCTAAATCGCGGGTCCAGCATTCGATTATTTCTTTCAGTTCGGCGTGGTGGGCGACACGGTCGAGGTTAGATTTAAATTTCTCATCTTCCAGGGCGCTTATTTGCAGGACGTGTTTCAGTAGACCGTATAATTTGTCATTACCGCAGGCAATAATGACGTAGCCATCACGCGCCTGGAAAGAGTCATACGGATAAATCGCTTCATAGCGGTTACCAATACGCGTCGGAATACGTCCGGTATTAAGGTAAATAATGTTGATAATTTCCAGTGACGATACCATCGAGTCGACCAGCGCAATATCCACTTTTTCACCGACACCGGTTTTCAGACGATTAACGTAAGCGGCAAGGACGCCGATGGCGCAACTCATTCCGCCAACCACATCGGCAATGGCTGTTCCGGTACGAGTAGGCGGTGTATCAGGCCAACCGGTGGTGCTCATCAATCCACTCATGGCCTGGCCGATAATGTCGTAGCCCGCGCGTTTCGAATACGGTCCGGTATGACCAAAGCCGGAAACCGCGCCGTAAATAATCGCCGGATTTACTTTGCGTAAATCCTCATAACCGAGCCCCAGTTTTTCCATCACCCCTGGACGATAGTTTTCCAGCACCACGTCGCTGTCGCGGACTAAATCGAGGAATATCTGTCGACCTTCTTCCGATTTAAGATTCAGCGTCATCCCGCGCTTATTGCGGTTTAAATTCATGAAATAGGCACTTTCGCCATTAATCTGCGGCGCGTTAGCCCGCGAATCATCCCCTTTTCCCGGCAATTCGATTTTAATGACATCTGCGCCGAAATCCGCCAGCATCATCCCGCAATAGGGGCCAGCCAGTACCCGGGTTAAATCCAGAACGCGAACCCCACTTAATACACCAGACTGTTTATTCATTCTTTCCCTCACTTTTTATTGGATAGTGCAACAAGGCTGCTCGCCTGTACCCTGTGCAATCCAAGATGCGTGCCAGAAATGAATAAAACAGAAATGAACATCATAACCAGATGATATTACTGACCTTATTGATTTTTATTATTTATCTGAAAGAGGGAAAAACGCCTTTCAATTTTGAAATCTATAACAGTTGTGATATTGATTTGTGATAGCCACAAATTTTACATGGTGATTTATGTCACACAAAACATTACCCAACCTGGCCTTGATTACCCCCTATCCGGCACTGGCAGCCGTTGTTACTGAACAATGCGCCGGTATTTTTAATTGCCATGTCTTTCACGGCAGTCTGGAAAAAGCGGCGGGGATCGCCCGCAATCTCGATCCTGATTTTTATGACATCATTATTAGTCGTGGCGGTACGGCGGACTATATCGATCGCGTGACCAAAATTCCCGTGGTGCGTATTCTCACGTCCGCGCTGGATTTACTTAAATCGCTCACACCGCTGAAAAAACATCCGCATAAAATCGCTTTTTTTAATTATCAGAACTATTTATCTGACGTAAATCTGGTAGCGACCGCACTGGAAGTGGAGATTGAAGAATTTATCTTTCTGTCGCACGCCGATATGGTCGATAAACTCAAAAAATGCCGCGCGAGAAATTTCCAGACTGTAGCGGGAGGATTACCGGTCTCAGACACGGCGGAGCACTATGCGATGCAGGGAATTTTGATCGAAAATGGCCTGGAATCGGTGAATAGTGCCCTGCGCGAGGCGATGGCTATCGTTGAGACAACTCACCGCAAGCAGCAGGATATGGCGCGCCTGGAGATCATCCTCTCCTCGATTACGGAAGGGATCATCGTCACCAATGAAAATAACGAGATCCAGATTTTCAATAAATCCGCAGAAAACATATTTGGCCTGATGGCCTCGCAGGTGATTGGCAAACCGGTGGATACCGTCATCAAAAATACGCGGATTAATCAGGTATTGCTGACAAAATCCCCCGAAATTCGGGAGATTATGGATCTGGATAATACGTCCATCATTACCAGTCGGGTGCCGATATTTCGTGGAACGCAGTGTATCGGAGTGGTGTGCTCGTTTACCGATACGCCGCAAATTCAAAAAGTGGAACGGATTATTCGTGGCAAGCTGATGAAAAAAGGCTTCACCGCCCGTTACCGGTTTGAGCATATCCTCACGCAAAATAAACACATGGAGTCGGTGATTCATCTGGCAAAAATTTATGCGAATACCCACTCCCCGGTGATGATTTATGGAGAATCCGGCACCGGTAAAGAGTTATTCGCGCAAAGTATTCATAACCAGAGTAAACGCCACCGGGGTCCTTTTGTCGCCATTAACTGCGCCGCCATCCCGGAAACCCTGCTGGAAAGCGAACTGTTTGGTTATGAAGGCGGATCCTTTACCGGGGCGCGGCGCGAAGGAAAAGAAGGTCTGATTGAACTGGCGCACCAGGGAACTTTATTTCTCGATGAAATTGGCGAACTGCCGCTCCCCATTCAGAGCCGTTTATTACGCGTCTTACAGGAATACGAAATTATGCGCGTGGGGGGAAAGGACATTATTCCTGTCGATGTGCGGATTATTGGCGCCACCAACCGGTCGCTGGAGAAAATGGCGGAGGAAGGCTCGTTTCGCGGCGACCTCTATTATCGTCTAAACGTCTTACCGCTGATGGTACCTCCGCTGCGGGAAAGAGAGGGCGATGTCCGTTTTCTGGCTGACCACTTCCTCGAAAAATCGGGCTGTGGGCATAAGCTGGCGCAGTTCATCGCCCTGTTTTCCACCTACAACTGGCCGGGAAACGTGCGCGAACTGAATTTTATCATTGAACGGCTGGCGCTATTATCCGCCGGATTCCCCGACGCTTCGCTGTTTGAAATATTAAATCTCACCGGTTTTAACGCGCTTAAATCCTTCAACTCGTCACAGGCGACCGGAACGATCGTCGCGGATCTGAGTAAGGGGCAACTGAAAGCCGTGATTAAAGATCTTGAGCGACAGATTATTGCGTTTTATATGGATCTTTTTGAACAGGATCAGGAGAAAGTCGCCGCCCATCTGGGGATCAGCAAAATGAGTTTATGGCGCAAGTATAATCAGAATGTCTTTGAGTTGGGGGAATGAGAGAATTTGCAGACTTGAAGGATAAGTTTGCAACGAGATGCCTTCAACGCAGCCAGGGTAGCGAGAGTTGCCCCACCCGTAGACTACACAAGCATCGGGCAATCCTGCGCTTATCCGGCCAAAAACGTGCATCATGCAAGCGTGTCCGGCATTGCTTTTCCGCAACGAAAATAGTACGGTCACACAAGAAAAATCCTTCGTGGACGGTGGAAAATTATGCCAATAATTCAGTCTGTTGAACGTGCTTTGCAGATCCTCGACTTGTTTAATGAACAGGCGACGGAACTCAAAATCACCGAGATAAGCAAACTGATGGGATTGAGCAAAAGTACCCTCCACTCGCTCCTCAAAACGCTTCAGCTGCATGGCTATATCGATCAGAACCCGGAAAACGGGAAATACCGTCTGGGGATGAAGCTGGTCGAGCGTGGCCATTTTGTTGTGGGCACGATGGATATTCGCCAGAAGGCAAAAAGCTGGTTGACCCGTCTCTCGCAGGAAACGGGACAGACCACGCATCTGGGTATTCTGGACGGCAGCGAAGGCGTCTACATAGAGAAAATTGAAGGTAAGCAGGCTGCCATCGCCTACTCGCGAATTGGTCGACGTTTGCCCGTTCACGCCACGGCTATCGGTAAGGTACTGCTCGCCTGGCTGGATGATGAAGAACTTGCCGCGGTGTTAGAGGGGTATCAGTTCAACGGCTTTACGCCCTCCACCATTACCGATCGTGCCTCGCTGCTTGCCGAGCTGAAAGAAACCCGCCGCAACCGGTATGCGCTGGATAACGAAGAGAATGAGCCCGGCGTGCGCTGCGTCGCGGTACCGGTCTGGAATCATGAATCGCGGGTTATCGCGGCCCTGAGCCTCTCAACCCTCACTTCTCGCGTTAACGACAATGAGCTGACAGCCTGGCGCCAGAAACTGATGGATGCCGGGCTGGGGTTGTCGATAACGCTGGGCTACCGTCAACCCTAGCCAGCGTCTCGCTATACGTTGGGCTGATAAGAGAATGTCGCGAAATCGGCGTAGCAGCCGTCGCCGCTGATATCCTCACAGTGCAAACCGACAAATGCCCCGGTAAAGAAGCCTCTGCCGCCAATGTAATCATCCGAAAGTTTCCACGCCTCAAACGTTAGCGGAATGGTCTGCCAGCGATCGCCATCGAATGAGTAGCTATAGCGGTATTCCAGATGGTCCACATCCACGCGCAGCCAGACGTTTTCCGCATTCTCCGGCACCAGAATCGGATTATCGTAAAGATGCCAGTGCGCCACGTTGTGGTCGAGCTGAATAATCTTCAGCGTCCGCCCACGCCCCTCTTCCCAGTCCACAAAGCAGTATGTCCAGTTTTTACTGTTGTAGTAACAGGTTAGCCCTGCGCTTTGTTGAAAGTAGCGAGGGGAAAAAGCTATCTGCGTTTCAGCACGGAAACAGAAATGCTGCCAGCGGCGGGCGACCGTTGACTGGGTAAAGGTGGAATTCAGTGAATCATTGCCATACAGACGTAAAAATCCGGGTCTGGCGGTAAGCGACCCAAGCTGGTCATCAAACGGGATACGCAGGGTCTGCAGTTCCGGGTCGAGCCTTTCACTGTCAAAATCCGTCCGCCACGCCCCCGTTCCGGCGGCGGCCTGCTCCGCCATCCGCGGCCCCGGCACCGTCAGCGCGGCATGTTTACCCCCCTCCACATAGGGCCAGCCGTCACGCCACTCGATACGCGCAATCCCTGTCTCACGCCCGAGCGGACAGTATCCCCGCCCGCCCGCCGCTAATCGCGGGATTCCCGGAAGATGCAGCGGGCGACTGGTCAGATACGCCAGATACCATTCGCCTGTATGCGTCTCCAGCAATGAACCATGACCACTCTTCTGTAACGGATTTTCCGGCAGATGCCAGCTGGTCATCATCGTCACATCAGGATGCAGCTCGTATGGCCCATCAATATTTTTCGCCCGCAATACCACCACGGCATGTTCGTAGCTGGTTCCTCCTTCCGCGACCACCAGATAGTAATAGCCCTCGCGGTGATAAATATGTGCCCCTTCGGTATAGCCTAACGGTGTACCGGTAAAGAGCGTTGAACGATGCGGCGAAAGCGTTTGTGTGTCAGCGAAATACTCCTGCAGCACAATGGTGTTATGGGGGTTACTGTGATGGCGTGGTCCCCACGGGCGATAGATATAGTATTTTCGTCCATCCGCGTCATGGAAGAGTGAAGGGTCAAACCCGCCGTTGCCCATTGAAACGGGTGCGCTCCACGGCCCTTCAACAGACGGGGCGGTAACCAGGAAGTTGCGGCCATTTTTCCATGGCGAATCAACGATTTTAACGTCGGTATACAGCAGCCAGAATTTGCCATCGGCATAGCTCAGGCAAGGTGCCCAGATGCCGCCAGAGTCCGGATTACCTTTCATATCCAGTAGCGCCACGCTGTCGAGCGGTGTACTGACCAGAGACCAGTGTTTCAGGTCGCGAGAATGATAAATACGCACGCCAGGAAACCATTCAAAGGTTGAGGTGGCAATATAATAATCTTCCCCCACGCGGCACAGAGACGGGTCCGGGTTGAAGCCGGTCAGGATCGGGTTTTCAATCTGATACATGGTTCTCTCCTCAGTTCACCGCCACAGCGGCATCGGCAGGGTTTTTCTCAGGCTGCGCGGTGCGCTGACGTTGCAGTTGCTGGCTGATCTCTTCCACACGCTTGCTGCTCAGTTTGTAGAACGAAAGCAGCGTAAACATACCGACGTAAAGTACGACCGGTACGATACAGAAGAGGATTTTGATGGTTGTCAGGACGTTATCTGGCTGCACGGCGTTACCTGCCGAGTAGCTGGAGAAGGCAAGGATCCAGCCCACCAGCGCGCCACCAATGGCCAGTCCGATTTTCAGGCTGAAGAGATAGGTGGAGAATACCAGGCCATCGAGGCGACGCCCGCTTCGGCTCTCTTCGTAATCCACCACATCAGAGGCCATCAACCATTGCAACGGGGTGGTGGTATTAAAGACAAACAGGAACAAAATATTCAGCGCAAATATCAGCGCGATATTGTCCGACGGAATAAAGAAAATACTCAGGCTGATCAGTGAGTAAATGCCAATAATCCACTTAAACGACGTGACGCGGTCAAAGCGACCGAGCAGACGAGACGAACAAAGGGAGCCAAACATGGTCGCCAGGCTACCATAGAGCAGAAACTGCGTTGCCAGTTCAGGATGGTCCATCACGTATTTTACAAAATAGAGCGTTGCGCCACCGCGAACAACGTTCGAACCGGTGGCCATCATTTTAAAGACGCACATAATTCGCCACTGGCTATTCCCCATTAGCAATTTAAGGTCTTTCTTAACAGAGGATTCAGGTTGAATCTCGAACGTATAACGTTCTTTGGTCGTAAAGAAGCACACAAACAGCAGTATCACACCGCAAATGCCCAGCACACACATCGCGCCAAAATACCCGACTTGTTCATCCCCCTTGCCGATAATTTTCACCAACGGCAAAGCAATGCCGCTAATGGCTAATGAACCGGCAGCGGCCAGGAAAAAACGCCACGATTGTAAAGCATGACGCTCTTTTGGATCGGCGGTAATGGCGCCGGGCATTGCACAATAGGGGACATTAACGAAGGTATAAACCAGAGTCAGTAAAATATAGGTGACAGACGCGTAGATAATTTTACCCTGAGCGGAGAAATCAGGCGTATAAAACGTTAATACGCAGACGATGCCAAACGGGATCGCCCCCCACAACAGATAGGGGCGAAACTGGCCGTAGCGGGTACGCGTTCGATCGACCATTAACCCCATTAATGGATCGGTTATCGCATCCAGCACGCGCGAAATCAGGAATAATGTGCCCATCACGCCTGCCGACAGGCCAAAGACATCCGTATAGAAATAGGCCAGTAAAAACATCGTGGCCTGCCAGACAAACCCGCAGGCGGTGTCCCCCAGTCCATAACCAATTTTATCTTTCATTGTTAACTGCATTTCTACCTCCAGATCATATGAGAGAAATACGTTCCGAATGACCGGGACCTACAAAATTAAATATCTGAACGAGAACTTTGTGAGGAATACACCCTTTATCCGTGTGCTTATCAGATGATGCTTACGAGGAAGATTGTAGAGAGAGATTAGATGAGGCAACAATTGTCATATTTGCTTTAGTGATTATGTATTTTAACTTCTGTGATAACGATTCACTTTCCCGAAAAATAAAAAAAGGCACCCCTCCCGTAAAGGATAATATATTTCATGTTCATATTATGAGTCGCCGAAATAATTTTTCGGCGATCGGGTAAATTAATTTTAATTATTCAAAGCCCAAGTGCTTTTTTCCCGGCGTTAATCACCTCAATAATTTTATCTGTATCATAGATACACCCTTTCCAGGTGCCACCACTGACTGCCTGCAGCGCGGCCCACAGTCGCGTATCATCTGGCAGATAGTCATGGGCCTTCAGGTCGGGATGTAACTCGCGCGCCGCCAGTACCGTCGCGCCCTCCTCCGGCGTCAATCGTGCTTGCGCACTGCCGATAAAGTTCACGCTGCCTTTCAATGACAGGCGATCGACCACGATTTCAATCACATCCCCCGTGCGCAGTTTGCCAATAGGCCCTCCCGCCAGCGCTTCCGGCGCAACGTGCCCCAGGCAAGCGCCGGTGGATACGCCGGAAAAACGGGCATCGGTAATGAGCGATACGGTTTTCCCCCATGAGATATGCTTCAGCGCCGAGGTGAGCTGGTAAGTCTCCTCCATGCCGGTGCCGGATGGCCCGCCACCGATGATTACCATGATATCGCCCTGCTGGATCTGCCCCTGTTTGATGGCTTTGATCGCCGCCTCTTCGGAGACAAAGACGCGTGCCTCGCCCGTATGGCGATACACACCGTCCTCATCCACCACTGACGGATCGATAGCCGTCGCTTTGATAACTGAACCTTCAGGCGCGATATTGCCCACCGGGAATGCCACCGTGGAGGTCATCCCTTTGGCTTTTGCCCCCTCCGGCGACAGGATCACGTCATCCGGATCCACACCGTCCCGATCGCGCAGGCACTGGCGGAATTTCACCCGTCGTTCGCAGTGCTCCCACCAGTCGAGATTTTCACCGAGCGTCTGCCCGGTCACCGTCATCACATCTTCATGCAGTAACCCCAGTCGACGCAGGTGCAGCATCACCTCCGGCACACCTCCCGCCAGGAATGCGCGCACCGTCGGGTGATAATCCGGCCCGTTAGGTAGCACGCTGACCAGCCGCGGCACCTTGCGGTTGATGGCGCTCCACTGCGCTACATCCGGCAGGCGACATCTGGCGGCATGGGCGATAGCCGGTATATGCAGCAGCAAATTCGTCGATCCCCCGAAGGCCGCGTGCACCACCATCGCATTCTCTATCGCTTTATCGGTGAGGATGTCGCGGGCGGTAATCCCCTTCTCATCCAGCGCCATCACTGCCCGTGCCGACTGACGCGCAATCTCCAGCCACACCTCCTGGCCTGATGGCGCCAGCGCCGAGTGCGGCAGCGCCAGTCCTAACGCTTCCGCCACCACCTGCGAGGTCCCTGCGGTGCCCAGGAACTGACATCCGCCGCCGGGCGACGCGCAAGCGCGACACCCCAATTCGGACGCCTCTTTCAAACTCAGTTCGTTATTCGCGTAACGCGCCCCGATGGTTTGTACCTTTCCGGCATCTTCGCCAAAGGTTGGCGGCAGTGTCGCCCCGCCCGGCACGAGGATCACCGGCAGATCGTGCATTGACGCCAGCGCAATCATCGTCGCGGGTAAGCCCTTATCGCAGGTTGCCACGCCAATTACCGCCCGCCGTGTCGGCAGTGAACGAATCAAACGACGAAAGACAATCGCCGCGTCGTTACGATAAGGCAGTGAATCGAACATCCCGTGCGTCCCCTGCGAGCGACCGTCACACGGGTCGCTGACAAACGCCGCGAACGGAATACCACTAAGGCGGGTGATCTCCTTCGCCGCCGCCGACATTTGCAGGCCAATCTCCCAGTGCCCGGTGTGATAACCGAGTGCGATGGGACGACCATCCGAATGGCGAATCCCCCCCTGGGTGCCAATCAATAGCACTTCTCTGCCCGTGAGCTTGTTAGCATCCCAGCCCATTCCGGCATTTTGCGTCATGCCAAAAAGATTGCCGCTGGGGGATTCCAGTAACATCTGCGGCGTCAGCGGCAACGCGCCCTGGGGGCCGGCTGCGTGGGTTTTCACCGCATAGAACTGTTCGTCCTGCGGCGTAAAAATGGTGTTGATAGACATCTTCTCACTCTCCCGAGCGACGGGGTTCAGGCGCTCCAGTGTTGTTCTACATTATAGAACAACGTTCTTATTTATAAATTCACTGTAATGCAGGCCGTGCGTAGAGGTAAATCAGAGAGAGCGGCAGTCTGTGTGTTTTTTAGCCTTGATCACAAAATGGTGAGCAACGAGATGTAACGAGGAGGAAATCGCAGCGAAACGGTCGGATAACAAATGACTATCCGACCGCTGATGTCTATTAACAAATCCCGGAAGCTAATACCCGGCAGGCTCGACGGGATGGCTGTCACCCGGTATATGGGGGGATTTCACAAAGACGCCCTTCCACGGCACATCCCCGTTGTTCACCAGAAAATGCGCTTCACCGGGATCGCAGTGCAGAACATCCCCTGAGCCTAACGTGTAGGGCTCACCGTTCAGGTACAGCGTCACTTCGCCTGCCAGGGTATAAAAAATTTCACAGGCTTCGATGTGCTGATGATTGGGAAAAGACTGACCGGGCTGGAGCATGACGACGCCCATGTCACATACCGGACCGCGAATGAGATACTTCGGACCACTGTCGCCAAAACGGTACTCATGCTGCGCTTCATTCGATTTAATCATGACGATCTCCTGTTATAAACCCGGCGCTTTCCACAGCGAGGTGGTCAACCCGTGATCGACCAGACCTAACTGTTCCTGATATACCGCCTGCCATTTTTCTCGTGATTCCCGATAAAGCTCATGTTTCTCTTTGTCTGGCACATGCTCCCGCTCCCAGCGCACCAGTCGTTCACCGGTCTCAGCCATGGATGACCAGATCCCTGCCCCGACGCCGGCGACAATGGCGCAGCCCAGCGCCGTTGCCTCTTTGACCACCGGAACGTTGACCGTCAGCCCTGAAACGTCCGCCAGAATCTGGCTCCAGAGCTTGCCCTTCGAGCCTCCTCCCGCAAACACCAGCGACGTGGGATGGATCCCCGTAAAATCAGCGATTTGCTGTAAGTTGCAGGTCGACACAATGGCCGCATTCTCTTCCAGCGCGCGGAACAGCGTGGCCTTATTGCATTTTTCTGGATCGATGGACAGGTTGATAAATGAAGGGGCTGCGTGATACCAGCTTTTGAAACGCATCCGGTCGGAGAAAATCGGCATCACTCCCCATGCGCCTGCCGGTACCCTGGAGGCCATCTCTTCCAGGAGCGTGTAGGTGTCGACGCCCAGACGCTCGGCAATCAGCTTTTCTTCGGCGCAGAAAGCGTCGCGGAACCAGCGCATCGTCAGACCGGTAAAAAAGCTGATGGATTCGGTTTGTACCATCCCCGGAATGACGTGTGGATTAATGCGCACGTTCATCTCAGGATCAACAATCGGCGCGGGTAAATTCACTACCTGCTGCCAGAATGTTCCGCCCAATACGGCGGTTTGCGCCGGACGTACGACCCCAAGGCCGAGGCAGCCCAACTGAACATCTCCGCCTCCGACAACCACCGGTGTGCCTGCTTTTAACCCGCACTGTGCGGCGGCCTGGGCCGTCACTTTTCCCAGCAGCGTCCCGGTCTCTTTTACCGGTGAGAGAATATCCGAGCGCAGTCCGGCCATCTGTAGCAATGACGGCTTCCAGTCGCGCGTTTTGAGGTCCAACAGGCCCGTGGTTCCGGCATTGGAAGGATCCACCGCCAGCTCGCCGCTGAGCATGTAGGCCATCCAGTCGCTGATCATCGTCACCGTCGAAGCGCGACGATAGATATCCGAACGATGGTGCGCCAGCCAGAGCAGACGCGGGATGGCGCTCAACGCCAGCGTCTGACCGGTGCTGCGATAAACCTCGCTTTCGAAGGTGTAGTCGTGGATCTCCTTCAGTTCGCTGACTTCCCGTGCCGCTCTGGCATCCACGTTTGCACAGGCCCAGACGGGCGTTCCCTCTGCGTCATAAACCACAATGCCTTCGCGCATCGAACAGGCGGAGACAGCAGCAATCGCTTCCGGCGCAATCCCGGCGTTGTGTAATGCCTGACGGATGCATTCACAGGCCAGTTGCCAGTTTTTCCCCAGATCAAACTCCATTGAGCCGGGAACATCCGGTACGGCAAGGTGCCGCCATTCCGCTTGTCCCACCGCGATTTGTTTGCCTTCAAGGTCGAAAATCACGGCACGGACGCTTCCGGTTCCGGCGTCCAGTGCCATCAGGTAATGTGCTGATTCAGAGAGGGTACAGGGTCGGGCCATCGTTTTTGTCCTCGGCTTATTATATCTGTCAGGTCGTCAATGCTTTCTCCACGGTACAAACGGAAATTCTGTTACTCCCCTGCCGGGCGCCTGCACGGCAGATACGCATTACTGCCCGCTGACAATGGCGGCGGCAGTTTCCTGGTCGGTGACCAATGCGTTGATATAACCCCCTTTCATCGCCGCAGCGATCGCTTCCGCTTTATTCACGCCCCCGGCGACACCGATCACGGTCGGGATCGTCTTCAGGGTATTGAGGGTTAACCCGATCAGTTCATCGTGGATCTTCATCTCCGAAATCACCTGCCCTTCGCCATCGAAGAAGTAACCCAGAATGTCGCCCACGGCCCCTTTGCGGCCAATCATCAGTTGTTCACCCTTAGTGATATAGCCTGAGCGAATAATGGTGGCCTCATCTTTCTGGTTGATTGCGCCGATGCCGACAATCGCCGCATCGGCAGCCTGGGCGGCCAGCAGGACATCCTGGACGCTGTTTTCATTTTTTAACGTCTGGGCAATCTCCGCTGAGGAGGCGCGAAGCGGCGCCGGAATAATACTGACCGGACAGGCCGCGTTGAGCTGTCCAATCCCGGTCATGTATGGCCCCACGCCACCCGACAGCGTCACCAGGCGAATTTGCTGAGCAGAGATAAATCCGCTCAGCCGCTTTAAGGTATTCATGGTCGCCTCACCGAAGCCCGCCGCCAGAATCTGCTGCGGCTGGAGTGACTCCATCAGCATATGCGCCGCGCCGATCCCCAGGCGAACGCAGGCATCCGCGCCGGGAAGTCCCGGGATGACCCGCACATTGTTCAGGTCAAAGCGACGACGTAATTCGGTTTCATATTCCAGACAGCCTTCAAAGCGAGAATTAATCTGGACGCGAATAATCCCGGACTGATGCCCCTTCTCCAGCAGCCGCGACACCTTCAGCCGCGTCAGCCCCAGTCTGTTGCTGATGTCGCTCTGCGTCATACCGTCGTGGTAATAGAACCACGCAATGCGCGCCACCAGCTCTTCTTCACACATCCCTTGCTCGGAAATCATCGGGTCATTAATAGTCATCATTCTGTCTTCACTTTGAACATATCGAATTTCTGAACACAATTGTTCATTCATTGGTCGTTAATAACTGTGATTAAACCCACATTTCAGGGGCTTTCGTTTGAACAAATTTAATATTGATGATCATTTTAGCATAAAACGTGATCTATTCGTCGGTTTTATGAGCAGTTAGGTCATAAGGTTATGAACAATTCGAATCGCACAATACATTTGTTCAACCTGATTCTACCCAGGCCGAACGGAGGTGGCATGCAAATGAGTCAAGAAAAGATCGCACCACTGCTCAGCGCACAGTCTGTCTGTAAGCAGTACTCTGGTGTCAAAGTACTGAAAGGCATTGACTTTGTCTTGCGCAAAGGCGAAGTCCATGCGCTCCTGGGGGGGAATGGCGCCGGGAAATCCACGCTGATGAAGATCATCGCCGGTATTACCCCAGCGGATAGCGGGATCATTGAGATTGAGGGATCCCGCTGTACCAAACTGACGCCCATCCTGGCGCATCAGTTAGGCATCTATCTTGTGCCGCAGGAGCCGCTGCTCTTCCCCAGCCTGACGGTAAAAGAGAACATTCTCTTTGGTCTGCCCAAACACCAGAGCTCGACGCAAAAAATGAGCGCAATGCTGGCCGCGCTGGGCTGCCAGTTTGATATCAACAGCCCGGCAGGTTCACTGGATGTGGCCGACCGACAAATGGTCGAAATCATGCGCGGGCTGATGCGTGATTCGCGAATTTTGATCCTCGATGAACCCACCGCCTCGCTGACGCCTGCGGAAACCGATCGCTTATTCAGCCGCCTGCGTGAATTGTTGAGCACCGGCGTGGGGATCGTCTTTATCTCCCACAAGCTGCCAGAGATACGCCAGATAGCGGATTACATTAGCGTGATGCGGGACGGCACCATTGCGCTTTCCGGGAAAACGGCGGAACTGACCACTGACGAGATTATCCAGGCCATCACGCCCGCCTCACGCACAAACGCGCTAAGTGCGACACAGAAACTGTGGCTGGAACTACCCGGCAACCGTCCGCAGCACGACGCGGGCACGCCGGTGTTGAGCCTCGAGAATCTGACCGGCGAAGGGTTTATGAACATCAGCTTCGAGGTCCGCGCCGGGGAAATATTAGGTCTGGCCGGTCTGGTCGGTGCCGGGCGCACCGAGCTTGCCGAAACGCTTTACGGGCTACGGCCTCTGCGAGCCGGAAGCGTGGTGCTCGGCGGCAAAGATATCTCCGCGCTTTCCACGCGCGAACGTCTGCAACACGGCCTGGTGTATCTGCCGGAAGATCGGCAATCGTCAGGGCTGAATCTGGACGCCTCGCTGGCGTGGAATGTTTGCGCGTTAACCCACAACCACAGCGGTTTCTGGGCAAATCCGGCAAAAGACAGCGCCACGCTCGAACGCTATCGTCGCGCGCTCAATATTAAGCTGAACGATTCCGAACAGCCTGCCCGTACGCTCTCCGGCGGTAATCAGCAAAAAATTCTGATTGCCAAATGCCTCGAAGCCTCGCCGCAGGTGCTGATTGTCGATGAGCCGACGCGCGGGGTGGACGTCTCTGCCCGTAACGACATCTATCAGTTGCTCCGCAGTATTGCGGCGCAGAATGTTGCGGTGCTGTTCATCTCGTCTGACCTGGAAGAGATCGAACAGATGGCCGATCGCGTTTACGTCATGCACCAGGGGGAAACGGGCGACGATGCCCTGCAAGGCGACGAGATTAATGTCGACACCATCATGCACGTAGCGTTTGGCGACCGCACGTCAGGGACTACACCACATTCCGGGGAAGCGCCATGTTGAAATTTATCCAGAATAACCGCGAGGCAACCGCACTGTTGGCTGTGCTGCTGCTGTTCGTTCTACCGGGGATGCTTGACAGCCAGTACCTCAGCGTTCAGACGCTGACGATGATCTTCAGCAGCGCCCAAATCCTCATGCTGCTGGCGATGGGGGCGACGCTGGTGATGCTGACCCGCAATATCGACGTATCGGTCGGATCGATAACCGGGATGTGCGCCGTACTGTTGGGGCTGCTGTTGAACGCAGGATATCCCTTGCCTGTGGCCTGCGTCGCGACGCTGTTACTGGGACTGCTGGCAGGATTTATCAATGGTGTGCTGGTCGCCTGGCTGAAAATCCCGGCGATTGTCGCCACGCTGGGCACACTGGGCCTGTATCGCGGCGTCATGCTGCTCTGGACGGGCGGTAAATGGATTGAAGGACTGCCGGCGCAGCTTAAGCAACTCTCTGCTCCGGTTTTCCTTGGGATCTCCGCCATCGGCTGGCTGACCCTGCTGCTGATGCTGCTGATGGCCTGGCTGCTGGCAAAAACCGCTTTTGGCCGTTGTTTTTATGCCACCGGAGATAATTTGCAGGGCGCGCGGCAACTGGGCGTGCGTACCGAAGCCATCCGTATTCTGGCCTTCTCGCTCAATGGCTGCATGGCGGCGCTGGCCGGGATCGTCTTTGCCTCACAGATTGGCTTTATCCCTAATCAGACGGGAACCGGGCTGGAAATGAAAGCCATTGCCGCCTGTGTGCTGGGGGGAATCAGCCTGCTGGGCGGTTCCGGGACGATCGTTGGTGCCGTGCTCGGTGCCTATTTCCTGACGCAAATCGATAGCGTACTGGTCCTGCTGCGCATTCCGGCCTGGTGGAATGACTTTATTGCCGGTCTGGTTCTGCTGGCAGTGCTGGTATTTGATGGCCGCCTGCGCTGCGCGCTGGAACGTAATATCCGCCGGCAAAAATATGCCCGCTTCACTCCGCCGCCCCAGCCGCATCCGTCGGCAAAAAGCGCAGCGGATACCGTGCGCACCGCCAAAAAACGTGAGGTTGCCTGATGACTCGTTTACATCGTTACGGCTGGGAACTGGCGCTCGCCGCGCTACTGGTGATTGAAATTCTGGGATTCGGCGCCCTGAACCCACGCCTGCTGGATCTGAACGTTCTGCTGTTCAGCACCAGCGACTTTATCTGCATTGGTATTGTCGCCCTGCCTTTAACCATGGTGATCGTCAGCGGTGGGATCGATATCTCTTTTGGTTCCACAATGGGATTGTGCGCCATCGCGCTGGGCGTGATGTTCCAGGGCGGCATCCCGCTGCCGCTGGCCATTGTCCTGACGCTCGCGCTGGGCGCGCTGTGCGGACTGATCAACGCCGGGCTGATTATCTACACGGGCGTAAACCCTCTGGTCATCACCCTGGGAACGTTATACCTGTTCGGCGGCAGCGCATTGCTGCTTTCGGGGATGGCAGGGGCGACCGGTTATGAAGGTATCGGCGGCTTCCCACAGGGCTTCACCGATTTTGCCAACCTCGATGTGTTGGGCCTGCCCGTGCCGCTGATCTTCTTTCTCGTCAGCGTGCTCTTTTTCTGGTTACTGATGCATCGAACCCACGCCGGACGAAATGTCTTTCTGATTGGGCAGAGCCCCCGCGTGGCGCTGTATAGCGCTATCCCGGTGAACCGGACGCTGTACGCGCTGTACGCGATGACCGGTTTTGCCTCGGCGGTCGCCGCGGTGCTGCTGGTCTCTTACTTTGGCTCTGCGCGTTCCGATCTGGGCGCCTCCTTCCTGATGCCGGCCATCACGGCGGTCGTTCTCGGTGGTGCCAATATCTACGGCGGCTCCGGGTCCATTCTCGGTACTGCCATCGCCGCGCTGTTAGTGGGCTATCTGCAGCAGGGGTTGCAGATGGCTGGCGTGCCCAATCAGGTATCCAGCGCCCTCTCCGGCGCATTACTTATTGTCGTTGTCGTAGGTCGTTCCGTCAGCCTGCATCGTCAGCAAATTAAAGACTGGCTGGCGCGTCGTCGCGCTATCCGGCAGGCCTGAAACCCATTGCCCTAAAGGAAAAGTACATGACTATTCAGAGCATTAAAAAAATTGCCGTAATCAGTACCCTTAGCCTGGCGGCGTTCACCCTCAACGCTTATGCCGCAGAGCGAATCGCGTTTATCCCCAAACTGGTTGGCGTGGGATTCTTTACCAGTGGCGGTAACGGTGCCCTGGAGGCGGGCAAAGCGCTGGGCGTCGATGTCACCTATGACGGTCCGACGGAGCCCAGCGTGTCCGGTCAGGTTCAGCTCATCAATAACTTCGTCAACCAGGGGTATAACGCCATTGTGGTTTCCGCCGTGTCGCCGGATGGTTTATGTCCGGCGTTAAAACGCGCCATGCAGCGCGGCGTGAAAGTGCTGACCTGGGATTCTGACACCAAGCCGGAATGCCGTTCGTACTATATCAACCAGGGCACGCCTGCTCAGTTAGGCGGCATGCTGGTCGATATGGCCGCAAACCAGGTCAAAAAAGAGAAAGCCAAAGTAGCCTTCTTCTACTCCAGCCCGACCGTGACCGATCAGAACCAGTGGGTGAAAGAGGCAAAAGACAAAATCGCCAAAGATCATCCGGGCTGGGAAGTCGTCACCACTCAGTTTGGCTATAACGACGCCACCAAATCGCTGCAAACCGCAGAAGGCATCATTAAAGCGTATGCCGATCTTGACGCCATCATCGCACCGGATGCCAACGCCCTTCCCGCCGCCGCTCAGGCCGCTGAAAACCTGAAAAACACCAGCGTGGCGATTGTCGGTTTCAGTACGCCAAACGTGATGCGTCCTTATGTTGAACGCGGCACGGTGAAAGAGTTTGGCCTCTGGGACGTGGTCCAGCAGGGCAAGATCTCCGTATACGTGGCTGACGCGTTGCTGAAAAAAGGCGACATGAATACCGGCGACAAGCTGGACATTCCGGGCGTGGGCCAGGTCGAGGTCTCGCCGAACAGCGTTCAGGGCTACAGCTATGAAGCGAAAGGCAACGGCATTGTGCTTCTGCCTGAACGCGTGGTGTTCACCAAAGAGAACATCGACAAATACGATTTCTGAGTTTCATTCCTTAACCATGGAGTAAAAAATGGCTGATTTAGATGACATCAAAGATGGCAAGGATTTCCATACCGATACGCCGCAGCGCAACACCCCGTTCACGCTTAAGGGATGCGGCGCGCTTGACTGGGGGATGCAGTCCCGACTGTCGCGCATTTTTAATCCTGAGACGGGAAGAACGGTCATGCTCGCGTTTGACCATGGCTATTTTCAGGGGCCGACGACGGGACTGGAGCGTATTGATATCAATATCGCCCCGCTGTTCCCGCTCGCCGATGTGCTGATGTGCACACGTGGCATCCTGCGCAGTGTCGTGCCACCCGCCACCAACAAGCCGGTGGTCCTGCGCGCCTCAGGCGCTAACTCTATTCTCACCGAGCTTAGCAATGAGGCGGTCGCACTTTCCATTGATGATGCCGTTCGTCTCAACAGTTGCGCCGTGGCGGCACAGGTGTATATCGGCAGTGAGTACGAGCACCAGTCGATCAAAAATATCATTCAGTTGATCGATGCCGGCATCAAAGTCGGTATGCCGACGATGGCGGTAACCGGCGTGGGGAAAGACATGGTGCGCGATCAGCGCTACTTCTCACTCGCCACCCGTATCGCCGCAGAAATGGGGGCGCAGATCATCAAGACCTACTATGTCGATAAAGGTTTTGAGCGCATCGCCGCGGGTTGCCCGGTCCCGATTGTTATCGCCGGCGGTAAAAAATTACCTGAACGTGAAGCGCTTGAGATGTGCTGGCAGGCCATCGACCAGGGGGCATCCGGTGTGGATATGGGACGTAACATCTTCCAGTCCGATCACCCTGTCGCCATGATGAAGGCCGTCCACGCGGTGGTACATCGCAATGAAACCGCTGAACGCGCGTATGAACTCTATCTGAGCGAGAAAAACTAAAAGGTCATGGGCCTGCCTGGCGGGCCCATGCGTTTCAAGGAGAACAGTATGCATGTCACTCTGGTGGAAATTAACGTCCACGACGATAAGGTTGACGAATTTATCGACGTATTTCGCCTCAATCATCTGGGGTCTGTGCGTGAAGAGGGGAATCTGCGTTTTGATGTGTTGCAGGATCCGGAGGTTAAGAGCCGCTTTTATATTTATGAAGCCTATAAGGATGAAGCCGCCGTGGCGTTCCATAAAACAACGCCCCACTACCTCGCCTGCGTTGAAAAACTGGAATCGCTGATGAGCTGCCCACGAAAAAAACGCGTCTTCAATGGACTGATGCCATAAGGATCTCAAAAATGAACCGTCCCTTTTCCGGTTTGAATCGCGCAGAGTGCGTATCGTTGATGAAGCGCTACCCGTTAAGCATCGGTATTCTTGCCGGCCAGTGGCTCAAACTCAATGAGTACCAGCAACATCTTCGCGCGCTTGAACAACCTGTTCTTCACCTGGATCTGATGGACGGCCATTTTTGCCCTCAGTTCACCGTTGGTCCCTGGGCTATCGCGCAACTGCCACAGCAGATGATTAAGGATGTTCACCTGATGGTGGATAATCCCTGGCCCGTCGTGCAGGCAAGCGTAAAGGCGGGCGCGCACTGCGTCACGTTACAGGTGGAAAACGCGCCGCATCTGCACCATATGCTCCATTGGCTTGGTGAGCAAACTGCAGAAGTCTCCGGTGGTACGATGCCGGTGTTGCGAGGGATTAGCCTGTGCCCGGCAACACCACTGGAACACATTCTGCCGGTTATTGAAGACGTTGAGATCGTGCAAATTCTGGCGGTGAATCCTGGCTACGGTAGCAAGCTCAGCAGGTCAGCCTTGCTGAGGCGCATCGCCCAGGTTGTCGCATTACTCAATGCATCCGGCAAGCGAGATTCCATTCTGCTGGCCGTTGACGGTTCGCTAACCCTGGAAGAACTCCCGGAGATCATTGCCAGCGGCGTCGATCGCGTGGTATCCGGCAGCGCCCTCTTCAGGAACGATGCTCTGGCTGAAAACACCACCCGCTGGCTAACGACGATACATTCAGCAAAGAGGTGATGAGGGGGAGTTCTGTTGGGTGGGCGTGATTTTCGGCATTACCTTGTTGAATTAGTTGAGGTTCGGGAGTCAGGGCGAGGCGATCTATTGTTGAAATGGCAAATCTTGTGTGGCGCGGTTTCCGGCAAGCCCGTTGACGTTTATTTTTCGTTTTTGGTGCGAAGGCCGGACTCGAATTTCACACCTAATAGACTGATACAAATGTAATTTATAAACAGGCATAAATGGTTATACCCGCACTTGTACCCACAAGTTAAAATCCGTACAAAAAACAGACATCGCAAGTAGGTATAAAGCCATACCAGTAAAACACCGATATGGCAGTCAAAGCAAGATTCAGGCAGGCAGGAAAGTTTTCTTCAGAGGTACCAAAAGTTTGGTCTCAATATCCACTTGCTCATAGTTCTCAATAAGCGCACGGACGAGATCATCAAGCGTCCAGAGCGTTAGTGGTATCGTAGAACGGTCGGCTTCATATCGAGCATCTTTTGTAAAACCACCGGTACTGACATAAAGCCCGCGATCGTCTTTATGGCGACCTCCGATAAAGCTGCGGATCTGTTGGCTTCCCATTTGCTCCCTGCGATGTTTTACCTCAACGATAATACGTGGATTTTCAAAACCGAATCCATCAGGTGAAGCAATGATATCTTTACCCCGATCGGCTCCCGCAGGTGACACCTGCGTTTTATAGCCCATACTGCGTAAAACTCCGGCAACCAGATTTTGCATCTCGTCCCAGTCAAGAGAGTTGATGCGATCTTTGATACCTTCAAACGCGAGCATTTCCATATCGCGGAGCGGATCAGAAACGACCTCATCTTCATCCATCGCAATTGGATTCTGAGTAATCACATCTACCGTAGGTTTCTTATCCTGCAAAAGCTCTTCTAGAGCATATTCTGGAAGCTGGAAAACCGTCAGCGTGGAGCCCAATGTGTTTTTGGTAGCAACAGACAATCGATCGCGATCGATTTCTTCAGTATTCCATTTAACCTGTCGAGCGATTCCCATCCCCTCTTCTACCCATTCAGGGTGGTACTGGAAATCAGATGTAACCTTACCTAGCAGATAAGTACGATTGGCTGGCGAATAGGTAATAACCCAATCACCCTTTTGGATCTCATTCACAAAACGCCAGACCTGCGATGCACCAGAACGGGCTGTTCCCAGCTTTGTTAAGGGATCTGCCTCCTGGTATAAGGCGAGTAACTGGGCTCGGGACAGGCCGGGTTTGACTAATGGAGCCAGCTGAGACCAACCGATGCCTACAATTTGCTTATCGCGAAAATCGTCATAGAGCTTGCCGCCATCGCCACGAATCATCCACATTCTGTTGCCCATACCAGTCCCTTCATGAGGAAAAGAAATTAAGCTGGATCATAAGCTTGTTAGCCTCAAGCGTCAAAATCTTCAATAACGGCTACCTAGTAATCCAGGATAGTGTTTTGCGATGATATCGTTCATACATTCAATTAAATCATGGCGTTTGAAAGTAATATGCCCACTGCCTTTCCGAAAATATCTAATGATAAAAAGTTCGTCCTCGAAAACTTGCTGATCCGGATTATCACGCACAAATTCCATAAACCGGATGGAAACATCATGCCGATTATCGGGAAGAGTTTTACCATCCAACAAATAGAACATCCGCTCCAGATCGGCTAACTGATCGAGCCGCCAGCCCCAATTCAGGCTGTAGCCCCATCGGTTATGCTTCACCAGATTATTGATGATGATCTTCCTACCGAAACAGCAAGGATTGTTGGTTTTATAGTTCCAGCTTAGCCCTTTGAATACGTTGATAATCCCTCGTTCGAAAACATCCTGTTTATTGTGGTGGAGTTGTTCAAAGGTACTCAGGATGTTGGCTTCGCTGATGGCCGGAAGATCACCCTCTTCGAGGTTTTTAGCCCACTGACTACGAGCCTCGGCATCCATTAAGGTCAACATCCCGGACTTCAGCATCAGATCGCGCCAGATGCTGCGATCGATATTGCGGATTATAATCGGCATCGCTTTGTCCACGGGTTGCATCAGCCAGCAGTCAAAGGAATGGCCCTGTCGCATCGCCCAATGCTCTGCCACATCACCACCGATGCTGGAGGTTAGCCGAGAGATGTCATCAAGCTGATGGATCAGGACTTCTATTTCGCTCAGCGCAGCATCACGTCCTGTGACGATACGTTCAATACTGGTCGAGCAAATTAGCTCATTATGGTCAGTTAAGACTTCAGCTTCTGTTTGCATGATTTTTTCCATATAAAAGCAAACACGCCTGCCGGGAGTAGCAGGCGCATGTTGAAATGAGTAAATAAGGAAGACAGATCAGGAATGTAATTCGGGAAGGAGGTTCGCAAGATTCAGCATGTCGAAATATTACGGCTTTATCGCAACAGGCCAGTTGCCTGTCTTGCCCGCAGAATATCTACAGCCCGTAGATAAGGAGATTGTTCCTGCCAGCTAAATCCCTTCCTGTCGATACGGACCAGCTCGTATTTTTCCACCAGAAAATTCACGGCATCAGCCAGTGTGATACCGGCATCAATGTGTTCCTGAATCACAGTTTCATCACTGAATGGCGTGTCGTTCAGTGTCAGGCCATAGTGCTGTTCAAGCAGGCGTGTCAGTAAGATTTGCCAGACAGTCAGGGGCGACAGAGAAGGCTTCGTCGCCCGCGAAATTGTAGCAGGTTGAGGTTTCATGCTTGCTCTCGTGAAATTAGTTAGCGTTGAGTGGGATAAACTGCGATGTATACGTAGCCGCAACTGCCAAGGGTATCGGCTTCGCAGGTAAAACCGTTGTGGTATAGGATGACGCAGTGGGCCTGTCGGGGATTCACCTCCCCGGTGGTAAGCATCGATTCCATCTGGCTGATAAAGTGCGGGAATGTTTCATTCAGCTTCTGGCATTCGGCGTCACTGAACTTGCCGGTGATGCTGGCCCGGTCAGCTAAATAATGCAGCCGGTTTCCTTCCTGTACCAGACGGGCTCCCAGGCGTGGCGTGATATCCCGCTGCAGGCCCCATGTGATGTTGCTCATTTATAACCTCCTTTATTATCAGTTCAGGGTGATACTCATCAGACAGACATACGGTTCGTTGCGGTTCTGGCGGCGTTCGGCGTATACCGCCAGCACTCCTGTGATATCCGGAACTTCCCTGCCTGTGTAATGACAGACGCTACCGTGCCACTGGTATTTGCCGGTGCAGTATCGAAAGATTCGGGACTCAGGATGCTGGCGGTAAATCGTCATCGCCCGGCGTTTACTGATAATTTTCATGTCATACCTCACAGCAGACCGTGTTCCGCGAACGAATAGATTTGCCTGCCACCGACAATCAGATGGTCAGGGACACGGATATCCACCAGCTGAAGTACCTGCACCAGTCGCTGCGTGAGGGCTTTATCAGCCTGGCTGGGCGTCGTCTCACCGGAAGGATGGTTATGCGCCAGTATCACCGCTGCGGCATTGAAATACAGGGCACGCTTAACGACCTCCCGGGGATACACCTCGGTGCGGTTAATCGTGCCGCTAAAGAGCGTCTCATGGGCAATAAGCTGATTCTGGTTGTCCAGATACAGCACCCGGAACTCTTCCCGCTCAAGCGCGGCCATATGCAGTCGCAGCCATTCACGGACAGCATGTGTGGTGGTGAAGACCCCCCCGGGCTCATGCAGGTGTCGGTCCAGAGCCCTGAGAGCACGCTGAATGAGACGCCGGTCCTGTGGCGTCATCTCACCGGGTAAAAAGGACAGCTGTTTCATTCGTTGTTCCTCTGGTCAGTCAATGATGCGCAAAATGGCGTGGGCTTCAGGATGCTGCAGGGCATAGTCCCGCAGGCGGCGATAGTGCTCCGTCATGGCATCGCATTCGGTGCGACAGGCGTGATGGCTGTATTCAATCAGGCAGACAGCGATACCTGCGGCTTCTGCACTCATTTGGGCACCATTGCCGTTCATGCTGTTGAACATATGCCATTTATCGTCAGCGTCAGAGGCCATAAACGCGCCGCCATTGCTGAGGGTGTAAAAGGACCAGATACCGCCGCTGTAGGCCTCACAGAAGCGGTCCATCCATGCAAAAATACGTGGCTCCAGGGTTATCCACTGCGGAATGGTGCCAAAGTGCCGAGGCCAGAAATCGATACGCTGTTCGTCGGGTACCTGCGTGACGGTCAGTTCAAATTCGGATTGGTTAGCGAGTACGAGGTCGTGCTGTGTCTGCGTTGTCATGTAAATGTCTCCGTTAATAAAAAACGCCAGCGGCGAGGGCTGGCGTGTGGGGTAATAAAGGATGGTCAGGAAATGGCCGTCGGGAATGGGGTTTGTCAGTCGGTGAGTAACGTCCTGCGGATGCCATAGCGCCGGATATTTGGGTTGAGTCCTGCACCGGCATCGGGCTCAAAATTCCATGCACGCCAGACCATGCCGCCATCATCGTCGCGCACAACCAGACGAAAATGCGTGTTCTGGTCATCTTCGATGGTGACGTTGTGGTACAGACTGATAATGACTTTGGCCTGCTGCCGGGTAAAAGAACCAGGTGGTAGTAACGGGGATTCAGGCATGTTGAAGACCTTAAAAAGTAAAAAGCCCTGTTGCACATGTGCAACAGGGCTGGTCGAATGACTAATGTGAAAAGCCGTCAGGGTTGATCGAGACAATCCTGCCAGGTGATATCTTTTAGCGCATCGTGCAAGCCACGGGCACTGAACGGTTTCGATTCCCCTGACTGAAAGGCGGTGAAAGCCAGTGTGTCTTTTGCTCCTGTGTGCTTCAGTGCTTCAAAAGCCACCTGAGCCGGAACAGTCTCGCCCGGGAGCAGAGTTTCATTCTCAAGCGAGTATTTTTCATCGTTTATCAGAAGGTACACCTCGCTCATTCCTTCATCAGAGGTGGCGCGGTAATCCTCCTTCGGGAGCTGCCAGGCCACAACCATCTTTTTATTGCTGCAACTGATGGTCAGCTTCTCTCCGGCCTGATTGTCGCTGCTGAGTGCAAACTCCATACCGCCCGTATTACCGTACCATTCGCCCCACTGTTGTTCAGTTACCGTTGCATGAGTGATGGCCGGGGTCAGCAGAGACAGCAGGACAGGCAAACAGTGTTTAATTTTCATACTGTTATCCTTTTTAGTTCATTAGCGCTGGTTCAGTTTTTCTTTATATGTGTCTATCTGTGCCTTTAGCTGTGCCAGCGCAGCTGGAGCAATATCGGCGTCAACACGGATAAAATCCTCGCTGAACACGCTGAACTTCACCGGGAGCTTAAATTTGCTCGCACCTGGCCCGCTCAGAATGGCTGTTCCTGTTTGAGTGTTATCACTGATCGGCTGTGCATTCTCAATCATCAGGCACGACACATCTTCATTAATGGAATCCCATACTTTTTGACCAATGGCCCTGCAGGCGGCTGAGTGATATTGAGTAAGGTTCAGATGTGCCTTTTTCGCTTTATCGAAGTCGCTCTCTTTTTGTGGATGAGCTTTGTAATAATCGCGCTTTTTCTGTAACTGCTCTTCCCGGCGCTTCTGCGCCTGCTGCTGATTGAGCTTATCAATTTCATCCGTATCCGGACGTGCGGTAATGACACCCTCACTGAGGGTTATGCGGACCGGGTAGATGTTGCCGTTACTCAGGTTAGCAACCGCCAGATAACGGCCTTCAGATAATGTTCTGGTGATATCGACTGAAACACAAGACTCCCGCGAATTGAGGTTCTCAAGCATATCGTTTACCGCCAGACAGCCTGATGCTTTGACCGTACTCTCCGGTGATGCAGCAAAGCTGGAGCCAGCAACCATTGCCAGCAGAGGTAATAATTTAATCAGTTTCATTTTTTTCCTTACTGAAATCAGATGAATAGTTTTTGTGAATACATAAATGCCCCGGATAATACCCACCGGTACATCAGTGGGCAGTGTTAGGGCGAGGAGTCGGCTGGATACCCCGGTTTTTGACAACTCTGGCGATAACAGCATCGGACTCCTCTTTGCTGCCCGGTGGATAAAAAGTTGCGCTATTCCGGCCTGTTATCAACCGGAACAAACGCAAGCAGTGACTGCTGAATAAATCGAAAATGGGGTAAGGCCTGAATGAACACCGGGTCTTCAGCCAGACGGCATAAATTGTCGTTACGTCTGAAAGACTCCTGCAGGGGCTGAACCAGATGAATTTCATCCAGCGTGAACACGGCAATATGTCCGTTATGCTCGGCAATCAGATACCAGGTCTGCTGGTGGATGAGTAACCGGCACGGAGCCAATCGCTCGCAGCGCTGCCCGTCAGCAAGCAGTGTGACTTTTCTGCGGTCAGTAATTGCCTGAACCAGTCGCCAGAATGACAGAGGTTCTGACGGTGAGGATGCCGGACTGGCAGGTGGTATAACGCATGGAGCTTCATCACACATCAACAACGCATTCACCAGTCGGCGGTCAAGGCCCGGAAAAAGCCCGGCCAGCCCGCTGCGGTGGGCAAAGATAAGCACATCAGGCACCATCTGCATCTCACTGCCAGCGGTGCGCAGGCGGCAATAGCCGGACTGATACTCAAGGTCGAGGTACATAAGACGTTCACGAAAATCCCGTCGCAGCGTGCGTACCGATACGCCAAACTCTGCCGCCAGCTTACGCACACTCAACGTTTCCCCGGCAACCAGGCGGCTGATTATCAGCGACAGCCTGACCGCCAGTCGGTCATGGCGACGTTCTGCCTGTGTCATGAGAAGTTCTCCGGGAAAGTTAACTGACTGAAAATGATGTGATTACTTTAAAGAGGGGCGCGGTCAGGGTATGGACACCGCAGTAACTATTTTTCATTTCTGCAAAAGCCAGATGTGACGGGAGTTTCAGGCCATCCCCGGGGAGTGAGGACCGCTAGTACGTCGCAATGCGGACAGGTAATGTCCGACATTAACAATATGGCAACATGAAACGTCTACTGCAGTTGCGTGAGCAGTGTTTCTGCCATCACCCAAAGCGCACGGTTAAGCTTCACATCCCCATCAATGCCACGCACAGCACGGGTATGCGTCCGTCCACCTTTAGCATTACGGCCACTGATTCCTCCCTTAATCAGGTTTTCCTGCACACGCTGATAAGTGGTCCACAGGTCATTGCTTTCATCCTGCCAGCGGCGCGGGGAGAGTATCTGCGATTCAGTAACAGGCAGGTGGTCTTCACCAAAGCGATACGTCAGTGCGGCTTTTGCCAGTGCCTGCTGAGCAGGTGGTGATAGTATCAGCGACTGCATGGCATCCCGCTTCTCCTCCACACGGTCGAAAATCCCCAGCACCTCATAGGCCCCTTCAATCACCTGACTCACCACATCCCCCTTGTGTGGCACCCTTACCTCGCCAAACGACTCACCGCAGACAAGTCCATTTTGACACACAGCCCTGAACAGGCCCGGCAACATCTGGTACGAGCTGGTGCCATCATGGGAGTTGAGCAGAATAATTTCCGGTACCTGCTTACCGGTAATCTGCCCCTCCCGACGCAGGCGCAGCATATGCTTTGTATGTTCACGACGACCGGGGTCACGCACGCGGGTCTGACAGGCAAAGAACGGCTGGAAGCCCTCCTGCTGCAGGCTGTCCAGCAAAGAGATGGTGGGTATATATGTGTATCTTTCACTACGGGATTCGTGTTTGTCCTGGCTGAATACGCTGGGTACCACGCGAAACAGCTCTTCACGGGTTAACGGACGGTCACGACGAATAAGATTTGCAGCGCCAAAGCGCGAAGCCAGACGGGTCATAAGCAGACTCCTCATAACGGAAAACAAATAAAAGAAAGCCCTGTCGCATGAAGGCGACAGGGCTCGGGAAACAACAGGCGGGATTAAATACTCAGAAGAAAAAATTCCAGACGGTACGGGCAACCGATACCACTGTATCGCGTACCGCCCTGATAACTGCCCGCACCGGGGCCGGGATCAGCGGCAGGGCACTCACCGCATCCAGTGCCGCGCCGACCGTTTCACCAAAATCGTCACGCGCTTTTTTCTGGACTGTTGGTGTACGAAAGGGATGTTGCAGTTGCGCGACCATCGGGCTGCTGGCCTCTCGCGGCAGACACTTAATCATCCGCTCAGTCATCATCCGCAATCCCCACTTAGCCCGAACTGAAATGGCGCACACAGGATGTACAGGCCGGAACAGTTCATGCAGCAGGCAGATTTTGCGGCTGATATTCTGCTTTTGCTCCGTGGACAGTTGACCACTACCGCTGGTGGGTTCAGTCTTATCTGACTGGCTGATAACAAACAGCACCTTATGCCGGTAAGTCTCATCAATTACCTGATGATAAAAGTGTTCATCCACCGCCAGAGCACGGTCATCAGCCTTAATCAGCCATAGAACAAGGTCGAGTCGGGGTAGTTGTTCACGGTACAGCGCAGCATACTCGGCATCGCGGGCATTGCTTTCTCCCACGCCGGGCAGATCAACGATTGTCATCAGACGTTCACCGACCTGCAGACGAAAGCGCAGTGCCTCACGCGTACAGGCGACCACATCACTGACCAGCGATATCTCCCCAGCAAAGAGTGCATTGCAAAGACTGGATTTACCGGCTCCTGTTTTACCCATAATCCCTATAACCGGCTCGTAATTTGTCAGGTTATTTATGTGTTGTAAAATACGTTCCGATACCCAATCAGGCAGAGCTGACAGTGTTTGTTGAATTGCTTGAACATTATCTGAGTTATGCATGAAAGCATCTCCGGAGAAATAAAATAATTAGGCAGAACCTCGTGGCTCTGCCTTAACTGATTAGTCTTCAGGGAGATGATATATATCTATAATATTTTTAATTACTCCTTTCCATCGGATGTCATTTTTTTCCATGCTTCATCAATAAAGGATTTAAGTAATACATTTGACTCAATGCCAGTGGCTTTATGCAAAGACATTAATTTCTTTTTAGATTGCGCTGTCAGTTTAATACCTGAACTGTCTTTGGATTTTTTATCCCGATGGCGTTTTTGTATCCAGGAATTGCGTGCTCGCACGAGAAACTCCTGCTTGCTCATCTCCCTTCCTGGCGTAAAATCACCATCCTTAACATTCATAATAACAGCCTGTTCTGCACTCCAGCCATTCCAACAATCAAAGGTTGCAACAGCAAAGTCCTTCATTTGCCTGCTGGTGGCTGGCTGTACATCACAACCGACATAGCCCTTATACATATAATTCCATAACCAGTAGACATTTTCTTCTTCATCCAGATCAATCCATGAAAATGGTAAAGGGAATTCATTAAAGGTATTTACCCACGAATGATAGAGCTCATTAATGATACTAATTTTTTCATTTACATCGCAGCTGAAGCTATCAATTTCCTTCATCAGTGACAGCACATAACTTTCTTTTGAATCATATACAGGGGTAAGTCTTTCGAAATTCATACCGTTTGCGCTGTGGGATACAGTGATCACCTCATGTGTGTCCAACGCGCTAACATCATTCACGTTTGTCCTGTCATTGAGTTTAACGTTCTTTTCACCTGACGTTTTGATCTGATGTTTCTTTAATGCTTCAAAGTCTACATCGCTTGAATACTGCCCCAATATTTCCTCAGTGAGGAATGAAGGTATTGCATTAGATGCTGCAGTGTTATTATTTGTTAAGTTAAGTTTTCTCTGTTCTAAACTAGGTTTGCTAAAAATCCAGAACCATGCAAAACAGGCAATGCGCCTGTTTGATTTCATCCAGTCAAAATGTTTTTCAGACACAATATGCATTGTGGCATACAGTTTCATCTCTCTTATAGTTTTTCTTTTCTGAGATGAATTATCAAAAAGCTGATCTAATTTCGAATGAATCAATTGTGCGTACTGCGCCGGTGAACAGAAGGAATTGACGGTTTTCATATCAACAGACACACCGAGATGCTCACTCAGATACCTCACATACTGATGATACTTCCTGCAACGCTCATACTCCATCAACGTCATTATGTTCCCCTGTCACGTCACTAGAAGGCTTAAAACTATCAAGAACCACTACATCAATCATACGATAAAATGTCAATTTATTACTAATAAATAACAGCTAAAATCGTAATGTTTTGGTAATTAAAAATGATCAGTATTTGTTCATAACTGGTGGTTTCATAGGGTTAACGATGCTTCAAAATCGAAATTTCTGCATTGCCAATAGTGAAGCTTACTAACTAAAGAAAATTTTTTATACAAGACAGAGCCTTCATCTGAGATCAAAGGTGACATTGTCATTAAGCAGGAGGGTTTTAGCGTAGAAGCACGAGCCATTAAGCAGGCGGTGCAAGAGTAGTTAATGCCTTACTTAACGGTCAGAAAACTGATAAGGGGGGACAATCTGTGGAGATAATCGAATTAAGGTTTTTTAATATTATCTATAGAAGTGTTAACGTAGTCTCTCTTACCCTGCTTACTCCATTCCAGATATATCCCGCTTGAATGAAACTCATCTCTGAAGAAACTAGCTTCTGACAATAAACATGATGCCCCTGTCTATTGAACACTACAGAGGATAAATCATGACAACTACCTACAATGCAAACCCTAACTACGAAATGCACCCGTTAATTATCAGTGATATTAATGAGCATCTTGATGCGATGTTTAATCGTTACTCACGTCTTTTGGCTGTAAGAATTGATTTCGGCTGGAGAAAGAACAGTGTGCGATATCAAAAACAGAGTATCGATGTAATGGCAAAAGACATGCATAACCTGATTAATGGGATTAAAGCCAACAAATCAATAACAGGCTATTACTGGGTTATCGAATGTTCATCTGATAAAGGGTTACATGTCCATACTGTATTTTATCTAAACGGACAAAAACACAATAATTCTTACATGTTGGTTCGGATGATTGGAGATGAGTGGGCAGTATGTACCGATAATGAGGGATACTTCCATCATTGCAGAAATAAAAAAGAGTTTGTTGCCAGCGTTGAGCGTGTTGTCGATCATCGCAACCCGGAAGATATAAACAACCTGAGATACATTATTAGTTATCTGGCGAAAACCAGTCAAAAAGACATAGGTGTGTATGTGGACAGAAACAACATATCTGCAAGAAGTAATCGAGGCAGACCGCGTCAGTTCTGATTTTTTACAGGACAAACCCTTGATGTGGAGGAGCCGGTAGTAAAATCGTTTGCTACCGCTCCGGTTAATATACCTTACTGGAACACATCAATATGATTACTAAACCTACTTTACTGGAAGATCAGTTTATTGACATGAAATTCATTACCCATCTTACTGGCCTGAGCGACAAATGGTTTTACAAGCTGATACAGGATGGTTTATTCCCGAAGCCAATTAAGTTGGGCAGAGCTTCCCGATGGTTAAAAAGCGATGTAGAAGAGTGGTTGTATTATCGCATTTGTGAATCCCGATCATGAATCAAATTCAGCCTTATAATTCTTATTCTATTCAAAGCTGTTCTTCATTCAGTACTGATATCCTCAGCGGGATACGTCAATATCAATCCTTCGAAGGATACTAAAAATCAACCATTACCTCTGGCTGGGCACTACCTAACCGCTCAGAAGCATGACCCGTATAAGCAGAACTGATACGGATTACATTTAACGATTACGCTGCTGAATAGGACTAAAGAACATATCCCACAAATGCTCTGCCATACCTTCGTTAGTCAATAACGAATCCCTTAAGTTGCTGTAACCCAATCCCATCAAGGTGCGGAATCCAAGTGTTTGCCCATTATCCGCAACACTAAGACTTTCATTGCAACTATTGTGAGTCACACCGCTTTGACTGTAGCAGATATCCCCGAATCCCATATTACGACTGCCACACCAGATTCCGCACTGACCAACCTTGCTACCGTTGATATACACGGCACAAGTGAAAGCTTCTGCATCAGGCCGATGGAAATCGATCTCTACCCCGGCATGGCGTTTTTTGAGTTCAGCCAGCGATCCTTCAAAATAACGGGCGACATATTCAAAACCGTCACGACAGGCACGATCCTTATCAAGGTCGGTAAAACGTTTTGGCAGTGAAAGATTGCTGGAGCGAGGAATAAAAACGGTATCCGTTGCCTGAAACATTGGGTTTACTGGCGCAGGAGAAGAAACATAAGCACTCTGCTGTGGTTTCTTCGCTTCCAAATTGGCAATCGCGCGGGAAACGGCATCAACAACCTGAACATAGCCTTCATCATAGCTGGTAAATCTGGTGATGGGTTTACCGTCAGTAGTCGCAGCCATAATGCTGCCGAACGGTAGCTGATGCCAGGCACACTCTCATAGGATCACCGGAATGACCACCGCTTCGCCACGCTTATGTCGCTCCAGGGCGTTGGTCATTTCTACCTGATAGCAATAATCAGAAGCGATGAAATCACTGCTAATTAACAGCAGGATGAGATCTGCCTGCGAAAAGTAGTGGTCTATTTGGTTCTCGAACTCTTGTCCTGGAACGATGCGGCGATCGTGCCATGTCGTGATTTTGCCCATGCGCTTCAGAGGTGAAAGATGCTTCTCAAGCTCATTGCGCAGTGCTTCGTTTGCATGAGAATAGGAAAAAACGAGAGTGGTCATAGCGCGTAAGAAGCTCCTGTAGGGAAATGAAAAATACCGTCATTTTGCACCGATAAGTGTAAAAGAGTAATCCCCCCTTGCCACAAAGTATTGATACGGAAATCAGTCCTTCATCTTGGTATCGCGCTGACGTCAGGGTATGATCCTTGGCAATTACCCTGACTTTACGCAACCTGGATACCGAACCAGACGCAGATGATTTTTTGAGGTTATGATGGACAACGCTGAGCAGCAATTTCTTAACGATCTGGATACTAAGTTCTGGAAAGCCGCAGATAAGCTACGCGCCAATATGGACGCGGCCAACTACAAGCATGTGGTACTGGGGCTTATCTTTCTGAAGTATGTTTCAGATGCCTTTGATGCCCGTCAGATGGAACTGAGAGGGCTGTTTGAAGACAAGTCCAACCCGGACAACATTTACACACTTTCTCGTGATGATTACGACACGGAAGAGGCGTACCAGCAGGCGATCACAGAAGAGTTGGAAGTTAAGGATTACTACACTGAGAAAAACGTCTTCTGGGTACCAAAACTGGCTCGCTGGGAAACTCTCAAAACCAACGCAGCCCTGCCTGTAGGGACGGTTTTGGGAAAAGACGATAGCGGTAAAGATATCGTAATGACGTCAGTATCCAAGCTGATTGATATTGTTCTGGATACTATCGAAAACAGCAATCCTAAACTGAAAAATATCCTTAACCGTATCGGCCACTATCAGCTTGGCAATGACCTGTTAATCAGCCTGATTAACGTTTTCTCCGATACCAGTTTCAGCGAACCTAAATACAATGGCGTGAAGCTCAATTTGAAGAGCAAAGATATTCTCGGTCACGTTTACGAGTATTTCCTCGGTCAGTTCGCGCTGGCGGAAGGCAAACAGGGTGGCCAATATTACACGCCAAAAAGCATCGTCACGCTGATTGTTGAAATGCTCCAGCCCTATAATGGCCGTGTTTATGATCCGGCGATGGGTTCCGGCGGATTCTTCGTTTCCAGCGATCGGTTTATAGAAGCGCATGCAGATGAAAAGCATTACAACGCTGCCGAGCAAAAGCGCAATATCTCCGTTTACGGGCAAGAATCCAACCCTACCACCTGGCGTCTGGCTGCAATGAACATGGTGATTCGCGGCATCGATTTTAATTTCGGTAAACAAAATGCCGATACATTCCTGAACGATCAGCACCCGGATTTGCGTGCCGACTTTGTTATGGCTAACCCACCGTTCAATATGAAAGAGTGGTGGAATGCGAAGCTGGAAGATGACGTCCGCTGGCAATACGGTACCCCGCCACAGGGCAACGCCAACTTTGCCTGGATGCAGCATATGATCCACCATCTGGCACCGAAAGGTTCAATGGCACTGCTGCTGGCAAACGGCTCTATGAGCTCCAATACTAGCAGCGAAGGTGCAATTCGCCGGGCGATTATTGAGGCTGATCTGGTGGAGTGTATGGTAGCACTGCCGGGGCAGCTCTTTACCAACACCCAAATCCCGGCCTGCATCTGGCTACTGACCAAAGACAAATCAGGCGGTAATGGTAAGGCTCATCGTAAAGGTGAGGTTCTATTTATTGATGCTCGCCAGATTGGCTTTATGAAAGATCGCGTACTACGTGATTTTTCAACGGATGATATTCGTAAGATTTCCGATACGTTCCATGCCTGGCAGACAGCTAAAGATTACGAAGACATAGCCGGATTCTGCTTTACTGCCACGCTGGACGATATAAAGAAAAATGATTTTGTCCTGACTCCTGGGCGTTATGTTGGTGCAATTGAACAAGAAGAAGATGATGAGCCGTTTGCAGAGAAGATGGCGCAATTGACAGCGATACTAAAAGATCAACTGGCAGAAAATGCGGAGCTGGAGAAGCAAATAAAGATGAATCTGGGAGGGCTAGGATATGAGTTCTAACTGGCCTATTGTACGGATCGATGACATTAAAGCCGATAGAAAAAATGCTATCACTATTGGTCCTTTTGGGTCTCGAATGAAGAGTGATTGCTATACCGAGTCGGGTATTGCGGTAATTCGAGGGACAAACCTTGGCCCAACATCTCATTTTATAAATGACTTCGTATATATAACAGAAGAAAAAGCTGATGAATTAGCATCATGTAACGTTTATAAAAATGACTTGGTATTTCCTCACAGAGGTTCTATAGGTGAAGTAGGCATTGTAGAACGTGAACAACGCTACGTCCTTTCCAGCAGCTTGATGAAACTGACTTGTGCTACTGATAAAGCATGTCCCAAATTTGTATACTACTTTTTTAAAAGTAGTACTGGTAGACATGAATTGCTTAAAAATGCTTCTCAAGTTGGTACTCCGGGTATCGGACAACCATTATCCTCTCTTAAATCTATCGAATTATCTCTGCCACCTTTAAAGACACAAGAAAATATAGCTAAAATCCTTAGCAGCCTAGATGAAAAAATACATATTAATCAGAAGATTAATCAAACGCTAGAACGAATGGCACAAGCCCTTTTCAAAAGCTGGTTTGTTGATTTTGAACCGGTAAAAGCCAAAATTGCGGTACTGGAAGCAGGTGGTTCGCAGGTAGATGCGACACTTGCTGCTATGTCATCTATTTCTGGTAAAGATATGGCTTCCTTGGCTGAGTTTGAGTGTGAACAACCTGAAAAATATGCTGAGCTTAGGGCAACCGCAGAGTTGTTTCCGTTTGCTATGCAAGAAAGCAAGTTGGGTAATATCCCTGATGGATGGGAAATGACCACTTTAGCTGAAAAAATTAAAATAATTGGAGGGGGAACACCAAAGCGTTCTGAATCAGATTATTGGGGAGGTGACATCTGCTGGTACTCAGTAAAAGATGCACCTCGTGATGGGGATGTATTTGTTATTGATACGGTTGAAAAAATTACCGCAAAGGGGCTAAATAATAGTTCTACAAAATTACTCCCAGTTGGAACAACAATAATTTCGGCAAGAGGGACCGTTGGAAAGTTAGCGTTGGTCGCTGTGGAGATGGCTATGAACCAGTCATGTTACGGAATCTCTGGACAGGATTTCTCAGGGCCATTTCTTACCTATCTCAGAGTAAAACAATGTATTGATGTATTAAAGCGGAATACTCACGGTGCTGTATTTGACACAATAACAACAAATACATTTGAAACGGTAAATATACTTACTGCGCATAAAACAATAAATGATAAGTTCGAAGAGATTATCACACCTTTATTTAATAGCATTAAAAACAATTTGGTAAGTAATGCTTATTTATCTCAACTCCGTGACAAGTTACTTCCCAAACTTATATTTGGTGAGATTGATTTAGCAGATCAAAACTCTCAACATAAGTACGGAAGGAGCATAAAATGAGTCAATTACCAGATAATTACTGGGATAAGATTCCAAAATGGGTCAGCGATTTACCTAAGCAGAGTTTTATTATTACTGCTGACGAATTTAGCGGACGAATACCTGTAACCCGGATCGATGACTGGCATGATTTTACTCATTTATTAGAAAGTGATTTTTTTAATCAACATGATGTGCAATTAGTTTTCCGAGGCCACAGGCGTTTCGATTGGAGTATGACTCCAACATTAGGAAGGGTCACGTCAAATGGCATTGTCACTAAAGAGCTTGCAGAACGCCAACTCACTCTCTTTAGGAAAGCTATTAGGGGAAGAATAAAAGATCATAGTTTACTAGATGATGGCCCGGAAGATGATGAATTATGGTCAATTGGTCAGCATCATGGATTAATGACTCCTTTATTAGATTGGACATACTCTCCATATGTTGCTCTTTTTTTTGCTTTTTGCAAAGAAGATCAAATTGAGGAGGATGACAACCCATATCGTTCAATTTATATTTTGAACAAAACATTTATCACAGACAATGAAATATGTCAGGACATCAGGCTATTTGAGCCAAAAAAAGATGATCACGGTCGGTTAGTAAGCCAAGCTGGGTTATTTACTTACTCACCGCATGACGCAACCATTGAAAATAAGCTGGCCGAAATATTAAGCAACGAAGAAGTTCATGGCGAAGATTTTTCTAATGCTTCAGAGGATGAGGAAGCTTATATTTTAGCAAAATACATCTGCAAAATTTATGTCAAAAATGAAAACCAAGGTGAGTGCTTAAAATATCTCCGTCGCATGAATGTACACCATGCCAGCCTTTTCCCAGATTTAATTGGTGCAGCAGATTATTGCAACGTATTTATTTCTGAAATTGAGAAAAGCAAAGTAATTAAAACGATTAACCCTGATGTCACAGAGTTCCACCAAGAAGCACCACACCTCTCATTTGAAAGTACCACCCCCAAAATAAATACTTCCAACTCGATAATGGATCTATTATTAACACCAAGCGAAGCCAAAGGCATAGATATTGAAAAGTTGCATTTCATGGCTAATGAAATAGCTAACACTCTTGCAAAAGGTAAATTAATAGACTGGCAAGAGCGTGACTCATTGAAAGAAAGTATGCTTGCAAAAACAAGAATCATATTGAGAAAAGCAGGTTATCCAGAGTCTGCACGTGAGTATGTTATTAAAAATATACTTTCTATTGAAGATAGTGATGACAAGGAGGCATAAATGAACGAGTCTACGCTTGAAACATTATGTCTGGGCTGGTTTGCCGAACAAGGCTGGGAAATACACCACGGGCCGGATATTGCCCCCGAGGGCAGTAACCCGCAACGCGCCAGTTATCATGATGTATTCCTGACGCCCGTGTTGACCTCCTGCCTGCTAAAAATCAACCCACATCTGCCCGCTGACGTCATCGAACAGGTTATCTCCCGTATTACCCGTGCTGAAAGCCCGGATCTGATTGCCAGTAACAAAACCTTCCATCACTGGCTGCTGGAAGGTGTTCCGGTACAGTACCGCCGAGACGAAGAACTTATCCACGACCACGCCCTGCTGGTGGATTTTAACCAGCCGCAAAACAACCGTTTTATGGTGGTCAATCAGATGACCATCAGCGGAACGAAACAGCCTCGTCGCCCGGATATCATCTGCTTTATTAACGGGCTTCCGCTGGCGGTGGTGGAACTGAAAAGCCCCATCGACGACAAAGTAGATATCTGGGATGCGTACCATCAGTTACAGACCTATAAAGACGAAATCCGCGATCTGTTTATCAGCAATGAAGCACTAATTGTCAGCGATGGCTATCTGGCGCGAGTGGGTTCTCTGACGGCCACGGAAGAACGTTTTATGCCGTGGAAGACCATCAGCAATGAAAATGATAAGCCGTTGCTGGAATGGCAACTGGAAACTATGGTGCGGGGGTTCTTTAACCGGGAGCTGCTGCTCGACTATATCCGTTACTTCGTCCTGTTCGAGAACAACGATGAAAGGCTGATTAAAAAAATAGCTGGTTACCACCAGTTCCACGCGGTGCGTGAGGCCGTGCAGGCGACGATCGTCGCTGCTACCGGTAAGCAACTGGTCCTGCACAGCAACATTCAGCCTGGCAGTAAGAAGGCGGGCGTGGTCTGGCATACGCAGGGTTCCGGTAAAAGTATCTCCATGTGTTGTTACGTCGGCAAACTGTTACAACAGCCGGAAATGGGCAATCCGACGATTGTGGTCGTAACCGATCGTAACGATCTGGACGGTCAGCTTTACGGTACGTTCTGTCAGGCGCAGGAACTGCTCAAGCAAATGCCGGTACAGGCGGATAACCGTGAAGCACTGCGGGAACTGCTTGCAACTCGCGACACAGGCGGCATTATCTTTACTACTGTGCAGAAGTTCTCCCCGGAAGAAGGAGAAAACGCCCATCCGGTACTCAATGGACGCAGCAATATCGTTGTTATTTCCGATGAAGCGCACCGCAGCCAGTACGGCATGAAAGCTAACCTGGACCGGGAAACGGGTATCTATAAATACGGTTACGCCAAACATATGCGCGACGCATTGCCCAACGCCTCGTTTCTTGGGTTTACCGGAACACCGGTTTCGGCAGAGGATCGCGATACCCGCGCTGTATTTGGCGATTATGTCTCGATTTATGATATTCAGGATGCGGTGGATGATGGCGCAACGGTGCCTATTCACTATGAATCCCGGCTGGCGAAACTCGATCTCAATCATGAAGAACTGGCGGCGCTCTCTGACCAGGTTGATGAACTGATTGAAGATGATGAACTGGACCTGCGTGAAAAAACCAAAGGTGAATGGAGCCGTCTGGAGAAACTGGTTGGTGCGAAACCTCGTCTCCAGCAGGTTGCCGCCGATCTTATTTCTCACTTTGAGAAGCGCAATACCGTAATGGACGGCAAGGCGATGATTGTCGCGATGAGCCGAGAAATCTGCGTCCATCTTTACGATGAAATTATCGCGCTACGCCCGGAGTGGCACGATGACGCTCCTGAAAAAGGACAAATCAAAATTGTGATGACCGGTACAGCGTCTGATAAGGCCATGCTGCAACCGCATATCTACAACAAGCGAACTAAAAAACGACTAGAATCCCGCTTCAAGAATGTGAACGATCCGCTGAAGCTGGTGATTGTGCGCGATATGTGGCTGACCGGCTTTGATGCCCCTTGCTGTCACACCATGTATATCGACAAGCCGATGCGCGGCCATAACCTGATGCAGGCCATTGCCCGCGTCAACCGGGTATTCAAAGATAAACCCGGCGGGCTGGTGGTGGATTACATCGGAATCGCCAATGAACTGAAACTGGCACTGAAAACCTATACCGATGCAAACGGTAAAGGCGATGCGACCATTAATGCCGAAGAAGCGCTGGCAATCATGCTGGAAAAGCTGGACATCATCCACGGTATGTTTGCCAAAACAGCAACGTCAGTGGGTTTTGACTACACCGGCTTTGAAGCTCACGCACAAAAGCTGTTGGTGCCCGTTGCAAACTACGTGCTCGGCCTTGAAGATGGTAAGAAGCGTTTTCTTGATAACATATTGGCAATTACTAAAGCCTGGTCGCTTTGCTGTACGCTGGATGCGGCACAGCCTTATAAACTGGAGATTGCTTTCTTATCTGCAGTGAAGGCCGCTATCAGCAAATTTACAAGTGTGGACAAAAAAATAAGCCAGGCCGAGAAGAACTCTGCGCTAAAACAGATTCTGGATAATGCCGTAATTGCTAATGGCGTGGATGATATTTTTACGCTGGCCGGGCTGGATAAGCCCAATATTGGCCTACTTTCTGATGAGTTCTTACAGGAAGTCCACGATATGCCATATCGCAACCTGGCGGTAGAGTTGCTGGAAAAACTGATTAATGATGGTATCCAGTCCCGCACAAAAAATAATGTAGTGCAGGAGAAGAAGTATTCGGAACGTCTTCAGGCCGTATTGATTAAATATAACAACCGGGCTATTGAGACGGCGCAGGTGATTGAAGAGCTGATCCAGATGGCGAAGGATTTTCAGTCCGCAATGACGCGTGATGATGCGCTTGGCCTGAATCCTGACGAGATCGCCTTCTACGACGCACTGGCAGAAAACGAAAGCGCTGTCCGAGAGTTAGGGGATGAGGTACTTAAGAAACTGGCGATAGAAGTGACGCTGAAGCTGCGGCAATCTACAACCGTAGACTGGCAGGTACGGGAAAGCGTTCGTGCAAGATTGCGTATCCTAGTTCGCCAGACTCTGCGGAGGTATAAGTATCCGCCAGATAAAACGCCGGAAGCGGTGGAGTTAATATTAAAACAAGCGGAAGTTATTTCGAATCATTGGACGATGTGAAGCAATTTAGATACAAACTGATCACATAAGGAAATATGATGAAAGTAAGTGACTTTATTTTTAAATTCAAACCTAATGACTATTCACATGAATATTCCTTATGCCGAGTCAGGATATTTTTGCATGCGAACACTCAATTCTCATTACTAACTGATCTAGATGATAAAAGCCCGACGAGTGTAACCAATTCCGTGGAACATATCCGTAAGCAGCTAATTGATGAGGGATTTATCTACAATGACACTAAAATCATTGAACATTATGAAGAGGGCTTTTCTGGCTACGGAAGCTTTGATATCGTAACATTTGACCATAATAACTCTCCTAATTGGGAGAAAACAACACTGAAAAAAGCACAATTAATGCTTGGCTGTTCTTACGAAGAATTATTAGATGGCACATTGAAAAATGAAAGGCTTTTTAAAAAAATAGAGTATTTTTATCAACAACTTTATCCTTATACTAAAAAAACATATGTTGAAGATAGCAATATAATCACCAGAAGATTATTAATTAAAGAACATTCAATATTAAAAAAAGAAATCTCTGATTTCATTAAAACTAATCCAACTGAACGTGAAATAGCAGAGTTTCTGAAGAAGGATTTATCATTTTTCGCTAGTTTTTATGCTAATCCTAAAGAAGAGTATATTGTTTTATCAGAATTAAAAATTGCTAATGGTTTCGTTGATTATGTCATCTTTTCCGGTCGATCACGAATGGATGTTACTCTCATAGAAATCAAAGGTGCTAATTTTAATCTCATGAACCAATCTGGATACGGTAATTTGTCACAAAAAACAAATGAGGCGATACAACAAGTTAGAGAGAGAATTAGTGTAATATATAGAGGGGATTATGAAAAATATAGAAACTACTTTCATGAGATAAGAGAACAGGTCGAAACTGGTTCTGGCTTCTCAAACGCATTACTTGGACCAAGAGGAAAATTAAGTGTTGACCCTAACAAAGACATTAACATCAGAAGCGTTGTTATTGCTGGTCGCTCTAATAATGATCTTGAAGAAAGTAAACAGCGTCATAATGTAGAGATAACATCATCCCCACCTATTCGATTAGAAAGTTGGGATAGCCTTATTAATAAATTTTAAAGCACATAATAACATTTCATGTAATATCAAAAAAAACTATATGCTATTTAACATTTGCACAGTTAAATATCAGGGAATGGTGATATAGATCTACTTTTAAAACAATTTTAGAAAATGAAGATGATATACATTCAAGAGTAAATATGCTTTAATTCTAGGACACTGTCAATATAACATAAATTTAGTTGATCTTTTACGTTAAAAGGAGGTTTTTTAGTAAATCTCGTGCGGTAGCATACTTACTATCCAACGTCAAACCCCATTTATTCTAATTAATTATAACTATTTTTTTATTATAAGTTAACGGAATAAATATATTAGTTGCCTTGATTTGTTAATAACAGGTACTTTCTAATATGGTTGATTTCGATTCAGAATCATTTCATACACTGCTAAAGCTGACACAAAGTCAACCTTGGTTGAATAATAAGACAGAGGAATTACATTCATTATTATCGGAAGAATGTGACTCTGGTGAAAAAAGAGCGCTAATTATTGAGCTATTAAATAGATTTAATTATCTTAATAGCTCAGAGTTCCTCTCGATGCTTGAAAGTTTAGCCGAGTCAATAATTACCACGCCTAATATAGATGATGGAGATACGCAAATCGTAGCGATGGCTATGGACGGCTCAGCTGATAGTTCTCAATACATTTTATATGGACTCAAACCTATTTTACAGAAATACAACTGGACCAAATACTCTCATGTTAATGTTTGTGGAAAGGCATTTTCAAATTACCGAAACAACATTAATCTCAAAAATATTATTCTTGTAGATGAATTTGTAGGTTCTGGTGATACAGTAATAAACAGAGTGCGTTTTATTAATTCTCAGTTTTCTTCAGCAGGAATCACAGATTATAATATTTTTGTAAAGGTACTTGTTTCTACAAATGAAGGGTTCAAAAGGATAAAAGAAACAGGGATAGACTTTGAATCCTTAATAAGGATAAAAAAAGGGATTACTGATTTCTACGAAGATGAAATCTTAATACAAAATAAAAAAAATACAATGCTCGAACTAGAAAGTATTCTTTCAACTAGTTTCAACAATAGAAGCTTACCTAGTATGGGGTATGGGGAAGCTGAATCTCTTTATGCTCGAGAGGGTGGGAACACACCTAATAATGTCTTCCCTATATTCTGGTGGCCACAACTAAATAATGAAAATGGCAGAAAAGTTCTCTTAATTAGAGCAATGGGTGATGCTTAATGAAAACTAATAACGTAGAACTACAACTATTATATTTATTATTAAAATCACACAACCAGCTTGATTCTTTCACGGCATTTAAAAGAATGCGCATAAGCTTTGCTGAATTTTCCAAGACACTTTACAACCTCAAACAGTTAAAGCTTATTGAGGAGTTAGATAAAAAAATCAAACTTACAAAAACAGGATATGTAAGAGCATTCACAGAGTACAGCTCAAAAACTGATAAAAAGTGGAGAGAAGTACCATCGACATTTAAATTGAACGAATATGATATCGATGAACCATATTTACCAAACCTTCGATTACTTGACCCTATAAAATTCCCTATTGCAAAAAGCAAAATAAATCGCTAAAATATCTATAAGCTTACAGAAGCTAGTATGTTGGAGTGTAGTCGCTCCCCGAACTAAGGTTCGCGATAGCCAACACTCAAGGATGATTTTGTACCAAATTCATCCTTGAGTTGACAAAAGGACTGCGTCCTTTGTGTCGGGATCAGAACACAATAAAATTAGCGTATCGCAAATTTTATTGCATTCTGATCTGTTGCAAAGTATTGAAGGTATCTTCTGTAAGCTTTTTTAACGAATGCGGATTTCATATCATGACATTTCAAAAGTTAGATAAAGTTCAAGAATTAAAAATCAACTCATGGTATCTCTACTTAAAAAATAGAGGATTACCATCTGACTTGATTGATGAATATATTTCTTACATTATCTCCTTAATAGATAAAAATCTTCCTATAATATTCGAACTCGAGCATTTATCTAAACTACTTTCTATTAATTACATTGAATTATTAAAAATAATAAATTCACCGGAAAACTATTACAGAGAGTTTAACATTCCCAAAAGAAAAGGTGGGACAAGAAATATTCTTTCTCCATATCCTTCTTTACTCCATTGCCAAAAATGGATATATAAAAATATACTATCCAAAATAGCTATTCATGATGCCGCACACGGTTTCATAAAGAAACGTTCCATTATGTCTAATGCAGAGAAGCACGTAGAAAAAAAATGTATTTTAAAAATGGACATGTCAGATTTCTTCCCATCCATTCCAATTAACTGGGTTATTAACTTCTTTCATTCTTTAGGTTACTCTAATAATGTTTCATTCTACTTATCATCTATCTGCTGTCTAAACAACGGGCTTCCTCAAGGAGGTGCCACTAGTCCATACTTGTCAAATATATTGCTAGTAAGTCTTGATCGAAGGTTAACAAACTTATCAAAATCATATAAATTGGACTACACTCGATATGCTGATGATATGACTTTTTCTGGCGACTATATTCCGTTAAAATTCTCAGAAATTGTATCTCAAATAATTGATAATTTCGGACTTCATATTAACAATGACAAAACGCAACTGATTACAAAACCTGGAAAAAGAATAATAACTGGAGTTTCTGTAGCTGGTTCTAAAATGACATTACCAAGAGATAAAAAAAGAGAAATAAGGAAGGAAGTACATTACATCAAAAAATTTGGATATCTTTCACATGCTTCAAAAATGAAAATTAGAAATCCGGCCTACCTAAGTGTGCTTGAAGGTAAACTGAATTTTTGGCTTCAAGTTGAACCTGATAATGAATATGCAAAACAAGCGATAGTATTCATCCGAACTTTAAAGAACATATAATCCTGTTATAATTCTCTTTAGTGTTAAGTTACATTGATAATTTTCTGGGGTTAATCTTAATTACGAAAATCATATGGACTAACCCCCACCTCTCTATTCACATCCAGATAATCAGCCCACCACTGCAACATCAGCCTCCTCTCCCCCAGATGCTCCGCCTTATGAATGTAAGCTGCTCGCACAGAGCTACGCTCCTGGTGACTCATCTGCCGCTCTACCGCATCCCTCGACCATAATCCCGACTCTATCAACGAGCTACACGCCATGGTTCTGAAACCATGCCCGCAAACCTCCACCTTCGTATCGTAGCCCATCACTCGCAGAGCCTTGTTCACTGTGTTCTCACTCATCGGCTTACGTGGATCATGATCACCAACAAAAATCAGCTCTCGATTCCCACTCATGCTTTTGATCTTTTCCAGAATAGCCAGAGCCTGCCGCGATAAGGGAACAAGATGTGGAGTCCGCATCTTCGAACCACGTTGAGAATGCTTAACACCTTCCAGCGGTTCACGCTCTCCCGGAATCGTCCACATAGCTGTTTCAAAATCTACTTCTGACCAACGGGCAAAACGCAACTCGCTTGAACGGATAAAAACCAACAAGGTTAGTTCGACAGCAAGTCGGGTTAACGGTCTTCCAGAATAGTGATCAATGCGATGAAGTAATTCAGGTATGCGGTTAAGCTCCAGAGCCGCACGATGCTGTCTTTTTGCCGTAGCAACCGCACCGGCAATTTCTTGGGCAGGATTGTAGTCGATTAAACCGCTCTGCACAGCAAAGCGCATAATTGCGGTAGTTCGCTGTTGTAAACGGGCGGCAACTTCGAGTCGTCCGGATGATTCCACAGCCTTAATGGGTACAAGCAAATCTCGTGTCTTCAGCTCCGCAATATTCCGCTTACCGATAGCAGCAAAAAGATTATCTTCCAGGCTTTTCAATACACGAGCACTATGCGATGCAGACCATTTCTGATTGCTGGCGTGCCAGTCTCTGGCAACCACTTCAAACGTTATCGCCTCTTGCTCCTGCTCTACCTTAACGGCTTTCTTGTTTTCACTGGGATCGACGCCATTAGCTAATAGCTTACGGGCCTCATCCCTGCGTGCCCTGGCATCTGCTAGCGAAACCTCAGGGTATTTCCCCAGCGCCAGCATCTTCTCTTTACCGCCGAAGCGGTAACGAAGACGCCAATATTTGGAACCGTTAGGGTGAACCAGCAAAACCATGCCTTCACCGTCAGTTAGTTTATAGGCTTTTGCTTCAGGTTTAGCCGAACGAACCTTCACATCACTCAGAGCCATGATGAGTATCCTTTCAAGGGTTCGGTGTGGGTACAAACATTATCGAACCGGGATATACCCGCAGTTGTACCCGCAACAGTAAGTTGATGTAGATTGAATCAGGTTGACTTAGGAAGAGTGAAAAAGCGAGGAAAGCCTTGCGGATACTGGATTTCAGGCACAAAAAAAGACGTCCGTTGACGTCTATTGATGTTCCGATGGTGCCGAAGGCCGGACTCGAACCGGCACGTATTTCTACGGTTGATTTTGAATCAACTGCGTCTACCGATTTCGCCACTTCGGCACTGAAGAGGTACGCGGAAAACGTTGTGGATTATACCTGTAGCACGCAACCATGCAAGCGCTAGCGTGTGTCTTCTCCGTTAAGTGTCGAAAAAATCAGCACGCTTCCCCTATTCCTCTTCTCTATCCCCTCTTCTGCAAAGCGACGCCGTTTTCCATGCTCTACACTTTTCTGTTCAACACCACATGAGGGAAACACGATGTCGATGATAAAAAGCTATGCTGCAAAAGAGGCGGGCAGCGAACTCGAACTCTTTGAATACGATGCGGGCGAACTCAAGCCGGAAGATGTCGAGGTACAGGTCGATTACTGCGGTATCTGCCATTCCGATTTGTCGATGATCGACAACGAGTGGGGATTCTCTCAATATCCACTGGTTGCCGGGCATGAGGTGATTGGTCGCGTGGTCGCTCTCGGCAGCGCGGCACAGGGGAAAGGGCTGAAGATCGGCCAGCGCGTGGGTATTGGCTGGACGGCACGCAGCTGTGGGCACTGCGATGCCTGTATCAGCGGCAATCAGATCAACTGTCTGGAAGGCGCTGTGCCAACCATTCTCAATCGCGGCGGCTTTGCTGAGAAGCTGCGCGCAGACTGGCAGTGGGTGATCCCGCTTCCGGAAAGCATCGATATTGAATCCGCCGGTCCGCTGCTGTGCGGCGGCATCACGGTGTTTAAACCGCTGCTGATGCACCACATCACCGCCACCAGCCGCGTCGGAGTGATTGGTATTGGCGGGCTGGGGCATATCGCGATTAAGTTGCTGCATGCGATGGGGTGTGAAGTCACCGCGTTCAGCTCTAACCCGGCGAAAGAGAAAGAAGTGCTGGCGATGGGTGCCGATAAAGTGGTGAACAGCCGAGATCCGCAGGCATTAACCGCGCTGGCAGGCCAGTTCGATCTCATCATCAACACCGTCAATGTCGATCTCGACTGGCAGCCCTACTTCGAAGCGCTGGCCTACGGCGGTAACTTCCACACCGTCGGCGCGGTGCTGAAACCATTGCCGGTACCCGCATTCACGCTGATTGCCGGCGATCGCAGCATCTCCGGTTCGGCGACCGGTACGCCATATGAGCTGCGTAAGCTGATGAAGTTTGCCGGACGCAGCAAGGTCTCGCCGACCACCGAACTGTTCCCGATGTCGCAAATCAACGAGGCTATTCAGCACGTGCGTGACGGCAAAGCCCGCTACCGCGTGGTGCTAAAAGCCGATTTCTGACGGTCTGACCCAGCGCCTCCTTGCTCAGATTGAGGCGCTGAGTCGCTCCCGCGCCTGGCGAAACGCCAGCACCGCCTGTTGGCACTGCGCCGTCACGTTCTCAATATCATGATTAATGTCGATACGCGCGATATCGGCTTCCTCTGCCAGCGGACATTCCAGCGCCTCAAACTGACTTTTCAGCAAGCCGACCGGCATAAAGTGCCCTGCCCGACGCTGCATCCGCGCCAGGATAATGTCGTAATCGCCGTCCAGCCAGAGAAAATGCACGTTAGGACTGCCTTTGCGTAAAAAATCGCGATACTGTTTTTTTAATGATGAACACACAATAAATCCCGTCTCATTTTTTTTATACAGACTATAGGACGCATCATTTAAGCGTTCTAACCACGGCAGCCTGTCTTCATCGGTTAACGGTATTCCCTGAGACATTTTATCAATGTTTTTGGCAGGATGGAGATCGTCGCCATCAATGAACTTCGCCGATAATAATGCAGCCACCTTACTGCCAATTAACGATTTACCACTTCCTGAAACGCCCATCAAAATATAGCTTTCCCCGGCCATGTAAAACCCTCTGCGTCATATTCCATGGCGCGATACTACGCCTGCACAATCGGCAATTTCACGTTTTTTTATTTCCATAGATAAGAATTATAAAGCGCATCACGTTATGCGTAACATTGTAGTGTAACAATTTTCCAGCGTGACACTGATCACAAATAAGGGCAATGAAAACCGCTTAAATGCACCGGAGATGAAGACCTGACCCAGTGAGGCATTTATGGAAGTGAAAACTCAATCCTGCGTTGTCGCGGGTAAGCATTCTGTTGCCGTTACACAACAGAATATCGAATGGAATAATAAAGGCACGCTCGTAAAAATAACTCGCGGAGGAATTTGCGGCTCTGATTTACATTATTATCAGGAAGGCAAAGTCGGTAATTTCACCGTCAAAGCCCCGATGATTTTAGGTCATGAAGTTATTGGCAAAGTGGTCCACAGCGATTCAGAAACATTACGCGAAGGACAGTCAATTGCTATTAATCCGTCTAAACCGTGCGGCCATTGTAAATATTGTCTTCAGCATGAAGAAAACCAATGTACTGAAATGCGCTTTTTTGGCAGCGCGATGTATTTTCCGCACGTCGATGGGGGATTTACCCAGTTTAAAACGGTCGATACCGCCCAGTGCATTCCTTACCCGGAACAGGCGGACGAAAAGGTTATGGCCTTTGCCGAACCGCTGGCGGTGGCCATCCATGCCGCGCATGAGGCTGGCGACCTACAGGGTAAGAAAGTGTTTATCTCCGGCGTCGGCCCCATCGGCTGCCTGATCGTCAGCGCGGTGAAAACGCTGGGCGCCGCGGAAGTGGTCTGTGCCGACGTCAGCCCCCGATCGCTGTCGCTGGCTCAGCAAATGGGCGCGGATACGCTGGTGAATCCTCTGCATGACTCGCTCGATCAGTGGAAAACGGAAAAAGGCTATTTCGATATCAGCTTCGAGGTCTCAGGCCATCCTTCCTCTATCACTACCTGTCTGGAAGTTACCCGGGCAAAAGGGGTGATGGTGCAGGTCGGGATGGGCGGCGCCGTTCCGGACTTCCCGATGATGATGCTGATCGGCAAAGAAATCGCCCTGAAAGGCTCTTTCCGCTTTACCACCGAATTTAACACCGCGGTCTCCTGGCTGGCGCATAACGTTATCGATCCGCTGCCGCTGCTGAGTGCGGAATATCCGTTTACCGATCTGGAACAGGCGCTGATTTTCGCCAGCGACAAAACCCAGGCGGCGAAAGTTCAGCTCGTCTTTGAGAATGAAAAATAAGGAGCAACATCATGAACGATCTTTTTTCACTGGCAGGTAAAAATATACTGATCACCGGCTCCGCCCAAGGGATCGGGTATTTGCTGGCAACGGGTCTTGGCAAATATGGCGCGCAGATTATCGTTAACGATATTACGTCGGAACGGGCAGAAGCCGCCGTCGCAAAACTACAGCAGGAAGGGATCCGCGCCGTTGCCGCCCCCTTTAACGTGACGCATAAACAGGATATCGACGCAGCAATAGAGCATATCGAAAAGGATATTGGCCCGATTGATGTACTGGTCAATAACGCCGGGATCCAGCGCCGTCACCCATTTACCGAATTTCCAGAGCAGGAGTGGAACGACGTGATTGCGGTCAACCAGACCGCCGTGTTCCTCGTCTCCCAGGCGGTAACCCGTCGGATGGTTGAGCGCCAGGCCGGGAAAGTGATCAACATCTGCTCGATGCAGAGCGAACTGGGTCGCGACACCATCACGCCGTACGCCGCATCGAAAGGTGCTGTGAAGATGCTGACTCGCGGTATGTGCGTTGAGCTGGCGCGCCATAACATTCAGGTTAACGGCATCGCGCCAGGGTACTTCAAAACCGAGATGACCAAAGCGCTGGTTGAAGATGAAGCTTTCACCTCATGGCTGTGCAAACGTACGCCTGCCGCCCGCTGGGGCGATCCGCAGGAACTGATTGGCGCAGCGGTATTCCTCTCCTCCAAAGCCTCGGACTTCGTTAACGGGCACCTGCTGTTCGTCGATGGCGGCATGCTGGTCGCGGTGTAACCACTGAACAACCCTACGCAGCGCGCAAGCGCTGCCTTTTTGGCACAGATAAGAGATAAGATTATGCCATTAATCATAATTGCGGCAGGCGTCGCGCTGCTTCTGGTCCTGATGATTGGCTTTAAAGTCAATGGCTTTATCGCCCTGGTCCTGGTCGCTGCCGTCGTGGGATTCGCCGAAGGGATGGACGCACAGGCAGTTTTACATTCCATTCAAAACGGGATCGGCGGTACGCTCGGCGGACTGGCGATGATCCTCGGTTTTGGCGCAATGTTGGGTAAATTGATTTCTGACACGGGGGCCGCACAACGCATTGCCACTACCCTGATCGGTACGTTTGGTAAAAAACGCGTGCAGTGGGCGCTGGTCGTCACCGGACTGGTCGTCGGGCTGGCGATGTTCTTCGAGGTCGGCTTTGTGCTGCTACTGCCGCTGGTATTTACGGTAGTGGCCTCTTCCGGTTTGCCGCTGCTGTACGTCGGCGTGCCGATGGTCGCCGCCCTCTCGGTGACCCACTGTTTCCTGCCGCCGCATCCGGGACCGACCGCCATTGCGACGATTTTTGAAGCCAACCTCGGCACCACGCTGCTGTACGGGTTCATTATCACCATCCCTACGGTGATTGTCGCAGGCCCGCTGTTTTCAAAACTGCTGACCCGCTTTGAAAAAGCGCCGCCGGAAGGGTTGTTTAACCCGCACCTGTTCACCGAAGAGGAGATGCCGTCCTTCTGGAACAGTATCTTTGCGGCGGTGATCCCCGTCATACTGATGGCTGTTGCCGCAGTCTGTGAAATTACGCTGCCAAAAACCAACTCAGTGCGGGTATTCTTTGAGTTTATCGGTAACCCTGCCGTCGCGCTGTTTATCGCTATCGTACTGGCGATTTTCACCCTTGGCCGACGCAATGGACGGACGATTGAACAAATCATGGATATCGTCGGTGATTCTATCGGCGCCATCGCGATGATTGTGTTTATTATCGCCGGCGGCGGCGCGTTTAAGCAGGTACTGGTGGACAGCGGCGTGGGCCAGTATATTTCGCAGTTGATGACCGGCACGTCGCTGTCGCCGCTGTTGATGTGCTGGACGGTAGCAGCATTGCTGCGTATTGCGCTGGGGTCAGCGACCGTTGCCGCGATCACGACCGCTGGCGTGGTGCTGCCGATCATTAACGTCACTCATGCCGATCCGGCGTTGATGGTGCTGGCAACCGGGGCCGGTAGCGTGATCGCTTCGCACGTTAACGATCCTGGATTCTGGCTGTTTAAGGGTTACTTTAACCTCAGCGTCGGTGAAACGCTGCGGACATGGACCGTGATGGAAACCCTGATTTCGATTATGGGACTGCTGGGCGTGCTGGCGCTAAACGCCGTTCTGCATTAAGAAGGCGGGATTAACCACCGGGGGGCGATGTCGCCGCCGCTCCCCGGTACGGGAGAGAAGATGAGGAACCACAGAATTTCTTTGCAGGACATTGCCACGCTCGCGGGCGTGACCAAAATGACGGTGAGCCGCTATATCCGCTCGCCGAAAAAAGTCGCAAAGGAAACCGGCGAGCGTATCGCGCAGATCATGGAGGAGATTAACTACATCCCGAACCGTGCGCCCGCCATGCTGTTGAACGCGCAAAGCTACACGCTTGGCGTGTTAATTCCTTCATTTCAGAACCAGCTCTTCGCCGACATTCTTGCCGGTATTGAATCTGTTACTTCTGACCACAACTACCAGACTCTGATTGCCAACTATAACTACGACCGCGAATCAGAAGAAGAGTCGGTGATCAATCTGCTCTCCTACAATATCGACGGCATCATTCTTTCCGAGAAATATCACACCCTGCGCACGGTGAAATTCCTGCGATCGGCCGCGATTCCCATTATCGAGCTGATGGATATCCAGGGCGATCGTCTGGATATGGAAGTCGGGTTTGATAACCGTCAGGCGGCGTTTGATATGGTCAGCACCATGCTGGATAAACGCCAGCGGCGCAAAATTCTCTATCTCGGTTCGAAAGACGATATCCGTGATGAACAACGTTTTTGTGGCTACTGCGACGCGATGACGCAGCGAAACCTGACGCCTCTGCGCGTTAACCCTCGGGCGATCTCGTCGATTCATCTGGGCACGCAACTGATGCGCGACGCGCTCGTCGCCCACCCGGATTTAGACGGCGTTTTTTGCACCAATGATGATATTGCAATGGGGGCGCTGCTGTTTTGCCGGGAGCGCGAACTGTCCGTACCGGAGCAAATCTCCATTGCGGGTTTCCACGGTCTGGAGATGGGCCGACAGATGATCCCAAGCCTTGCCAGCGTCATTACGCCCCGTTTTGATATTGGCCGCATGGCGGCGCAGATGTTGCTGAGTAAAATCAAGAACAACGACCACAACCACAATACGATCGATTTGGGATACCAGATTTATCACGGCAATACGCTATAAGTGATTTTCTCTCCCCTGCGCATATTCTCTTTCCTTCACATTGCCTATACTCGACGCAGGATAAATGGAGGAAATCTAATGAGCTCACCCCTGCTGATTGCCCGCACGCCAGACACTGAAGTGTTTTTACTCCCCGGTATGGCAAACCGTCATGGACTGATTACTGGCGCGACCGGTACCGGAAAAACCGTTACGCTGCAAAAACTGGCCGAATCGCTGTCGGAAATTGGCGTGCCGGTATTTATGGCCGATGTGAAAGGTGATTTAACGGGCGTCGCCGCTGAGGGACAAGCCTCCGAGAAACTGCTCGCCAGACTGAAAAATATTGGTATTACCGACTGGCAACCGCACAGCAACCCGGTGGTGCTGTGGGATATCTTCGGTGAAAAAGGCCATCCGGTTCGCGCCACGGTCTCTGACCTCGGGCCGCTCTTGCTGGCGCGTCTGCTGAACCTTAACGAGGTACAGTCCGGCGTACTGAACATTATCTTCCGCATTGCCGATGACCAGGGTCTGTTGCTGTTGGATTTCAAAGACCTGCGGGCCATCACTCAATACATCGGCGACAATGCCAAATCCTTCCAGAATCAGTATGGCAACATCAGCAGTGCTTCAGTCGGGGCTATTCAGCGCGGGCTGTTGACGCTTGAACAGCAAGGGGCAACGCACTTCTTTGGCGAGCCGATGCTCGACATCAAAGACTGGATGCGCACCGATGCCAACGGCAAAGGGATCATCAATATTCTCAGTGCCGAGAAGCTCTACCAGATGCCGAAACTCTACGCCGCCAGCCTGCTGTGGATGCTCTCCGAGCTTTACGAACAGTTGCCGGAAGCTGGCGATCTGGAAAAACCGAAGCTGGTCTTCTTCTTCGACGAAGCGCATTTGCTGTTCAACGACGCACCGCAGGTGTTGCTGGATAAAATCGAACAGGTGATCCGTCTGATCCGCTCTAAAGGGGTTGGCGTCTGGTTTGTTTCGCAGAACCCGGCGGATATTCCGGATAACGTACTCGGTCAGTTGGGCAACCGCGTTCAGCACGCCCTACGCGCCTTCACGCCGAAAGATCAGAAAGCGGTGAAAACCGCCGCACAAACCATGCGCGCCAATCCGGCGTTTGATACGGAGAAAGCGATTCAGGAACTGGGTACCGGCGAAGCGCTGGTCTCGTTTCTTGATGCTAAAGGCAGCCCGTCGGTCGTTGAGCGGGCGATGGTAATTGCCCCGTGCTCACGTATGGGACCGGTGACGGATGATGAGCGCAACGGACTGATCAACCACTCTGCGCTTTATGGTAAATATGAAGACGACCTGGATCGCGAATCCGCGTTTGAAATGCTGCAAAAAGGCATACAAGTGGCTACTGAACAACAGAGTAATCCCCCCGCGAAAGGTAAAGAAGTGGCCGTTGACGACGGTATTCTTGGCGGTCTGAAAGATATTCTGTTCGGCACTACCGGGCCACGCGGCGGTAAGCGTGATGGCGTCGTGCAGAGCGTGGCGAAAAGCGCCGCGCGTCAGGTGACCAATCAGATCATTCGCGGGATGTTAGGCAGTTTGATGGGCGGCAGAAGACGCTAGGCATTGCGCCGCAGTTTGCCGGATGGCGGCGTAACCGCCTTATCCGGCCTACAAGAGATGACAACTTACGCATCATAATTCGCGAGTAGGCCTGATAAGCGCAGCGCCATCAGGCACTGCGCCAGAACGTGCCGGAGATTATGACTTACGCATCATCAGCCAGAGGCTGATTAAGAAGAATGAGGCGCTCGGCAGCAGTGCGCCGATAATTGGCGGGATGCCGTACACCAGCGTCAGCGGGCCGAAGATCTGGTCCAGCACGTAGAAGACAAAACCAAAGCTTATCCCCGTCACCACACGCACGCCCATCGGCACGCTACGCAGTGGGCCAAAGATGAACGACAGCGCCATCAGCATCATCACCGCAACGGACAGCGGCTGGAAAACTTTGCTCCACATATTGAGCTGATAGCGTCCGGCCTCCTGGCCGCTCGACTTCAGGTACTTCACGTAGTTGTGCAGACCGCTGATGGAAAGCGCATCCGGGTCCAGCGCCACCACGCCCAGTTTGTCCGGCGTGAGGTTAGTTTTCCAGGTACTGCTCACGATTTGCGAACCGGTTACCTGCTTCGGATCGGTCAAATTTGACTCATCCACCTGCGACAGACGCCAGACCTTCTGTTCCGGATCAAACTTCGCAGACGCGGCATAGCGCACGGACTGCAAACGACGCTGATCGTTAAAGGCGTAGATACTGATCCCCCCTAACTCTTCATCGCCTTTCACCCGTTCGATGTAAACAAAGTTATTGCCGTCTTTCGCCCACAGCCCCTGCTGGGTGGAAAGCAGCGAACCGCCGTACATCGCCTGCGCACGGTAGTTACGCGCCATTTGCTCGCCCTGCGGCGCAACCCACTCGCCGATGGCCATGGTCAGCAGCACCAGCGGGATCGCGGTTTTCATCACCGAGAGCGCTACCTGCATACGGGTAAAACCCGACGCTTGCATCACCACCAGTTCGCTGCGCTGAGCCAGCATCCCAAGGCCTAGCAGCGCGCCAAGCAGCGCCGCCATTGGGAAGAAAATCTGCACATCTTTCGGCACGCTGAGCAGGGTGTACATCCCCGCGCCCAGCGCATCGTAGCTCCCCTGCCCGGCTTTTTTGAGCTGGTCAACAAACTTGATGATGCCGGAAAGCGACACCAGCATGAACAACGTCATCATGATGGTGGTGAAAATAGTTTTACCGATATAGCGGTCAAGGACACCAAATGGCTGCATCACACCGCTCCTTTACGCGAAAAACTGGCGCGCAGACGGCGCACCGGCACTGTATCCCACAGGTTCAGGCCCACTGCCAGCGCCAGGTACAGCAGGTTGACGACCCACATCCAGATAACCGGATCCAGCTTACCTTTCCCGCCGTTGGATTTCAGGGAGGTTTGGATCAGGAAGAACATCAGATACAGCAACATCGCAGGCAGCATTGACAGCACGCGGCCCTGACGTGGGTTGACCACGCTCAGCGGTACGACCATCAGCGCCATCATAAATACGGTGAATACCAGCGTGATGCGCCAGTGCAGCTCCGCACGGGCCCGATCGGTATTAGTGGACCACAGCGTACGCATATCCATCTGGTCAGTATCGTTAGGATCCAGCGCTACCGCCTGATGACCAATAATCGCCTGATAGTCCTGGAAGTCGGTGATGCGGAAATCACGCAGCAGTGCGGTGCCTTCAAAGCGGGTACCTTTGTTCAGGGTGACCACCTGCGTGCCGTCGCGCAGTTGCGATAAATGTCCGGAATCGGCAACCACCACGGAAGGACGGGCGTTACCTTTCGGGCGAATCTGCGCGAGGAACACATCTTTAAAATGGCTACCCTCAACGCTTTCAATGAACAGTACCGAACCGCCGTTGGTGGCCTGCTGGAACTGCCCTTGCGCCAGTGCAGCCATTCCTGGATTGGCTTTCGCCTCAGCGAGTACCTCATCCTGATGCTTTGACGACCACGGTCCCGCCCACATGACATTAACGGCGGCGATGATACCGGTGAACAGCGCCAGGATCATGGCGGCTTTCACCAGCACGGACTTGCTCAGACCGCAGGCATGCATCACCGTAATTTCACTTTCGGTATACAGTTTGCCCAGAGTCATCAACAGGCCGAGGAACAGGCTGAGCGGCAGGATGAGCTGCGCCATTTCAGGCACGCCGAGGCCCAGCAACGAGAGCACCAGATTTGCCGGAATGTCACCGTCAACCGCTGCGCCGAGGATCCTCACTAACTTTTGACAAAAGAAAATCAAAAGCAGGATGAAGAGGATGGCAAGCTGGCTTTTGAGCGTCTCCCGCACCAGATATCTTATGATTATCACTTTAAATACGCCCGTAAAAACTCGTCTTTTGCAGGAATTTAGCTTGTTTCATGGCTTAAACGTCATTTATTCTCTTGAGTCGTCGAAATCGTCGCTAAAATTATTATACTCAGCGGATTCGCCACTCAGAACGCGTTCTGATGTGCCAATGCCGTAATAACGTTAAGATTAACACGAAGTCACCGCAACTGCGGACATGAGTTACGAAAGCTTGCAATTCTAACCGCAGGCGCCGCCGTTGTCTTTAAGATTCAGGAGCGTAGTGCATGGAGTTTAGTGTAAAAAGCGGTAGCCCGGAGAAACAGCGGAGTGCCTGCATCGTCGTGGGCGTCTTTGAACCACGCCGCCTTTCTCCGATTGCAGAACAGCTCGATAAAATCAGCGACGGGTACATCAGTGCCCTGCTGCGCCGTGGCGAACTGGAAGGCAAACCAGGTCAGACCTTGTTGCTGCACCATGTTCCCAACGTGCTGTCCGAGCGTATCCTCCTCATCGGATGTGGCAAAGAGCGCGAGCTGGATGAACGTCAGTATAAGCAGGTTATTCAGAAAACGATAAACACTCTGAATGATACCGGCTCGATGGAAGCCGTCTGCTTCCTGACCGAACTGCACGTCAAAGGCCGCAACAACTACTGGAAAGTACGTCAGGCTGTCGAGACGGCCAAAGAGACGCTGTACAGTTTCGATCAGTTGAAGACCACCAAAAGCGAGCCGCGTCGCCCGCTGCGTAAAATGGTCTTCAACGTGCCGACCCGCCGTGAACTGACCAGCGGCGAGCGTGCTATCCAGCACGGACTGGCCATTGCCGCCGGTATTAAGGCTGCGAAAGACCTCGGCAACATGCCGCCGAATATCTGCAACGCCGCCTACCTGGCCTCTCAGGCGCGCCAGTTGGCTGACAGCTACAGTAAGAATGTGGTCACCCGCGTCATCGGCGAACAGCAGATGAAAGAGCTGGGAATGCACTCTTACCTCGCCGTCGGTCACGGTTCGCAGAACGAATCGCTGATGTCGGTAATCGAGTACAAAGGCAGTCCGTCCGAAGACGTCCGCCCGATCGTGTTGGTCGGTAAAGGGCTCACCTTTGATTCCGGCGGTATCTCCATCAAGCCTGCCGAAGGCATGGACGAGATGAAGTACGACATGTGCGGTGCCGCAGCCGTTTACGGCGTGATGCGCATGGTGGCGGAGCTTCAGTTGCCGATCAACGTCATCGGCGTGCTGGCGGGCTGTGAAAACATGCCGGGTGGTCGCGCCTATCGTCCGGGCGACGTGCTGACGACGATGTCCGGTCAGACGGTCGAAGTGCTGAACACCGATGCCGAAGGCCGTCTGGTACTCTGCGACGTCTTAACCTACGTTGAGCGTTTTGAGCCGGAAGCCGTGATCGACGTGGCGACCCTGACGGGTGCCTGCGTGATTGCGCTGGGCCACCACATCACCGGTCTGATGTCGAACCATAACCCGCTGGCGCACGAGCTGATCGGCGCGTCTGAACAAGCCGGTGACCGCGCATGGCGTCTGCCGCTGGGTGATGAGTATCAGGAACAGCTGGAGTCCAATTTTGCGGACATGGCGAATATTGGCGGCCGTCCTGGCGGTGCGATCACCGCAGGCTGCTTCCTGTCGCGCTTTACCCGCAAGTACAACTGGGCGCACCTTGATATCGCCGGTACCGCCTGGCGCTCCGGGAAAGCCAAAGGCGCAACCGGTCGTCCGGTGGCGTTGCTGTCACAGTTCCTGCTCAATCGTGCGGGTTTTTCCGGCGAAGAGTAAGTTAGAGATTGCCCCGTAGGCCGGATAAGCGCAGTGCCATCCGGCAAAATGCCTGATGTCGGCGCTAATGCGCCTTATCAGGCCTACGGTGTGCAACATGGCAACGCGTTTAAATCCACCACAAGAAGCCCCATATATGAAGAATGCAACGTTCTACCTTCTGGACAACGAAAACACCGTCGATGGCTTAAGTGCCGTCGAGCAACTGGTGTGTGAGATTGCCGCAGAACGTTGGCGCAGTGGTAAACGCGTGTTGATTGCTTGCGAAGACGAAAAACAGGCGATTCGCCTGGATGAAGCACTGTGGGCCAGACCGGCTGACAGTTTCGTCCCGCACAATCTGGCAGGTGAAGGACCGCGCGGCGGCTCGCCGGTGGAAATCGCCTGGCCGGAAAAACGCAACAGCAGCCCGCGCGATCTGCTCATCAGTCTGCGCGTTGGCTTTGCAGATTTTGCCACCGCTTTCACAGAAGTGATAGACTTCGTTCCTTACGAAGATTCTCTGAAACAATCGGCGCGTGAACGCTACAAAGCCTACCGCGTGGCTGGTTTTAACCTGAATACGGCAACCTGGAAATAATGGAAAAGACATACAACCCCCAAGATATCGAACAGCCGCTTTACGAGCACTGGGAAAAGCAGGGCTATTTCAAGCCTAACGGCGATGAAAGCAAAGAGTCCTTCTGCATCATGATCCCGCCGCCGAACGTCACCGGCAGTTTGCATATGGGTCATGCTTTCCAGCAAACCATCATGGACACCCTGATTCGCTACCAGCGCATGCAGGGGAAAAATACCCTGTGGCAGGTCGGTACCGACCACGCCGGTATCGCGACCCAGATGGTGGTTGAGCGTAAAATTGCCGCAGAAGAAGGTAAAACCCGTCACGACTATGGTCGCGATGCCTTCATTGACAAAATCTGGCAGTGGAAAGCGGAATCCGGCGGCACCATCACTCGCCAGATGCGCCGCCTCGGTAACTCCGTTGACTGGGAGCGCGAGCGCTTCACCATGGACGAAGGTCTTTCCAATGCCGTGAAAGAAGTGTTTGTCCGCCTGTACAAAGAAGATCTGATTTACCGTGGCAAACGCCTGGTGAACTGGGATCCAAAACTGCGCACCGCCATTTCTGACCTGGAAGTGGAAAACCGCGAGTCTAAAGGCTCGATGTGGCATATCCGCTACCCGCTGGCCGACGGCGCAAAAACCGCTGACGGTAAAGATTACCTGGTGGTTGCGACCACCCGTCCGGAAACCCTGCTCGGCGATACCGGCGTTGCCGTCAACCCGGAAGATCCGCGTTATAAAGATCTGATTGGCAAATTCGTGGTGCTGCCGCTGGTAAACCGCCGCATTCCGATCGTCGGTGACGAACATGCCGACATGGAAAAAGGCACCGGCTGCGTGAAGATCACCCCGGCACACGACTTTAACGACTATGAAGTCGGTCGTCGTCATGCCCTGCCAATGATCAACATCTTCACCTTTGATGGCGATATCCGCGAAACGGCGGAAGTGTACGACACCAAAGGCGAAGAATCTGACGTTTACTCAAGCGAGATCCCGGCTGAGTTCCAGAAACTGGAACGCTTTGCCGCACGTAAAGCGGTGGTTGCCGCCGTCGACGCACTGGGCCTGCTGGAAGAGGTTAAACCACACGATCTGACCGTCCCGTACGGCGACCGTGGCGGCGTGGTCATCGAACCAATGCTAACCGACCAGTGGTACGTCCGTGCCGACGTGCTGGCAAAACCGGCGGTGGAAGCGGTTGAGAATGGCGACATTCAGTTCGTACCGAAGCAGTACGAAAATATGTACTTCTCCTGGATGCGTGATATTCAGGACTGGTGTATCTCCCGTCAGTTGTGGTGGGGCCACCGTATTCCGGCATGGTACGACAACGACGGTAACGTCTATGTGGGCCGCAACGAAGACGAAGTACGCAAGGAAAACAACCTGGGTGCCGACGTTGCGCTGCGTCAGGACGACGACGTACTGGATACCTGGTTCTCCTCCGCGCTGTGGACCTTCTCCACGCTCGGCTGGCCGGAAAACACCGACGCGCTGCGTCAGTTCCATCCGACTTCTGTGATGGTCTCCGGCTTCGACATCATCTTCTTCTGGATTGCCCGCATGATCATGATGACCATGCACTTCATCAAAGATGAAAACGGCAAGCCGCAGGTGCCGTTCCATACCGTCTACATGACCGGTCTGATTCGTGACGACGAAGGGCAGAAAATGTCCAAATCCAAGGGCAACGTCATTGACCCGCTGGATATGGTCGACGGGATTTCCCTGGCAGACCTGCTGGAGAAACGTACCGGCAACATGATGCAGCCGCAGTTGGCAGAGAAGATTGCTAAGCGTACCGAGAAACAGTTCCCGGACGGCATTGAGCCGCACGGCACCGACGCCCTGCGCTTCACCCTGGCCGCGCTCGCCTCTACCGGTCGCGACATCAACTGGGATATGAAGCGTCTGGAAGGTTACCGTAACTTCTGTAACAAGCTGTGGAACGCCAGCCGCTTTGTGCTGATGAACACGGAAGACCAGGATTGCGGTTTCAACGGCGGCGAAATGACCCTGTCGCTGGCGGACAGATGGATCCTGGCGGAATTCAACCAGACCACGAAAGCGTATCGTGAAGCGCTGGACAACTTCCGCTTCGATATCGCCGCGGGCATTCTGTACGAGTTCACCTGGAACCAGTTCTGCGACTGGTATCTGGAACTGACGAAACCGGTGATGAACGGTGGGACGGAAGCTGAACTGCGCGGCACTCGCCACACGCTGGTTACCGTTCTGGAAGGTTTGCTGCGCCTGGCGCACCCGATCATTCCGTTTATCACGGAAACCATCTGGCAGCGCGTGAAAGTGATTTGTGGGATTACCGCCGACACCATCATGCTGCAACCGTTCCCGGCCTATGACGCGTCTCAGGTTGATGAAGCAGCCCTTGCCGATACCGAATGGCTGAAGCAGGCGATCGCCGCTGTGCGTAATATCCGTGCGGAAATGAACATCGCGCCGGGCAAACCGCTGGAACTGCTGCTGCGTGGTTGCAGCGATGACGCGATTCGTCGCGTGAACGACAACCGCAGCTTCCTGCTGAATCTGGCGCGTCTGGAAAGCATCTCCGTGCTGCCTGCCGACGACAAAGGTCCGGTATCGGTCGCCAAAATTATCGACGGTGCCGAACTGCTGATCCCGATGGCAGGCCTCATCAACAAAGAAGATGAGCTGGCGCGTCTGGCAAAAGAAGTGGCGAAAATCGAAGGTGAAATCAGCCGTATCGAAAACAAACTGGCTAACGAAGGCTTTGTGGCGCGCGCGCCGGAAGCGGTCATCGCTAAAGAGCGTGAGAAGCTGGAAGGCTACGCCGAAGCGAAAACGAAGCTGGTTGAGCAGCAGGCGGTCATCGCCGCGCTGTAATCGAATAACCGGATAACGGTAATGTAAAAAGGCCGGAGCATGCTCCGGCCTTTTTGTATCAGGCTTGTTGTATCAAATAAATGGAACCTGCGGCATCATACCGCGTGAAAGCACCGCAATCGGCCCTGTCTCGGGTTGTTCATCATGGTCAGTCAGTTCCAGAGTATCCAGATCGCCATCAACCCAGGTATTCGCCGCCAGGAAACGCAGATAGCGCATCTTCATTAACGGATAGGCCAGCCCCAGCGTAATGGACGATACCACGGCAATCAGCACCCACTGCACCACCAGCGCATGAAATGCGATACCGGAATGAAAACGGATACCGCCGTTCGCGAGCGTCAGACTGTTCATAAAATGATTACGCAAACCCATCCACATATACCCAGTGGAAAGCAGAATGGCAGCGAAATAGAGCAGGTAGCAGGCGATGATTTGTCCCTGGTACTCAAGGATCAGTGCAAGCTGCGCCTCCTCACTCATCCCGCCCATCATGCTGGCCATCATGATGGCGCTGAAAATGCCGGAAAAGAGCCAGGCAATCATCGCCAGGAAAGGCACAACGATCAGCATCGACAGGAAACACACTTTAATGCACTGTTTTACGCTTACAGCAACAGCGAAACGATGAATACCAAACTGACCGCCCTCACCGAGCAGCGTAATCCATTTCGCATACACGACACCGGCAATAACGCCGGCGCCTGCCAGGAAAATAACGAATGCTAACAGGACTTTTGTAATAATAGCCGTAACGCTGTCACCAGGAATATTCACCACCAGGAGAATAATCACCGTCAGCAGAATATAAAGCACAACGGGTAATCCCATCATCACCCACCATGCACGTCCCAATGGGCTGTGAAAGTTAAAGCGCACATTATTCAGTGTGGTCATCATGGCATTATATTTTATGCTTTTGACCATAAAGAGGGGTAATACCAGGAAAAATACCAACAGTAACACCAGTTCAAGCGCGGGCACGGCGGCGAAGAAAGAGATCAAGATAATAACAAAAACCAGGAACAACCAGCTTAAGAAAATTGCCAGTCCCGTCGCATGGTAGCCAAAACGCGCACCGTTCAATTCCATATTTTCATAAATATAGCGACGACTGCGCACCATCGCCCATGGTGTATAAATGCCAAGAGTAATGATACATAGAATGATATTAGTCAGGCAGATCATAAAATATTCTCCGGCGCGACCATGAAAGTCAAACTGCCAACGAGACTGCTGCCCGTTTTTTACTACTGAGTCCATAACAATTCCTTTGTTTGCCAAATATAAAAATGAAAACTATTAAATAATATCACTATCAGAAAACGCAGAATAACCCGTTCAGTGAAGAAACGCTTGTTTTTTTACGTACTGCTTGCATGCTTTCACAGACAGTGATATCAATTATAATTATATATATGTAGATTTAATTAAACGAAAATATGAGTAATCAACAGCATCAGTCCCTCACTCTCCGTCCCCTTTGCGTACAGGATAATCCTGTCATCGCGGCGGTTATCCGTCAGGTGTCCGCCGAATATGGTCTCTCCGCTGACAAAGGCTATACGGTTGCCGATCCGAATCTGGACGAACTGTATCAGCTCTACTCTCAGCCAGGCCATGCGTATTGGGTGGTGGAGCGTAATGGGGAAATCGTGGGCGGTGGCGGAATTGCCCCGTTAACGTGTAGCGAACCCGATATTTGCGAGCTGCAAAAAATGTACTTTTTGCCCGCGGCGCGCGGACAAGGCATGGCGAAAAAGCTGGCGCTGATGGCGATGGACCACGCTCGCGCGCAGGGATTTAAACACTGCTATCTGGAAACCACTGCCTTTTTACGCGAGGCGATTGGCCTGTACGAACATTTAGGGTTTGAGCATATCAGCGAACCGCTGGGCTGCACCGGGCACGTCGATTGCGAAGTGCGCATGCTCAAACCCCTGTAAAGCAGGTTATTGCATCTCAGGCGATACCGAAAGTCGAATCACGCCAGCGGCCTGAGCGGCTGGCAATTTCAGCACTTCCACCCACATATCCTGCACCAGATCGCAGACAACCTTTTCTTTCCCCACGCCCTTCTGCGGCTCAGCCATAAGCTGTACATCCTGCCCGTAACGCTGCACCAGCACCGGTACGACGTTTTGCAGATCCTCCATGGCCTGTTGTTTCTCAGCCTCTGTCACCGTGTGTTTATTGACACCATACGCCGCGCGCATCATCGTGGCATCGCCTTCCATACGCCGTTTCAGAATATCCTGCGAGATCAGACGCGTCGGGTTAATCCCGCCTTTGACCTGCGGGAAGAGAAAGCGGAAACACTCGTCGTCGCCTTTTTTCTGCACCGCGGCAATCTGTTCGAGATTGATCTTCATATAGTCAACGACGTTGCTGTCCGGCGCCTGCTGTAAACGCGACATCTGAATTTGTAGCACCTGCGGTTGAATGGTATCGATAATTTGCTGCTCGGTTTTACCTTCATTTTTTAGCTGCAGCGCCTGTGTACGAAGATGGATCCAGAATGTCGGCTCCTGTTCCTTCAGTACCTGAAACGTCGGCATTTGCAGTAGCACGGCATCAAACTGCTGCTCTTCCGTTTGACCGGATGCCGCTTTTTCTCGCGGGATCAGGTAGTGCACGTCAAAGAGGTTCCACGCGACGATCGCCACAATCATCAGCACCGCGCCAGAGGCTTTCCCCACCCAGCCTTTTTTACGCATCAGCCCAATCACCGCAGCGATAACCGCGCCGACGTAGCCTGCGAGAAGTACATGTGTCCAGTTCATCGGTATTCCTTGCCCTGAAAAGGAGACATTTTTCCCTGCTCGCGACGGGATGTCACCTTACAGCAGGCAGAACTACCGAAATTAAGAGGCGACGGGGACGCCGCTGTGAAAGCGAAACTCATTGTCCGGTGAGGCTATCAGCACGGCTTCCACTTCACCAAAATGACGGACGCGGGGAGAAATATCCTCCTGCGACACCTGTTGCGCCAGCGCCAGGTAGTCCTGAAAGTGGCGCGCTTCGGAGCGCAGTAGCGACAGGTAGAACTTTTGCAGGTCGTCATCGAGAAACGGGGCCAGCGCGGCAAAGCGTTCGCAGGAGCGTGCTTCGATGTAAGCCCCACAAATCAGCTTATCAATCAGCGTCAGCGGTTCATGCGTGCGCACCGCTTTCAGCATCCCTTTTGCGTAGCGACTGGCGGTGATCTTCACGTAAGGAATATTTCTGGCCTGCATCGCTTCGCGCACCTGCCAGAAGTGGTGCAGTTCTTCTTTTATCAACAGCACCATGCTGTCGATAAGCTGGCGGCCCCACGGATCGTCCGTTTCTGGCATCACGCTTTTACCAATCTGTTTATGGAGCGCGACAAAGTCCGGTTCCGGCCCTTCGCGGAAGGCAAAGGCTTCATACGGCTGCAGCCAGGCGAGCAGCGCATCCGCACCCGGTTTATCCGCCACGTACTTACGCACCAGCAGCATCGCCGTTTGCGCCGCCTTAAGTTCGCAAATCAAATGATCGGTGAGCAGCAGAGGAAGGTTTTGCGGATCGCGCGCCTGGTCAATCCAGGCCTGCGGGGTAGGACAGTGTAGAAACTGGCGTACCGGGGAGAGAATTTGCGGATAGTCCATGTGTAACCTGTCGAAAGAGTACGGCAGCAAACTGCCGTACTCTTTTAACGTGCGGGGATCTTAGTGACGCACGCCGTCGTCATCTTCGTCGACGTAGTCTTCGTCGTCGCCCTCTTCACCTTCTTCACCGTTCGGATCTTCAAAGTAGGTGCCCCAGCCGTCGTATTCAACGTCATATTTCTCTGCCAGGTTCATCAGTTGCTCAACCTGCGCGTCGATAAGATCGGCTTTCAGCGCACATTCACTGAGGATATCGCAGCAAATGACGGTGTCGCCTTCTTCCACTTCCAGCTCTTCCGGCTCGGTCACTTCGTAGCCAAGTTTAAACGCTTCAACCGCGGCTTTTTCCAGGGTTTCGAAATCGTCTGCGGAAAGATGGTGCTCGATGGTATACAGCGCGTCCGGGTCGCTGCCATCATCCAGTAATTCTTCAATAATCAGGCGCGTTTCTTCACGCTGCTCTTCCAGTTGTTCCGGGTTTGCCATGGCTCGTTCCTCATAATGTCCTGCCGATACTCTTATTGTCACATACCACCGTCGTTGCCTCCACCTTTCCAGAAAAGATTTGTTAAACGGGGTTGCAAATGCATAATCATCCATATAAATTGAATTTTAATTCAATAGATGGCATCAGCCATGGGAGGGAACTATGTCAGGTTTTTATCAGAAGCATTTTTTAAAGTTACTCGATTTCACCTCTGCTGAACTCAACGCACTTATCCAACTTGCCGCAAAACTGAAAGCCGATAAGAAAAATGGCAAAGAAGAACAAAAACTTACAGGCAAAAACATCGCGCTCATCTTCGAAAAAGACTCGACCCGTACACGATGCTCTTTCGAAGTTGCCGCTTACGACCAGGGCGCTCGCGTCACTTATCTCGGTTCCAGCGGGAGCCAGATTGGGCATAAAGAGTCAATTAAGGACACCGCACGCGTGCTGGGCAGGATGTATGACGGCATTCAGTATCGCGGTTACGGTCAGGAAGTGGTCGAAACGCTGGCCGACTATGCCGGTGTACCGGTATGGAACGGGTTGACCAATGAGTTCCATCCCACCCAGTTGCTGGCCGACCTGCTGACAATGCAGGAACATTTACCGGGCACAGCGTTCAACGACATGACGCTGGTTTACGCCGGTGATGCGCGCAATAACATGGGTAACTCAATGCTGGAAGCCGCCGCACTCACCGGGCTTGATCTGCGTCTGGTGGCGCCAAAAACCTGCTGGCCAGAAGCATCGCTGGTCGCAGAATGCAGCGCAATGGCGAAGAAAAATGGCGGCAACATTACGCTCACCGAAGATATCGCGGCAGGAGTGAAAGGTGCGGACTTTATCTACACCGACGTCTGGGTGTCGATGGGCGAACCAAAAGAGAAGTGGGCGGAGCGTATCGCCATGCTGCGTGACTATCAGGTCAACAGCCAGATGATGACGCTTTCCGGGAATCCGCAGGTGAAGTTCCTGCACTGCCTGCCCGCGTTTCATGACGACCAGACCACGCTCGGTAAAAAAATGGCGGAGGAATTTGGTCTGCATGGCGGGATGGAAGTCACCGATGAGGTATTTGAATCCCCGGCCAGTATTGTGTTCGACCAGGCCGAAAACCGGATGCATACCATTAAAGCCGTGATGGTGGCAACGCTGGCACAATAATGTTATCTGCAAAGAAAAACCCCACATAACAATGTGGGGTTCATGAGTAGTCTGAGACGAAATCACCGTTTCCGCTCAGTATTACAACCGTGAATTACGCGCCCATTGGTGGCGTAAACGCGGTAAGTTCCAGCTCCGGTCCAGTGTATTTCTCCGCCATCACCAGCGCAGTGTTGCCAGCACAGCCATTCGCCAGACGCGAGGTCGGGATGTCTTTGGTAAGCACGTTGGCCCCGCCGTTTTTACAGATCCCGGTGCCAGCATAATCCAGATCCGGCCATGCGCCTTCATGGATACACACCACGCCCTGCTTGATGCCGTCGGTAACTTTCGCGCCGGTCAACACCTGGCCGCGCGCGTTCCAGACACGCACCAAATCGCCGTCGGCAATGCCACGTTTTTTCGCATCTTCCGGATGGATGTAGAACGGCTCACGGTTAGCCACCGCATACTGTTTACGCAGCGACGCATAGTTAAGCTGGCTGTGTAAACGATGCGCCGGGTGCGCGGTCAGCAGTTGCAGTTCACCCTCTTTAGCGTTGCCAGCCCACTCGTCTGGTTCCAGCCAGGTCGGATGCGCCGGGCAATCCTTATAGTTGAAGCCTTCGATGGTTTTCGAGTAGATCTCGATTTTGCCGCTCGGCGTACCCAGCGGGTTCATCACCGGGTCCTTACGGAAATCGGCATAGCGCACAAATGCTTCTTCTTTCGGGTTCTTACGCATTTCGATCAGCTTGTTCGCGTCCCAGAAGGCGGTAAACTGCGGCATATTGACGCGCTGCTGGCGAGCGCCTTTCTGCGCCACGTCGTAGAACTCGCGCAGCCAGTCCATTTCGCTCTTGCCTTCGGTATAGGCAGCTTTACCGCCTGGTTTCAGCAACTCCGCCATATCCGCGAACACGTCAAAATCGTTGCGGGCCTCGAATTGCGGTGGGATAGCTTGTTTCATCGGCACCAGATGCTGGTTGCTGTAGTCGCCGGTCATGGTCAGGTCGTTACGTTCAAACGATGTGGTGATCGGCAGAACAATATCAGCGTGCTTGGCAGCAGCCGTCCAGTAGCACTCGGAGATCACCACCAGTTCCGGTTTTTGCCAGGCTTTTACCAGGCGGTTGGTGTCCTGATGATGAGTGAAGTTGCCACCGCCGGCCCACCAGATCATGCGCAGATCGGGGAAGGTTTGTTCTTTACCATTATGCTGATATTTGCCACCGGGGTTTTCCAGGGCCTCAACAATACGCGCAACCGGGAACGCTTCAACCGCATCGGAAGTTGCCCAGTCGTTGCCAGCAGACGAGCCGCCTGCGATTGTCGCTGAAATCGCCGACAGCACCCCGCCGCTACGGGTTGGGTTGCCGCCGTTAGAGTAATGGTAAGAGAAACCAAAACCGCCACCCTCGGTACCAATCTGGCCGAGCATCGCCGCCAGGGTGACCAGCATCCAGTGGCGCTGTTCGCCATACTGCTGACGCTGAATGCCCCAGCCCGCCATCAGCATGGTTTTATTCTTGGCAAAGATTTCCGCCAGAATTTCCATTTGCTTCGCCGGAACGCCGCAAATCTTCTCGGCCCAGGCCGGATTTTTCGGCGTGTTGTCGCTTTTACCCGTCAGATAAGCTTCGAATTCGCCATAGCCGGTGGTGTATTTATCGAGGAAGGCTTTGTCATGCAGGCCTTTTTCTACCAGCACGGACGCAATACCCAACATCAGCGCCACGTCGGTACCCATATTCGGCGCAATCCACTGCGCTTTATCACCGAAGAAATCGATGGTTTCTGAGCGTTGCGGATCGATGGCGATAACGGTTTTGCCGGAGGCTTTCAGTTTATTGAAGTACTCGAGGCCTTGCTCATCAGTACTGGTCCAGGCAATTTTCAGGGTGTTCAGTGGGTTAAGGCCCCACAGGACCACCACCTGGCTATGTTCAAGGAGCAGCGGCCATGCCGTCTGCTGCTCGTAAACTTCTACCGAACCGACTACGTGCGGCATGATCACCTGTGCCGCGCCAGTAGAGTAGTCGCCGGTATGTCCGGTGTAGCCGCCCGCCATGCTCATGTAACGCTGAAGCAGCGTCTGCGCTTTGTGCAGTACGCCACTGGAGCGCCAGCCATAAGACCCCGCAAATACGGAAGAAGGGCCATGCTCGGCACGGATACGGGCGTGCTGTTCGTGAATGAGCTTCAGGGCGTCTTCCCATGACACTTTGACGAACTCGTCTTTACCACGGTTGCCGTCCGGTTTGCCCGGCGCATTCAGAAAGCCTTTACGTACCATCGGAGATTGAATACGGCACGGGGTATGTGCCTGATCCGGTGCGGTAGTTTGCAGATCGTTGGGAATCGTTTTCGCCAGCGCGCCACGAGACGAAACAATTTTGCCGTCTTTAACCTCAATGTACATCGCTCCCCAACGCCCCGCAGTCAGGATCGCGTTACCCGGCGCGCCTGCGGCCCACGTCGGCATCGGGATTGCCGAGGTAATCATCATTGCGCCAGCGGAACCGCCGGCATACTTTATAAAGTTACGTCGTGTAAGATTCATGGGGTTTCCTTTAATCGTAATTTTCAGTTATTCCTTAGAGGTAAAATCTTTGGCGTGATACTGGAACCAGCGAGTAAGGATGTCTAAATCCTCAGCGCTGATGTCCGTTCTCGCGCCCATCCCTTTTGCTACGGAAGGCCAGGCATTTAAGGTGTAATGTTCAGAAGAAATCGGCGCATGGCATCCGGAGCAATACGTTTTGTCGAGTGTTTTGGCGTAGTCCCAGATAGCGTCGGGTTTACCCAGTGCGGGTTCAGCCAGTGGCGCGCGTAGAGAAACCGTGCGCCACGCGTTTCCGTAAGGATCTTTTTCCCAGTCACTGGAGATTTTGAGTGCTTTTTGTCCTTCATCGGTAAGCGTGGCAAGGACTAAACGCTGGCCCGCCGCAAAGTAAATCACCTGCTCGGCTCCCTGCATTTGGCTACCGATTATCTCCACTTCACGCGCATCGCCAGACTGACCCACCACGTTCAGTTTGGTGGCCGGGTAAACCGTGCCCAGATTGCCCAGTGAGGTAGGCGCGACGGGGTACACTTCTTTTGCATCAACCGGCGTCTGGCGTGCGCTTTCTATCAGTGCATCATGGGCTTTGGAGTCAATTGTGATTTCAGGTGGGAAGTGCGCGATACCTTTATGGCAATCAATACAGGTTTGTTTTTCTTTGATGCCCAGCGCATGCATTTTCTGCGCGTCGGCGCTCTGCTTTTGCAGATCCATGGCGTCAAACTGGTGACACGAGCGGCAGGTCGCCGAATCGTTGGCTTTCATTTGATCCCAGACGGTCTCCGCCATCTCAAGGCGGTGCGCCTCATATTTTTCCGGCGTATCAATTTTGCCGGTGACAAACTCATGCCAGATATCCTTGCTGGCCCGAACTTTCGTGATCAGGTAATCCATACCCGATTGCGGAATATGGCAATCCTGGCACTCAGCGCGGATACCTTTTTGATTCATAAAGTGCGCAGACCCCTGGTACTCTTCATAGGGTGCTTGCATGGTGTGACAGGAGAGACAAAACGAGGTGTCAGACGTTTTATGCATCATCCACATGGATGACAGCGCGAGAGTTCCCCCCAGGATAATGCCCACGAAAACAAGACCTGCTATCCACTTCCATTTTTTATTCATACCTTGCCCTGAAATTAATTCAAAAGTTAATATTTAATTTTGTGGGATATATTTTGCGGGATGCTTTTTAAACAAGAATTGATGTAACACAAAAGTGTTATTAACCAGAAAGAGTTAAACGTGCTATTGATCGAGTTTTTGAAAGTTAACCGAAAAGGTTACCGCTAACCGTATGTTGTGACTGAAGTTATGGCGATAGCGATATAAAATTAAATATACAACGACTAACTGAAATCGAGCCCTCGTTATATATTTAAATACATAAGGAAATAATGTGATCGCGGTGCGCTATTAATGGCTGAAATAAACCGACCTGTACAGATTGGCTCTCTTCTGAATGATGAATGCAGGCAGCCGTTTTGATATTTTTTACCGCTTTCGCAGGAGCAAGGAACTTTACGGCCGAATTTAAGATAAGGGATAAAAGGTACAGCCGCTCCGATTCAGGGAGCGGCTGCTCAGTCCCGGCCTTGACTGTTTCAGGCCATCAGCAGTTTAACCACCGCTTTACGCACCGGCGCGGGTGCGCCGACGGCACACAGCGGTTTGTGCACTTCTTGCGGATAAAAGACGACAAAGTCGCCTTCATTCAGGATCAGCGTTTTCTCTTGCTCACCTTCCGCTAAAAACGCGATGTCTTTATCAGCCAGCCAGTCGGTATCCGGCTTACCGGCAGGCAGAACGCTGAAGGTCATCCCTTCCTGCCCTTTCAGCACGATCTGAATATCCAGATAGCGCGCGTGATACTCCGCCCGACGCTTCTCGAACGGCTCGGTCATATCTTCAGAAATCAGATAGAACAGACGGCTGCCGTCGATCTCATGTTTCCCCTTCTCCGTCGTTTCGGTGACGTTTGCCTTGATGTGCTCAATCGCCTGGCGAAGTTCTTCAGGAAGCCAGGATTGCAGATGGTGAATGTTACCAACGATCATCTTATACCCCTCATTCAAAACAGCGTTTCAATTTTAATTGTTATACGAAAAAATGCCCTGCCGTGCCATCGCTATCTTGCAAAGTTTTGCGTCAGCGCATGTTTATCGCTGAAGTTGTTGACTATCTGTTAACACCAAACAGTGTTCTATGCATATTTAGTGCATAAAATGTAAATTCAACCAAGGGTAAATTTTCATAACATACTGTTATAAAAAGAGTTATAAGAAAAACCGCCAGGCGATCACAATTCATTTCCCTTACTCAATCAATGATAATCACCATAGTTATTGCGCGATTTACTTTATGGTAAAAATAATATAATTCACAATACGCATATCTATGCATCGAATCATTATTATTTGATACAAATCATAGTGTTACATTACTTTCATTATTTGATCTCGCCAACAAATAATTAACACTGAAGAATAACCTGCCGTATAACTGCGTAGTAATTCAGTTTTATACTTTTTATTTTTGTTATTTCTCAGACCTCTGTCATATATTAATTAAGAAAAAACAAATAACCGAATGGATGTGAAACCCATCACATTCTCGACGTCTTAATAATTCAATGATGCCTCTCGAAAAATATCGGAACAGTTATGACTGCGAGCATTTTTATTATTCGCAGCCACCCCCTTTTTATTCCTGAAATAGAGTGAAAGGTATCGTAATGGAAAAACATTATGTCGGTTCTGAAATCGGCCAACTACGCAGTGTGATGTTGCATCGCCCTAATCTCAGCCTGAAACGCCTCACGCCGTCTAACTGCCAGGAGCTCCTGTTTGATGACGTACTGTCGGTTGAACGCGCGGGTGAAGAGCATGATATTTTCGCCAACACGTTACGCGAGCAGGGTATCGAAGTCCTGTTACTGACTGATTTACTGACACAAACGCTGGATATCGCGGATGCGAAAAGCTGGCTGCTGGAAACACAAATCTCGGATTACCGACTTGGCCCTACTTTCGCCACCGATATCCGTGCCTGGCTTGCCGATATGTCGCATCGTGAACTGGCCCGTCATTTAAGCGGTGGACTCACCTACGGTGAAATTCCCGCCTCAATTAAAAATATGGTGGTCGATACCCACGATATTAATGACTTTATTATGAAGCCATTGCCGAACCATTTATTTACCCGTGATACTTCCTGCTGGATATATAACGGCGTCTCCATTAACCCAATGGCTAAACCGGCCCGCCAGCGCGAAACCAATAATCTGCGAGCCATCTATCGTTGGCATCCACAATTTGCCGACGGCGACTTTATTAAATATTTCGGCGACGAGAATATTAATTACGACCATGCCACCTTAGAAGGCGGTGATGTACTGGTGATCGGGCGCGGGGCCGTGCTGATCGGGATGTCTGAACGCACGACCCCGCAAGGGATCGAGTTTCTTGCCCAGTCTCTGTTTAAACATCGCCAGGCTGAACGGGTGATCGCCGTTGAGCTCCCCAAACACCGCTCCTGTATGCACCTCGATACCGTCATGACCCACATCGATATCGACACCTTCTCCGTTTACCCGGAAGTGGTGCGCCAGGACGTGCAGTGCTGGACCCTGACGCCAGACGGCCGCGGCGGCCTGAAACGTACCGAAGAACGCACGCTGGTTAACGCCATTGAGAAAGCACTCGGCATCGATCAAGTGCGCTTGATTACCACCGGCGGCGACGCCTTTGAAGCCGAACGCGAACAGTGGAACGACGCCAACAACGTCCTCACGCTGCGCCCCGGCGTGGTCGTGGGCTACGAACGCAACATCTGGACCAACGAGAAATACGACAAAGCCGGCATCACCGTGCTGCCCATCCCCGGCGACGAACTGGGGCGCGGGCGCGGCGGCGCGCGCTGCATGAGTTGCCCACTGGAACGCGATGGCATTTAAGGAACCCACCATGCAAAACAAACCGACTTTGGTTGTCGCTCTGGGCGGCAATGCGTTGCTCAAGCGCGGCGAACCGCTGGAAGCCGATATCCAACGCAAGAACATCATCCTGGCGGCGAAAACGATCGCCCAACTCACTCAGCAATGGCGGGTGGTGCTGGTTCACGGCAACGGGCCGCAGGTGGGTCTACTGGCATTGCAGAACAGCGCCTATGACCGCGTCACCCCGTACCCGCTGGATATTCTCGGGGCGGAAAGCCAGGGGATGATCGGCTACATGCTGCAACAGGCGCTGAAAAATCAACTGCCGCAGCGGGAAATCAGCGTGCTGCTTACTCAGGTGGAAGTGGACGCAAACGATCCGGCCTTTCGCAACCCCACCAAGTATATCGGCCCGGTTTATGACCACGCACAGGCCGATGCGTTACAGGCGGAAAAAGGCTGGGTTTTCAAAGCTGACGGTAAAGCCTTTCGCCGCGTGGTGCCCTCACCACAGCCGAAACGCATTGTTGAGAGCGACGCCATCCAGGCACTGATCGCCCGCGATCACCTGGTCATCTGTAACGGTGGCGGCGGTGTGCCGGTCGTCGAGAGAGCGGACGGTTACCACGGCCTCGAAGCGGTGATCGACAAAGACCTCTCCGCCGCGCTGCTTGCCAGCCAGATCCACGCCGACGCGTTGCTGATCCTGACCGATGCCGACGCGGTGTACCTCGACTGGGGCAAACCCACCCAACGTCCGCTGGCGCAGGTGACGCCGGAACTGCTGAGCGAAATGCAGTTTGATGCAGGCTCAATGGGACCCAAAGTCAGCGCCTGCGCTGAATTTGTCAGCCGCTGCCACGGCATTGCGGGCATCGGTTCGCTGGCCGATGGTCCGGCCATTCTCGCCGGAGATAAAGGCACCCTGATTCGGCGCGAAACCGCCGATGTTGACGCGTAAGGCTTTTTTGCCGGATGGCGGCCTCGCCTTATCCGGCCTACACCGATTCACGTCCGTAGGCCTGATAAGCGCAGCGTCATCAGGCAGTTCATTTTAACAAGGATACATTGATGGCTATTTCACTGAAAAATCGCAACTTTTTGAAGCTTCTCGACTTTACTCCGGCGGAAATTCAGTTCCTGATCGATCTGGCGATTGAACTGAAGGCGGCGAAGAAAGCCGGGCGCGAAAAGCAAACGCTGACCGGGAAAAATATCGCGCTGATATTCGAAAAAACCTCCACCCGCACCCGCTGTGCCTTTGAGGTCGGGGCATTTGACCAGGGCGCGCAGGTCACTTACCTCGGCCCAAGTGGATCGCAGATTGGGCATAAAGAGTCGATGAAAGATACCGCTCGCGTACTGGGCCGGATGTATGACGGCATCGAGTACCGCGGGTTCGGTCAACAGATCGTTGAGGAACTGGGGCAATACGCCGGGGTGCCGGTGTGGAACGGCCTGACTGACGAATTCCATCCTACGCAGATCCTCGCGGATCTGATGACCATGCTGGAGCACGCGCCTGGAAAAACGCTGCCCGAACTGAGCTTCGCTTACCTTGGCGATGCGCGTAACAACATGGGCAATTCACTGATGGTCGGTGCCGCGAAGATGGGCATGGATATTCGCCTCGTCGCGCCAAAATCCTTCTGGCCAGATGAAGCGCTGGTCGCCCAGTGCCGCAACATCGCCAGCACCACCGGGGCGCGCATTACGCTGACGGACGATGTTGAAGAGGGCGTTTACGACGTCGATTTTCTGTACACCGACGTCTGGGTCTCCATGGGTGAGCCGAAAGAGGCTTGGGCTGAGCGCGTCAGCCTAATGACGCCGTACCAGATCAACCAGAAGGTTATCGACGCCACCGGCAATCCCAACGTGAAATTCATGCACTGCCTGCCCGCCTTCCATAACGAACACACCAAAGTGGGACGTGAAATCGAAGCGGCCTACGGCCTGAAAGGGCTGGAAGTCACGGAAGAGGTTTTTGAATCCGCTCACTCCATCGTGTTCGACGAAGCAGAAAATCGCATGCACACCATCAAAGCAGTGATGGTGGCGACGCTCGGCGACTAACCCACACGGAAAGCGCCGTCCGGGACGGCGTCTTTCTCCACGGTAGCTACTGGACCGAACGAACCGGGCGCGGGTGCCCCCTGACCCGCGTCTCACGTAAGGAGACCCATTATGCGAAACCAGGATTTTCCATGCCTCTTCGTTAATCTTTCGGTCATTCGTGACAACACCCGCACGCTGATCGCACTGTGCCGCCAGCACGGCGTAGAGCCTGTCGGCGTCAATAAGCTGAGCTGTGAAGCAGCGAATGTCGCCAGAGCCATGATTGATGCGGGTATCAGCACGATTGCGGATTCCCGGATCCAGAATCTCAAAAAAATAGCCGATCTGCCCGTCGACAAACTACTGCTGCGTCTGCCGCAGATAAGCCTGGCGCACGACATCGTGGCCTATGCGGATATTTCGCTGAATTCCGAAGAGCATACGTTGCAGGCGCTCTCCGCAGCTGCAACGGCGCAGAACAAAACGCATCGGGTCATTTTGATGCACGACCTGGGCGATCTGCGCGAAGGCTGCATGGATCCACAGGAGACGCGACGTCTTGCGCGCCTGGTACACAAGGAACTGCCGGGACTGACGCTGGAAGGCCTTGGCGCCAATCTCGCCTGCTACGGCGGGGTGGAACCTACTACCGAAAACCAGCAGGCGCTGGTCGATCTCGCCCATGAGATAGAAGACGAACTGGGTATTGAACTGCGCACGATTTCTGGCGCCAGTTCCGCTGCCCTGTTCCTGCTGATCAACGGTGGGCTACCGACGGGCGTTAACCAACTGCGGCTTGGCGCATCGCTGATTATGGGATTCGGCCTGAATGACGAGCCGATCCCCGACACCCGCCAGGATGCCATCAAGCTCGGCGTGGAGATCATCGAGCTGAAAGATAAACCCTCCGTTCCGCGACACTCCACGGCGCTGGATGCCATGGGGAGAAAGCCGGTATTCGAAGATCTTGGCGTACACCACCGGGCGCTCGCCGCACTCGGCGAGCAGGACGTCTCCTTCTCCCAGCTCCGGCCATTTGACCCCGGCGTCAAAGTGCTCGGCGCCAGTTCCGATCACTTGATCCTCGATGTCACCCACACCGCATCGGGATATCAGGTGGGCGACATCGTCTATTTCTCCCTGGGATACAGCGGCGTCTTGCAGTGCATGACCTCCGAATACGTCGGCAAGCAATACAGCTACTTCTAAAAATCACTCTCTGTCAGATTGAGGACTCTCTTCATGACTACTCTTGATACCAGCAAACCGGCTGCGGACGCTTCGGCCTCCCTGTCCGAAGGTAAGCTCAAACTTCCGGCACTAACGGCGCTTGTGGTCAGTGCGCTGATTGCCGCCGGGGTATTTTCCCTGCCGCAGAACATGGCGGCCAAAGCGGGCGCCGGCGCGATCCTGATCGGCTGGGGAATTACCTTTATCGGGATGTTAACCCTCGCCTTTGTTTTCCAGACCCTGGCGCATCGTAAAAGCGACGTTGAAGGCGGCGTGTATGGCTATGCCCGCGCGGGCTTTGGTGAGTACATCGGTTTTAACTCCGCCTGGGGTTACTGGATCTCGGCGTGGATCGGCAACGTTTCGTACTATGTGGTGATCTGTTCCGCCCTCGGCTCATTCAGCGCGCTCGGCTTCTTTGGTGATGGCACCACCCTTTCTGCGCTGATTGTGGGTTCAATTCTGCTCTGGAGCCTGCATTTCCTGATCTGTCGCGGCGTGCAGGGTGCAGCCCTGCTCAATCTGATCGGCACGGTCGCGAAAGTGGTTCCTCTGATCATGTTTGTTGTACTGGTCAGCGTCGCCTTTCAGGTTCGCACCTTTAAGATCGAATTCTGGGGCAATGAACAGCTCGGCTCCGTCATGGACCAGGTGAAAAACATCATGCTGGTCACCACCTGGGTTTTCATCGGCATTGAAGGCGCGGCCATGTACTCAGGCCGGGCGATGAAAAAATCAGACGTGGGTAAAGCTACCATGATTGGATTTTTCATCTCGATTCTGCTGTTCGTCGCCGTTTCGGTTCTGTCGCTGGGCGTCCTTTCCCAGCCCGAGCTCGCCCAGTTGAAGAACCCCTCGACTGCGGGCGTACTGGCTGCGGCGGTCGGGCCGTGGGGTGCCGCTCTGATGAACATCGGCCTTATCGTTTCCGTCGGTGCCGCGCTGCTGGCCTGGACGTTATTATCTGCGGAAACGGCGTACATGGCCGGTAAAGACGGCACCATGCCCAAATTTCTGGGCAAAGAAAACGCCAATAAAGCACCAGTTAACGCGCTGCTGCTGACCAATGTCCTGACCCAACTGTTCCTGATCATCGCCCATTTCCAACAGGCGGGGTATCTTGCGCTGCTGCTGCTTGCCACCTCAATGATCCTGATCCCCTATTTTCTCAGTGGTCTGTATGCCCTGAAAGTGGCGTGGCAGAGAGACGGTTACAGTAGTGATGAACAGCGTTCCATCACCCGCGACATCATCATCGGCGCGCTGGCAACACTCTATGGCGCCTGGCTGGTCTACGCCGCCGGGATGGAATATCTGCTGATGTCGATGATCCTCTACGCCCTCGGCATCATTTTTTATGTCTGGGCGCGGAAAGAGAAAAATGGGAGACTTTTCAATCCAATAGAGATCGTTCTGGCTATTATGGTGGTGGCGGCGGGGATCTATGCCGTCTACCTGTTGGCGACAGGCGTGCTCACGCTCAGTTGATGCACGTCAACACAGGGAAGACGAAGCGGCAAAACTCCGCCTTCCCTTAGACGACTAAGTGGAATATTTTCTCATGGAGATGCCATCCGTCAGGATGCTGAAGCGAGCTCCAGTAGAATTTCAATAAGCCGATCAAATACATCCCGGTTGAAATGGAGAACGTTTGCTTAGTGCGTCATCAATTAAAAATAGAAACATTGGGCAGACCTATTGGTTGTTATCTTCGGCTGATTACACTGGACTAACTGATGATGAAACTTTACCAACCCGCTTCAGAAAAAGAAGAACTACAGCTCTCTGTTTGTCAGCGCCTGATTGGCGAAAAAAGTTATCTCTCGCAGGAGGAGATCCGCCGCGATCTGCAAAACTACGGCTTTGAAACCATCAGCCAATCGACGGTTTCCCGCCTGCTGAAAATTCTTGGCGTCATAAAAATTAGAAATACGAAAGGACAAAAAATTTATTCCGTAAATCCGCAATTGCGCCCTGCCCCCGATGCCGCCCGTTCGATTGCTGAAATGGTAGTGAGCGTGGAGCACAACAGCGAATTTATCCTTATCCATACTGCCGCCGGCTATGGTCGTGCCGTCGCCAGGATCCTCGATTACCATGCCCTGCCGGAGATTCTGGGAGTGATCGCGGGTAGCAGTATTGTCTGGGTTGCCCCACGGGTTGTACAGCGGACTGGCCTTGTCCACAAACAGATTAACTACTTACTAAAAATGAATTAATATTCATTAAAACCGTTTGCGTTGAATAAAAATGGCATTATTTGCTTGATCCGCAAACGGAGCTGAGTATAATCGCGGACAATTTGCCGGGAGGAAGTATGGTCCAGTGTGTACGACATTCTGTCTTACCGCGTCTGAAAACAGACGCTGGCCTGCCGTTTTTCTTTCCGTTGCTAACCTATTCCCAGCCCCTCAAATGAGGGGCTTTTTTTTTGCCCAGGCGTCAGGAGATAAACATGGCTAACCCGCTATATCAAAAACACATCATTTCCATAAACGACCTCAGTCGCGACGACCTCAATCTGGTGCTGGCGACCGCGGCGAAATTAAAAGCTAACCCACAACCGGAACTGCTCAAGCACAAGGTGATTGCCAGCTGCTTCTTTGAAGCGTCTACTCGTACCCGCTTGTCGTTTGAAACCTCAATGCACCGCCTGGGTGCCAGCGTGGTCGGTTTCTCCGACAGCGCCAACACGTCGCTGGGCAAGAAAGGCGAAACGCTGGCGGATACCATCTCGGTTATCAGCACCTACGTTGACGCGATCGTGATGCGCCACCCACAGGAAGGCGCGGCACGTCTGGCGACGGAATTCTCCGGTAAGGTGCCGGTACTGAACGCGGGCGACGGTTCGAATCAGCATCCGACCCAGACGCTGCTGGATTTGTTCACCATTCAGGAAACGCAGGGTCGTCTGAATAACCTGCACGTGGCGATGGTCGGCGACCTGAAATATGGCCGTACCGTACACTCACTGACGCAGGCACTGGCCAAGTTCGACGGCAACCGCTTCTACTTCATCGCCCCGGATGCGCTGGCGATGCCGCAGTACATTCTCGATATGCTTGACGAAAAAGGCATTGCCTGGAGCCTGCACTCCTCTATTGAAGAGGTGATGGCGGAAGTAGACATTCTGTACATGACCCGCGTGCAAAAAGAACGTCTGGACCCTTCTGAATACGCCAACGTTAAGGCCCAGTTTGTTCTGCGCGCCAGCGACCTGGCGGGAGCACGGGAAAACATGAAGGTACTGCATCCACTGCCGCGTATTGATGAAATCGCCACGGATGTGGATAAAACGCCTCACGCCTGGTATTTCCAGCAGGCAGGCAACGGGATTTTCGCCCGCCAGGCGTTACTGGCACTGGTTCTGACTAGCGATCTGGCACTGTAAGGGGAGATAACGAGATGACACACGATAATAAACTGCAGGTTGAAGCGATCAAATGCGGCACCGTAATCGACCATATTCCCGCGCAGGTTGGCTTTAAATTGCTGACCCTGTTTAAGTTGACCGAAACCGATCAGCGCATCACCATCGGCCTGAACCTGCCTTCCGGTGAAATGGGGCGTAAAGACCTGATTAAAATCGAGAATACCTTCCTGACCGCCGAACAGGTTAACCAACTGTCACTGTACGCGCCGCAGGCCACCGTTAACCGTATCGACAACTACGAAGTGGTGGGTAAATCGCGCCCAAGCCTGCCGGATCGCATCGACAGCGTGCTGGTCTGCCCGAACAGTAACTGTATCAGTCACGCCGAGCCGGTTTCATCCAGCTTCGCAGTGAAAAAACGCGTAGATGACATTGCTCTCAAATGCAAATACTGTGAAAAAGAGTTTTCTCATTATGTGGTGCTGGCCAACTAATTGGGGTTGGTTATAAATTCCTGGCTACCTATAATACCTGGGAAAATTCTTTTACCGCTGTACTTCAGGAGAAATCATGAGCAAAACTATCGCGACGGAAAATGCACCCGCAGCAATCGGTCCATATGTTCAGGGCGTAGATCTGGGCAGCATGATCATCACTTCCGGTCAGATCCCGGTTGACCCGAAAACCGGCAGCGTGGCAGAAGACGTCTCCGCGCAGGCGCGTCAGTCGCTGGAAAACGTGAAAGCTATCGTTGAAGCCGCTGGTCTGAAAGTGGGCGACATCGTGAAGACGACCGTATTTGTCAAAGATCTGAACGATTTCGCAACCGTCAACGCCACCTACGAAGCGTTCTTCACCGAGCACAACGCCACCTTCCCGGCACGTTCCTGCGTGGAAGTGGCGCGTCTGCCAAAAGACGTGAAGATCGAGATCGAAGCGATCGCCGTTCGTCGCTAAGCGATAAAAAAATCCGGGCATCAATGCCCGGATTTTCGTTACTGCAGTCCCCTCACATCACGCCAAAGAATTTCGGCAGGAACAGCGAAATCGCCGGAATATAGGTCACCAGCATCAGCACCAGGAACAGCACCGCGTAGAACGGTAGCATCGCCTTCACCACCTGTTCGATCTTCTGTTTACTCACCGCACTGGCAACAAACAGCACCGACCCTACCGGCGGCGTGATCAGGCCAATCCCCAGGTTCACCAGCATAATCATCCCGAAGTGTACCGGATCAATACTGAGCGCGTTGGTAACCGGCAGCAGCACGGGCGTCAGGATCAGAATCAGCGGGGCCATGTCCATCAGCGTACCGATCAGCAGCAACATGATGTTAATGCACATCAGGATGACATACTTGTTATCCGAGATACTGGTGAAGGCTTCGGTAATGCGCATCGGCAGTTGCATGTACGTCATGATGGCGCCAAATGCCGCAGCGAAACCAATCAGGATCATCACGATGGTCACAGTCTTCACGGTGCGATACATCAGCTTCGGCAGTTCAGACCATTTGTAGTCGCGGTAGATGAACATGGTGACGAAGAACGCCCACAGGCAGGCGATCGCCGCTGATTCTGTTGCAGTAAAGATACCGGAAAGGATCCCGCCCATAATAATGACGACCGTCATCAGTCCCCACAGCGTATCGAGAAAGATCTTCAGCGCCTGTCGGAACGGTACGCGTTCCCCTTTCGGGTAGCCGCGCTTATGGGCAAAGCCAACACACATCACCATCAGGGTAAAACTCAGCAACAGCCCTGGCAGGATCCCGGCAATGAACAGCGCGGCAATCGACACCGTACCGCCCGTCGCCAGCGAGTAGATAACCGAGTTATGGCTGGGCGGCGTCAGGATTGCCTGCACCGAACCGCTGGCGGTGACCGCCGCGGCGAAGTCGCGCGGATACCCTTTCTTATCCATTTCAGGGATCATCACCGAACCGATGGACGCGGTATCCGCCACCGACGAACCAGAGATCGCGCCAAAAAAAGTCGATGCCACAATATTTACCAGCGACAGGCCGCCGCGGATAAAACCAACAAAGATGTAGGCGAAGTTCACTAAGCGCCGCGCGATCCCACCTTCCGCCATAATGGCACCGGCCAGAATAAAGAACGGGATCGCCAGCAGCGAGAATTTGTTCACACCGTTGGTCAACTGGATCATCACCGCTTCCAGCGGGATATCGATATACCACGCCCCGACGATCGCGCTGATCCCTACCGCGTACGCCACCGGCACCCCAATCGCCAGCATGATGCCGAGCGTAAAAACGAGAATAAATGCATCCATCTGCTTTCCCCTATGAAGTCGGTTCGGTCATCAACTGGTTGAACCCAGCATGACGACAGGACGTTGATACTGAGCGCCACGGCAGATCTTTTCGATGATGAAAAGCAGCGTGATCGCTGAACCGATAGGGAGCGGAAGATAGTTTTCCCCGGCAGTTAAAATGGGAAATTCCGCCACGGGCTGTTGCCACAACTCGTAACAGAGCGTCGAACCGTACCAAAGAATAAAAATGCTGATCGCCAGCAGCATCAGATCGGCACCGATAAAGCAGATCCGACGCCCCATTTCGCCAAGACGATCGGTCACCATGCTGACAGCAATATGCGAACCCGCGCGGTAACTGACCGCCGCACCGACAAAGGTAAATGTCACCATGCATAATATGGCGACCGGTTCAGGCCATGACAGCGCGCTGTTCATCACATAACGCGCGAATATCCCCACGGGAATAACCGCCACCATCACCAATAAAGCCAGCCCGGCAATCCACATTGAAATTCGATACAGCACATCCATTACCGATGAATAACATTCACCCATAATCATCACCTCAACTAATAACCGATTCAGGCGGATGACCTCCGTCACCCGCCTGATGAATTACTTCACATCCTGAATCCGCTTGATCAAATCCTGGTGGTCTTTACCATATTGATCCCGGACGGACTGTGTGGCTTTATAGAAATAATTCGTATCGATATCATGAAAATTCACACCATTCGCTTTCATCGTCTCCAGCGATTTCGCGTTATACGCTTCCCAGAGTTGGCGCTGTTCCATTTGTGCTTCTTTCGCCAGTTTAATAATTAATTCCTGATCTTCTTTTTTCAGCTTGTCCCACTTGGCTTTTGAAAACAGGAACAGCTCAGGAATAATGAAATGCTTACTCCAGGTATAATTTTTGGCAACCGGCAGATAGTTATGCGCGACAAAGGTCGGCGGGTTATTTTCTGTGCCATCAATGACCCCAGTCTGCATCCCGCTGAACACCTCACTGGTCCCCATTGCGATCGCATTCGCGCCCATGGCTTTTAAGGTATCGAGTGATACCGGGCTGGTCTGAACACGAATTTTCATCCCCTTCAGGTCTTCCGGTTTCACGACCGGATCCTTGGTAATCAGGTTGCGCGTGCCGGCATCCATCCAGCCGAGAAACACCAGTCGGGACTGGCTGTTCGCGGTCAACCTGTCGCCAATTTCCTGACCAATTGCCCCGTCCAGTACTTTGTGCAGGTGATCTTCATCACGGAAGACATAGGGCAGCGTAAAGACGTTAATCTCTGGCAATATTGCGGCAACCGGAGACATCGACACGCGGATAATATCAATCGCACCCAGTTGCGCCTGTTCAATCATCTGCTTTTCATCGCCCAGCACACCGCCCGGGAAGGTTTTAATATCCAGACGCCCGTCGGTAGCGGCGCTGAGTTTTTCGCCCATATGCTTCACAGCAACCACGTTCGGATAATCCGCCGGATGGACATCTGCCGCACGCAGCGTTTGCGCAGACGCCGCCTGAGCGGCCAGCACTAAGGCGGAACCCATACACAGGTTTAACAAGGTTTTAGTCAGTTTCATTTTTCCATCTCCAGAGGTTTATAATTTTCATTAATACAAACGACTTGCAGGATAGAGGGCCACCTTAATTAAAAGGGACAGTAAGGAATGACATTGCCCGAACAGACGAGTCGGTGTAACAAATTATTACGATGATTATGTTCATAAAATGATGCGGGATGGAATTTTTTTTAGCACGCTGTTTCATTTTTGCAATGAAGGTCTTTTTCCTGGAAAAAAGATGTTCTGAAGAGGCCTAAAATTGTGATCGACCACACCTCTTTGGTTTTTCAAAAAAAATAAAACACGACGGATGAAAGAATATATTCTTTTGCAGGGTGAAAAGAAAAATGGCTGCCGAAGCAGCCATTATTTTCGCTTATTGCCAGCCGTAGCGGCGGCTATAGAATCCTTTCACCAGTTGCGTTAACGTCATATATCCCACCAGGATCGCCACCAGCCAGGGGAAATAACTCAGCGGTAACGCCTGCAATTGCAGATAACCTGCCAGCGGTGAGAACGGTAGCGCTATTCCCACAACCATGACCACCAGCGTCATCAGCATCAGTGGCCAGGCGGCACGACTCTGGATAAACGGCACGCGGCGCGTACGAATCATATGCACAATCAGCGTTTGCGAGAGCAGGCCCACCACAAACCAGCCTGACTGGAACAGCGTCTGCGCTTCTGGCACATTGGCATGGAATACCCACCACATCAGGCAGAACGTCAGAATGTCGAAGATGGAGCTGATGGGGCCGAAGAAGAGCATGAAGCGACCGAGATCCGCCGGATTCCAGCGCTGTGGTTTTTGGATCTGCTCATCGTCAACGTTATCAAACGGGATCGCCACCTGGGATACATCGTACAGCAGGTTCTGAATCAGCAAGTGTAGCGGCAGCATGGGCAGGAACGGCAAAAAAGCGCTCGCCACCAGCACGCTAAAGACGTTGCCAAAGTTAGAACTGGCGGTCATTTTGATGTACTTCAGCATATTGGAGAACGTACGGCGCCCTTCAATCACGCCCTCTTCCAGCACCATCAGGCTCTTTTCCAGCAGGATGATATCGGCCGCTTCACGGGCGATGTCTACCGCACCGTCAACCGAGATGCCGATATCCGCCGCGCGCAGCGCCGGCGCGTCATTGATGCCGTCGCCCATAAAACCCACCACGTGCCCTTCGCGTTTGAGCAGCCGGACGATCCGCTCTTTATGCATCGGCGTCAGGCGTGCAAACAGCGTGGTACGCTGGGCCAATGCGGCGAGCGCGTCGTCGCTCATGCCTTCGATCTCGTTCCCGACAATCACTTCTCCGGCGTCCAGGCCCACCTCATGGCACACCTTCGCAGCCACCAGTTCGCTGTCACCGGTCAGGATCTTCACGGTGATGCCACTGGCGTTAAGCGCCTTCAGGGCGGGCGCGGTAGTCTCCTTCGGCGGATCGAGGAAGGCAATGTAGCCTTCAAGGATCAGATCGGATTCATCAATACGCTGGTAATCGCCTTCCCGTGCCGGCAGATATTTGGTCGCCACGGCAACGACGCGCAGCCCCTGACGGTTCAGCGTGTCAGTCACGCGCTTCACCCGTCGCAGCATGTTGTCATCCAGCGGGACAACTTCGCCGTTATGGCGCACCTGCGTACAGACGCTGAGGATCTCCTGCAACGCGCCTTTGCACACCAGTTGATGGACATTCGTCTCTTCCGCCACCACCACCGACATCCGGCGGCGCTCAAAATCAAACGGGATCTCATCAATTTTCTGCCAGCGGGTAGACAACTCGCGCGCGGCCCCTTCATCAACGCCTTCCAGCACGGCGGTATCCAGCAGGTTTTTCAGCCCGGTCTGATAATGGCTGTTCAGCCACGCGGCATGCAGGACGCGTTCACTGGGCTTACCGGAGATATCCGTATGATTCTCCAGCACAATTTTATCCTGGGTCAGCGTACCGGTTTTATCGGTGCACAAAACATCCATCGCGCCGAAGTTCTGAATCGCATCCAGATGTTTGACGATCACTTTTTGCTTCGACAGTTTCACCGCACCGCGCGCCAGCGTCGAAGTGACAATCATCGGCAGCATTTCCGGCGTCAGGCCCACGGCGACGGAGAGCGCAAACAGCGCCGCTTCCCACCAGTCGCCTTTGGTATAACCATTGATGAGCAATACCACTGGTGCCATCACCAGCATAAAGCGAATCAACAGCATGCTGACGCGGCTGATCCCCTTCTGAAAGGCGTTCTGCTCACTTTCCTGTTCGCTGACGCGCCCCGCCAGTTGACCAAACCAGGTATGGGCTCCGGTGGCGATCACCATCGCCTGCGCCGTGCCGCTCACCACGTTGGTCCCCATAAAGCAGAGGGTGTCGCACTCAAGCGGGTTGCTTTGATTGACGTCTCGGGTGCGCGCCACTTTCTCCACCGGCAGCGATTCCCCGGTTAACGATGCCTGGGCGACAAACAGATCTCGCGCCTGAATCACCCGCAGATCGGCCGGGATCATATCCCCGGCCGACAGCTTAATAATGTCGCCGGGCACCAGTTGATCGATTGGCAGCTCAACCCAGCCATTTTCCCCTTTCTCATTGATGACCCGCAGCACTGTCGCAGTATTACTGACCATCGCTTTCAGCGCATCTGCCGCTTTGGTGGAACGCGCTTCCTGGATAAAGTTAAGCAGCGTGGAGATTATCACCATCAGGGCGATCACCCCGGCGGCGAACAGATCCTCTGTGGCATACGAAATAGCCCCCAGGAGGGTCAGTAAGATATTGAACGGGTTACGATAACAGACCCACAGATGCTTCCACCACGGCGACGGTTTCTGGGTAGGCAGAAGGTTTTCACCGTGTTGTTCGCGGGCGGCGTTCACCTCTGCCGCAGTGAGTCCTTCCGGATGCGCATTGAACGTTTTCCACAACGTCTTTTCATCCATCGCGGCCACTTTCAGGCAGTGTTCGCTCAGGGAAGCAGGCATCGGGGTGCTGACAATCGACTGTGCATTGGGTAACGGATCGCGATGCACCAGGCGATCGGGCAGATGGCGGCCAAGCCGGGCAAACAGCTGGCGAGTGATATTTTTAAACATAGGCAGTCCCTCCGCGCCAACAAGACGGGCGCAGAAATATCCTTCAGGCGCGGCAAAGCCTTACCTGGCAGGTAACATGATTTTCTTAAACAGGGACGTTAACGCGTCACTGTCTTACATCACCGGTAAGACAGCGAAGGGCAGGCTTACCGGAAAGAACGTGTTCTCCATTTCGTGAGAGGGGTGGGATCGGGATCCATAAAGCCTCCGGTAAGTGAATGATTTAGCCCGCAGATTATAAGTTGTAGATCATAATATTTGTGGCATCTATGGCGTTATAATAACTCCCGGCAATTAAACAAAACATATACACAAAACCATTCGGCTTGCATCCCGGCGGAAAAGGAATGAACGACGCCAACGCAGAGGCAGCGTGAAGGATGACGTGTATAAACCAGACTTTGCCCATTGAGGTTTCTACGAGTAAAGTTACCCTCTTATCATCTTTTGCAGCGTACCACGGGAAAACAGGATGCAAAATCGGCTGACAATCAAAGACATTGCCCGCTTAAGCGGCGTGGGGAAATCCACCGTTTCCCGTGTGCTCAACAACGAAAGTGGCGTCAGTGAACGGACTCGCGAACGTGTCGAAGCAGTAATGAATCAGCACGGATTTTCCCCCTCTCGTTCGGCCCGCGCCATGCGCGGCCAAAGCGATAAAGTGGTCGCCATCATTGTGACTCGTCTCGATTCACTGTCGGAAAACCTTGCCGTACAGACGATGCTGCCGGTGTTTTATGAGCAGGGTTATGATCCCATCATGATGGAAAGCCAGTTTTCCCCAGAAAAAGTGGAAGAGCACCTGGGAATGTTGAAACGCCGCAACATCGACGGAGTGGTGCTGTTTGGCTTTACCGGCATCCCCGACGCGATGATCGCCCCGTGGCAGGCATCGCTGGTGTTGCTGGCACGTGATGCGAAAGGCTTTGCTTCCGTCTGCTATGACGACGATGGAGCGATTAAAATCCTGATGCAGCGCCTGTACGATCAGGGGCATCGCCACATCAGTTTCCTCGGCGTTCCGCACAGTGACGTCACCACCGGCAAGCGCCGCCATGACGCCTATCTCAGCTTTTGCAAACAACATAAGTTACATCCCGTCGCAGCCCTGCCAGGTCTGGCGATGAAGCAAGGCTATGAGCATGCCGCGAGTGTCATTACACCGGACACTACCGCGCTGGTATGCGCCACTGATACCCTCGCGCTCGGCGCCAGTAAGTATTTGCAGGAGCAGCGGATCGATAACCTGCAGCTGGCGAGTGTCGGCAATACGCCGCTGATGAAATTCCTGCATCCGGAGATCGTCACGGTCGATCCCGGCTATGCCGAAGCCGGACGCCAGGCGGCGGCCCAACTGATCGAGCAGATCAACGGACGCAGCGATCTGCGCCAGATCGTCATTCCTTCCACCCTTTCCTGAATCATTGTCGATCGCTTTCTGAACGATAATTTGTGATCTTCACTGCGTTTCGGGAACGTTCCCATTTTTAATTTTTTATCCCGGATATACTCTGTGGCCATCGCACAACAACCCCCTTTTCACAGTCATCGCCACGAGGCTTCATGATGAGCAAAGTTAAACAAGCGGATATTGACCGGCTGATAGCGCTGGTAGGTGGGCGAGAGAATATCGCCACAGTGAGTCACTGTATTACGCGCCTGCGCTTTGTGCTGAATCAGCCAGCAAACGCCAGACCGAAAGAAATCGAAGAATTACCGATGGTCAAAGGCTGCTTTACCAACGCCGGTCAGTTCCAGGTGGTGATTGGCACCGAGGTCGGCGATTACTACAAAGCGCTGCTGGCGACCACCGGACAGGCACACGCCGATAAAGAGCAGGCGAAAAAAGCGGCTCGCCAGAACATGAAATGGCATGAGCAGTTGATCTCCCACTTCGCTGAAATCTTCTTTCCGCTGCTGCCGGCGCTGATCAGCGGGGGCTTGATTTTAGGTTTTCGTAACGTCATTGGCGACCTGCCGATGAACAACGGCCAGACGCTGGCGCAGATGTATCCGGCGCTGAAAACCATTTATGACTTCCTGTGGCTGATTGGCGAAGCCATCTTCTTCTATCTGCCGGTGGGTATCTGCTGGTCGGCGGTGAAAAAAATGGGCGGCACGCCGATCCTCGGCATCGTACTTGGCGTTACGCTGGTGTCTCCGCAGTTGATGAACGCTTATCTGTTGGGACAACAGGTGCCAGACGTGTGGAACTTTGGCTTGTTCAGCGTCGCCAAAGTGGGCTATCAGGCACAGGTCATTCCGGCGCTGCTGGCCGGTCTGGCGCTGGGCATGATTGAAACGCGTCTGAAGCGCATCGTGCCGGATTACCTGTACCTTGTTGTGGTACCGGTGTGTTCGCTGATCCTCGCGGTATTCCTCGCCCATGCGCTGATCGGTCCGTTTGGCCGCATGATTGGCGACGGCGTGGCGTTTGCGGTTCGCCATCTGATGACCGGCAGCTTCGCCCCGATTGGCGCTGCGCTGTTCGGCTTCCTGTACGCCCCGCTGGTGATTACCGGCGTGCATCAGACCACGCTCGCCATTGATATGCAGATGATCCAGAGCATGGGGGGAACCCCGGTATGGCCGCTGATTGCCCTTTCCAACATCGCGCAGGCTTCTGCGGTGGTGGGCATTATTATCGCCAGCCGTAAACAGAACGAACGCGAGATCTCTGTTCCTGCCGCGATCTCCGCCTATCTGGGGGTCACTGAGCCGGCAATGTACGGTATCAACCTGAAATACCGCTTCCCGATGCTCTGCGCGATGATCGGCTCCGGCCTTGCCGGGCTACTCTGCGGCCTGTACGGGGTGATGGCTAACGGCATCGGCGTCGGCGGATTGCCGGGCATCCTCTCTATCCAACCGACTTACTGGCAGGTGTACGCCGTCGCGATGGCGATCGCCATTGTCATCCCGATCGTGCTGACCTCCGTGGTCTACCAGCGTAAATACCGTCAGGGCACGTTACAGATTGTTTGATTTTATTCGGGGCGCAATTGCGCCCCTCGCATAACCAGGAAATGACTATGAATACCCTTCCCCACTGGTGGCAAAACGGCGTCATCTACCAGATCTACCCCAGAAGTTTTCAGGATACGACCGGCTCCGGCACCGGCGATTTACGTGGCGTGACTCAGCGCCTCGACTATCTGCATAAACTGGGCGTGGATGCCATCTGGTTGACGCCGTTCTATATCTCACCGCAGGTGGATAATGGCTACGATGTCGCCAACTACATGGCAATCGATCCCGCCTACGGTACGCTGGACGATTTCGACGAACTGGTCGCCCAGGCAAAAGCGCGCGGGATCCGCATTATTCTCGATATGGTGTTTAATCACACCTCCACGCAGCACGCCTGGTTTCGTGAGGCGCTCGACAAAGACAGCCCGTATCGCGAGTTTTACATCTGGCGCGACGGCACGCCCGATACGCTGCCCAACAACTGGCGTTCCAAGTTTGGCGGTCACGCCTGGCAATGGCATGCGCAGAGCGAACAGTATTACCTGCACCTCTTCGCCCCGGAACAGGCGGATCTGAACTGGGAAAACCCTGCCGTTCGCGCCGAGCTGAAAAAAGTCTGCGAATTCTGGGCCGATCGCGGCGTGGATGGCCTGCGCCTGGACGTCGTTAATCTCATCTCCAAAGATCAGAGCTTCCCCAATGACCTTGACGGCGATGGTCGCCGCTTTTACACCGATGGGCCGCGGGCGCATGAATTTCTGCATGAGATGAACCGCGACGTCTTTACGCCGCGCAAGCTGATGACGGTCGGCGAGATGTCCTCTACCACGCTGGAACATTGCCAGCGCTACGCCGCGCTGGACGGTAGCGAACTGTCGATGACCTTCAATTTTCATCACCTGAAGGTTGATTATCCTGACGGAGAAAAATGGACACTGGCGAAACCCGATTTTATCGCGCTGAAGACCCTGTTCCGCCACTGGCAGCAAGGGATGCACAACGTCGCGTGGAATGCGCTGTTCTGGTGTAACCACGATCAGCCGCGCATCGTGTCGCGCTTCGGCGACGAAGGTGAATATCGGGTGCCGGCAGCGAAAATGCTGGCGATGGTGCTGCACGGCATGCAGGGGACGCCATACATCTACCAGGGTGAAGAGATCGGCATGACCAATCCGCACTTCACCCGGATCACCGACTACCGTGATGTGGAAAGCCATAACATGTTTGCTGAGTTGCGGGCTGAAGGTCGCGATGCCAATGAACTGCTGGCAATCCTGGCCAGTAAATCCCGCGACAACAGTCGTACGCCGATGCAGTGGGATAACCGCAAAAACGCAGGCTTCAGCCAGGGCGAACCGTGGATCCCGTTGTGCGATAACTACACGGACATCAACGTGGAGAACGCGCTCGGCGATAACGCGTCGGTGTTTTACACCTACCAACGGCTGATCGCGCTACGCAAATCAGAACCGGTACTCACCTGGGGCGACTATCAGGATCTGTTGCCAGACAGCCCGTATCTCTGGTGCTATCGCCGCGAATGGCAGGGGCAAACGCTGCTGGTCATTGCCAACCTGAGCGGCGAATGTCAGGCCTGGCAACCGGAGTCGTGCCGTGGTAGCTGGCAGGTACTGATGCACAACTATGAGGAAGTTTCACCGCAGCCGACGGCAATGACGCTGCGTCCTTTCGAAGCCATCTGGTGGCTTCAGAAGTAATCGGTTGGTCCCCTCTTGCCCGGAGAAGGAAGACTTCCCGGGCAAAATCCCTCTCCCCGCCTTAGCTAACTGTTTTTGCTGAATAAATAATCAGATTTTTCTATGTCACAATTTACAATCGCTATAACGCCCGCCAACTGTACGCTCTGATTTTTACTTTGCGCTATATCAAAAAAATCGCAAACACTTTTGATGCAAATCACTATATATAGAACTTAAAATGCAATCCGCCCCAACATGTTGTATTAATCAACTACATTTACAACAACGATGATGTCCACAGTCAGGGTGACATTGTGGATAACATGGGACTGGACTGCGGGAAGTGATTGGATAGAGAGATGAATAACCATATCAATGCTTCCCGAGCCTCTGTGGATAACCTGTTCTTACAAATTATGGAGTGATCATGACACCGCATGTGATGAAACGAGATGGCTGTAAAGTGCCGTTTAAATCAGAGCGCATCAAAGAAGCCATTCTGCGTGCAGCTAAAGCAGCGGGAGTCGATGACGCAGATTACTGCGCCACCGTCGCAGAAGTCGTAAGCAGCCAGATGGACGCGCGTAGCCAGGTCGATATTAATGAGATCCAGACTGCGGTTGAGAACCAACTGATGTCGGGTCCTTACAAGCAACTCGCACGCGCCTACATTGAATACCGTCATGACCGTGATATTCAGCGTGAAAAACGCGGTCGCCTGAACCAGGAAATTCGCGGCCTGGTGGAGCAAACCAACTCCGCGTTGCTCAATGAGAACGCCAACAAAGACAGCAAAGTCATTCCGACCCAGCGCGACCTGCTGGCCGGTATCGTGGCCAAACACTACGCTCGTCAGCACTTGCTGCCGCGTGATGTCGTGCAGGCGCACGAGCGCGGTGACATTCACTATCACGATCTCGACTATTCCCCATTCTTCCCGATGTTTAACTGCATGCTGATCGATCTGAAAGGGATGCTGACGCAGGGCTTTAAGATGGGTAATGCGGAGATCGAGCCGCCAAAATCGATCTCTACCGCCACCGCCGTGACCGCGCAAATCATCGCGCAGGTCGCCAGCCATATTTACGGCGGCACCACCATTAACCGCATTGATGAAGTGCTGGCGCCGTTCGTGACCGCCAGCTTCAAAAAGCACCGTAAAACGGCGGAAGAGTGGCAAATTCCGGATGCCGACGGCTATGCGCATTCCCGTACCGAGAAAGAGTGCTACGACGCATTCCAGTCTCTGGAGTATGAGGTCAATACGCTGCATACCGCCAACGGCCAGACGCCGTTCGTCACCTTTGGTTTCGGTCTGGGCACCAGCTGGGAATCGCGCCTGATTCAGCAATCCATTCTGCGTAACCGTATCGCTGGCCTGGGCAAAAATCGCAAGACCGCCGTGTTCCCGAAACTGGTGTTTGCGATTCGTGACGGTCTGAACCACAAATTTGGCGATCCAAACTACGACATCAAACAACTGGCGCTGGAGTGTGCCAGCAAACGTATGTATCCGGACATCCTGAACTACGATCAGGTCGTGAAAGTCACCGGTTCGTTCAAAACCCCGATGGGCTGCCGCAGCTTCCTCGGCGTGTGGGAAAACGAACAGGGCGAACAGGTTCACGATGGGCGTAATAACCTCGGCGTGATCAGCCTTAACCTGCCACGTATCGCACTGGAAGCGGGCGGTGATGAGCCGACGTTCTGGAAGTTGCTGGACGATCGTCTGATACTGGCGCGTAAAGCGCTGATGACCCGAATCGCCCGTCTGGAAGGCGTCAAAGCCCGCGTCGCACCGATCCTGTATATGGAAGGGGCCTGCGGCGTACGTCTGAAAGCCGATGATGACATTGCGGAAATCTTTAAAAACGGTCGCGCGTCAATTTCGCTAGGCTATATCGGTATCCACGAAACCATCAACGCCCTGTTTGGCGATACGCATCTGTATGACAGCGAAGTACTGCGCGCGAAAGCTGTCGCCATTGTTGCGCATCTGCGTCAGGCCGTCGATCAGTGGAAAGAAGAGACGGGTTACGGCTTTAGCCTGTACAGCACGCCGAGTGAAAACCTGTGTGACCGTTTCTGCCGTCTGGATACCGCCGAGTTTGGCGTTGTGCCGGGCGTCACTGATAAAGGCTACTACACCAACAGTTTCCACCTCGACGTAGAGAAGAAGGTAAATCCGTACGACAAAATCGATTTCGAAGCGCCTTATCCGCCGCTGGCGAGCGGTGGCTTCATTTGCTACGGCGAGTACCCGAACATCCAGCACAACCTGAAAGCGCTGGAAGACGTCTGGGACTACAGCTATCAGCATGTGCCGTATTACGGCACCAATACGCCAATCGATGAATGCTATGAGTGTGGCTTTACCGGCGAGTTCGAGTGCACCAGTAAAGGCTTCACCTGTCCGAAGTGCGGTAACCACGACGCCGCACGCGTGTCGGTTACCCGCCGCGTATGTGGTTATTTAGGCAGCCCGGACGCACGCCCATTTAACGCCGGTAAACAGGAAGAAGTGAAACGTCGCGTTAAGCATTTAGGGAATGGGCAGATCGGTTAATTTCCGTTTGCAAAGGCCGTAGGCCTGATAAGACGCAATCGCGTCGCCATCAGGCATCACAATGTTGCCGGATGGCGGTGCAAGCACCTTATCCGGCCTACATTCTTTCTGGACATCCTCTATGCAATATCATCAATATTATCCTGTCGACATCGTTAACGGCCCCGGAACTCGCTGCACCCTGTTTGTTTCAGGGTGCGTGCACGAATGCCCGGGCTGCTACAACAAAAGCACCTGGCGACTGAATTCAGGCCAGCCGTTCACGAAAGAAATGGAAGACCAGATCATTAACGATCTGAACGATACGCGGATCCACCGCCAGGGGATCTCCCTTTCCGGCGGCGATCCGCTTCATCCGCAGAACGTACCGGATATTCTGAAACTGGTGCAACGCATTCGCGCTGAATGTGCGGGCAAAGATATCTGGGTGTGGACCGGCTATAAGCTGGATGAACTCAATGCCGCGCAAATGCAGGTTGTGGATCTCATCAACGTGCTGGTCGACGGTAAGTATGTGCAGGATCTGAAAGACCCGGCGCTGATCTGGCGCGGCAGCAGCAACCAGGTTGTGCACCATTTGCGGTAACGTCCCCGTCAAAGCCGTTTGTCAGCGTCCTGATAAACGGCCGATTTTTCCCGCTTACCGATCGCAATCACCAATACCAGAATCTGTGCGCCTTTCACCTGATAAACCAGCCTGAAACCCGACGCCTTGAGTTTTATCTTGTAGCAATCAGGAAAGTCATGAAGCCGGGCGGAGGAGAGCCGTGGATGTGAAAGCACCTCAGCCAATTTCTTCCTGAACTGGTTTTTCACCGCTTCACCCAACTTTTGCCATTCCTTCAGCGCCCGCGGATCAAACGCCAGTTCATAGCGCATCCAGTCTGACCTTAATGGCCTCTTGCGGATCGGCCAGTCGCTCCCTGACAGTACGCAATAACGCTTCTTCGCTATCACTGACAGTGAGTGTCTTTACCGGCATGCGTCCATTTTCAGCCACATACTGAAACAGCAGTCTTACCGCTTCAGTAGGCGTAATATTGAGTTTTTCCAGCACGGCATACGCCTCGTTTTTGAGTTTGTCATCCAGACGGACGTTCAATGTGGCCATTATGCCTCCAGAGAAAAAAGAAATGTAATGCATTATAGCATTACATCTGCATTACATTCATATCTGGATAATGGCTCTCAAAAACGACTCACGCACTCCATCGCCACCGCTTTAAACTCGGCGAAGTTCTGGCTGCTGCACAGCCGCGTCATGGCGCGCTCGCGCAGGAACGTGACGAAGATATCGTAGATAGCCATTGCCTCTTCGTACTCGCTTTTGCTGATGGCGAGTAAAAAGATCACGTGCGCGGTCTCGTCACCCCAGGCGATGCCCTGTGGGGCGAGCACCGTATAGACCACCGTTTTTTTCGCCAGCAGTCCGAGGGCGTGCGGCAGCGCAATACTGTCACCAAGCATCGTGCTGACGATCGCCTCACGCTCAACTACCGAGTCGAGGAATTCCGCATCGACAAATCCTTCACTCTGCAACCGATCGCACAAGGTTTTAAACAGCGTCTGCTGATCCATCTCACCGTCGATAATACAAAAATGTGCGGCATCGAAGTATTTGTTCAGCATCCACGGACGGGTTCTGTCCACCAGCACCAACTTACCGATCTGTTCCAGTTGATAGTCAGTAGGGAACGGGGCGATCTGCACGACCGGTTTGTCTTTCTCACCGATCCGCGCCGTGGCGATCACAAAGTCCTCCGCGATGCTCTCGCGCTGTTCGTAATCGCGCAGCGTCAGCGTATGCACAATTTCAATCTGCGGATATTTGCGTGCCAGTACCGCTTCAATCATGCGCACCATCGCATTTCCCGCGTCACAAACCAGCAGGACTTTTGGCTGGCGTTGGTAACCGATGTTGTAACTACGTTCAAGTCCAACGCCGATGTGCAACACCAGAAAGCCGATCTCGTTTTCGCTGATGGCGTAAGGGGTGTATTTGCCCCAACTGGAAACCGCCGCCAGGGTCATATCCCACGCCATTGGATAGTGCTGCTTGATGTTTTCCAGTAGCGGATTCGGGATCATTATCTGATAGCGCACCCGTGTGATCATCGTTTTGATGTGAGTGAGTAAATCCGCGTGAAGCTGTTTATCATTCAACAGGTTATAGTTGTACTGGCTGTTGATAAACCGCAGAATGTAATTGACCAGCGCTTCTTCATCGTCGGCATTGATCGCGCTGGGGGCAATTTCCTGCACCTGCCGCGCCGCGATATGCACCTTCAGCCAGTTCTCTTCCGATACCGAGAGCGGATGATTTGCCAGATGCTGCACCACAGCGGCAATCTCACGCGCCGCCAGGCATACGTTCTCTTCCACCTCTTCGGTGGTGAACTCCGACAGCGGATACCCTTCGCTGATGCGGCGTACCGCGACCGCGCAGTACAGCCGCAAAAACAGTTCGCCTTCGTCGGTAAGGCGAATATGGAAGCGGTTGAAGATCTCCTCAAGGAGAGGTTGAAGCTGCGACGGCACACCGGCATACAGCGCCTCTTCAGTCACCAGCGGATTAGCAGGATCCTGCTGCGCCAGCGTCCAGAGAAGATCGGTCAGGCAGGCGCGGATCGCCATCTCGCTGCCGAACAGTTTCATGCCATGGCGAGGGCGGGTTTCCAGCGTCAGATGATAGCGTTGCAGCCATTCACGTACTTCCGCCATGTCATTTTGTAACGTCGCCCGGCTGACAAACCATTCATCAGCTAAATCTTCGAGTTTGAGAGAAAAAGCGGACGTCAGAAAGCGCACCATCAGATAGTGCACGCGTTCCTGACTGGTTCGCGGAATTCGCAGCGCGCTGGGCTGCTGCGATTGCAGGGACTGATAGCTTGCCGGGTCATCGATCCTGAGCTGATAACCGTTGCCCCGGCTGAGGATAAACTGCGCGCCATGCTGAGTCAGCAGGGCGTTGAGCGCAGTAATATCGGCACGAACAGTACGTGTGGAAACCGACAACCGCTGCGCCAGCTCATCCTGTGGCAGCGTCTCGTTTTGCAACATAGTAAACAGTTGCGCCAAACGTTGGTTGGGGAATCGCACATCACTCTCCTCGTTATTTTAACCTACACACGTCCGGGTAAACGCAAGCAGCTGGCGCACATCGTCCGGACGGGTGTTCCCACTTACCTTATCAATAATAGAACTATAAATGTGAGGAATGATTTTACTGACGCCAGCGTCGAGGGCAATTTGCAAAATCTCAGCGTAGTTTTCCAGATCGATGCCACCGGTCGGTTCCAGCCAGAAATCATGACGCGCACAGGCCTCTGCCACCGCTTTATATTCGTCACGGCATTTCAGCCCCCCCATCGGGAAGTATTTGATCGAGCTCCCCCCCATATCTTTCAGCAATGCGATAGCCGTTTCGACCGGGACAATGCCGTCCGCCGCTTTGCTGCTCAGCGGTCCGGTGGAAATTTTCACCAGACCCGGCGTGCCGGTTGGCGATACCAGACCGTTAACCACCGTCTCACTCTGCCCGAGCAGGGCGCGGCTGGTTGCCACGCCGGTGAACACCTGGTTGACGTGCTGCGGCTGAACCTGGCGGGAGATTTCACTGACCATCGCCGACTGGTTCGGATCGCCCGCCCCCAGCCCGACAGACAGCGCGTTGTTGATAAGCTTCGCGTAGTCGCGCATATCCGCCACCGCGCTTTCGACATCCGGGTAATTTTTGGAGAGCACGCCGACCAGCACATGACCTTCCGCCGCATCGTAAATATCTCGAGCGTTCTCTTTCGAGCCAGCCAATACGTTCAGGCAGACGCGATCGCGGTAAAAGTTCGGGGTCAGTTTCATGCTTGTTTCTCCTGATTAATTACGTCGCCAATACGGCGCGCCACAATATCCAGTTGTGCGCGGTCTACGCTGCGCACATCCGCTTCAATAATCCCTTCGTTGGCTTTGTAGCCACGGAAGTAAATCGCGTATTCGCCCTGCTTGAGCGCTTCCACCAGTTCGCCCGTTGCGATGCCGGTAACGGCTTCATCGAACTTAATTTCTGCACGGGCGATATCCCGTCCGGCGCTATCCCACACCACGCGAGCGGTCACCCCGTTGAGTGCATTGAGTGCGTCAATAAACGGCGTCATTTTTTCAACCATCTCCGCGCCGCTCTCTTTCTGAGCATGCAGATAGAGTTCAATGGCGCAGGTCAGACCGAGAATGCCCTCTTTGCCGACCTTCATCGCCCGGCCAATGCCCGCTGTCTGGCGTTTCACCCACTCGACGTACTGCGTTTTACCGATGACCAGTCCGCTGGTTGGCCCTTCAATGGCCTTCGCACCGCTGTAGATCACTAGATCCGCGCCGGAACGGTAGTAGCACTGCAGATCTTCTTCCGCCGCCGCATCGACAATCAACGGCAGATTATGTTTACGCGCCACCACGACGGCCTGCTCAACGCTGAGCATACTTTTCTGCACGCAGTGGTGGGATTTGATGTACAGGATCGCCGCCGTACGCGGGGTGATCGCCGCGGCCAGTTGTGCGGCAGAGCACTCATTGGCATAACCCGCTTCCACCAGCTTGCCGCCGCCCAGCGCCACCATCGTGCCGACCGGCGCGCCAAAGTTGACGTTATGACCTCTCGGCAGCACGATTTCGTTATTTTCAATCGGCGTGACATGCAGGTTTTCCAACAGCCAGTCGCTGTCCTGAACCAGCACGGCAGCCACCGACTGGGCGATACCCGCAGACGCACAGGAGACCACCGTCGCGCCCTCTACATCCAGCAGCTTCGCGATGTATTCCCCGGTTTTATTCACCAGATCTTTCATTTCAAAGTACTGGTTCATGCCGGCCATCGCCGCTTCCACCACTTCCGGGCGCGGCGTGGAAACGCCCAGCGCCGTCATACGTCCAGAGGTATTAATCACCTGCTTTAAATGGTATTTCTCAAAAATCGAAGGCATGTTCCGCGCTCCCTTGTTCGGTCATATAGCCCTTGCCCGCACGTATTGCGGCAAGCGGCACCAGCAGCTTCTCAGCCTGTAAGCTGTCATTTTCGGCATCCATCAGCACGGTTGGCTGATGCTTCAGCGTAAAGAGGGTTAAGTCAGCGTCCAGACCAGGCTGGAGGCGACCTTTAGATTTCAGGCGCAAGCCGTCGGCGGCATTGGCCGTCACGCAGTCGATGACCTGCGGCAGCGACATTCCGATGGCGAGGAATTTCGACATCACATTCGCCAGTGAATACACCGGGCCGCTGATACGGTTGCGGCAATAGATATCAGAGCTGATGGTCTGCGGCAGAATGCCTAAGCTGATGGCGCGTTTCGCCACCGCGAAACTCAGGCTGGCCGTGCCGTGTCCTACATCCAGACGCACGCCGCGCTGAATCGCCCGGGTGACCGACGCGCGCAGTTCGCCTTCCGGCGTCAGGATACGATTGGGTTTTCCGTTGTAGCAGTGGGTGATGATATCGCCCGCCGTCAGTCGCTCCGCAATCTCATCCAGATCCGGCGGGTTATTGCCGATGTGAACCATCAGGGGCAAATCACCGTTCTCTTGCTGCATCGCTTTGGCGCGATCCAGCGGTGTAATACCATTTTCACCCACCACGCTGCTGCTCATTCGCGCCTTCAGGCCAACGATAAAATCGGGATAACGTTTTACCGCCTGCTTCACCGCGTCGGCGTCGATGTTGGCCATATTCGCCAGCTCGTTTTGCGCAATCAATCCGACACGGGAGATGTTCAGTAGGGCATAGACTTCCGTCGCGGCTTCGCGCGTCAGGGTATAAAAATCATCAATATCGTCGGCACCGGTGCTGCCCGCATCCACAACGGTTGTCACGCCGGTGGCAATGCCTACGCTGTCCGGTTCGTCGTGATAAATCGGGGAGTTTGGATAGCAGTGGACGTGGGAATCAATCCATCCGGCGCTGACGTAACACTCGCCGTTGAGCTCAACGGTTTTCACCGCCGGGTCATTTATCTCACCTAACGCGGCGATTTTGCCGTCCTTCAGGGCGATGTCACAGACCGTATCGTCAACCAGACGCGCACGGCGCAGGAGTAAATCAAACATGTCTCTCTCCTGTTAGTGCGGGCGTTTTCACGCCCGCCGAGGGTTAGCTAATCGCAATCGGGAAGATTGAACCTAAAATCATTGCGCCAAGGATCGCGCCACCGGTGATCGGTTTCTGCCAGATGTAAAACAGCAGTGCGCCGACCAAAGAACCCACGCCGATAGGGATCGACGCCGTCATCGCGCTGAGGATGATCAGTGGACCGAGGAAACGACCCGAGGCGTTACCAGCCCCCATCATCACGTCCGCCCCGTAGGTCGAATCGCTCTGATTGATGGTGAACTTACGCGCCAGAATGATGACGTAACCGATCGCCAGACCAATCGCCAGCCCCGTAGCCAGAGAAGCGATAAAGTTCTCAACCGGGAACATAATGCCCGCGCCCAGCAGCAGCGCCGGAACCCCCAGACCCACACCGGTCTGAATCGCGCCGCCGATATCCAGAATCCCCACCAGAGAACCTTCGATAATACGGGCGAACAGGAAGCTGGCGCCAAATGCCGCCACCGCGCCGTACGATCCGGTATCAATTCCCGCTTTCAGCATGGCCACGAAAGCCACTTCGTTGAACGCGCCAATCCCGTACAGGTAGTACATGTGCGTCCCGGCAAATACGCCGGAGGAGAGCAGGCCAACGAAGATCGGGAAAGACCAGTCGGCAAACCAAAAACCTTTATTCTGTTCCATTGTGGCCTCCGTTATTTGCCGCTAAGCGAGTTGTGGATCAGTTCGAGCCAGTTCGGCACGGTCATGTGGAAGGATTCGATCATCTTCATGTCGAAGCCACGGAAGAAGCCGCTCAGGACGAACAGCAGAACAATCGCCGCCATCATCACTTTGGTCACATGGTTCCAGCCGCTCTCTTCAACGCCTTTACCGATCAGGATGCCCAGTACCAGACCCGGAACGGCGTTACCCATGATCAACTGCGCCGCGCCGCCGAAAACGGTTGCCCAGAAGCCCGATTTCTTACCGGCATCGATTGCCGCCAGCCAGAAGATCACTGGCATCACGGTGTTGACCAGCAGGTTTGCCGCAGGAACCAGTACCTTAACGGCGGTCACCTGCAACGCTTCCGGTACGGAAGAGGCCGTGAGGTTCAGGAAGGTCACGACGATCATGCCGATGATGCCGCAGGCAATCGCCATCTTTTTCGGGTCATGCAGCGTTTCACCGACGTTGCGGTTTTTGATCATCAGCGCTGCCGCGCCCCAGTTAGGAATAATGCGGTGATCCACGTCCTGTGTGAACGAGCCCGCCGCAACGGATGAGGCCCAGGCGTTGAAGAAAAAGCCCAGGCCAAACGAGAAGTGAGAAGCCGGATCCCCTTCACAGGAGTTCAGTTCCCCCAGAGTTCGAAACGCACCCATCCCCTGTGTGGTAGGCGCATGAAACATGCGTGCAGCCCCGGCCCCCACACCCACGCCGACGAGGGCACCGATGATGAGCGATTTTATTAAAATTATCAGGAACATAATTATGCCTTCTTAACAAGAATCAGCGTTGCGAGACAAAATCCACCTTGTCCAGATTGATGGCTGTCACGTTGACGGTCACATCCAGCTCCACGCTGTAAGTGCGTCGTTCCCGGCGCAGAAAGAAGAACAAAAACGCTTCTTTGCGCACCGCTTCACGCGCTTGAACAACCTGCACATCCTGTGGCTCAATACGCAGTAAAATATGCGGCGATGCCTTCATGACCGCGGCCTGAACGTGGTTCAGGGCATCGGCAAAGGCGCGCGTTTTGGCTTCGCCTTTACCGGTGACTCTCACCGTTGTGGTGAATTGTTCTTTCATACTTAGGCGCCGTATTTTTTCTGCCACGCCTGAACCAGACGCTCGCCAAGCTCTTCTTTATCCATAAAGCCGAACCCCAGCACGTTGCAGCCTTCGTTAATCGCCGTTACGCCTTCATCCACAGAGCGCATCCCGTATTTAGCCTTGTAGCCGTATTTGTTCTGTGCGGTGATAGCGCCCGCGCCGCCGCTGCCGCAAAAGGAGATGCCGAACGTGGCGTTTTCCGCTTTCATCACGTCCCCCAGTTTCATATCCGCGGCGACACCCGGTACCACCACCGCACGGCCACCGGCTTTCTCGACGCCTGCTGCCACTTTCTGGCCTTTCCCCAGACGATCGCCAATCACGACTGTAATCTGTTCCATGTTGTTGCTCCTTAAAGGTTGTCTTTCGCGACTTCAAAGTGGACGGACAGCAGCCAGGCCTCTTCCTCGGGAAGATTGCCAAACGCTGCGACCACGTCGCGGGCAAGCGCCATTGAATCGGCTGAAATTTCATCAAACAAACTGGCTTCCACTTCCGGCAAAGGCTCTCCGGTCACCGACCGGTGCGCCATGGCGCGAACGTGAGACGTCAGCATTTGTTCCTGTACGGCGTTGGGAATGATGTGATGTTCACGCAGCAAGGCATACACTTGCGCCAGCATGCGATCGGCCAGTTCACCAATCTGCGCCACCTGGTCCCCCATGTCGTTCATTACTGCTCCGTTATTCACTCGTCTTACCCCGTTAATGGCTCTGAGTTAAAACTAGCGGTGGGGGTCAAAAGTTTGTAGCGAGTTGTTTTCCACTTCGAAGTGGAAAGGCGAGTGGCAATAGTGATCTGTTCCACAAAAAAGGGGGTTTTGATGATTTATCGCTGGGAAAGTGTGATTTTATTCACAGATATCGAGGGTGTTTCGTGGCGACGCCAGCAGAGAAGAAAGTCTGAAACTGTGAGCAGAGCGCGCTTTTGAGCCGTATTATCGAAAAGAGTTATGACGAATCCTTGCAAGACATGACGCAAGGAGAGAGAAAATAACGGCCCGATGTTAAAACACCACACCGTTTCATCATGGTGTCATTTTCTTAAATGAGAAGGAATTCCTTATGAGTGTGCCTCAAACAAAAGCTGAATTACTTTTAGCCATTGATAAAAATTTCAGTAAATTAATCGGTTACCTTAATTCAATCCCGAACGAAATGACTTCCGATGACTCAATGGATGGGCACGCCAAAGGGACAGAGATGAGCGTTCGTGACCTTGTTTCGTATCTACTTGGATGGAATTCTCTGGTTGTAAAGTGGATCACTTTTGATGCGAAAGGTCAGCCGGTCGATTTTCCGGAAACAGGTTATAAATGGAACCAGCTTGGCCTCCTTGCTCAAAAATTTTACAAGGATTACAGCGCGTTAAGCTATGACTCCCTGATCGCTGAATTACAGGCTGTAAAAAATGAAATTGTGCGGCTTATTAATGAACGTACTGATGATGTTTTGTACGGTAAACCGTGGTACACAAAATGGACGATGGGGCGAATGATCTCATTTAACACCTCTTCGCCTTACGCCAATGCGAATGGAAGATTAAGAAAGTGGGCGAAAAATAAAAATATCAGTTTAAAGTAATCATCAAAGTGAAATTATAAATCTGCCCCCCTTCTTATTCGACGCTGCCAGGTCTACATGTCACAGGTAGCGTCGAACCACAAGCGGACAGATTAGGGCATAAAAATATATTGCTGCCATCCGGATTATATCAATGCGACAGGCTGGTTTTCCTGAATCACTTTTTCTTCTCTACGGATGGGCGCTTACGGTTAACGCGCAGAGCATCTATCACCAGTGAAAACGCGGGAGAGACTTGTTTGCGGCTGGGGTAATACAAATAGTACCCAGGAAAAGGCTTACACCACGGTTCAAGCACACGGATTAATCGACCTTTCTCAATATGTTCACCGAACTCTTCCTCCGGTAAAAAAGCGATTCCCATCCCCTCCAGAGCAGCATAGACAATGTGTTCTGACGTGTTGAACGTCACTTGCCCGCTCACCCGCACGTTCAAGTCGCCGCCGTCCTGATCAAAATCCCAGACATACAGCCCACCCGATCTCACCATTCTCTGATTTATACAGCAGTGTTGCGTCAGTTCATGGGGGGTTTGTGGAATGGGATAACGCGAAAAATAATCCGGTGAGGCTGCGGCCGCCATACGGAGTTCTGGTCCAATCGGTATGGCTATCATGTCTTTATCAATCGTGTCGCCCAGTCGCACTCCGGCGTCGAAACGGTCGGCGACAATATCGCGAAAACCGTGATTGGCGTCGAACTCAATATGAATATCAGGGTATTCACGCAACAGTGGCGTCAGTTTAGGTAACAGTGTGGTACGCAAAACGTTCGGCCCACAGGTGATTCGTACCGTACCGGCGGGTTTGTCTCGCAGCTCAGTGAGCATATCCAGTTCGGCTTCAATCTCATCAATGCGGTTGCCGATGGACTGCAACAACCGTTCTCCGGCAGCGGTGGGGGACACGCTGCGGGTGGTGCGGGTGAGAAGTCGAATTTGCAGGCGATTCTCAAGAGCGGAAATCGCCTGGCTGAGAGCCGGCTGTGTGACACCAAGATGTGCCGCCGCGCGGGTAAAACTTCCTTCGCGGGCAACGGTGACAAAATAAAGCAGGTCATTGAGATTGCGTTTCATCTGTCAGGCTTTCCCGATTAATAAGGTAATCTTATAAGCCTATTAAGCATTCATTAGCTAGTCAACCTACGCCTGCCGTGTAAAACTTTCCGCAAGAGATCATCGTGAACTGCATGTTTATTTATGCACTTTTTGTCGTTATTCCCATGAATAACGTCCGGCCCCGGCTTGCCTGAAGATGGCTGACCTGTATAGCGCACACGTTGTCGGATAATGCCGAGGCAGGAGATAGACGACCGATCGCCGCAACAGGGATGACCATTCTGACATCACGTAAAACACACCACGCACACGAGAGGATGAAATTCATGAAAAATATGACACTGGCGCTGGGGCTGTTAATCAGTTCATTCGCCGCCACCGCGGCGGATATGTCAAAAGGCGCGGACAACTTCTATAAAAGCGATAACGTTACCCAGCAAAAGGTCACGTTTAAGAATCAGTACCAGATGAACGTCGTGGGAAATTTGTTTATTCCAAAGACGCTGAATCAGAATGCGAAAAACCCAGCCATTGTCGTCGGACATCCGATGGGCGCGGTAAAAGAGCAAAGCTCGAACCTGTATGCCCAAAAACTGGCAGAGCAGGGTTTTGTGACGCTGGCGATCGATCTCTCTTTTTGGGGGGAAAGTGAAGGAAAGCCGGGGCATCTGGTTTCACCGGAAATTTATGCAGATGACTTCAGCGCGGCGGTCGATTACCTCAGTACCCAGCCGTATGTTGACCCAGAGAACATCGGCGTACTGGGTATCTGTGGCAGCGGGAGCTTTGCAATCAGTTCAGCCAAAATCGATCCACGTATGAAGGCGATTGCCACTGTCAGCATGTACGACATGGGCTCGGCGTTCCGTCATGGTCTGAATCATTCCCAGACGCCAGAACAGCGTCAGGCCTTTATTAAATCGGCTATCGAGCAGCGATTTGCAGAATTTAAAGGCGCAGAGAAGGCGTATATCCCGGGGACCGTTAACAAACTGGATGACTCAACGCCGGCCATTCAGCGTGAGTTCTTTGATTTTTACCGTACCGAGCGAGGCGGCTACACCCCGCAGGGTGAGAAAGAAGAACTGACCACCAAACCGCTGTTAAGCAGCATTGGTAAATTTATGAATTTCTATCCATTCAACGATATAGAAACGATTTCACCGCGCCCCATGCTGTTTATTACCGGGAACCAGGCGCATTCGAAAGAATTCAGCGAAGATGCCTGGAAACGTGCGGCTCAACCGAAGGAGCTGTATGTCGTTCCCGGGGCTGGTCATGTCGATTTGTATGACCGTACCGACCTGATTCCGTTCGAAAAGCTGACATCGTTCTTCAAAACGAATCTGAAGTAATGATTAAGGCCGCCCTTGTAAAGAGGGCGGCCTGGTTCAGGAGAGTCTGGTTGAAAAGACCGTTATTTTTATTATTTCCCCTGAAGCCCCGGCTGAAGGCATCAGGGGAGACCATTAACGATACTTCTTGTGGTAGGCGTTGCGGGTGGTTTTGAACTCTTCCGCGGCGGCCTGCGCTTCTTTGACCTTCCCTTCCTTCGCCAGCTTCAACGCACCGTCGATCTGACCGACCAGGACGTCAAAACCATGACGAAAATCTTTCATTTCCGGACTGTCGGAGGCTTTGCTTTCCAGCTTTGGCGGCGTCGCTTTTTGGGCATCCAGCGCGGCAGCGCGCATTTTGGTTAACGCCTCTGTCACCTGTGTTGCGTTATCCGCTTTTTCGACCACCTTCAGGTTATCGTTAAGCGTTTCCATATTGTCTTCGAGTTCGGCGGCAAACGCCGTTGCCGAACTCAATACCAGAGTGGAGACCGCCAGCATCGCCAGTAGTTTTTTACGCATTGCTCACTTCCTCTTTTTTATTGTTTTGGCGCGGCAGGTCGCGCCATCCGGGATTATTGTCCGGCGATTTTCATCTCCGGCAACAGAACTGAACCACACTGTATATTGCTACGTGTTTCAATATCGTTACCGATGGTAACAATATTGCGCCACATCTCTTTTAAGTTTCCGGCGATGGTGATTTCGCTTACAGGGTATTGAATTTCCCCGTTTTCGACCCAGAAACCGGCTGCGCCACGGGAGTAATCCCCGGTGATGCCGCTCACGCCCTGGCCCATCAGTTCGGTGACCACCAGTCCGGTACCCATCTCTTTGAGCATCTGCTCAAAGCTCAGCCCCTGCCCGGCAATGCGCCAGTTATGAATGCCGCCTGCATGACCGGTGCTTTTCAGCCCCAGCTTACGGGCAGAGTAGTTGGTTAGCAGCCACTGAGTCAGCACACCGTCTTTCACAATGTCACGACGTTGCGTACGTACACCTTCGCTGTCGAACGGTGAGGAAGCCAGTCCTTTTAACAGGTGCGGATGCTCTTCAATGGTCAGCCATTCAGGCAGAATTTGTTTTCCCAGCGAATCCAGCAGGAAAGTGGATTTGCGATACACCGAGCCCCCTGCAATCGCGCCAACCAGGTGACCGAACAGCCCGGTCGCCACTTCGTTGGCAAAAATTACCGGTGCTTTCATCGTCGAGAGTTTACGCGGTGACAGGCGGGATAACGTGCGGCGAGCACAGTCTGCGCCAACCCATTCCGGCGTTTGCAGATCGCCCAACGCCCGACCAATCGTGTAGGCGTAATCGCGCTCCATATCGCCGTTTTCTTCGGCAATCACGCAGCTGGAAAGTGAATGGCGGGTGGAGCAATAGCCCTGCAACATGCCGTGGCTGTTGCCGAACACTTTAATGCCATAGTGGCTGTTAAAGCTGCCGCCTTCCGTATTGGTGATACGTTTATCGGCCTGCAAAGAAGCCTGTTCGGCACGCGCCGCCAGTTCGATGGCTTCATCCGGAGAAACCTCTGCCGGGTGGAACAGATCCAGATCCGGTGCGTCAAAAGCCAGCAACTCTTTGTCTGCCACACCTGCGCAAGGGTCCGGCGAGGTGTAGCGCGCGATGTCCAGCGCCGCCTGGACGGTACGGGCAATCGCCTGCGGGCTTAAATCAGTCGATGAGGCACTGCCTTTGCGGTTCTGATGGTAGACGGTAATTCCCAACGCGCCATCGCTATTGAATTCGACATTCTCCACTTCACCATAACGGGTGCTGACACTGATGCCGGTCGTCTTGCTTACGGCGACTTCCGCCCCGTCCGATTTGCCTGAGGCTAACTCCAGCGCTGTCGAGACCGCTTCTTCCAGAATCTTACGCTGCGCTTCAACTTGTGAGATTACTTTCATCGCAAATGCCATAATGTAGAGAGTTTCTCTGAAGTCTAACAGAGAACCGTTTTTCAGTGCGCATCTTAACTGGTAACATTAGCCTCTTTTTTTAAGGAGCCTGACATGACTAAGCAGCCCGAAGACTGGCTCGACGACGTTCCCGGTGATGACATCGAAGACGAAGACGATGAAATTATCTGGGTCAGTAAAAGTGAAATTAAACGCGACGCCGAGGAGCTCAAACGCCTGGGCGCGGAACTGGTGGATCTGGGGAAAAACGCGCTGGACAAAATCCCGCTTGATGCGGACCTGCGTGCCGCCATTGAGCTGGCCCAGCGGATCAAAATGGAAGGTCGCCGCCGCCAGTTGCAGTTGATTGGTAAAATGCTGCGCCAGCGTGAGGTTGATCCTATTCGCCAGGCGCTGGACAAGCTGAAAAACCGCCACAACCAGCAGGTGGTGTTGTTTCACAAGCTTGAGCATCTGCGCGATCGTCTGATTGACGAAGGGGATGACGCGGTAGAGGAAGTGCTGAACCTGTGGCCAAACGCCGACCGCCAGCAGCTTCGCTCGCTGATCCGCAACGCGAAGAAAGAGAAAGAAGGGAATAAGCCGCCGAAATCCGCGCGACAGATCTTCCAGTATCTGCGCGAACTGGCGGAAAACGAAGCGTAATGTAACCCGGCGTGAATGCCGGATGGCGACGCGAAGCGTCTTATCCGGCCTACAAGCACGTAGGCCCGGTAAGCGTCAGCGCCACCGGGCCTTTTTATTACTCTTCGGCTTGCGCTTCGGCTTTTTTCGCCAGGCCATCCAGCAGTTTTTGGTGAATACCACCAAACCCGCCGTTACTCATCACCAGAATGTGATCGCCAGGTTGCGCCGTTTTCACGATCATCTCTGCCAGCGTATCCACATCACCACTCCAGTGGGCAGGCTGGATGCAGGCTTCCGCCACTTCCGCCACCTGCCACGGGATATGCGGCGGCTGCAGCAGATACACTTCATCCGCACGGCCTAATGACGGTGCCAGATCGTCTTTGGACAGCCCCATCTTCATGGTGTTAGAACGCGGCTCCAGTACGGCGATAATGCGTGCCGTGCCGCCTACTTTGCCGCGCAGCGCCGCAAGCGTTGCCAGAATCGCCGTCGGGTGATGCGCGAAATCATCATAGACCGTGACGCCGTTCGCTTCGCCGCGCAGTTCAAGACGGCGACGGGCGTTGATGAACGATCCCAGCGCATTGGCCGCATCGCCCGGCTGCACGCCAACGTGACGGGCCGCAGCAATGGCCATCAGGCCGTTGTGCATGTTGTGTTCGCCAACCAGCGACCACTTCACTTCGCCGACCTTCTCGCCGTCCAGCCACACTTCCCATTCCGAGGCATCAACATTCAGCTTTTTCGCCTGCCAGTGACCCTGCTCGCCCACCAGTTCCTGTTCGCTCCAGCAACCCATCGCCATCGTCTGCTTCAGATTGATGTCGTGTTCCGGATAGATGATCCGCCCCTGACCCGGCACGATGCGGACCAGGTGGTGGAACTGCTTCTGGATCGCTTTCAGATCGTCAAAGATATCCGCATGATCAAACTCAAGGTTGTTGAGGATCAGCGTACGCGGACAGTAATGTACGAATTTGGAGCGTTTATCGAAGAAGGCGCAGTCGTACTCATCCGCTTCAATCACGAAGAAGTCGCTTTCGCCCAGACGCGCAGAAACGTCAAAATTCCCCGGCACACCGCCAATCACAAAACCTGGCTTATAACCGCAGACGTCAAGAATCCAGGTCGCCATGCCCGCGGTGGTGGTTTTACCGTGCGTTCCCGCAACGGCCAGCACCCAACGATCGCGCAGCACAAAGTCATGCAGCCACTGCGGACCGGACATAAACGGAATGTTTTTTTCCAGCACCGCCTCAACGCACGGATTTCCACGGGTCATGGCATTGCCAATGATCACCAGGTCCGGTTGCGGGTCAAGCTGACTGGGGTCATAACCCTGAATCAGGGAGATCCCCTGGTTCTCAAGTAAGGTACTCATCGGCGGATACACATTGGCGTCCGAACCCGTTACTTCATGACCGAGCGAGCGCGCCAGCATCGCCAGACCGCCCATGAACGTGCCACAAATTCCCAAAATATGAATGCGCATACGTCACTATCCTAATTTAACCCAGGGGGCATTTTACGCATATGTCAGGCAAGTGAGAAACGCATTTCAGGATAATCCGTAGTTTGCTGGCGCGATTCACCTGAGCGCAGCCACTGAAATATTTGTTAAGATTGTTACGGTCGCTTTACTCCATATTAATTGCAGGGAAAGTGTTATGAAAACGTTAGGTGAATTTATTGTCGAGAAGCAGCACGAGTTCTCTCATGCTACAGGTGAGCTCACTGCGTTGTTGTCGGCAATAAAGCTGGGCGCCAAGATCATCCACCGCGATATCAACAAGGCCGGTCTGGTCGATATCCTGGGTGCCAGCGGTGCTGAGAACGTACAGGGCGAGGTTCAGCAGAAACTCGACCTGTTCGCGAACGAAAAACTGAAAGCTGCACTCAAGGCGCGTGATATCGTCGCGGGTATTGCCTCTGAAGAAGAAGATGAAATCGTCGTTTTCGAAGGCTGTGAACACGCGAAATACGTGGTGCTGATGGATCCGCTGGATGGATCGTCCAACATCGATGTTAACGTCTCTGTCGGGACCATTTTCTCTATCTACCGCCGCGTGACGCCTGTTGGCACGCCGGTCACTGAAGAAGATTTCCTGCAACCGGGCAACAAACAGGTTGCTGCGGGTTACGTGGTTTACGGCTCCTCCACGATGCTGGTTTACACCACCGGCTGCGGTGTCCACGCCTTTACCTACGATCCGTCGCTGGGCGTGTTCTGCCTGTGTCAGGAGCGCATGCGCTTCCCGGAGAAAGGCAACACTTACTCCATTAACGAAGGCAACTACATTAAATTCCCGAACGGCGTGAAGAAGTACATCAAGTTCTGCCAGGAAGAGGATAAATCCACGCAGCGCCCGTACACCTCGCGCTACATCGGCTCACTGGTTGCTGACTTCCACCGTAACCTGCTGAAAGGCGGGATTTATCTTTACCCAAGCACCGCCAGCCACCCGGAAGGAAAACTGCGTCTGCTGTACGAGTGCAACCCAATGGCATTCCTCGCAGAGCAAGCCGGCGGGAAAGCGAGCGACGGGAAAGAGCGTATTCTGGATATCACCCCGGAAAGCCTGCACCAGCGCCGTTCGTTCTTCGTTGGTAACAACCATATGGTTGAAGATGTGGAACGCTTTATCCGGGAGTTCCCGGACGCGTAAAACCCTTGCCGGATGGCGCTAGCGCTTATCCGGCCTACAATAGCTGCGTAGGCCGGATAAGACGTGTCAACGTCGTCATCCGGCATTTCACATCAGGCGGTCTGCAATTTAAACGACGCCATCGCTTCGATAAGCGCGTGCGACTGCTCTTCAAGCGATCGCGTTGCCGCGGAGGACTGTTGTACCAGGGCCGCATTCTGCTGCGCCGTTTCATCCATCTGGCTCACCGCGATATTCACCTGTTCGATACCGCGACTCTGCTCCTGCGACGCGCTGGCAATTTCCCGCATCAGTTTGGTCATCCGCATCACTTCGCTGGCAATCTCATCCATCGTTTCACCCGCCTGCATTGCCAGGTCGCTGCCCTCCCCCACCTGCGACTGCGAGTCGCCAATGAGCGTGCGGATCTCTTTCGCGGCCTCCGCGCTGCGGCTGGCCAGATTGCGCACTTCGCCTGCCACCACGGCAAAACCGCGTCCCTGCTCTCCCGCGCGCGCCGCTTCAACCGAGGCGTTCAGCGCCAGAATATTGGTCTGGAACGCAATCCCGTCGATCACGCCAAGAATATCGGCAATACGGTTAGAACTACCGGAAATATCGCGCATTTTTTCAATGACATAACACACCATTTCACTGCCGCGATCGGCGGTATCAGAAACTGATTTCGCCAGTTGATGCGCCTGATCGGCGTTTTCCGCATTCTGTTTCACCGTCGCGGTGAGCTCCTCCATGCTGGCGGCGGTTTGTTCCAGCGAGGTCGCGGTCGATTCGGTGCGTGTCGCCAGATGAATATTACCCGCCGTCAGTTCACGACTGCCGGTGTCTATCTGCGAACTGGCATCGCGGACGCGTTTGACGGACTCGCTCAGCGCCACGCGCATCCCTTCGAGCGCAGCCTGCAGGCGATTAAACTCGGCGCTGGCATAGCGGCTTTCCGCCGCCGATAAATCCCCTGTCGCCAGGCGTTCGAGTTGTTCAACGACATTATCGAGCGGTTTCAGGAGCTTATTGCGCAATAACAGCCAAACCACCGCCAGCAGAGCGATGGCCGTCAGCGTCGTCGCCGTCATCACCCCGTAATAGACCCATGAGGTAATAATACGCGTGGAGGCGTAAATCCCCATGCCGCCTGTTAGCAGTAGTAACAGGGTAATAAGCGACAATAAAACCAACAGGGTATTTCGTAGGGAGAGGGATTTTGGCATCGTTATTTTCCGGTTGTAAGATATACAGAAACTATCGACAACAACCGGAAAAAGTTTAGGTTTATGTCGCTGAATTCAGTGAAGGTTCTGGCACGGACGGTTCTCGTTTTTTACTCAGGAAGAAGATGCCAAAAAGCAACATCAAGCAGACGATACCCGAGATGGCGAAAAACACGGTCTGGTAGCCTGCGAGGTCAAAGAGAATCCCTATTGGCGTTGAAAGCAATACTATCCCCAGCGAACTGGCAATCTGAAAGCCAATCAGGAAGATTGTCGATGACAGTCGCTTATCAAAGTTCGCTACGCTGTATTTGAATACGGAGATGACGCAAAGTGGAACTTCAATAGCATGCAGGAGCTTCACCAGCGAAATGACCCAGGGATTAACGAACAAGGCGCAAGAGAGGATGCGCAGTGCCATAATCACCACGCCGATGAGTAATGCATTTTTTGGCCCCACCCGATTAACAAAGAAGGGAATACTCGCCATGCACAGTGCTTCAAGCACGACCTGGAACGAATTCAGATATCCATATACGCGCGTTCCAACATCGTGTGATTCGAACAGACCGGCATAAAACACCGGAAAGAGCTGTTGATCATAAATGTTATAGAAAGACCACGTCCCCACAATAAACACAACGAAGATCCAGAAGTTACGATCTTTGAAGACAGCGATAAAATCCTCTTTTTTTACCCCACCCGCTTCAGCCGTTACGCACTGCTGCTCCTGATCTTTGAAGCGCATGTTGATCATCATAAACACGGCGCCAAATAGCGAGACCAGCCAAAAGTTGATATGGGGATTAATACTGAAAAAGATGCCAGCGAAAAATGCGCCAATGGCATAACCAAATGACCCCCAGGCACGCGCGGTTCCATATTCAAAATGAAAACTCCGCGCCATTTTCTCGGTGAAACTGTCAAGCAGGCCGCAGCCCGCCAGATACCCCAGGCCAAAAAAGAGAGATCCCAGAACCAACCCAACAGAAAAATGGCTTTGCAGTAGCGGTTCGTAAACGTAAATCATAAACGGCCCCGTCAGGACCAGGATGAAACTCATACACCAGATGAGAGGTTTCTTCAGGCCAAGCTTATCCTGAATAATACCGTAGGCCACCATAAACAGCATGCTGGTAAACTGGTTAACCGAATAAAGTGTGCCTAATTCTGTCCCTGTTAAACCCAGATGTCCTTTCAGCCAAATGGCATATAACGACCACCACAGTGACCAGGAAATAAAAAAGAGAAATGAATAACTGGATGCAAAACGATAGTACGCATTTCTGAATGGAATCTTCAATGCCATAATTACCTGCCTGTCGTTAACAAAAATCACGTCCTGTTCAGAGGCAAAATCGGCCTCGTTGTTTACTTACACCGTTCCAGCTCTTGTCGATGCGGCAGCGCTGTCATCGCCCCTTTTGCCGTTACCGCAAGCGCTCCGCAGCGTTGAGCGAGTTCTATAATGTGTTGTAATTCGCCCTCATGCGCAGGGAAGCCTTCAGCAGCCAGACCTGCCAGTAATCCGGCGACAAACGCATCCCCCGCCCCGGTGCTGTCTACACAATTCGCGGGTATCGCGGCAAAGTGGTGAACCTCCCCGCGGTAGCAGACCACCACACCATCAGCCCCTTTCGTCACCAACAGCATGGTAATTTCATGCTCCGTTGCCAGGGCGCAGATATCCCGATCACACTGAGCGTTTCCACTGATAAGCCGCCATTCGTCTTCCGACAGCTTAACCACGTCTGCCAGTTGAAGCGCCTGCAACAAACACAAGCGCAACAACTGTTTGTCTTGCCAGAGATCGTCACGGATATTGGGATCGAAGCTGACAAAGCCGCCTGCGCGTCGAAGCGCTGACATCGCAATAAAAGCACTGGTACGTGAAGGTTCGGCAGACAGGGCAATTGAACAGAGATGTAACCATTCGCCGTGCCGCCATTCGGGCAAATCGGTTGCCTCCAGAAAAAGATCGGCGCTGGGGCGAACCATGAATGTAAAAGAACGCTCTCCTTGTTCATTAAGATCGACAAGCACAGTCGATGTCCGGTGCCATTCATCCTGCTTCAACCGTGAAGTATCAACCCCTTCCGCTTTCAGCGTTCTTCTTAACAAAGCGCCAAAAGGATCATCCCCCACCCGACCTATAAATCCACTTGCCCCACCTAATCTGGCTATCCCCACCGCAACGTTAGCCGGCGCGCCACCAGGGCAAGGCAATAACCTTCCATCTGATTCAGGCATAAGATCTACAACCGCATCACCTAAAACCCATACTTTGGCTGACATGTTTCTCCCTCGACTTCATCTGGCTTACGCACATTGATAAACCGCTTTTTCTCAAAACCGTCATAAATTTGCCCCAACATGCATAATCGATCACAAAACCGCATAGTTAACGTTAACATTTGCGATAATCATCACATTAGACGAAATTAAGATCTTTATTTTTGCAAAAGTTAACGTTAACAATTCAACAATTATTGCTAAACCAGGAAGAGCTAAGATGACGCAATCTCGATTACACATGGCGCAAAAAGCGTTGGAAAAGCTTCACACCCGCCGTGGAAACACCTTTTATCCCCATTTCCACCTTGCCCCGCCAGCAGGGTGGATGAACGATCCCAACGGGCTGATCTGGTTTAATAATCGCTATCACGCGTTTTATCAGCATCACCCATTCAACGAACACTGGGGGCCTATGCACTGGGGACATGCCACCAGTGAAGATATGATTCACTGGCGCCATGAGCCTATTGCGCTGGCACCAGGCGATGAAGATGACAAAGATGGATGTTTTTCGGGCAGTGCCGTCGATGACAACGGTGTGCTATCGCTCATCTACACCGGTCATGTCTGGCTTGCAGGAGAAGGCAATGATGACGCCATTCGTGAAGTACAGTGTCTGGCAACCAGTCGGGATGGGATCCATTTTGAAAAACAGGGTGTGGTGCTGACCCCGCCGGAAGGGATTATGCATTTTCGCGATCCTAAAGTCTGGCGAGAAGCAAACACCTGGTGGATGGTGGTAGGTGCAAAGGATCCTGGTAACACCGGGCAGATCTTACTTTATCGTGGTAAATCATTGCGTGAATGGACCTTCGATCGCGTACTGGCGCATGCCAACGCAGGCGAAAGCTATATGTGGGAGTGTCCGGACTTTTTCCGTCCTGGTGAACACCATTACCTGATGTTTTCACCACAAGGAATGAAGGCGGAAGGATACTGTAACCGGAATCGCTTTCAGAGCGGAGTCATACCTGGGGTCTGGTCTCCTGGACGGATCTTTGCCCAGTCAGGCCCTTTTACTGAACTCGATCACGGGCATGATTTTTATGCGCCGCAAAGTTTTACCGCTAAAGATGGCAGGCTCATCATCATCGGCTGGATGGATATGTGGGAATCATCAATGCCATCAAAACGTGAGGGTTGGGCAGGTTGCATGACGCTGGCTCGAGAGCTCTCTGAGAGCAACGGCAAACTCATCCAGCGCCCGGTGCGGGAAGCAGAGTCGTTACGCCAGCGGTATCAACCTATTCCTGCCAATAACGTCGTCAGCAAATGCGTTTTGCAGGAAAACGCACAAGCGATCGAAATTCAATTACGGTGGGATTGTCAGAATAGTCATGCCGAGCATTACGGGTTACAGCTCGGCACAGGGATGCGACTGTATATCGATAATCAGTCCGGACGGCTCGTTTTGTGGCGGTATTACCCGCAAGAAAACATAGATGGTTACCGTAGTATTCCTCTTACGCAAGGTGAACCACTTGATCTGAGGATCTTTATCGATAAGTCATCCATTGAGGTATTCATTAATGGTGGGGAAGCGGTCATGAGCAGCCGAATCTATCCGCAGCCAGAGGAACGTGAACTGTCTCTCTATGCCGCTCATGGAGAAGCCATATTGCTGCAAGGCGAACTCTGGCTACTGGGGTAATCAACGGTCAGGCGGAACAACGGATCAGCAGCGGACAAGGGATCCGTTTCTGGCCGCCGCCGGTACGTCCTTCAATCACATGCAATGCCGCTTCCCGCCCGATAATATCGTGTGGAAGCTGCATTGTGGTTAATGGGGGTAAAAACAGATGCCCGACGCCCACCAGGTTATCAAACCCCATAACAGCAACATCCTGTGGGATGCGGATCCCTTTCGCCAGAAGAACCTGATAAGCCACAAAGGCGGCGCGATCGTTACCACAAATCAGAACATCAAAATCGGGTTTACCCGATGGAATGCAGGCGTCCAGTAAACCTGCAAGATCGGTATAGTGATCGTCACCCATCGCCATGTGAAATTGCTTCACATCCGCCAGATCCCGTCCGGCATTACGCCAGGCCTGTTCAAATCCCTGTCGACGGTACCCTGTCGCCAGCGCGCCTTCGGGTAACCAGAAGCATAATGGCTGACGATATCCCGCCGCGATCAAATACTGGGTTGCCTCATACTGTGCGGTGTAATCATCAGGGATATAGCTGGGTAATGCGGGATCGTCCGCCACACAGTTCGCCAGAACGATATTTTCGCCATGCAGAACTTCAGGTAGCGTGATATGCCGTAGCCCCATCGTGGTATAGATAATGCCATCAGGCCGGTGAGCAAGCAGTTGGCGCGCCGCACGCGCGGCATCATCATCAGAAAAAATGTTGATTAAAAAACTGTTCCAGCCGAACTCGCTGGCTGTTTGTTCAATGGCAAGCAGGATATCGACTGAGAAAGGCGTTGTGGCCGTATCCTGCGCCAGCACGGCAAGAGTCGATGGCTTACGCCCCTGGGCACGCATCTTACGGGCGGAAAGATCGGGAACATAATTCAGGGTCTGGATAGCCTGCAACACGCTGTCACGCGTTGCAGGGCGTACTGATTCCGCATTATTCATTACCCGGGAGACAGTCATCATCGACACCCCCGCCAGGCGCGCAACATCCTTTAATGAAGCCATATCCAACCCACTTGCCGTAAAACAGGCACTGTAGCAAAAACCGTCTGTTCTGTCCTGGACTGCATCGGCAAACAGATATCAATTCCTGCTCCCTGAATCAGCAATACGCGTCACCGGCGAACTCTGTCGATTTTCCCAGAGCACCGTCAGGCCACGCTGCAACGCAATGAAAATAAATAATAAAACGCCAATGGCAATTTTCGTCCACCATGAACTGAGCGTACCGTCGAAGTTAATGTAGGTCTGGATCAGCCCCTGAATCGCCACGCCAAACAGCGTTCCAAGAACCGTACCCACCCCACCGCTCAGCAACGTACCGCCGATCACCACCGACGCGATGGCGTCCAGCTCCACACCAACCCCCGCCAGCGCGTAGCCGGCCTGGGTGTAGACAGAAAAGACAATCCCGGCCAGCGTCGCCAGCCCGGTCGACAGCATATAGATGCGAATCGTCGTGCTGCGGGTGGAAATCCCCATCAGGTTCGCCGAAATCGCATTTCCGCCAATGGCATACACCTGATTGCCAAACCGGGTGCGATGCGCGAGGAAAATCCCCATAACGACCACCGCCAACATCAGCAGACCCATCGCGCTCAGGCGACCGCCACCGGGGATTTTCCACGCCAGACTGGAAAGCGTGTCGTAAATGGGATGGTTAATCGGGATCGACTCTTCCGACACCAGGTAGCTGACCCCGCGCAGGAAGAACATACCGGCAAGCGTGATGATAAAGGCCGGGATCTTTAGCGCATCAATCAACAACCCCATGAAAGCGCCAAACGCACAGCCCATCGCCAGTACCAGCGGAAACGCCAGCAGCGGCGAGATCCCCCAGTAGCCGATAGCCTTCGCCAGGAATACGCCGGTGAAGGCGATGACCGATCCGACGGAGAGATCGATCCCACCGGAGAGGATCACAAAGGTCATCCCCACGGCGATGATCCCCAGAAAGGCGTTATCGGTCAGAATGTTGCAGATAACCCGCGTGGAGGCAAAGCCGGGGAACTGGGTTAAGCAGTAGAGATAGCCCAGCACGAAAACCCCGAGGGTGATCATTAACGGTAAATTACGTTTTATCACGACCACGCACTCCTTTTAGCAGACTGATAAAGCGCTGTGACTGCACAATCAGTACGCACAGCACCACGATGGCTTTGACCACCTGGTTCATCTCCGGCGGGAATCCGGACAGCAGGATCCCGGTGTTCATCCCCTGAATAATCAGCGCACCCACCACTGACAGCAGCAAATTAAAACGCCCGCCCATCAGGGAACCACCGCCGATCACCACCGCCAGAATGGCGTCCAGCTCCAGCCACAATCCGGCATTGTTGGCATCAGCACCGCGAATATCCGCCGTGACGATAATCCCGGCAATCGCCGCGCACAGCCCGCTCAGCACGTAGGTGAGCATGACGATGACCCGCGTGTTCACCCCGGCATTTTTCGCCGCCCGGATGTTGATCCCTACGGCTTCAATAAACATCCCAAGCGCCGTTCGCCGGGTCAGCAGCCAGAACAGCACCAGCGTGATCAGCGCGATAATGACCGGTGTGGGAAACAGCAGCAGCGAACCGCTACCAAACCAGGAGAGCGTGGACGAGTCGAAGGTGACAATCTGTCCGGAGGTGATCAGTTGCGCCACGCCGCGCCCCGCCACCATCAGGATCAGCGTGGCGACAAAGGGCTGAATTTTGAGGATTGCCACCAGAACGCCGTTCCACAGGCCGGCCAGAACGCCGGTCCCCAACGCGGCGAGCAGCACCACCGGCAAGCTGTGACCCGCGACGGTCATCGCGGCGGTCGTGGCCCCGGCAATCGCCATCACCGCGCCAACGGAAAGGTCAATGCCGCCTGTGGCAATCACCAGCGTCATCCCTATTGCCAGCAATGCGACGGGGGCGGCGCGGTTCAGGATATCGATTGGACTGCCGAACAGACGCCCGTCCTGCAACACAATCTGGTAAAAGTGGGGGGCGACAAGGCTGTCCACCAGCAGCACCAGCAGCAGCGCAATGAGTTGCGGCATGCCGGTCGGCCAGCGAAAGCGTCGCTTCGGCGGCGTGGTTTGCGGGAGAGATTGGGGCATCACAAGAGTCTCCTTACGCCGCGATGGCGTTCATGATCGCCGGTACGGACAGTTCAGCCAGCGGGATCTCCGCCACCTGTTTGCGGTCACGCATGATGATCACCCGATCCGCATACCCCACCAGTTCCTCCAGCTCCGAGGAGATCACCAGCAACGCCAGACCATCAGCGCACAGGGTTTCGATCAGGCGGATAATCTCGGCATGCGCCCCCACGTCGATCCCTCGCGTCGGTTCGTCGAGGATCAGAAACTGCGGTTTGGTCAGTAGCCAGCGCGACAGCAGTACTTTTTGTTGGTTGCCGCCGGAGAGAAATTCGATCGGCTGTTCTGCGCTGGGGGTGCGAATGCCAAGCTGGCGGATAAACCGCTCGGCAATGTCATTCTGTTCTTTGCGCGCAATCGGCCGCAGCCAACCGCGCTGGGCCTGTAGCGCCAGGATGATATTTTCCCGCACCGAGGCGGCGGCAATAATGCCGTCCGTTTTCCGGTCCTCCGGGCAAAAACCGATTCCCAGGCATGACGCCTGGTGAGGGGATCGCAGCGTCTGCGCTTTGCCTTTGATCTGTGCGCTGCCGCTGTCCGCCGGTTTGATGCCGAAGATCACCTCAGCCGTTTCGGTGCGTCCGGATCCGAGCAGTCCAGCCAGACCGACGATCTCACCGGGACGAACGTCGAGATCGAACGGGGAGATAGTCCCCTTCTTACCGAAATTTTTGAACGCGGCAACCGGTTTGTCGCTAAGCAAGGTGCGTCCCGCGCGCTGTAGCGCATGGGTGTCCAGCTCGCGTCCCAGCATCATTTTGACCAGTTCTATCTGCGGCAGCTCGCGGGTTTCACGGCAGCCGACAAAACTGCCGTTACGCAGGACGGTGATCCGATCGCTAACCTGATAGACCTGATCGAGAAAATGGGTAACGAAGATCAGACTCACGCCGCGATCGCGCAGATGACGCATCAGGCCGAACAGCATCTCAACCTCTTGCGTATCGAGGCTGGCGGTGGGTTCATCGAGGATCAGGACTTTAGCGGAAAGATCGATCGCCCGGCAGATAGCCACGATCTGTTGCATCGCCACCGAATAGCGGTTCAGCGGTTCGCGCACGTCGAGGGAAAAGCCGTAAGACGCCATCAGTTCCGTGGCGCGCTTTTCCATCTCTTTGCGCCGCAGCAGGCCAAAGCGCTTAGGCTCACGACCAATAAACAGATTGTCCGCCACCGACATATTCGGCAGCAGGTTCACTTCCTGATACACCGTGCCAATGCCCAGCTGTTGAGCATGAGCGGTATTTCTGGGGGAGATGGCGCTGCCTTCCAGCCAGATGGTACCGCGATCGGCGTGATAGACGCCGGTCAGCGCTTTAATGAGCGTGGATTTTCCGGCGCCGTTCTCGCCGAGCAGCGCCATGATTTCCCCGCGACGCAGGCTGAAATCGACGTTATCCAGCGCTTTGACGCCAGGAAAGAATTTACTTAACCCCTCTGTACGGAGGATCTCCTGGTGTTGTTCAGTCGTCATGATCTTCCTCCGGTACAAAGCGTGGCCGTAGGCCCGTAGGCCGGATAAGGCCGTTACGCCGCCATCCGGCAGAACATTTGCCTGATGGCGCTTCGCTTATCAGGCCTACGGTGTAAGGTATGCCACCAGAACGGGTCTGAACTTAGTAGCCCATGTTTTTCTTCTTCTCTAACTCTTCTTTCGCGGTATCCGGCAGGTACAGCGTCGATTTGGTGATAGTGACCTTCTCAGGCATCGTGCCATCTTTCTTGAACTTCTCGAGTGCGTCGAAGGCTGGACCCGCCATGTTCGGCGTCAGTTCAACGCTGGCATTCGCTTCACCGTCAATCATTGCTTTATAAATGTCCGGTACGCCGTCGATAGAACCGGTCAGAATATCTTTGCCCGGCTTCAGCCCCGCTTCTTTGATAGCCTGGATAGCACCGATCACCATGTCATCGTTATGGGCGTAAACCATGCAGATGTTCTTGCCGTTGTTCTCCGCTTTGATAAAGCTTTCCATGACCTCTTTACCTTTACTGCGGGTGAAGTCACCGGACTGGGAACGGATGATTTTGATGTTTGGCGCTTTGGCAATGGCCTCAGCAAACCCTTTCTTACGGTCAATGGCCACACTGGCGCCGACGGTGCCCTGTAACTCAACCACATTACACGGCTTACCATTAACCTCTTTGATCAGCCAGTCACCGATCAGTTGGCCTTCAAGCACGTTGTTGGCGGTGACGGTGGTCATATAGAGAGATTTGTCTTTTACATCGATGGAACGATCAAGCAGGAAGACCGGAATCTCGGCATCTTTCGCTTCCTTCAGCACCGGCTCCCATCCTGTCGCCACCACCGGCGCAATGAAGATGGCATCAACGCCCTGAGCGACAAATGAACGCACGGCTTTAATCTGGTTTTCCTGCTTTTGCTGACCGTCAGCGATTTTCAGCGTAATGCCGCGCTTCTCGGCCTCGCTTTTCGCCACGTTGGTCTCTGCGGCGCGCCAGCCGGACTCAGAGCCGACCTGCGAAAATCCTACGGTTAATGGGGCGGCCATGGCCATAGACGACATGGCTGCCGAAACTGCTGTGACGATAAGTAAGCGCTTCCACATAACTGTGTCCTCGTAGGGTAGGTTATTGTTGGTTAAGAAACAGTCGCGAAAAAACTATAGACAATCGAGCATGTAACGGATTGCGTTACATCACACTTCAAAAAAGTAAATAGAACGTTAATCACAAGTTTGTAATCGCTTCCATTTCCCTATGAAAAAAGCGGCTGAAGATATGGATTTTCCTGTCATGCAAGTGGTCTGAAAAGACCGGTACGAGGCGAGTGAAAACAAAATCAGGCGAAGACATTCGTCGCGAGATCGCTATAATACTCGCCACTTGTTTACGACACAGTTAAAGGAAACAGACATGAGCTTACTCAACGTCCCAGCAGGTAAAGACCTGCCGGAAGATATCTACGTTGTTATCGAGATCCCGGCTAACGCAGATCCGATCAAATACGAAGTCGACAAAGAGAGCGGCGCACTGTTCGTTGACCGCTTCATGTCCACCGCGATGTTCTATCCGTGCAACTACGGTTACATCAACCACACACTGTCTCTGGACGGTGATCCGGTTGACGTTCTGGTCCCGACCCCGTATCCGCTGGAACCTGGCTCCGTTATCCGCTGCCGTCCGGTTGGCGTACTGAAAATGACCGACGAATCCGGTGAAGATGCGAAACTGGTTGCCGTGCCGCACACCAAACTGAGCAAAGAGTACGATCACATCAAAGATGTGAACGACCTGCCGGAACTGCTGAAAGCACAGATCACGCACTTCTTCGAGCACTACAAAGATCTCGAAAAAGGCAAGTGGGTGAAAGTGGACGGTTGGGACAACGCTGAAGCCGCTAAAGCTGAAATCATTGCCTCCTTCGAGCGCGCCGCGAAGAAATAAGTTCGCTGAACGCTGAAAACCCTGAACGCCGGGTACCGGTCAGTAAGGGTTTTTTTATGCCTGCGTTTTGGCAAAAGGGGAAAAAGAGCACCGGAAGGCTGGCAATCCGGAATGCGAGTGACATCGCATAAAACAACGCCACCCGAAGGTGGCGCGGAGGTTTCAGTACTGGTCTCTGTCTAACCAGTTACCGCTGTCGATCAGCGTTAATCCGTCCACCGGGCGCTGGTACACGTACATCCATGCACTGCCGTACGGCGTCTGGATCAACTGGCGTGCGTATTCACCGCCGCGGGTGCGCAAAGCATCCAGCTCGGCCAGAGTCGCATTATCAATACGATAAACCTCACCGTGTACCGTTCCGTTCCCCGGAACTGCGCCTGGATAGTGGCCCAGACTGTACAACTGGTAGTTATCGATACTGTAATTTCCCAGCAACTGGGCGTTGGTCATCCAGTGGCTGTTGCCTTGTTTGGTTCGTAAACTGCCGTAGACAAATATTCGCATTGCTAAAACTCAAACTGATAGAGCAAATCCAGTGCCTGATCTACGCCAGACACGGCTTCCAGATATAGCTTAGGCATCAGACGATAACGTAACGTGAGTGTCGCCAGTGAGTCAAATATACCCACACCATATTTCACCTGCAGACCTGGCAGTACATATCCGCTGACCACGACCTGGGAGGAGTCGCCCACCCCCTGCGTGTCCAGTGCCAGATTGCTTACGCCAAATGTCTCCCCGATTTTACCCACAACCTGACCACTTTGTGCAACCCCCAGACCAATAAGCATTGAGGTCATCGCCGCACTGTCGCTTTGATCGCTGCTCAGGCCCTGGCCACGCAGCAGATAAGAGAGCGCTTCCTGCTGCGACATCGCCGGGTCAGAGAAGATCTCAGCCTTTGGCTCATCTGCCGTTCCGGTAACGCGAACGCCGGCGATCACTTCATCTTCTGTCGCCTCCGGGTTACGAATGGCTTCGATATTCAGCAACGGCTGATCCGGCGGCCCCGAGAACAACAGCTCGCCTTTACGCACAATCAGATCCTGACCGTAGGCGTGGAAGCGACCTTCCGGAATGTTGATCTGTCCGTTTAGACCCAGTCCCTGTTTATCCTGCGCCACTTTCAGATCGCCCGTCAGACGGGCTTTCAGACCAAACGCATCCATCCGCACGTTATTACCGACGTGTACAATCAGATTGCTGTTGATAGGGATCCCGGCGCTCTGCGGCTTCTCTGGCTGCAGGTCATTATTGAGCATCACTTCGTCGCTCGACACGCCCACGGCGCTCTCTGGCAGGTCGTGTACCACAATACGCGCCCACGGTACGTCTACCCGTCCGTCCAGCGTAAACAGACTCGGCGTCGCGTCGAAGACCACATCCGGAGAAACGTCGAGGCGCACCATTGGCGGCACGGTGATACGTACCCGACTCCCTTTCGCCGCCACGCGCGCGCGCCAGTTGTCGATCTGGCTCCAGTCGGCGTCGCCGCTCAGATTGATCTGCCCCTGTTGGGTTCGTATCTCCCCGGTAAGCGTCGAGCGCGTACCGTTGAAATTCATCGCCAGTTGGCTCGGCTGCATATCAAACGGCATAAAGTTGCCGTCGATATCCAGGCCGCTCAGTTGCAATTGACCAAACATCTGCGGGCTCTGCACATCACCGCCCAGACGTAAATTGGCGCTCAGCATACCTGCGGCCTTCTCACCACGCGCGAAGATCGGGTTCACCATCGCAAGGTTGACGTTGCGAATGTTGACGTTACCGCCCAGGTTACGACGGCCCTGCGGATCGGTGACCTGTACCTGTCCGTCAAGCTGGCCGTTATTGGTCAGGCGGATCAGCCAGCCCAGTTCCGCACGATTGTTGCGCAGATCGGCCGTCACGTTCAGGGTATCGAACGCCAGCGGCAGCGGCGCGTCGTTGACCGTCTGCGTCACCTTCACGTTACGCCCGGAAAGCGTGACATTGCCTTGCGGCAGCCCCTCTTTGGTGGTGTCCCACGACACGTCCGCTTTACCGGTGAATACGCCACTGGCCTGAGTCGCCTCCGGCATAAACGGTTTCAGCATCGCCAGATCAAAGCGGTTGAGATTCACCACTGCCCGCCCTTCGGCGCCAGCATCGATAGTTTGCGGCACGCACAGTTCAGCATTCGGGTTTGCCCAGCAGTGTGGCCCGATGCTGATTTTCTGCTCCTGGTTACGGTAGTCGAGCGCGATGGCGCGGGTCAGGGTTAACGGCCCTACCGGCGTCTGGAAACGCGTATTGCTCAGCGAGCCTTTCCAGCGCTCTTCTTTACGATCAAAGCTCCCGGTCAGATCCAGTTGACCGGAGACCGGCTCGCCCTGAACGCGCAGTTGCAGTTCATGTTGCTTCTCGCTCCCTTTGGCGTTCAGCGTCACGAGGCTGATGTTCACGTCAGGCTGCGAAATGCGCTCAACCCGCACGTTGAGGTTACCGGCAATCTGGTCGGTCGATTTAATGTCGCCTTCCACGCGCACCTGGGCAACCGACAGTTCCTGCCAGCGCAGCCCACGGGCGGTGATATCCGCCAGCAGTTGCGGAGCGTCAACCGTACCACGTACTTTGACCAGCCCTTTTGCCGTACCGCCGAGTCCCGGCAATGCGTTGTCCAGTCCCGGCGCGTCAATGGTCGCATCCAGATTGAGATCTTTAACGCCCAGTTCACCTTTCACGTCGGCGCTGTTTGGCCCCAGTTCCAGGTGCAGCCCTGGAATGGTCCACTGCATGTAGCTGTTGCCTTTCAGCGACCCATTAACGTTAACCTTGTTCTGCTTAACGTTACCGGTCAGCTTCAGCTCCGGCACCTCCATCTGCCAACTGCCGCCATACAGGCTGCCCCGGGTTTTAATCAGACCATTGAGCTTCGACGGCCAGTCCGGCACCTCTTTCGCCGTATTGATGCCGTCCAGCGTCAATTCGCCTCGCCAACTGATCGCCTGCTGCCAGTCCACCAGCGCCTTCAGCTCGGTTTTCCCTTCCAGCGCAGCCACGCTAAGCTTGTCGAGGTTAATCTGCTGTTCGTTGCCCTTCGCATCGAGCGTGATGGTCGCCGGTGGGATATCCTGTCCTTTCACCGCCGTACGCATCGAGAGCCGGTAGTCCGTCATCTTGCCGGTGAGCTTGAGTTTGATATCGTCGGCCTGGAACTGTTTGTCGCCGGTAAACGGCCAGTAAACCTGCTTGCTGACCACTTCCAGATTCAGCGGCAGCCCGGCTTCCGCCAGACGCGTCTGGGCACGCAGATCCAACGCCACCGGTCCGGAGAGGTTCACGCCCACTTCCAGCTGTTCACGCAGCGCACCGCCTACCTTCAGCTTCACTTTCTCGCCTTTCAACGGGTCCATGTTCAGCGTGCTGTTCAGGGTGATGTCTACCGGCCAGTTGTCGGTTAACTGGGCCGACCCGCTGGCGTTCACCGTGCCCTGATTAGAGTCAACGTCCAACGCATCGAGCTTCATGTTGCCATCGATGCTACTCACCTTCAGCAGCAGGTTATGCACCGTCAGGTCAGTATCGCCGGTGATGCGCAGTTGCTCGCCTTTGAACTCTTCAATATTGAGATTGAGCGGCAGATGCACGTCCGTCATCTCCGGCAGAACCGGCTTCGAGAACAGATCTTTCAGCGTTTCGCCAAGCGGCTTTTCATCCGGTTGCGGGTTCTGGATCTTCGGCTCGACCACCTCTTCCTGAGCGACCTCCGCCACTTTCGGCAGCGCTATCAGCAATCCCTGTAACGACGTGGGCTTCAGGGTCAGGTCCTTCTCCTGCCAGTGCAGTCCGGAGGTAAACGCCATCACCGACACGGTAGTGTCATCGATTTTAATATTGACGTTGTTCAGCGCCACACGGGAAAGCGTTAGCGGATACGGCGTGGAGAGATTCAGCGGCCCGTTCTCTTCTTCTTCGACCGGCGCGGACGGCGGCATTTTTTTACTGTCGATCGCCACATTAATGTCTTTGAGCGACAGATCGTTCACGCACAGACTGCTGTTCCACAGGCAATCCAGCCCCACGGCCAGATGCACTTCACCCGCGTTAACCGCCACGCCGGGCTGGTCAAAGCGGATATTTTTCAGAGACAGATCGCGCCAGCCGCCGGTAACCTGGCCGATTTCCAGCCCCGGCACCCAGCGATTCGCGGCATTGAAGATCAGATGCAGACCGGTTGTCGTTCCAACCAGAAACGCCACCGTCCCCAGCAACAGCAGGATAAAAATCAGTACGCCGAGGCTTATCTTCTTCCATAAACTCATAATTCAGGCCCCAGACCGATGTAAAACTGTAAACCGTGTTCATCTTTGTCGCCGACCGGAACGGCAAAATCGAGCTTGATGGGCCCGACCGGAGACTGCCAGCGTACGCCCACCCCGGCACCGGTTTTGATATCGCTTTTACGGATATCACTGACGGCTTCACCACTGTCGACAAACATCGCCCCCCACCATTTACCGGTGACGTTGTACTGGTATTCCAGCGACCCGGTCGCCAGTTTTGAGGCCCCTTTCAGGTCGCCGTTACTGTATTTTGGTGAGATGGATTTGTATTTGTAGCCGCGAATACTGCGGTCGCCCCCGGCAAAGAAACGCAGGTCTGGCGGCACTTTGTCGAAATCGCCGGTTTCGATCCAGCCGAGATTACCGCGCATCACGAAGCGATGACGATCGTACAGAGAACGGATCCAGACGTTTTGTGCCTGAAAGACCGAGAAATCGACGTCGGAGCCCCAGGCGGTGTTGGAGTAATCAATGGAGTAACGCTGAGAGTCGCCCCAGGTGGGCATCAGGCCGCCACGCGAACGGGTACGGCTGATCATCACGCCGGGATAAAGCAGCATGGTGGTGTTCGTCACCTCCCCCTGAGTAAAGTGGTCGAGACTCCAGCGCAGGTTAATGGCGCGCTGCCAGCCGCTGGAAAGATCCCAGTAGCGGGAAACCGCAAGCGTGGTGGAGTCCTGTTCGGTATCGTTGAGATCGGTACGCTTAAAACCGCCCTGCACCAGATAGTATTGCTCCAGCGGGTTCTTCAGCAGCGGCATTTTATAGCTAAAATCCAGTTGCTGTTCTGGTGACGAGATACTGGCGCTGGTCGTCAGGCTGTGGCCGTAAGCGTTCATCCACGGTTTTTTCCACGTGGTCTTCACGCGCGGCCCCACGTCGGTGGAATAACCCACCCCGGTCTCAATGGTGTTTTCCGTTCGCGGCGACACCACCCCCTTCAGCGGCAACACTTTGGTTTTTCGCGCTTTATCGAATTCGGGTGCGACAACCACGGAGTTAAACCAGCCGGTCGCCGACAGTCGACGGTTCAGTTCGCCGAGATCTTTCGACTCGTACGCATCCCCTTCTTTAAACGGCACCAGGTTTTGCAGGTACTCCTCGCGGATCTGCGAGCCTTCAAAAGAGACGTGACCAAAGCGATAACGTTCACCGCTGTTGTAATCGATATCCCAGAACGCCTGATGTCTATCAAGCGCAATACCCAACTGGCTCTTATTAAATTCGCTGTCGAAATACCCTTTACGTAGCGCCACGCTGGTTAATGACTTTTTGAAGCTGTCATAGTCCCCATGATCGAGCACTGTACCGATCGCCGGACGCGTTTTCAGCAGATCCAGGTAATCTCTGTCGGTACGCGCGCCGCCGCGTAAAATGACTTCTGTTCCGCCAATGCGCACCGGTTCACCGGGCGTCACTTTGGCCACCAGCACCTGACGCCCTTTCGCCGGAGGCGGACGCAGATCGAAATCAATAGTCGGTTCGTAATAGCCGAGTGCCTTTAATCCTTCGCGAATGGCGTCATCCACGCGCGCGCGAAAACGCCGGTCCGGCGTGACTTCATCACCCTGGATGGTTGAGAGTTGTGCCCGGACGTTTTTCTCCAGTTCTCCTGATAGCCCTTCGACCTGTAAACGGACGTTCGCGGCAAAGGCAGAACTGCTTAAACACAACAGGCTCACCCAACATAACTGACGGATATGTGGCACTTTTTCTCCTGAATATCCCTTATTTCCACCCTGGAAAAAATCATAACGCCGATCCACGGCTTAACAAAAACCCAACAACTGGGATTGAAAAACAGACGACTACCCAAATATTTCTTATGTTTACTGTAGACGCATTCCTAACGGTTATTGTGTGCAAATACGCGTCTTGTTACAACCTTAACCCCAATTACTGATTTTCGGGAGAACCGCACCATGAGTCTATTTGATAAAAAGCACCTGATTTCACCGTCGGATGCATTACCTGGGCGCAATACCCCGATGCCCGTGGCGACGCTGCATGCCGTCAACGAACATTCGATGACGAACGTCCCTGAAGGGATGGAAATCGCGATTTTCGCGATGGGCTGTTTCTGGGGCGTAGAACGGTTGTTCTGGCAGTTGCCCGGCGTTTACAGCACGGCTGCGGGGTACACCGGCGGCTACACGCCGAATCCCACCTACCGGGAAGTCTGTTCCGGTGAAACTGGCCACGCCGAGGCGGTGCGCGTGGTGTACGATCCGGCGGTCATCAGCTATGAACAGTTGCTGCAGGTTTTCTGGGAAAACCACGATCCGGCACAGGGCATGCAACAGGGCAACGACCACGGCACCCAATATCGTTCGGCTATTTATCCGCTGACACCGGAGCAGGACAGCGCCGCTCGCGCCAGTGTTGAGCGCTTCCAGGCCGCCATGCGCGCGGCGGGGGACGATCGCCACATCACCACCGAAATCAGCAACGCGACACCGTTTTATTACGCGGAAGACGACCACCAGCAGTATCTGCACAAAAACCCGTACGGCTACTGCGGTATCGGCGGGATTGGCGTCTGTTTACCCCCTGACGCGTAAGATCAGCGTTCCACCGTCACGCGGGCCGCATGCCGCGTGGCGCTGGCGACAGTCCCTCTCTGTGAAAGCATCCCTTTCAGCAACAGATTAAATACCGGCGCGTCGGGCCGGTTCAGGCGATGTTGCAGCAGATGCACCGCCTCCACGCCCAGCGCCCGGCAGGGAATGGTCATGCTGCTCACCGTCGCCACGATGCGGGCATCCAGTTCCTGTACGCCCGTGGTCATCAGCGACATCTCTTGCGGAACGCGCACCCCGTGGGCGTTCAGTACCTGCAGGATGCCGGTGGACATCGACGCGCCGGCGCAGAAAATCACTTCCGGCCAGTCGTGACGCGGCGTATCGCGCAGCCATTCGCCCATCGCCTGCTCCGACTCTTCTGCAGTGAACCCTTCCGTCACCAGCAGATCGCAATGGGTATCAAACGGGATCTGGTACTGACGATAGACCTCTTTAATGCCTTCCAGCCGCCAGTACATCGTCTCCCGCCGGAGGCTGGTGACGTTGAGAATGCGCCGGTGACCTTGATCGAACAGATACTGCATCGCCCGGTTGCCAATTGCCCGATGGTCCGGCGACACCGAATCCAGCAGCCCTTCCCTGTCCTGCGTATTGATCAACACACAGGGCTTCTCCAGCGACAGCGCCAGCTTGTGGATCGTCGGATCATCAATGCCGATCAAAATGATGGCATTGATGTTCTTATGGTTGGCTTTTTCCAGAAAAGCTTTGATATCCGCACGCTGCTCATCCAGGCCACAATAGCTCACCCAAACATCGTGTGACGCGACCGCCTCAGCAATGCCGCGCGTCACTTCAAGGTAGAAAGCATCACCCTGCGCCGTGAACGTACGCTGCGGGGCGAAGACGGCGATGCCGTTAATCAACAGTCGTCCACTGGCGAGTGAGTCGAGAACGCCCAGTTGTCGCGCACATTTCACTATTGCCTCACGCGCCTTGTCGCTGGTGTAGGACTTCCCGCTTAGCACCCGCGAAACGGTGCTCACTGAGAAGCCCGTTAAGGCGGCAATTTCATCCATTTTCAGCTTGCCCGGCATTCTGTGACCTCGCTCGCAATGTATCTTTGCAAATTTTTGCAGACATACTTCGTTGATTCTAAAACACCTTTTTAATTAGCACGCTAACTTCTTTTGCGTCCTGCAAGCGCTCTCACAAAATCACGTTGTCGACCTTCCAGGCGTTTCTTATGTTCCGCTTATCCCTCCTTGTTCCTGAATAAGGCATGACATGAAAAAAGTACGTTTTGGCATTATTGGCGTGGGTAACATCGGTACCGTCCATGCCCGTTATCTGTTGGCGGGAACCGTGAATGACGCCTGCCTGACCGCCGTCTGCGACAACAACGCCGCTAAGCATGTCGCCATCCGCCAGTTGGTGGGCGAATCCGTGACGCTGTTCAGCGATGCGCGCGACATGCTGGAGAGTGGACTGATTGACGCCGTCATTGTCGCGACGCCGCACTATGATCATCCTGGGCTGTCCATCATGGCCATGCGTCTGGGGATCCACACGCTCTGTGAGAAACCCGCTGGCGTCTACACCGCTCAGGTTAAGGAGATGAACGCCTGCGCCCGCGAGTGCGACGTGGTCTTCAGCATGATGTACAACCAGCGCCCTAACCCGCTGTATCAGAAGGTGAAAGATCTGATCGACAGCGGTGAGCTGGGCGAACTGCGACGCTCCAACTGGATTATCACCAACTGGTATCGCTCGCAGAGTTACTACAACTCCGGCGGCTGGCGCGCAACCTGGAAAGGCGAAGGGGGCGGCGTGTTGCTGAACCAGGATCCGCACCAACTCGATCTCTGGCAGTGGCTGGTCGGTATGCCCGTGCGGATGCGCGCTTTCTGCCAGTTCGGTAAGCATCGGCAGATTGAAGTCGAAAACGAGGTGACGGCGTATGCCGAGTACGCGAACGGGGCGACGGGGGTTTTCATCACTACCACCGCCGAAGCGCCGGGCACCAACCGTCTGGAAATTGTCGGCGATCGCGGCAAAGTGGTTGTCGAAGAGGGTCGCCTGCGTTTCTGGCGATTACGTGAATCCGAAACAGAATTTAACGCTCGCTGGCAAAACGGTTTCGGCGAACCGAAGTGCTGGGAAGTTTCCATCCCCACCGCCCCGGAGTGTAGCGAACACGTTGTTATTACCCGCAATTTCACCGCCGCCATTCTGCATGGCGAACCACTCATCGCCCCCGGTCTGGAGGGCATTCACGGCCTGACGCTTTCCAATGCTATGCATCTCTCCACCTGGATAGATGACTGGGTCGCGCTGCCCATTGACGAGCAGCGCTATTACCAGCTGTTGCAGGAACGTATTGCGTCATCGGTCGAAAAAACGGTTGCCAGCCGCACGCTGGACGCCTCCGGAACCTGGTAACGGCGAGGAGTGATCATGCTGAACATCGCAATTATCGGAACGGGGAATATCTCTCATCAGCACATTCAGGGCTATCTGACGTTTCCTGAGCGCTGTCGGATTGTCGCCCTGGTGGATATTTTTCCCGAAAAGGCCGAAGAGAAAAAAGCGCGTTACGGACTGCACGACGCACGGGTTTACGCCAGCCATCAGGCAATGCTGGAGGCCGGGACGACGGTTGACCTGGTGGATGTCTGCACGCCGCCCTATGTTCACGCGGAAATCGCCATTGATGCCCTGAACCGCGGCAAACACGTCCTCTGTGAAAAACCGATGGCAGCGTCGCTGGAAGAGTGTGACGCGATGATTGCTGCGCAACAGGCCAGCGGCAAAACGCTGTCGATCATCGCGCAAAACCGTTTTACCGACGCCTTCTGGCGTTTGAAAACGGTGGTGGATTCCGGCCTGGCGGGCAAGATTTGTCACGCTCAGGTGGATTCCTTCTGGTGGCGTGGACACTGCTACTACGACCTGTGGTGGCGCGGCACGTGGGAGAAGGAAGGCGGTGGCTGCACGCTCAATCACGCGGTACACCATATCGACGCCATCCAGTGGATGCTCGGTTTTCCCAGCGAAGTGGTGGCAATGATGACCAACGTCGCCCATGACAATGCGGAAGTGGAAGATCTCAGCGCCGCCATCTTCCGGTATCCCAATGGCGCGCTGACCCAACTGACCGCCTCCGTGGTACATCACGGTGAAGATCAGAAAATTGTGATTCAGGGTGAGAAGGCGCGTATTTCCGCGCCATGGAACGTGTTCGCCAGCCAGTCCGCAGACAATGGTTTCCCACAGGCAGGAAACGACTCTGCGCGAGAAGACAGTCTGACAACGCGGTTTCACGCCACTCCGGCCCTGCAATGGACGTTGCATACCGGGCAAATTGACAATGTGCTAACCGCTATTGAGCAACAAATCGAACCGCTGGTAGATGGCGAACAGGGCAAACGCTCGCTGGAACTGATCGCCGCTATCTACAAATCGGCGATCACCCGGTCGGTCGTGACCCTACCTGTTCAGCGCGACGACGCGTTTTATCGCACGGGAGGCCTGCTCGAGAAGGCCCCACATTTTTATGAGAAATCCGCCTCGGTGAGCAACTTTGCAGAAGTGGGCGCGATCCCGCTGGGTAAAGATTTAGATTCAGGAGTGGAAGAATGAACAAGCATGACGGAATGAACTACGCCCCGACCGGCAAACCACAGCCGGTCGTCAAGCCCGGCGAATTTATCATTGCCGCTGCAGCGCTCGATCACGGCCATATCTATGGCATGTGCAACGGGCTGATTGAGGCCGGCGCGACGCTGAAATGGGTATACGACCCGGATCCGGCAAAAGTGGCAAGCTTTCTACAACAGTATCCTCAGGCGCAGGTCGCTGACTCACTGGCAACGATCCTCACTGACGCAACGGTTGACCTGGTCGCCAGTGCGGCGATCCCTTCGGAACGTTGCCCGCTGGGGCTGAAGGTGATGGCCGCCGGGAAAGACTATTTCACCGACAAAGCACCGTTGACCACGCTGGAGCAACTGGAAGACGCCAGAGCAATGGTGGCAAAAACCGGACGTAAATACGCGGTCTACTACAGCGAACGTCTGCATGTGGAAAGCGCCGTCTTTGTGGGTGATCTGATCAAACAGGGCGCAATTGGCCGGGTGATACAAACCCTCGGCACCGGCCCGCACCGTGAAGGCAGCGGTCGCCCGGACTGGTTCTACGAGCGACGCTATTTCGGCGGCATTCTCTGCGACATCGGCAGCCATCAGATCGAACAGTTTCTGTTCTATACCGGCAACAGCGACGCGCATATTGTGGCAAGCCAGGTACGCAACGTGAATCACCCGCAATATCCTCAGTTCGAAGATTTTGGCGACGCCATGCTGGCAGGCGATAACGGCGCAACGGGCTACTTCCGTTGCGACTGGTTCACACCAGGCGGCCTCTCGACCTGGGGCGATGGACGCCTGACGCTGCTCGGCACCGAGGGCTATATCGAAATCCGCAAATATGTCGATATCACTCGCGGCGAGCAGGATGTGGTTTATCTGGTCAACAAAGAGGGGGAATTTCGTTATCCCGTCGCCGGTAAGGTGGGCTTTCCGTACTTTGGCCAGCTCATCCTCGACTGTATCCGGCGTACTGAAAACGCCATGACGCAGGAGCACGCCTTTAAGGCGGCGGAGCTGTGCGTTAAGGCGCAGATGCGGGCAAACGCGAGCGCGTGACGGGAGGCACCATGAACACAGTGAATGCCGCCATTATCGGCGGGGGTGCTATCCATGCCATCCACGCTGAGGCGCTGCAGCAGTTGCCCAACGTCAGGCTGCGCGCGATTGCCGAAACGGACATCAACAAAGGACGACAGTTGGCGGCGCTTTATGATTGCCATTTTTATCATGACTACCGCGAAATGCTCTGGGATGACGCGATCGACGTTGTGCATATTTGCACCCCGCACTATCTGCATAAACCGATGATCCTTGCCGCGCTGGCGGCAGGGAAACATGTGTTTTGCGAAAAGCCGGCAGTGATGCGCGCGCTGGACGTGGCAGAAGTCGAGACGGCCCTCGCCCATGCGCGGGGCACGCTTGGGATCTGTTATCAGAACCGGCTCAATCCCACCAGTCTCACCATTAAGCAGCAGTTGCAGGAGGGCGCGATAGGCAAGATGCTCGCCATTAAAGCCGTGCTGACCTGGTCGCGTGGCGGCAGTTATTACACCGCCAGTCCCTGGCGTGGAAAAGCCGCCACCGAAGGCGGCTGTCTGCTCATCAACCAGGCGATCCACACGCTCGATCTGATGCAATGGTTTGCCGAGGGCGTGACGCGGGTCAAGGGAGTGGTCGACAGCACCTGGCTTGCCAGTACCATCGACGGTGAAGACAGCGCCATGGCGACCTTTGCCTTTCGCAACGGCGCGCGTGGACTGTTTTATGCCAGCAACTGCCACACCACCAACTCACCGCTCCAGTTGGAAATACACGGTGAAAAAGGCACGTTGCTTCTTGAGGGGAGCGAGCTGTGGCATATCAACGGGGAGACGCGACAAAAGCTGGCAACCGACGCAGCCCCTGACGGCAGCGGCAAAAGCTACTGGGGCGTCGGTCATCGTGAAGCGATCCGTCAGTTCTATTATGCCCTACACCATCCCACCACCGGGAGCGTATGCAACATTCACGAAGCCGCTAAATCATTGCAGATCGTCGATGCCATTTATCGTTCGTCGCAATTACATACCTGGATAAACCTGGAGAAATAAATCCGCAGAAAGTGAATCCCGGCCGGATAAGGCACATCCGGCAATCAAGTCATACTACAGGAATAATCATATGGCGAAACCTACTGAACGTAGAGTAGGTTACGGCGTAGCAATTGGCTACGGCGTAACCGATTTATTTGGTGGCGGTGCATTCGCAGTTATTGGCACCTGGCTGTTATTTTTTTACACCACCTACTGTGGACTGTCTGTACTGGAAGCCGGTTCTATATTTGCTATTGCACGTATCATCGATGCAATATTAAGCCCGGTGATGGGTTATATTACCGACAACTTCGGCAACACCTGGCTTGGCAGAAAATTTGGCCGTCGGCGTTTCTTTTTATTGATAAGCGCTCCGCTCATGTTTCTCTATGCGCTGGTGTGGATTACCGACATGAGCTACTGGTATTACCTGGGAACGTATCTTTCCATCGAACTGCTCTCGGCGATGGTGCTGGTGCCCTGGGAGACGCTGTCAGCAGAGATGACCAACCGCTTCAGCGAACGTACGCGCCTCTCTGGCGTGCGCATGATGTGTTCACAACTGGGCGGCTTTTTAGCGGTTTCCGTACCCGGCATTATTATGCAATATACGGGTAAAGATAATTCATTGACCTATACCCTGACCGGGATCGTGTTTGCGATTATTTATTGTGTCGCCGTATTCACAACCTGGGCAACGACCTGGGAAGCAAAAGATGTGCGGGAAGAATATGAATTCACACCGGACACGCAGCGCAGTACCGGATTATTAAACCACCTGAAGTATTTGGTCGTGGATCTTTTTTCTGCCTTTAAACTGCGTATTTTCCGCCAGCATATTCTTATCTATATTTGTTCATTCACTGCCCTGGATGTCTTTGGTTCCGTTTTCACTTATTACGTGATCTATGGATTAAAACAGGATGCGGCCACAGTTTCCGGACTGTTAAGTATTGCGGCGTTTGTTTCGGTCCCTGGCACGTTCGGCTTTATGCTGCTGATGAATAAGCTCAACATGACGCCTTCTGCGGCACTGCGCCTCTCCTATGGCAGTATTTTCTTCGTCCTGGCCTGTCTTTTTACCCTTTATCTGGGCGATATCCAGCTCCCGGCCCTGCTCTTTTCCGCAATATTTGTCCTGTTCGGCCTGGCAAAAGCCGGGTTGTATTACATCCCGTGGAATATCTACAGCTTTATTCCGGATGTGGATGAGATAGTCACTCGTCAGCGTCGGGAAGGCATTTTTGCCGGGGTGATGGTGCTGACCCGAAAAAGCACCGTTGCGCTGGCGATTATGTTGATTGGCGTGGTGCTGGAAGAGAGCGGCTTTGTCAAAGGCGGCGGTTCGCAACCCATCAGTGCGCTACATGCCATTATTGGTCTGATGATATTTGCGACCGCAGCCCTGCTGGCCGTCAGCTTTTACACCACGTTCCGCTTTAAGCTGACGCAAAAGACGCACAAAATCCTGATCAAAGAGGTGGCGCGCCGCAAACTCGGCGGTAAATGTGAAGACTGCGACGAAGAGACCCGCGCCGTCATTAAGTCACTCACCGGCTTCGCCTACGATGAAATATGGGATGCCGCGCCTGGCGCACGAAATAAGCATCGGACGGCTACCGCTGAAAATTAACCCTCTGGCGGCTTTACAGTCCCTTACGCTATACTAGCCCCTGAACTTACCGGCTCACCTCTACGAGCCGGTTTTCAATAAGCATTACCACATGGATTTATCAATTTCCCTTCCGAGGATCTGACCTGAACGGTTAGATAAAATATGTTAAACAGTATTTTCATTATTCTTTGCCTGATAGCCGTGAGTGCGTTCTTCTCGATATCCGAGATCTCACTTGCCGCTTCACGTAAAATTAAGCTCAAACTGCTGGCCGATGAAGGCAATCTCAATGCGCAACGCGTGTTGAAAATGCAGGAAAACCCAGGGATGTTCTTCACGGTGGTGCAAATCGGTCTGAACGCGGTCGCTATTCTTGGCGGTATCGTGGGCGACGCCGCATTTTCTCCCGCCTTCAACGCGTTATTTTCTCGCTACATATCGCCAGAGCTCTCTGAGCAGTTGAGTTTTATCCTCTCCTTCTCGCTGGTCACCGGTATGTTTATCCTCTTCGCGGACTTAACCCCGAAACGCATCGGTATGATTGCGCCAGAAGCTGTGGCTTTGCGTATCATCAACCCGATGCGCTTCTGTCTGTTTGTTTTCACGCCGCTGGTGTGGTTCTTCAATGGGTTAGCGAACGTGATCTTCCGCATCTTCAAGCTGCCGATGGTGCGCAAAGATGACATCACGTCTGATGATATCTATGCCGTGGTGGAAGCTGGCGCGCTCGCAGGCGTGTTGCGTAAACAGGAACATGAGCTGATTGAGAACGTGTTCGAGCTGGAGTCGCGTACCGTACCGTCATCCATGACGTCGCGTGAAAACGTGATCTGGTTCGATCTGCATGAAGACGAGCAGAGTCTGAAGAATAAAGTGGCGGAACATCCGCACTCCAAGTTCCTCGTCTGTAACGAAGATATTGACCACATCATTGGTTATGTCGACTCGAAAGATTTACTGAATCGCGTCCTGGCGAATCAGAGCATGGCGCTGAACAGCGGCGTGCAGATCCGTAACACCCTGATTGTTCCAGACACGCTGACCCTTTCAGAAGCGCTGGAAAGCTTCAAAACGGCCGGTGAAGACTTCGCGGTAATCATGAACGAATACGCGCTGGTCGTGGGTATCATCACCCTGAATGACGTCATGACGACGCTGATGGGCGATCTGGTCGGCCAGGGGCTGGAAGAACAGATTGTGGCGCGCGACGAGAACTCCTGGCTGATTGACGGCGGTACGCCGATCGATGACGTGATGCGAGTGCTGGATATCGATGAATTCCCGCAGTCGGGCAACTACGAGACGATTGGCGGCTTTATGATGTTCATGCTGCGTAAAATCCCCAAACGTACCGATTCCGTGAAGTTCTCGGGCTACAAATTCGAAGTGGTGGATATTGATAACTACCGTATCGATCAGTTGCTGGTGACCCGTCTTGACAGTAAACCGAGCGTACTGGTACCAAAACTGCCGGATGCGCAGGAAGACGTGAAAGCGTAGTTTGCGCCCGTCAGGCCTGCTTCAGAAACATCAACGGCTCCCAGTGGGAGCCGTTTTTTAAACTACTGCATAGCACTTTGGTTAAGCCATCTCAGTTTGCAGACGCAGAACCTGACGGTTGACTTCGGACATCACAGACAGATGCTGTTTATCCTTCACTTTTGGGATAAGAATCTTGCCCTTATCAAACTCAAAAGCGCCAACGTCCTTGATATATAACCGTCCACGAAACAGGATCTTCACGTACTTCGCCACTTGCAGTGGGTTGTACCGTTGGAAAATTTTCATTGTTATCTCCTGCTTAAGTCACGCCCTTGTGGCTCCACAATCGGTCCAACCGTTCTAAGGCGCAAAATTTAATGCCATTTGACTATAGACTATCTGTACGATGTTTCCAGCGCGTATAAGTTTATTTACCTTTTCATTACAGTTAATCAGAATCATCTCTGAATCACGGCGCTGTCCTCAGTATAAGCCTTCGTTTTTCGCAGGATTTGTGCGCCCGTCCGCAAACTGGCATCGCTCTTGCGGGAAAAAGCATCATTCGCACATATGATTAAAAATCAGACCCAAGTGGTCGGATCACCTGCAAACAATAAGAAGGAAACACCATGACCTTACGTAAGATTCTGGCGCTGGCGTGCCTGTTAGCGCCGATGATGGCCTCCGCGCATAGCTTCGAAACGGGCCAGCGCGTCCCGCCGGTAGGGATTGCCGATCGCGGCGAATTGATTCTTGAAAATGATAAATTCAGCTATAAAAGCTGGAACAGCGCGCAGTTGCCCGGGAAGGTGCGCATCCTTCAGCACATCGCCGGACGCACCTCCGCCAAAGAAAAAAATGCGACGCTGATTGAAGCCATCAAAGCGGCAAAACTGCCCCATGACGTTTACCAGACCACGACTGTCGTCAACACCGACGATGCCATTCCAGGCTCCGGTATGTTTGTGCGCAGCAGCCTCGAGAGCAATAAGAAGCTCTACCCATGGTCGCAGTTTATCGTCGACAGTGACGGCGTGGCCCGTAAGGCCTGGCAACTGGATGAAGAGAGTTCAGCTATCGCGGTGCTCGATAAAGACGGTCGCGTACAGTGGGCGAAGGACGGGGCGCTGACCCAGGAAGAGGTGCAGCAGGTGATTGCCCTGCTGCACAAGTTGCTCAATAAATAGAGACCCGGAAGCCGGGGTTCAGGAACGATTCACGCGGGGTGTAGTCCAGCGGCTTACCCTGCCAGTCGTGAACGTGTGCCCCGGCGGCTGCCGCAACGGCATGGCCTGCCGCCGTGTCCCAGACGTTGGTCGGTCCAAAACGCGGGTACAGTTGCGCCTGTCCCTCCGCCACCAGGCAGAACTTCAGCGACGAACCAATCGACGTCGTCTGGTGCTCACCCAGTTGCTGCAAATATTCTTTCAGTTCGTTATCGGCATGGGAACGGCTAATTACCACCAGCGGCGGGCGGGCGTCGCGGACCTGAATTTGCTTGCGCACGTTGCACTCTTCTTTCCAGGCTTTACCTTCTGCCGCGCTGTACATCACCTTCATGACCGGTGCGTAGACCACGCCCAGTACCGGCTTACCCTTCTCGATAAGCGCAATATTCACGGTGAACTCACCGTTACGTTTGATGAACTCTTTGGTGCCATCCAGCGGGTCGACTAACCAGTAGCGCTGCCAGTGCTGGCGTACTTCCCAGGCCGGCGGATCTTCTTCTGAGAGGACCGGAATATCCGGCGTCAGCGTCGTTAAGCCTTCGAGAATCACTGCGTGCGCGGCGAGATCGGCCGCGGTTACCGGAGAATCGTCCTGCTTGCTGGCAATCTCCATCGGTTTGACTCCATCATAGACCTGCATAATGGCATCGCCCGCGTTCCGTGCAAGCTGGCATACGTGTTCTAACATTCTCCACCTCGTTTGTGGCAGTGGCGTTAACTCATTGTTTTACTTATACCCGATCAGAGGCGAATCCGCCAACTGTGATAGTGCCTGCGGTTTTGCTTGCTAAACTGATGCATGATTCACAGTTCTGTAAGCAAGAAGATTTATATACATTTTCTTTTGTGGCTTAGATCTGAAAAGGATGCCCCCTGATGATTAAGTTTAGTGCAACGCTCCTGGCCACGCTGATCGCGGCCAGCGTGAATGCCGCAACCGTCGACCTGCGGATAATGGAAACCACTGATTTACATAGCAACATGATGGATTTCGATTATTACAAAGATACCGCAACCGAAAAATTCGGACTGGTACGTACCGCAAGCCTGATTAACGCCGCGCGCAATGAAGCAAAAAACAGCGTGCTGGTCGATAATGGCGATCTGATTCAGGGCAGTCCGCTGGGCGACTATATGGCGGCCAAAGGGTTGAAAGACGGTGATATCCATCCGGTCTACAAGGCGCTGAATACGCTGGATTACGCAGTGGGTAACCTCGGTAACCATGAATTTAACTACGGACTAGAATATCTGCAAAAGGCGCTGGCTGGCGCCAGGTTCCCCTACGTTAACGCCAATATCATCGACGTTAAGACCAAAAAGCCGTTGTTTACCCCCTATCTCATCAAAAAGACTGACGTCGTCGATCAGGAAGGCCACAAGCAGACGCTGAACATCGGCTATATCGGGTTTGTTCCTCCGCAGATCATGACCTGGGATAAAGCGAACCTGAGCGGTAAAGTGACGGTTAACGACATTACCGCCACCGCGCGCCAGTATGTCCCGGAAATGCGCGAAAAAGGGGCCGATGTGGTGGTAGTGATTGCGCATTCAGGGCTCTCTGCTGACCCCTACCAGAGCATGGCGGAGAACTCCGTTTATTATCTCAGCGACGTGCCCGGCGTGGACGCAATCATGTTTGGTCATGCCCACGCGGTCTTCCCCGGTAAAGACTTTGCCAGCATCAAAGGCGCAGATATCGCGAAAGGGACGCTGAACGGCGTACCGGCGGTGATGCCAGGCATGTGGGGCGATCATCTGGGTGTGGTGGATCTGGTGCTCAATAACGACAGCGGCAAATGGCAGGTGACGCAGGCCAAAGCCGAAGCGCGCCCCATTTACGACGCGGCCGCGAAGAAATCACTCGCTGCCGAAGACAGCAAACTGGTGGATATTCTGAAAGCCGACCACGACGCCACCCGTGAATTCGTCAGTAAGCCTATCGGTAAATCCGCCGATAATATGTACAGCTATCTGGCGCTGGTGCAGGACGATCCGACCGTTCAGGTGGTCAACAACGCGCAGAAAGCCTATGTCGAACACTTCATTCAGGGCGACCCGGACCTGGCGAAACTGCCGGTGCTTTCCGCCGCTGCGCCGTTTAAAGTCGGCGGGCGCAAGAACGATCCGGCCAGTTTTGTCGAGGTCGAAAAAGGCCAGTTGACCTTCCGTAATGCTGCCGACCTCTATCTGTACCCGAACACGCTGGTGGTTGTTAAAGCCAGCGGCAAAGAGGTGAAAGAGTGGCTTGAGTGCTCAGCCGGACAGTTTAATCAAATCGATAGCACCAGCAGCAAGCCGCAGTCGCTCATTAACTGGGAGGGTTTTCGCACCTATAACTTCGATGTCATCGATGGTGTGGAATACCAGATTGATGTCTCGCAGCCCGCACGTTATGACGGCGAATGCCAGACGGTCAATCCGACAGCGGAAAGGATTAAAAATCTGACCTTCAACGGCAAGCCGATTGATCCCAATGCCACCTTCCTGGTCGCCACCAATAACTATCGCGCCTATGGCGGTAAGTTTGCCGGAACCGGTGACAATCATATTGCCTTTGCGTCACCGGATGAGAACCGCTCGGTGCTGGCGGCATGGATTGGCGCGGAGTCTAAACGCGCCGGGGAAATTCATCCGGCTGCCGATAACAACTGGCGTCTGGCACCGATTCACAGCAAGACGAAACTGGATATCCGTTTCGAAACGTCGCCGAGTGATAAAGCCACCGCGTTTATCAAAGAGAAAGGGCAATACCCTATGCAGCACGTCGCCACCGATGATATTGGTTTCGCGATTTATCAGATAGATTTAAGCAAATAACGTTAATGCCGGAGGGCACGCCGCCATCCGGCAACGTTTTACGCCGCCCGTTCTTCCCGTTGTGCTAACACCTGTGGCAAATTTAACTCAATCCAGTCCGCCAGTGCGGCAACTTTGTCACTGACCTGCTCGCCCAACGGAGTCAGGCTGTACTCCACGTGCGGCGGCACAACCGGATACGATACCCGGTTGATAAACCCATCCTGCTCCAACGCCTGCAAAGACTGCGCCAGCATCTTCTCGCTCACGCCGCCCATTTTACGGCGCAGATCGCTGAAACGGTGAGTGCCGTCGCGTAGCGCCACCAGAATCAACACGCCCCAGCGGCTGGTCACATGCTTTAACACCTCACGCGACGGACACTGCTCGGCAAACAAATTGCCGTCACGCAGTTGTTGAGAAAGGGTTGATGCACTCATCTTTATACTTACCTTTTTGTGCGTACTTACTAAAAGTAAGTTTAAGTGCTAGCTTTATAAAACACAAGCGACACATTAAGGAGTCATCCCATGATTGCCATTACCGGCGCGACGGGCCAACTGGGCCAACACGTTATTGAGAATCTGCTAAAAACCGTTCCAGCCAGCCAGATTGTTGCGATAGTTCGTAACCCGGCGAAAGCCACCGCATTAAGCCAGCAGGGAATCACCGTACGTCAGGCGGATTACCGCGACGAAACCACATTTACCCAGGCGTTGCAGGGTGTCGACAAGCTGCTGCTGATTTCCTCCAGTGAAGTGGGACAGCGTGCCGCTCAGCACCGTAACGTCATTAATGCGGCAAAGGCGGCGAAAGTGAAATTTATCGCTTACACCAGCCTGTTGCATGCCGACCGTTCTCCGCTGGGCCTGCACGTCGAACACGTCGAAACCGAGAAGATGCTGGCAGACTCCGGTATTGCCCACGCGCTGCTGCGTAACGGTTGGTATACCGAAAACTATCTTGCCAGCGTCCCCCCCGCGCTGGAGCATGGCGTGTTTATCGGTGCCGCAGGCGAAGGCAAAATTGCCTCCGCAACCCGCGCTGACTACGCCGCAGCCGCCGCACAGGTCATCAGTACAGAAGGTCATGCCGGTAACGTGTATGAACTGGCAGGCGATGAATCCTGGACGCTGAGCCAGCTGGCCGCTGAACTGAGCAAACAAAGCGGTAAACAGGTCGTCTATCAGAACCTGAGCGAAGCTGATTTCGCCGCCGCGTTGAAGGGCGCTGGCCTGCCAGCGGGTCTGGCGGATATGCTGGCCGATTCAGACACCGGGGCATCCAAAGGCGGTCTGTTCGATGACAGCCACACGCTGAGCAAACTGATCGGTCGCCCAACCACTCCGCTGGCCGAAAGCATCAAAGGCATTCTGTAAGTGTTACAAATCGGTTAATTATGGTGGCATCCCCGCGCATCCTCTCTGATAATGACAGGATGATGCGTGGGGAGAGAAAACGTGCAAGGTGTACCTGAGCAGTTTAGCGATGAAAAAGACCGAGCCCGCTTTCGCCATCTGGCGCAGGTACCGGGCGTTGAGCTGTATCACGCGCACATTTCACGCTACGCCTTTGAACCGCACACCCACGAAGCGTTCGGCATTGGCGCGATAGAAGCTGGCGCCGAGCGTTTTCGCTATCGCGGCACACAATACGTTGCCCCTGCCCACTCGGTCGTGACGATGAATCCGGATGAGTTGCATACCGGCGAGGCCGAAACCGCCGACGGCTGGCGCTACCGGATGATCTATCTGGAGCCCGACCTGCTGGAAAAAGTGACCGGGGTCCGTCACTGGTGGTTTCATGACGTCACGCGTCACGATCCGCTCCGCTCGCGTCAGATCTGTTCGCTAATCCACGGCCTGTGGCACACCGACGATCCCTTAGCGCAAAAAGGGTTGCTGTTGGATCTGATAGACACCTTCCAGCCGCTGGCGCGCCATGCTCCGGTGTCGCGGGAAGGTGCGCATCGCTTTGATCGCGTGCGCGACTATTTGCATGACAACTACATGCGTCCGATCGCTCTCGACGAACTGGCACGCGTTGCCTCGCTAAGCCCCTGGCATTTTCAACGTCAGTTCAAAGCCCATTTCCACGTGACGCCGCATCAGATGCTGATGGCAATCCGCCTGTGGCGAGCGAAAGGTTTTCTGACTCTCGGCATGCCGGCAGCGGATGTTGCCGCCGCGACCGGCCTGACCGATCAGTCCCACCTCACCCGCGCCTTTACCCATCGCTATGGCATTACTCCTGTACGCTATCAAAAGCAGGTTTATTCGCGCTAATGCGCAAGCTCATACAATACGCAAGCCTGTTCCCCGCCTACACTTTTCGTCATGTTTAACGTTGTGGATGTAAAGCATGATTAGCGGTGTGTTGTACGCCCTGCTGGCAGGGTTGATGTGGGGACTGATTTTTGTCGGGCCGTTGATCGTGCCGGAATATCCGGCAGTGCTGCAGTCGATGGGGCGCTACCTGGCATTAGGCTTGATTGCCCTGCCGCTGGCATGGTTCGGGCGCGTGCGCCTGCGACAATTGTCACCGAAAGACTGGCTGACCGCGCTGACGCTAACCATGATGGGCAACCTGATTTACTACGTCTGCCTTGCCAGCGCCATTCAGCGTACCGGCGCGCCGGTCTCAACGATGATCATCGGTACGCTGCCGGTCGTCATTCCTGTGTTTGCAAACCTGCTGTACAGCCATCGCGACGGCAGGCTCTCCTGGCGACGACTGGCGCCCGCGCTGGTGCTGATTGGCATCGGGTTGTTGTGCGTGAACATTGCGGAACTCAACCAGGGCTTGCCTGATTTCAGCGGCTGGCGTTACGGTTCCGGTATTGCGCTGGCGCTGGTGTCGGTGGTGTGTTGGGCCTGGTATGCGCTGCGCAACGCCCGCTGGCTGCGGGAGAATCCGGATAAACACCCGATGATGTGGGCGACCGCGCAGGCGCTGGTGACGCTGCCCGTGTCGCTGCTGGGCTACCTCGCCGCCTGTCTCTGGCTGCACGGGCAAACGCCCGACTTCACCCTACCGTTCGGGCCGCGCCCGGCGGTGTTTGTCGGCCTGATGGTGGCGATTGCGGTGCTGTGCTCATGGGTGGGTGCGCTATGCTGGAATATTGCCAGCCAGCGGTTACCGACGGTGATCCTCGGCCCGTTGATCGTGTTCGAAACGCTGGCAGGTTTGCTGTATACCTTCATCTTACGCCAGACTCTTCCCCCCGCGCTGACTCTCAGCGGTATCGCCTTGCTGATGGTCGGCGTGGTGGTGGCGGTCAAAGCAAAACCGGAAAAACCGCGCGTCATTCCACTTTCTGAGCCGGGCAGTTAACCCTTCCCCCCCGCATTCTCGTTCGTCATTGCGCCATCACAAAAGGTCCTGCCCCGAAAGAGTTATAGCGCCCGATTAAAGGTGCATTTAAAATACACCTTATATTATTGAGAATGAGGTAACGGCTATGGCTTATCGCGATCAACCTTTAGGTGAACTGGCGCTTTCTATTCCTCGCGCTTCGGCACTGTTTCGTAAGTACGACATGGATTACTGCTGTGGCGGTAAGCAGACGCTGGCGCGTGCTGCCGCCCGTAAAGAGCTGGATGTTGACGCCATCGAAGCGCAACTGGCACAACTGGCACAACAGCCGGTCGATAAGGACTGGCGCAGCGCGCCGCTGGCCGACATTATCGACCACATCATCGTGCGCTATCACGACAGACACCGCGAGCAGTTGCCGGAACTGATCCTACAGGCCACCAAAGTTGAACGCGTTCATGCCGATAAGCCCAATGTACCGAAAGGTCTGGCGAAGTATCTGACCATGCTGCATCAGGAGCTTTCAAACCACATGATGAAAGAGGAGCAGATCCTGTTCCCGATGATCAAACAGGGCATGGGCAGCCAGGCGATGGGGCCGATCAGCGTCATGGAAAGTGAACATGATGACGCGGGGGAACTGCTGGAAGTGATTAAACATACCACCCAGAATGTGACGATCCCGCCAGAAGCGTGCACCACCTGGAAAGCGATGTACAACGGCATCAATGAGATGATTGATGATCTGATGGAACACATCAGCCTGGAAAATAATGTATTGTTTCCTCGGGCGTTAGCGGGGGAGTAAATAAAATGCCCGGTGGCGCTAACGCTTACCGGGCCTACGGGAACTCACCGTATAGACGTTTTGTAGGCCGGATAAGCGCAGCGCCATCCGGCAATCAAATTAACGAACGCCTGCCATCCGCTTCTTACCAATCAGCCACCAGCCCAGACCCAGCGCAATGAACCACAGCGGCGTGACGATCAGCGCCTGACGGGTATCGTCCTCAAGGGTCAGCAGCACCAGAACGAAGGCGAAGAACGCCATGCAGACCCAGCACATCACCTTACCCAGCGGCATTTTGTAGATCGACTTCTCATGCAGATGCGGACGCTGTTTGCGATACACCAGGTATGAGCACAGGATGATGGTCCAGACGAACATGAACAGGATCGCCGACACGGTGGTGATCATGGTGAACGCGCCAATCACGCTCGGATTGACATACAGCATGACCACGCCACCCAGCAGGCAGATACAGGAGAAGGTCAGCCCTTTTGCCGGTACCGCGCGTTTAGACAGCTTGGCGAACGCTTTCGGCGCCACACCTTCCTGCGCCAGACCAAACAGCATACGGCTGGTGGAGAACACGCCACTGTTTGCTGAAGAAGCGGCAGACGTCAGGACCACGAAGTTAATCACGCTCGCAGCGGCAGGCAGGCCCACCAGCACGAACAGCTCAACGAACGGGCTCTTATCCGGCACCACGGAACTCCACGGCGTCACGGACATAATGACGATCAGCGCAAAGACGTAGAACATGATGATACGAATCGGAATCGAGTTGATGGCGCGCGGCAGGGATTTCTCCGGATCTTTGGTTTCCGCTGCCGTCGTCCCGACCAGTTCGATCCCGACAAAGGCGAACACCGCAATCTGGAAACCGGCAAAGAAGCCGCTAATGCCTTTCGGGAACCAGCCGCCGTCATTCCACAGATGCGCAAACGAGGCTTCCACACCGGTTGGCGACTGGAAATGCATGGCAATCATCACCAGGCCGACAATGATCAGCGACACGATGGCGACGATTTTGATCATCGCGAACCAGAACTCCATCTCACCAAACATTTTCACGGTGGCGAGGTTGAGGCTCAGCAGCAGGACGACTACCGCCAGTGAGGCGACCCAGTCGGAAAGGCCGGGGAACCAGAACTGCGCGTAGGCGGTAATGGCAACGACGTCCGCCATCCCGGTAACCACCCAGCAGAACCAGTAGGTCCAGCCGGTGAAATAACCTGCCCACGGTCCCAGCAGATCCGAAGCAAAGTCGCTAAAAGATTTGTATTCCAGATTCGAGAGCAGCAATTCTCCCATTGCACGCATCACGAAAAAGAGCATGAAGCCGATGATCATATAAACAAAAATGATCGACGGCCCGGCGAGACTGATGGTTTTACCCGACCCCATAAACAGACCCGTGCCAATGGCGCCGCCGATAGCAATAAGCTGGATATGTCGGTTTGTGAGATTGCGCCGTAGCGACTGTTCAGTCGGAGCCTGTTCGTCGGCAGCGACTTTTACCTGATCTACCATGTTTTATTCTTCCTGTACCTGTCTGTGTTGTGCGGGCTCTACGGCCTTTAGTGCGTCTGTTGTGTATCGCTATGATACGACGATCCTGTTTTCAGGACTCATCGATATTAGGTAAGAATCGGCGGGATGAATACTAAGATTTAAATATTATGTTAATTATATGTTTAAAGTGAGTGTCATATCACTCTGGCAACGCGAATTAGCTCACAAAAATACACGCAACCCATGCATTTGCAAGATAAAATTCCGATATCAGACAAACAGGCAGCGTTATTACGTATTTTTCGTCCCCCTCCAGCGTGGAGGGGAACAGAAGTGACTGCTTACAGGATTTCCAGCAGTTCTACGTCAAACACCAGGGTGCTGAACGGTGGGATCGCTGCACCAGCGCCACGTTCGCCGTAAGCCAGTTCCTGAGGAATGGTCAGTTCCCATTTAGAGCCAACCGGCATCAGGGTCAGGGCTTCAATCCAGCCAGGAATAACACCGTTTACCGGGAATTCTGCCGGTTCGCCGCGCGCAACGGAGCTGTCAAAGACGGTGCCGTCGATCAGCTTGCCGGTGTAGTGAACGCGAACGCGGTCAGTACGGGCCGGGATAGCGCCTTCGCCCTGGGTCAACACGCGGAATTGCAAACCCGACTCCGTGCTGTTCACACCGTCTTTCTCACGGTTTTGTTCCAGATACTTCACGCCATCCGCAGCCATGGCCTGGAAGCGTTCGCGACGTACGGCATCCGCACGTTCATGAATATCACGCAGCGCGCGATGTACCACATCAACCGGCACGGCTGGCTGCTTGCCTTCCAGCGCGTCAGCAATACCGGCAACCAGCGCTTCAGGCAACAGCCCTTCCAGTCCGGATTCGCTCAGTTGCTGTCCTACCTGCAAACCAATGCCGTAGCTTGCTTGCGCTTCGATAGTGTCAAAAGTCGGGGTTGCCATCGTATTTCCTTTCATCGGATATAAAAAGTAGCGGGCAGCATAACAGCCAGGCCTCTCCCGGTAAAATGTTGTCTCGGGGAGGATGACAAATCACGACGAAAAAGAAACAATAGGGATATCCCCCTGGATATGAGCCAAAAGCGGGGAATATCACGAACATCATAGCGTTAGCTGTCTATACTCTATGATTGAGGAACGAGACGCGGAGCAGGAGGAAAGCCATGCCCGGGCGCTTTGAATTAAAACCAACCCTGGCGAAAATCTGGCATGCACCGGACAATTTTCGCATTATGGATCCGCTTCCGTCTATGCATCGCCGCGGCATTATCATTGCGGCGATCGTGCTGGTCATCGGTTTCCTGCTCCCCTCAAATGACACGAACGATGCGCCAGTAGTAACCCGCAACGCGCAGTTGGATCTCCAGTCGCAGTCTCAACCGCCGACCGAAGCACAGCTTCAGGCCCAGTTGGTTACCCCGCAAAACGATCCGGGGCAAGTCGCTCCCGTCGCGCCGGAACCCATTCAGGAAGGCCAGCCGGAAGAGCAGCCCCAGGCACAGCAACCGCAAACCCAGCCTTTCCAGCAAAACAGCGGCATTGACCAGCAGTGGCGCTCTTATCGCGTCGAGCCAGGTAAAACGATGGCGCAATTGTTCCGCGATCACGGACTGCCGCCAACGGACGTGTACGCGATGGCGCAGGTTGAAGGTGCGGGCAAGCCGCTCAGTAATCTGCAAAATGGGCAGATGGTGCAAATTCGTCAAAATGCGAATGGTGTGGTAACCGGGCTGACCATCGATACCGGAAACAACCAGCAGGTGCTGTTTACCCGTCAGCCTGACGGCAGCTTTATCCGCGCACGCTAAGCACAGCGCCATCAGGCATATCAGCGCAGTGCCGGATGGCGGCTTTGCCTTATCCGGCCTACACCTTCACTGGTGGCGTTACCGCTTCACCTTATTAACCCACCATATCCCCGAGCACACCAGCAGCAGTGCCATCGCGTATTTCCACTCCAGGATATTCTCGCCGAGGAAAATCGCGGACAGCACCGCGCCAGAGACCGGGATCAGGAAGTTAAACGGCGCAATCATCCCCACGCGGTTGTACTTGAGCAAAATGCTCCACAGCGCAAACGCCACCGAAGAAAGCAACGTCAGGTAACCGAGAATCGCCACCGACGCGAGACCGTGGACCGCCAGTGTGCCGCCAAAGGCATAACCGCCAATGACCAACACCAGACCGCCAATCCCTAGCTGGTAGCCCGTCATCACCATCGGATCGACTGTCTGAGAGATTCGCTTACCGTAAAGCGTCGCGGCGGAGAGAATAAATGCCGCCAGCACAATCGAACCATCGCCTGCCAGAGTAAAACTAAAATCCAGCAGCCCGCTGTTGAAGTTCACCACCATCACGCCTGCAAAACCGAGAATACAACCCAGCGTTTTGTTGTAGCTCAGCTTATCGTTCTGGTAGATGAAGTGCGCCAGCAGCACGCTGAAGAAGGTGCCCGTGGCGTTCATGATCGACCCTTTCACGCCGGTAGTGAACGCCAGGCCGATGTAAAAGAAGATGTATTGCAGCGAAGTCTGTGTCACCCCCAACAGCGTCAGTTGCCCAAACTGCCGGGAACTCAGGCGGCCTATCGGCTTACGCTGCGCCATTGCCAGCAGGAGTAACAGCAGGCCAGCGAACAGGAAGCGGTATCCGGCGAAAACAATTTTGGAGGGGATATCGTCAGCGGCTATCTGGAAAATCTCATAGCCACTTTTTATGGCCGGATAGGCGCTGCCCCAGAGCAAACAACAAAACGCTGCGCTCAGCCAGACGACATTTTTACGCGCAAACAGAGGTTGCGGGTGCGGAGTATCCATTCATCACCACATTGAAATTGTGTTTTATTTTTAGTGATTATCCCGAAAAGGATAAGGAATAGCCAGAGCGAAAAATGAGGTGAGCAGAAAAGTAAAACGCCGACACGAGGCCGGCGTTTCTTACGAGATTGTCAGAATAAAAACTTATTCTGCAACAACGTTAATGGTCAGCTTAGCGAATACTTCGCTGTGAACCTGGAAGTCCACTTCGTGCTCACCAGTGGTACGCAGAACGCCATTCGGCAGACGAACTTCGCTCTTAGCCACTTCAACGCCAGCTGCATTTACTGCATCAGCGATGTCGCGGGTACCGATAGAACCGAACAGTTTACCTTCGTCGCCTGCTTTAGACGTGATGGTAACAGTTTCCAGTGCGTTGATTTTCTCTGCGCGTGCATTTGCAGCAGCCAGAACGTCAGCCAGTTTAGCTTCCAGTTCAGCGCGACGTGCTTCGAAGTATTCAACGTTTTTCTTGGTAGCAGGAACAGCTTTACCCTGTGGTACCAGGAAGTTACGAGCATAGCCCGCTTTAACGTTAACCTGATCACCCAGGCTACCCAGGTTTGCTACTTTATCAAGCAGAATAACTTGCATTACCTTATCCTCTCAAAGTCGTATTAATGGACCGTGACCGATTACTGATGACGATCAGTGTACGGCAGCAGAGACAGGTAGCGAGCGCGTTTGATAGCGCGAGCCAGCTGACGCTGGTATTTTGCACGGGTACCGGTGATACGGCTTGGGACAATCTTACCGCTTTCGGTGATGTAGTTTTTCAGCGTAGCGATATCTTTATAGTCGATCTCTTGAACGCCTTCCGCGGTGAAACGGCAGAACTTGCGACGACGGAAATAACGTGCCATATGGCTAGTCTCCAGAATCTATCAATTCAATCTGCTCGGCATGCAGAACCATTTTGCTCAGGCCGTTCTTTGCCTTGTGGCAAGAGATGAACCCCTGAACGGTCACTGCGCTACCGACCGTTATACTGTGAGTAATGGCCTGGTTTTCGTGTCCGCTAACAATAACGGGCATTTGGCACCACGCCTGCCGGTGAAATCCGGCTTCCTCCTGCACAGAACGATGCTCAAGCACGAACTGGCAGTGCGGAATTCCTGATGGACTGACCTTTCGAAGGGGGGTCCTGCACACGGTGCCGGACAACACCAGACGGTTGGTCATCAGAAATTACTCTTCAGAATCCCCAGCTTCAGCATCATCTGCGGTTTCGTTTGCGAAATCATCGCGACGCTCACGGCGCTCGTCTTTCGCTTTAACCATCGGAGATGCTTCGGTAACAGCGTGCTTAGTACGCATTACCATGCTGCGGATAACGGCGTCGTTGAAGCGGAAAGTTGTTTCCAGCTCATCGATCACTTCCTGCGGAGCTTCAACGTTCAGCAGAACGTAGTGTGCTTTGTGCAGTTTGTTGATCGGGTAAGCCAGCTGACGGCGGCCCCAGTCTTCCAGACGGTGGATCTTGCCTTCTGCACCAGTGATGGCAGCAGAGTAACGCTCGATCATACCCGGAACCTGTTCGCTCTGGTCAGGATGGACCATAAAAACGATTTCGTAATGACGCATCGAATTGCTCCTTACGGATTATTCAGCCTCCTGTCTGGGTCAGCCGCGGCCCATGGAGGCAAGGAACGTGTTAAAGGTCGGCTGAAAAATTGACGCGTCATAATACTGGTGACAGGCCGCAAACTCAAGGTGATTCCAGGAATATTTGTCAGGACGCCCTTAATACATATCCAACAGCATCTTGCCGCTGATGCAGATGGAAACAATCACGATCATCGGCCTGATAACTTTCTTGCCGCGCGTGAGTACGACCGTCGCCCCCAGACGTGCGCCAAGCGCCTGTCCGACGAACATCACCAGCCCCAGCGACCAGATCATCTTGCCGCCAAAAATGAAAAACAGAATAGAAGCGATGTTGGAGGCAAGGTTGATGAAATTAGAGTGAATTTGCGCCTTATCGATGCTGTAACCCCACAGCAGGATGTAGCACAGGGTATAAAAGGAACCGGCGCCAGCGCCAAGGAATCCGTCATAAAAACCGACACACCCTCCCCCCACCAGGGAGAAGAGAAACAGTGATACCTGCTGCTTCTTTTTCGGCTCGGTGAGATTGGGGGCAAAAATAAAGTAGAGCGCCACCGCAATGATGAGTACCGGCAACAGCTTTTTCAGCAGTTCCGGTTCAATGAACTGGATCAGTGTCGTCCCCAACGCCGATCCCACAAACGCCGCTAAAAAGACGTACTTATGTTGCTGAACGTTGATATGCCCACGACGCAGAAAGTAGATCCCCGACGTGAGTGAACTGCCCAGCGCCTGAATCTTATTGGTCGCCAGCGCATTGGCCGGCGGCAATCCTGAGATCAATAGCGCTCCAATTGATAAAAACCCACCGCCGCCTGAAACTACATTAATAAAACCCGCTATCAGCGCCACCATAAACATGATGGCGAAGTAGCTGAAATCCATGAATGAAGTATCCATATCTTTTTGCCTTATTATCATAAAGTTAACTTTATGTTTCGGCTCACTATAAGCGGCGATGGCCGGTAGCGATATTGACGATTCGGTAAGAGTTCTTGCCAGAAAAACAGGTATTTTTAGCCACAGCGAAGCGGGTTAGCCGATTGTTAACTCACAAGAAGAACGGGTTGCGGTATTTTTTTGAACAACTGCATCAGAAATGGTCGCTATCGACCGACAAAGTAGCGATTAAAATTAAATCAGACGTTATCGGCTTACAGGAGAAATCACTCACCAGAGTCAGCTGTCGAGGAGGTAGGTATGCGAATCCGTTTTGTCACCCTTCTGGCGGGACTGTTGCTCAGTGCAAATACACTCGCCGCCATTGAAATAGACCACCAGCAAGCCAGAAACATGGATGATGTGCAGAGCTTAGGCGTGATTTACATCAATCATAACTTCGCCACTGAAAGTGAAGCAGATCAGGCCCTGAATGAAGAGACCGACGCGCAAGGCGCAAAGTACTACCACGTGATCCTGATTCGGGAACCCGGTAGCAACGGCAACATCCACGCCAGCGCGGATATTTATCGCTAGCACCAGGAAAGTCCAACGAAAAGAGAGCCATAGTTTGACTTGCCCCCTGTTCAGGGGGCTTTTTTTGCGTGATGACGTATTGTGAGTTAGCGACGGGAGTCAGAGATGCTGACGGAAAAAAGACACCGTTGCGCTCAGGGCTTCGGGCGTAATGCGATGGCGCACGCCCGCTTGCCACTGGCAGGTCAGATTCTGGTCCAGCCCGGCCTGAATCATCGCCTGCTGCAAACGGAAACTTTCCGCCGCCGGAACCACGTCATCGTCCTGGCCATGCCATAACAGCAACGGTCTGTCGGCCAGTCGGTCAAGCTGCTGCGACACGTCCCACTTCGCCAACGGCGCAATAATGCGGGCGAACGCCTCTTGCCGGGCGGGTGTGTCCAGGGCGGAAGGGGGAAACAACGTTCGCGCCAGACGGGTGAAATAGCCCGATCCCATCAGGCTGGCGACACAGTTGACCTCCGGATGCTGAGTCATAATCCCCAGCGCAGTCATTGCCCCCATTGACGCGCCTCCGACCGCGAGGCGGTCATCCAGCAGCCAGTTTTCTGCGTCCAGAGCCGCTCGTAATGCCGTAAATTCCTGCATGTTTTGTTGCAAAATCTGCCAGAAATGCCCCATTCTCGCCTGTGCGTCACCGTTGAACCGCGCCCCATGCTCGGCGGCGTCTGGCATAATGACCCGAAATCCGGCCTGCGCCAGCGCAACGGCAAAGTAGCTGTAGACCAGGCTGGAAGAGGTAAATCCGTGATAGAAAACAATACACGGCAAAGGTGTATTGCGCTGCCCCGCAGGAAAGGCGTGAAGCAGGTGATGTTCCGCCAACTGACGTGTTTCAATTTCAATCATTTGCGTCCCCTTTTGGCTCTGGTATGCCACGGGTCACATTATTAAACAAGGTAGCGTGTTCAACAACGATTCATAATGTTGAGAACTGGATTACGCTTTCGCGACATTTTCATTCGAAAATCGCGCGGAAGGTAACATTTTGGGAACATTCCCCCAAAGGGAAATTAATAAGGCACTACACTATGGCTATCAGGAAACGAGATAGAGTGATGCGTCGGTTTACCTCATTGATATTGGTGATGCTCTTAAGTGGATGTAGCATTCTTCAGGGAACGCCGCAGCCAGCGCCACCCGTCGCCGATCATCCGCAAGAAATTCGTCGCGATCAGACACAAGGGTTGCAACGGATGGGAACGGTGACCTCTCTGGTCAGAGGCTCTCCGGATGATGCAGTCGATGAAGTCAAAGCGAAAGCCGCCGCAGCGAAAGCCGATTATTACGTTATTGTCCTGGTTGATGAAACCATCGTGACGGGCCAGTGGTATTCACAGGCCATCTTATATCGTAAATAGTCATTGAGGGAATTTAAGGCAATTTCACGTAGCTTTACGCCTCTATACGTTTACCTGTGCACAATAAACCGACAGCAGGAGGCTGGACGTTTATTTCGGCGATGGAATGCCCTGCGCATTGCGGGGAAACATAAAATGGAGCTGACGATGAAACAATCTCTTGCCTTATCCTCACTGCTGTTAACTGCCGGACTGGTGAGTACGACGGCGCAGTCTGCAGAATTCGCAAGTGCGGATTGCGTGACTGGCCTCAATGAAATTGGCCTGATCTCTGTCAGTAATATTTCCGGAAACCCACAGGATGTGGAGCGTATCGTGGCGCTAAAAGCCGATGAACAAGGTGCATCATGGTATCGCATCGTTCAGATGTACGAAGATCAGCAGCCCGATAACTGGCGCGTACAGGCTATTCTCTACGCGTAACAGATTGCCGGATGGCACAGGCGCATCCGGCAAAGTATCAGCGCAATCCCCCCGTCGCCCGTAGCAACAGCGCGTCCTGTACCCGTTCTGATAGCAACATCCTACCGCGCGTATCCAGCATCATCTGACACCAGGCTTGTGCAACAGGCGGTGACGCATGTCGCAACATTTCCGTTCCGCATCCCAACAGAAAAATCTGCTGAGTGATATCGCGGCCCAGTTCTTCAGAAGGCTTGCGCAGTCGCGGCAAAAGCTGACGTACCGCGCGATCGAAGTGTCTGTCCTGACCCCTGACGTCAGAGAACGCTTCGCTCAGCATCTCATCGACACCCGTTTGTTTACCGATGACCCGCAGAACATCGAGGCACATAACATTGCCAGAGCCTTCCCAGATGCTGTTAACCGGCATTTCCCGGTACAACCGCGGCAGTTCGCTCTCTTCGCAATACCCTATCCCGCCGAGCACCTCCATCGCCTCCGCCACAAACGGGATGCCGCTTTGACAGACGACGAATTTCGCAGCGGGGGTGAACAGCCGCGCCCAGAGCCGTTCATTGGCATGGCTACGCCGATCCCAGGCGTGAGCCAAACGAAACAGCAACGCGGTTTGCCCTTCCAGCTGTAACGCCATGCGGCTGAGCATCTGGCGCATCATCGGTTGCTCGATCAGCGGCTTGCCAGACACCATACGCTGGTGTGCGTGGTAGACAGCAACCGAGAAGGCGCGACGCATCAGGCCGTGGCTGCCAAGCGCGCAGTCAAAACGCGTCAGACCGCCCATCTTCAGAATATGACGAACGCCTTCGCCCTCGTCTCCCAGCAGCCAGCCGATGGCATCCTGAAACTCCACTTCCGCACTGGCATTAGAACGATTCCCCAGCTTGTCTTTTAGCCGTTCGAGGCGGATCGCATTGCGCTGACCGTCAGGTAAAAAGCGAGGGACGAAGAAGCAGGAGAGGCCGCCTTTTGCCTGCGCCAGTACCAAATGGGCATCACTTTGTGGCACAGAGAAAAACCATTTATGTCCTACCAACCGGTACGATCCATCCTCCAGCCGCTCGGCGCGGGTGGTGTTGCTCAGCACATCAGAACCGCCCTGCTTTTCCGTCATCCCCATACCAATCAGCAGGCCACGCTTTTGCCCACCCGGTGCGAGGTGCGAATCATAGCGATCGCTTTGCAGAGGCGTTTGCCAGTCGGCAAACGTAGCGGGCAACATCTGCTGCAACAGCGGCGTGGCGGCGAAGGTCATGGTGATGGGGCAGAGCGTCCCGGCTTCCACCTGCGCATGCAAGATAAAGCGCGCGGCCCGGGCAACAAACGATCCGGCGCGCGCCTCCTCCTCCCAGGGCAGGTTATGTACACGGTTGGTACACAACCCCTGCATCAGCAGGTGCCATGCGGGATGGAAGCGAACGTCGTCCAGTCGCTGCCCCCGAGGGTCGTAACGCAGCAGCTCCGGCGGCCAGGCGTTTGCCAGCCGTCCCAGTTCAAGAGATTCGGCGGTGCCGAGTTGTTGACCGATACTGGCGAGAAGTTCGCTGTCCCAGCCCGCCCCCTCGCGCGCCACCGCTTCGCAGAGCGCACCATCAGACAGGAACAGATTACTGTTATTCAGGGGTAACGGCTGATTAAAAACGGTGTGAGTTTGCCAATGCATTATGTTTCCCTCCTTCAATGGCATCTCAGTAAGTATGGTCAGTCTGAGCGGAGAATGCCTGGAAAGGAGGGCACAAAAAAGCCATCCTGCTGGATGGCTTCGGGGATACGACATTAGCTACGCTGGCGAACGGCCTCGAACAGACAGATACCTGTGGCGACAGAAACGTTAAGTGATGAGACGCTACCGGCCATCGGAATGCTGATCAGTTCGTCACAATGTTCACGCGTCAGACGACGCATTCCCTCACCTTCTGCCCCCATCACCAGCGCCATACGCCCCGTCATTTTACTCTGATAGAGGGTATGGTCAGCTTCACCCGCCGTGCCGACAATCCAGATATTCTCTTCCTGCAACATACGCATGGTACGCGCCAGGTTAGTCACCCGGATCAACGGAACGCTTTCCGCTGCGCCGCAGGCGACTTTCTTCGCTGTGGCATTCAGTTGGGCAGAACGATCTTTCGGCACAATCACCGCATTGACGCCGGCGGCATCGGCGCTACGCAAACAGGCACCGAGGTTATGCGGGTCGGTCACGCCATCCAGGATCAGCAGGAAAGGTTGATCCAGTGAGGCGATCAGATCCGGCAGATCGTTTTCCTGATACTGACGGCCCGGCTTCACGCGGGCGATGATGCCCTGATGTACGGCCCCTTCGCTTTTCTCATCCAGAAACTGACGGTTCGCCAGTTGGATGACCACACCCTGCGCTTCGAGGGCGTGAATCAGCGGCAGCAGGCGCTTATCTTCACGGCCTTTGAGAATAAAGACATCCTGAAAACGTTCAGGAGCACGCTCCAGCAGGGCCTGCACCGCATGGATGCCGTAAATCATTTCACTCATGAAATTACTCGTTAATAGTTAATCATGCCGGGTGACGCTATGCGTCCCCGGCTTACACTGTGTGGCTTACTGCGCGTCTTTCTTTTTCGCGGCGCGTTTTGCTTTCGTGGCTGCTGCGATTTTAAGCGTTTTTGTCGATGGCTTTTTCGCTTTTTTATCGCCTTTCTTCTCAGCCGCAGGCTTAGCCCCGGCCTTGCCTTTCTTCTCGCCGCGGAAAGCGCTGTCAGGCTCAAAGTTCACTTTTTTGCCGACCTGACGACGACGCCCGGTTTTTTTACCCGCATCGCCTTTTTTCGCTCTTTCGCGCGCCGTTTTACCTTCATTACGCGGTGCTCGTTCGCTGGAGATCAGGCTGAAGTCGATCTTGCGCTCATCCATATTGACCGCTTCTACGCGCACTTCCACGCGATCGCCAAGACGGTAAGTCTGACCGCTGGATTCGCCGGTCAGGCGCTGCCCCACCTGGTCAAAACGGTAGTAGTCGTTATCAAGCGAAGAGACATGCACCAGACCATCAATAAACAGCTCGTCCAGACGTACAAAGAAGCCAAAGCCGGTGACGCTGGCAATCACGCCTTTAAAGACATTGCCAACCTGATCCAGCATGAAGTCGCACTTCAGCCAGTCAGCAACGTCACGGGTTGCTTCATCCGCACGACGTTCGGTCATCGAACAGTGCTGGCCCAGTTGCAGCATCTCTTCCATCGAATAGTGATAACCGCCGGTCTCGGTGGTGTTGCCCTTATGACCCTGCTCTTTCGCCAGCAGATACTTAATGGCGCGGTGCAGCGAGAGATCCGGGTAACGACGGATTGGCGACGTAAAGTGCGCATACTGTTGCAGCGCCAGACCAAAGTGACCGCGGTTTTCCGGATCGTAAATCGCCTGCTTCATCGAGCGCAGTAGCATAGTTTGCAACATTTCGGCATCGGGACGATCGGCAACCGATTCCAGCAGTTCCGCGTAGTCACGTGGTTCCGGCTTGTTACCGCCCGGCAGTTCCAGCCCCAGTTCCGCCAGAACGGAACGGAAGGAGGTGATAGCCTCGGTGGTCGGCTTGTCGTGAATACGGAACAGCGCAGGCTCCTGGGCCTTCTCAACGAAACGCGCCGCCGAGATGTTTGCCAGAATCATGCACTCTTCAATCAGCTTGTGCGCATCGTTACGCTGGGTTTGCTCAATCCGCTCAATACGACGTTCCGCGTTGAAAATGAACTTCGCTTCTTCACTTTCAAACGAGATACCGCCGCGCTCTTCACGGGCTTTATCCAGCACCTTGTAAAGATTGTGCAGTTCTTCGATATGCGTAACCAGCGGCGCATACTGCTCGCGCAACTCTTGATCGCCCTGCAATATATGCCAGACCTTGGTATAGGTCAGACGCGCGTGCGAGCTCATCACCGCTTCGTAGAATTTATACCCTGTCAGACGTCCTTTGGTCGACACGGTCATTTCGCAGACCATGCACAGGCGGTCAACCTGCGGGTTCAGTGAGCACAGGCCGTTGGAGAGCACTTCCGGCAGCATCGGTACCACCTGCGACGGGAAGTACACGGACGTCCCGCGATTACGCGCTTCCTGGTCCAGTGGCGTCGGCGGACGCACGTAATAGCTCACGTCGGCAATGGCCACCCACAAACGCCAGCCGCCACCGCGTTTCTTCTCGCAATAGACCGCATCGTCAAAGTCGCGGGCGTCTTCGCCGTCGATGGTGACTAACGGTAAATCGCGTAAATCCACACGACCGACTTTTGCCTCTTCAGGCACCTCTTCTTTCAGACTGGCAACCTGTTTTTCAACGGCGGCAGGCCAGATGTACGGGATTTCATGGGTCCGTAGCGCCATATCGACAGCCATACCGGTACCCATGTTATCGCCCAGCACTTCAACGATTTTACCTACCGCTTTGGTGCGGCGCGTCGGACGCTGGGTGAGTTCAACCACCACCACAAATCCCATGCGGGCGCCCATCACCTCTTCCGGCGGGATCAGAATATCGAAGCTCAGGCGACTGTCATCCGGAACGACAAAGCCCACGCCTGCCTCGGTGAAGTAACGACCGACAATCTGGCTGGTTTTCGGCACCAGCACGCGTACGATACGCGCTTCGCGGCGGCCTTTACGATCTGCACCCAGCGGTTGCGCCAGCACCTGATCGCCATGGATGCAGGTTTTCATCTGCTCGCTGGAGAGATATAAATCGTCTTTACGTCCTTCGACGCGCAGAAAGCCGTAGCCATCACGGTGGCCAATAACGGTACCTTTCAGCAGATCGAGACGTTCCGGCAGCGCATAGCACTGACGACGGGTGAAGACCAGCTGTCCGTCACGCTCCATCGCGCGCAGACGACGGCGCAGGGCTTCCTGCTGTTCTTCGCCTTCAATGTTCAGTTCCACAGCCAGCTCATCACGGCTGGCCGGTTTTTCACGTTTTGTTAAATGTTCGAGGATAAATTCCCGGCTTGGGATAGGATTTTCGTACTTTTCAGCTTCGCGTTCCTGGAAAGGATCTTGTGACATTGAGGTTCCTCCATTGTCAGCTCCGGTGGAATTCCGTCGTCTTTCTCGCCGTCTCTTTGTTGGCTGCTTTTGCTCTCCCCAGTCACTTGCTTTTGTAAGCGCGTGGGGATTCGCTCAGTTGCCGCTGTGATACGACGCGAAATACTGCGGACTTCATTATTCCACCAGCAATAATTTATAAAGCGGTTGATTTTCTTCAACCAAATCGGCAAGCGTGTAGTTATCCAGTTCCGTAAGAAAACTTTGCACGGCCTTAGAAAGTGCCTGTTTGAGTCGACAGGCAGGGGTAATGTGGCAAAACTCGCTGCTACAGTTCACCAACGACAGCGGTTCGAGTTCGCGCACGACATCGCCAATCCGAATGGTATTCGCGGCTTTACCTAAGCGGATCCCACCATTTTTCCCCCGAATAGCAGTCACAAAGCCCGCCCGGCTAAGTTGATTGATTATTTTGACCATATGATTACGGGAAACGCCGTAGACATCCGTCACCTCCGAAATACTGGTCATGCGACCCTCCGGGAGTGACGCCATATAGATTAGCGCTCGTAGTCCGTAATCGGTGAAACTCGTTAACTGCACATCGACCTCAGGGAAAAGGGGGGAACGGGATACATCTTATATATTGATGATAAACCAGCCATCTGTCCGACTGCCAATTTATTTCACTCGGGAAGGAAAAAGCGAGGATTTAACGCACGATTAAGCCGGATGGCGACGCTTTGCGTCTTATCCGGCCTACTACACTCTGTAGACCTGATAAGCGCAGCGCCATCAGGCACTGCGCCACGAACCCAAATTATGCGTCGAACGGGTCGCGCAGAATCATGGTCTCAGTACGATCCGGGCCGGTAGAAATAATATCAATCGGTACACCGGTCAGTTCTTCGATACGCTTAATGTAGTTCAGCGCTGCCTGCGGCAAACCGCTACGCTCTTTCACGCCAAAGGTGGATTCAGACCAGCCCGGCATGGTTTCGTAAATCGGCTCGATACCTTCCCAATTGTCAGCCGCCAGCGGTGTCGTGGTCACTTCACGGCCATCCGGCATACGATAAGCGACACAGATTTTCACCTCTTTCAAACCGTCCAGTACGTCCAGTTTGGTCAGGCAGAAGCCCGACAGGGAGTTGATCTGTACCGCACGGCGCACAGCAACGGAGTCCAGCCAGCCGGTACGACGACGACGACCGGTAGTGGCACCGTATTCGTTACCCTGCTTGCACAGGAACTCACCGATATCATCAAACAGCTCAGTCGGGAACGGACCCGCACCCACGCGAGTGGAGTAAGCCTTGATGATGCCCAGAACGTAATCCACGTAACGCGGACCCAGACCTGAACCGGTCGCCACGCCACCTGCAGTGGTGTTAGAGGAGGTTACGTACGGATAAGTACCGTGGTCAACATCCAGCAGTGTCCCCTGCGCACCTTCGAACATGACGAAATCGCCACGCTTGCGCGCCTGGTCCAGAAGATCGGAAACATCAACTACCATTGCGGTCAGGATGTCGGCAATCGCCATCACATCATCCAGCACTTTCTGGTAGTCAACCGCGTCAACTTTGTAGAAGTTAACCAACTGGAAGTTGTGATATTCCATCACTTCTTTCAGTTTTTCAGCGAACGTGGCTTTGTCGAACAGGTCGCCAACGCGCAGACCACGACGTGCGACTTTGTCTTCGTAAGCCGGCCCGATACCACGACCGGTAGTGCCGATCGCTTTCGCGCCACGAGCTTTCTCACGCGCGTTATCCAGCGCAACGTGGTAGTCCAGAATCAGCGGGCACGCTTCAGACAGCAGCAGACGCTCGCGAACAGGAACACCACGATCTTCCAGTCCTTTCATCTCTTTCATCAATGCAGCCGGAGACAGCACAACACCGTTACCGATGATGCTGATGACGTTCTCACGGAGAATACCTGATGGAATAAGATGGAGGACGGTTTTTTCACCGTTGATTACGAGAGTATGGCCTGCGTTGTGACCGCCCTGGTAGCGTACAACATATTTAGCCCGTTCAGTCAGAAGATCGACGATCTTTCCTTTACCTTCGTCACCCCATTGGGTGCCCAGTACGACGACGTTGTTACCCATTTTTCAAAATCACCGTTTGCTTAAAAATGGATTCTACCATCGCTTTTTCAGATATACAGCACTTTTTGCATGCAAAAATCAGCTAATTTCGCACACTTTTTGATCAGCCAATCGTTTTCCTCAACATGTAGTAGACCACAACGCCCGCAACCACAAGTCCGCCGCCAAAACGACGTAACGTATTTTCGGGCAACTGCGTCATGGCAGAAATCATCTTCTTCCATGCTCGCGGATAGAGCATCGGGCCTAAACCCTCAAGCACTAACACCAGGGCAAGTGCCAACCAGATTGTTGAGTTCATTGGACGTCCTTATAAAAAAGAAAACCACCGCATCCCTGAGGATGCCGGTGGTTTTATGCGTCTAACCTAAAACCGTTGGAACGATATTATCGCGTTGCGGTGCTCGGTGTCTTCATGTAGCGGAAGAAATCGCTGTCCGGGCTCATGATCATGACATCCTGATTGCCTTCGAAGCTCTTCTCGTAAGCACGCAGGCTACGAATAAAGGCGTAGAAGTCAGGATCCTGGCTGAACGCATCGGCAAACAGTTTCGCCGCTTCAGCATCCCCTTCACCGCGCATGATACGACCCTGACGCTCAGCTTCCGCCAGCGTTTTGGTCACTTCATAGTCGGCTGTCGCGCGCAGTTTTTCCGCTTCTTCCTGACCTTGTGAACGGTGACGACGCGCTACCGCTTCACGCTCAGCGCGCATACGATTGTAGATCGCTTCAGACACTTCGGTCGGCAGGTTGATCTGCTTGATCCGTACGTCGACAACTTCGATCCCCAGCGCCGCCATACTGTTCGGGTTGATCACCGGCACTTTACCATTGGTTTCTGCGGTCACGCGCTCAGCGGCTTCCGCAATCGCGTTATCCGCGGCTGGCGTCGCCACTTCGTCTTCCGTTCCGGCAGAACCAGAGTTCAGCGCGTCACGAACTTCCAGGGTGAGACGACCACGGGAGTCAGTCACGATGTCTTTCACATCCAGACGACCAATCTCAGAACGCAAACGGTCAGAGAACTTACGTTTCAACAACACTTCAGCCTGAGAAATATCGCCGCCGCCCGTCGCCAGGAAGTAACGGCTGAAATCGCTGATGCGCCACTTGATGTAAGAGTCGACAATCAGGTCTTTCTTCTCTTTGGTGACAAAGCGATCGGCCTGGTTATCCATCGTCTGGATACGCGCATCGAGCATTTTCACCGACTGAATAAAGGGAACCTTAAAGTGCAGACCAGGCTCATAAATCAACGGTTTTTTGTCAGCATCGCGCACGACGCTGCTGAACTGGAACTTGATTCCGCGCTCACCTTCTTTCACCACGAAAATAGAGGTGTACAGCACTACCAGCACGATGATGATAATCGCAATAACTGACTTACGCATCGTTATTCCCCCTGACGCTGGTAGTCGTTACGCTGCGCGTTGGCGCGGCGTTGGTCCATAATATCGCCCTGACTGGTGGACGAGGTGTTGCTTGCTCCGGTGCTGCTGGAAGAAGACGTGGAAGGCAGGCGCAGCAGGTTTGAACCGCTATCGCTCTTTGCCGCTGGCGTGCTCGCGCCTTTCAGCATCTGATCCAATGGCAGAACCATCAGGTTGCCACCTTTGTCGTTAACCAACACTTTGCGAGTATGGCTCAACACTTTTTCCATCGTCTCGATATACAGACGCTCGCGAGTAATCTGCGGTGCGGCTTTATATTCCGGCAGGATCTTAGCAAAGCGCGCCACTTCACCCTGTGCTTCCAGGATGGTTTGCGTTCTGTAGGCACGTGCCTCTTCGAGGATACGCTGTGCCTGACCGTTCGCACGCGGCTGAACTTCGTTGGTATACGCTTCCGCTTCACGGATGTACTGCTGTTCGTTCTCACGTGCAGCAATTGCATCGTCAAACGCCGCTTTCACCTCTTCCGGCGGACGCGCTGCCTGGAAGTTGACGTCCAGCAGGGTAATACCCATGTTGTACGGACGAATGGTCTCTTCCAGTTCACGCTGGGTATCGCTACGAATAACGGTACGCCCTTCGGTCAGGATACGGTCCATGGTGTATTTACCGATTACGCCACGCAGTGCGCTGTCGGTCGCCTGACGCAGACTGTCATCTGCGCTGGTCACGCTGAACAGATATTTCTGCGGATCGGTGATACGGTACTGCACGTTCATCTCAACGCGCACGACGTTCTCATCCGAGGTCAGCATCACACCGGAAGCGGCCAGTTCGCGGACGGCTTCCACGTTCACCGGCGTAACCTCGTCGATAAACGTTGGCTTCCAGTTCAGGCCCGGTTCAACCAGATGGCTGAACTTACCGAAGCGTGTCACCACGCCGCGTTCTGCTTCTTTGATGGTGTAGAAACCGCTTGCCGCCCAAATAATGACGATAGCTGCCGCCGCGATGGTGACGACACGCCCGCCCAGATGCGGACGCGGGCCTTGCGATGAGCTTCCGCCGCCAGAGCCGGTACCTTTACCGCCCCCCAGACCACCGAGTTTTTTACTCAGTTTGCGAAAGATGTCATCGAGATCAGGTGGCCCCTGCTCGCGACCACCTTTGTTTCCATTTCCCTCAGAGTTGCCGCCTGGTTTGCTGCTTCCCCACGGGTCGCGGTCTTGTCCGTTATTACCGGGCTGATTCCACGCCATGTTTGTGCTCCATATTTGTTATGCGATGCTATACCTGTGTCTTTTGCGCTACAGATGCGTTGGCTACATCCCTCAACCCCAGTCACATAGTTGACTATATTCCAGGGGCCTTCAGGACTTGCCGCCTTCCTGACGCACAACATCCACAAGGTACAGAGGCGAAAAAATCTTCAGGCCATATCCGTCAGGTCAGACAACATAGTCTTTCAGTGCCGGTTCTTGTTTACAGAGGCGACGCCAGTCAACGATCGGCAGGCGAACTTGCAGACTTACGCTACCGTCATCCTCCATCCACTCTTTTTCTATTGCCTGAAGCTGATAAAAACGGCTTCTCAGACGCCCTTCCTGCGGCGGCAAACGCAACGTGTGCTGCGCCACCTCGCCGGAAAGTCGCTCCGTCAAAGCCTGAAAAAGCTGTGGTATCCCAACCCCTGTCTGCGCGGAAAGCCAGACACGGATCGGTTTGTTCTCTTCATCCCGGTCGATACGCGGTTCAAAGTCATCCAGCATATCGATCTTGTTCATCACCATCAGGGACGGGATCTCGTGAGCATCGATCTCTTTGAGAACCGTATCCACTGCGTCGATGTTTTCCTGCACACGCACGTCCGCTGCATCAACCACATGCAGCAACAGCGTCGCCTGACGCGTTTCCTGGAGGGTCGCTTTAAACGCCGCCACCAGATCGTGCGGAAGATGGCGGATAAATCCAACGGTATCCGCCAGCACAGTTTCCCCGACATCCGCCACGTCAATGCGTCGCAGCGTCGGATCCAGAGTGGCAAACAGTTGATCTGCCGCATAGACCCTGGCTTCGGTTATCTGGTTGAAAAGGGTGGATTTTCCGGCGTTGGTATATCCCACCAACGAGACGGTCGGGACATCCGCCTTAATGCGCGACTGTCGCCCCTGCTCACGTTGCTTTTCAACTTTTTCCAGGCGCGACTGGATCTGCAATATACGGTTTCGCAATAAACGACGGTCGGTTTCGAGCTGGGTTTCACCCGGACCGCGCAAACCAATCCCGCCTTTCTGTCTTTCGAGGTGGGTCCAGCCACGGACAAGACGCGTAGCCAGATGGCGCAACTGCGCCAGCTCAACCTGCAATTTCCCCTCATGGGTACGTGCACGTTGCGCAAAAATGTCTAAGATAAGGCCGGTGCGGTCGATAACACGACACTCACACAGGCGCTCCAGGTTTCGCTCCTGGGCCGGGCTCAATGCATGATCGAATAATACGACGGCAGCGCCTGTCGCTTTTACGGCTTCCGCAATTTCAACGGCTTTACCTTCACCAACAAAGTACTTCGGGTGCGGTGCTTTACGGCTACCGGTAATCACCTGCATTGCTTCGACACCGGCGGAAGAGACCAGAGACTCAAACTCCTGGAGATCTTCCATATCTTTGTCTTGCGAAAAATAGATGTGTACCAGTACCGCCTGCTCACCGGCGTCATAACGGTCAAACAAGCGTCAACCCCTCGATATAGATCAGCGGGGAACGCAGAAATTCTGGCTCCCCGTGTGTAAAACAGTCAAAAACCTTATTCGGTCTCTTCGCTGTCCTGTTGCGCAGCAGAACCCTGCGCGCTGCTACCGTGATGATAGTTACTGCTGGTACCGCCACCGGCATTGTTACTGTGATGAGAAACCGGGCGAGACGGGACAACAGTAGAAATCGCGTGCTTATAAACCATCTGGCTGACCGTGTTTTTCAACAGGATCACAAACTGATCAAAAGACTCGATTTGACCTTGCAGCTTAATACCATTCACCAAATAAATAGAAACTGGAACACGTTCCCGACGCAGTGCGTTCAGGAACGGATCTTGTAAAGATTGCCCCTTAGCCATTCTCTCTTTTCCTTATATGCTTATTTGTACTTTGAATCTTTCGATTCTGAAAATTGCGCACGATACGCCTTAATTGTACACATTCAGTTCGCGATAGCACCAACAACCTGTAATACTTCGTTCCGCGCCTGCTCAGGTTTCTCACTGTCAAGCCAGTGCGCCCCTTCCCAACCGCGCAACCAGGTTACCTGGCGCTTTGCCAACTGCCTCGTGGCGCAAACACCTCTATAAACCATTTCATCGTATGATATTTCGCCTTCAAGGTATGACCACATCTGGCGATATCCCACACAACGAATGGAAGGCAAGTCCGTATGCAAATCTCCGCGGGCAAAGAGCGCCCGAACTTCTGCTTCAAATCCTGAAGCCAACATCTGATGAAAACGCTGCTCGATGCGTTGATGCAATAGCTCACGGCTCGCTGGGGCGATAGCAAACTGATGCACCTGGTACGGTAAAGCATCACCTGACGTTTGCGTCAGTTCCGTTAAAGTTTTACCCGAAATGAAAAAAACTTCCAGTGCCCGGGAAAGTCTTTGCGGATCATTCGGATGAATACGCGCAGCAGCAACCGGATCGATTGTCTGCAACTGCTGGTGCAACGCATCCCACCCAAGCTCAGCCGCCTGTTGCTCAATTTTGGCCCTGACCTGCGGGTCTGCCGACGGTAACGGCGAGAGACCTTCCAGCAATGCCTTGAAATACAACATCGTACCGCCCACTAACAGCGGAATACGCCCCGCCGCAGTGATCTCACTCATCTGCGCCAGCGCATCGCAGCGGAAATCCGCGGCAGAATACGCCTGCGACGGATCGCGAATATCCAGCAATCGGTGCGGAGCCACTTTTAACTCTTCAGCGTCCGGTTTCGCCGTCCCGATATCCATCCCTTTGTAAATAAGGGCGGAATCAACGCTTATCAACTCTACTGGCAAAACTTTACGCAATTCAATCGCTAGCGCTGTTTTGCCCGAGGCCGTTGGCCCCATCAAGAAAATTGCCTTTGGCAGGCTCGCCTTACTGATATCACTCATGTTTCAGGGCATTCATCGCCGTATGTAAATCAACAGGTTGCAACAGACCACCCGGCGGTGCCTTCACGAGCTGCGGGCAAAGCCGCTCCACATCAGCCAACAGGGTAATGGCCTGAGCCATTGTCCACTGCGCATGCTCGCTCATCAGATTACGCGCAATCCACTGCGCCAGATTGCCAGGTTCAAGCGCTGGCTGCTGCGTCAGGTAGCCTATCAGTTCAGGAATCAAGATTTGTAAATTTTGTTGGCGTAAGGGTAAAGGCACCGCTTGAATGGTCACATGCTGGGCATCTGCCTGAAATTCAATCCCTAATTCCACCAGCGCGCCCTGCGCGTTTTCCAGCGCGACCTTTTCATCCGCAGAGACTTTTAGCCGCAGCGGAATCAACAACGGCTGGGCACAGACCTTTCCCTCTTGCGCAGAGAGCTGCGCCTGACGCAACCAGCGTTCTGCAACGGGCAGCGCCAGCAGGTAAATGTTCCCTTCGCGTTCCAGCAGCGCGCAGTCGTTGCCAACGATAGTGAGCACGCGACCGAAGCTCTGACTGTGTCCCGCCAGTGCTGACACCGCAGGTTCCGCCGCGGGCGATTTTGTCGCCGCCGTCGGCGTTTGCAGGAGCTGGCGATACACTTCGCCCTGCTGTTTCTGGTAGCCCGGTTGGGCATGCGGCCAGCTTGCCGCTGTCGGGCGCGGAGCGCTACTGCCCGCTGACGGCGCGGAGGCGTAGCGTGGTGCCGTAGGTTCACGCACCGGCGCCGGCTCGGCAAAATGGTTACGCCCGGCGGCCACGCGGTTTTCGGGAACGTGTCGGGGCGCAGGCTCACCTTCGGCTTCCAGTGGTAATGGCGATTCAAGCTGCTGTTGCAGCACACTCAGTACACCCTGGTAGATAAAGTCATGCACCAGGCGCGACTGATGAAAACGCACTTCGTGCTTGGCCGGATGCACGTTGACATCCACCTGATGCGGGTCAATCTCGAGATACAGCACAAACGCGGGCTGCTGATCGGCACCCAACTTATCTTCACACGCCTGACGAATCGCATGGTTGATCAGCCTGTCGCGCATCATACGTCCGTTAACGTAGCAGTACTGAATTTCCGCCAGCGCCGTCGTGGTGTGATTGGGATCGGCGACCCAGCCGCGTAAGGTCAGATCGCCATGCTGCCACTCAATCGCCAGCGCCTGCTCAAGAAACGGCGTGCCGCAAATGGCCCCCAGACGACGCTCTTGCGGCCCGTCTTTCGCTACCGCACGGTACTGACGCACCATTTTGCCGTTGTGCGACAAGTTGATCGTCACATCAAAACGCGCCAGCGCAATGCGTCGAATGATCTCGTCAATATGGTTGAATTCGGTTTTCTCGGTGCGCATAAACTTGCGCCGGGCGGGAGTGTTATAGAACAGATCGAGCACTTCCAGCGTGGTCCCTACCGGATGTGCGGCCGGTTTGACCGTCACATCCATATCGCGCCCTTCGGCGTAGGCTTGCCAGGCTTCCTGCTGCTCTTCAGTGCGCGATGTGAGCGTCAGGCGAGACACCGAACTGATACTCGCCAGCGCTTCGCCGCGAAAACCGAGGCTGATGATCGCTTCCAGATCGTCAAGCGACGCGATTTTACTGGTGGCATGACGCGCCAACGCCAGCGCCAGTTCATCTTTCTTGATCCCACAGCCGTTGTCACGAATGCGGATAAGCTTCGCGCCGCCGCGCTCGATATCAATATCGATCCGCGTCGCCCCGGCATCGAGACTGTTTTCCACCAGCTCTTTGACCACCGATGCAGGTCGTTCAACCACCTCACCTGCGGCAATCTGGTTCGCCAGTTGTGGCGGTAACACCTGAATCGGCATGCAAATTCCTTAGTTGATCAACGACTCACCCGGCGTCGCGGCGCTCGCGGTTTGCGCCGCGCTTCCCTGCGGGGCCGACTGCATCGGATGCGCCTGGAAGTAGTTACGCAGCCCTTTGTAGATCGCGTCGGCAAGCTGCTGCTGATACGCATCGCTCGCCAACAGACGTTCTTCACTGTGATTACTGATAAAGCCGGTCTCCACCAGCACCGACGGAATATCCGGCGAGCGCAGAACGCCCAGGCTGGCATGCTCAGGACGCCGTTTGTGCAGTGAACCAATCCGTTCGAGCTGGCCTAACATGTTGGTTGCCACATCATACCCTACGCGTTGGGAATGGCCGAACTGCAAATCCAGCACCGCCTGGCTTAAGTAAGGATCGGACTGGCTGTTTGCCAGCACATCCCCCGCACCGCCCAGCAACTCTGACTGTTTTTCATGTTCTTCCAGCCAGTTCGCCATTTCGCTGTTGGCGCGCCGGTTCGACAGCACCCATACGGAAGCACCGGTGGCGCTTCGGTTGGGCGCAGCATCGGCGTGAATTGACACCAGGAAGTTGGCGTTTTGCTTTCGCGCCACGTCGGAACGCCCCATCACGGAGATAAAATAATCCCCATCGCGGGTTAACACGCCTTTAAACATCGGGTCGGCATTGAGTAATGTGCGCAGTTTACGGGCCACCGCGATAGTGACATTTTTCTCTCGCGTGCCGCCAGGACCAATCGCGCCGGGGTCCTGTCCGCCGTGCCCGGCATCGATGGCGATCACCACTTTGTCACCACTGCTGGATGTCGCCCTGGCCGCAGGGCGTGTTGCCGTATTGCTACTGGTCACGGCGGTGGTTCGATCGTCACTGGCTTTAAACGGATTGCGTGCAGGTTCACTCGGACGTGGCGTCACCACCGGCGTCTCCACGCGTTTAGCGACAACGGGCGCAGGAGGGGGCGGAGGGGGGGTATCGGCGTTAATGGTAAAGACCACCGTGTAATTTCCGCCATTCTGCCGTTTTACCGCCTCGGTCTTCCCATTTTCAGTTAAATCCACCACCAGTCGTAGTGACTGCGGATCTTTCGCCGTACCGGAACGAATGGTCTTCACCAGGTTGTTACCGCTGAACATCAGCGGAAGCCCCTGAATGACCCCCGTTTGCTTAATATCCAACGCAACGGTACGTTTGCCTTCATGGGAAAAGGCATAATCAGGATCGCCAATAAAGCTGAGCGTAATACGCGCCTGCCGATCGCCGTTGGAGACCTGTATATCGGAGAGGCTGGCAGCCCCGGCCTGCGCGCACAGCAGAACCAGCATAGCCACCAACCCATTTCTGATGCGATAAATCATCCCGCCACCTTTAAGGTTAACCGGCTAAACGCGCCAGCAACAAATCACCTGATGAGGAGACAGCACTGATGCGCGCCTCACGACCTTGCGCCTGGTAATCTATGTGTATTTCGACATCCGGGTCCGGGAGTACACCTTTACCCTGTTGTGGCCATTCCACCAGGCAAATGGCATCGTTGGCAAAATAATCGCGGATCCCCATAAATTCGAGTTCCTCGGGATCGGCAAGACGATACAGATCGAAGTGATAGACCATCAGGTTATCGAGAGAATAGGGTTCGACCAGCGTATAGGTTGGACTTTTTACATTACCGGAATGGCCTAACGCCTGCAGGAATCCCCGACTAAAGGTGGTTTTACCCGCACCTAAATCACCGTAGAGGTAGATAACGGTCGCGCCATTGCAGGCCTTGGCTACCCGTTGTCCCAGGTCTAATGTTGCCTGTTCGTCAGGTAGCGGAATTACTCGATTCATCATGATAAACGTCAATCACATCAGGGTTAACAATACGCTGTAGCGTGGAAAAAAGATCGGTTGCCAACATACCGCGCATACCTACGCTCGCCGCCAGAACATCTGCCGCCGCACCGTGGGCCACGCTGCCAGCACAGGCTGCATCATACGGGGTAAGCTTCTGTCCGAGCAATGCGCCAATAATACCGGAGAGCACATCGCCCATGCCGCCGCTGGCCATGCCCGCGTTCCCGACATCGACAATTCCCAATGCCTCTGGTTGTGCGGCAACTACCGTTCCCGCCCCTTTCAACACCGCAACACCTCCGTAACGTTTTACCAGACGCTGAGCAGAATGTAAGCGATCGCTTTCAATTTCTGCGACAGAACACCCCAGTAACCGCGCGGCTTCTCCCGGGTGCGGTGTGATGACGCGATTGTGACGTTTATCGGGGTTGATTGCCAGCAGGTTCAACGCATCCGCGTCCCAGAGCATCGGTTTACGAAAATTCTCGACTTTTTGCAGCGCTTTTTTGCCCCACTCCGCCTGTCCAAGCCCAGGACCAATGATGATGACATCCGCCCATGCGAGGCTTTCGTCAAGGGACTGCGGCGTCAGCTCATGCACCATCAGTTCGGGACGAGCGGTCAACAGCGGGGCGATATTCTCGCTGCGCGTCAGCACGCGTACCAGTCCCGCCCCGGCACGCAGCGCCGCTTCGCCAGCCAGCCGAATCGCGCCTGCCGTACCGTGATCGCCGCCAATCACCACCAGCCGACCGTGATCGCCTTTATGCGACGTTGCACGACGCGGAGAGAGCCAGTGCGCAAGTTGCGAGGCGTCGAAGCGTTGAATCGGCGCATCCTGCCCCGCCAGCCAGTCGTCCAGTCCTAGCGAATTAAAATGGACGCGCCCGGTGACATCACGGGCTTTTCCTGTCAGCAGGCCCGGTTTCAGGACGATAAAGGTAACCGTGCGTTCGGCCCTGATGACCGCACCGGGCGTCGCTCCCGTTTGTGCCAGCAACCCGGAAGGTATGTCTATCGAGACAACAGGTGCAGGATGGGCGTTTGTCCGTTCGATTAACGTAGACAACGGTTCGCGCGGCGCCTGGGTTAACCCAGTCCCTAACAGCGCGTCAATAATCAGGTCGATATTTTCCGGCCAGGCGATCGCCGGGGAATGAATAACACCGCCTGCGTTCAGCCAGGCCTCTCGCGCCTGTGCGGCTTCCTCGGGGAGCGGTTTGTCGCTCTCCTGCGCTATCAAGGTGACCAGAATCCCAGCCGCCTTCGCCAGCCTCGCCACCACGTAGCCATCGCCACCGTTATTACCGTGACCGCAGAGCACCAACCAGCGCCGGGCATAAGGCCGGGACTCTCGAGCCACATCAAACACCGCCTCACCCGCCCGCAGCATCAGCTCGAACAGCGTGAGCCCTAGCGCGTCGGCGGCCTCTCGCTCCAGTCGTTTGATGTCATCGGCGGGCCAGATGGAGTGTGGTATACTGATGGGGTTTTTCTTCATTGTATGGTCCGTCATGTCAGAGCCCCTCGATCTCAATCAGTTAGTGCGAAAAATTAAGCAGTGGGGGCTGGAACTGGGCTTTCAGCAGGTCGGTATTACCGATACCGACCTGAGCGAGTCCGAACCCAAACTGCAGGCGTGGCTGGACAAACAATACCATGGCGAAATGGACTGGATGGCGCGCCACGGCATGATGCGCGCGCGTCCCCATGAGCTGTTGCCCGGCACGCTACGCGTCATCAGCGTGCGCATGAACTATCTTCCCGCCCACGCCGCGTTTGCCAGTACGCTGAAAAACCCCGCACAGGGCTACATCAGTCGCTATGCCCTGGGGCGCGACTACCATAAGCTTTTACGTAACCGCCTCAAAAAGCTGGGCGAGATGATTCAGCAGCATTGTGTCACGCTGAATTTTAGACCTTTTGTCGACTCTGCGCCCATACTTGAGCGCCCGCTGGCGGAAAAAGCCGGTCTTGGATGGACAGGTAAGCACTCACTCATCCTGAACCGCGAAGCGGGGTCGTTTTTCTTTCTCGGTGAGTTACTGATTGATTTACCCCTGCCGGTTGACGATCCCGTGGAGGAAGGATGCGGGAAATGCGTCGCCTGCATCACCACCTGCCCGACCGGTGCAATTGTTGCCCCTTACACGGTGGATGCACGTCGCTGCATCTCTTACCTCACCATCGAACTGGAAGGCGCGATCCCTGAAGCCCTGCGGCCACTCATGGGCAACCGGATCTACGGTTGTGATGACTGCCAGTTGATCTGTCCGTGGAACCGCTATTCATACCTGACCAGCGAAGACGATTTCAGCCCACGCAAGGCACTTCATGCGCCCGAGTTGATTGAGCTGTTTGCCTGGAGTGAAGCAACGTTTTTAAAAATTACGGAAGGATCGGCTATTCGCCGTATTGGTCATCTGCGCTGGCTGCGTAATATTGCTGTCGCCCTCGGCAATGCCCCCTGGAGTGACGCCGCCCTTTCCGCGCTGGAAAGCCGTCGGGGTGAGCACCCACTTCTTGATGAGCATATTGAATGGGCTGTCGCGCAGCAAATCGCGAAGCGAAACGCCTGCGTGGTTGACGTGCAATCCCCGAAGCAAAGGCGACTGGTCAACGCTATCGAGAGGGGACTCCCGCGGGACGCCTGAATCTTCCACAGGCTGTGAATAAAAATAAAAACACATTGCTATTCAAGAACGAGAAAATCGTCAAGTGATCGCATTAACAATTTGCAATCTTAATTTTAACTATGATTTCAGACAGTTAAAGAAAAACTATTCACCCGGCGAAGTATCTGATTATTCCAAAGAAAAATCTTAAGCTGTGGATAACTCTGTTCACAAGAATGTGACAAAGGCAAAATAAAATGACCCCAATACAAAAATGTACTGTGGTTGATTTTCTGGAGATAAGAAATTTGGAGCGGGAAACGAGACTCGAACTCGCGACCCCGACCTTGGCAAGGTCGTGCTCTACCAACTGAGCTATTCCCGCTTAATCTTTGTCTTCCGAACCGCTACGGTGCTGGCTGCTTTCACTCACCTTAGTCACTTACTTTTGTAAGCTCTCAAGGATTCGTTTTCTTGCCGCCTTGTCGCAATTCGAAATCCTGCGATTGGGTGGTCCGTGCTAAACAAGCACTTTCAAATTTTGGAGCGGGAAACGAGACTCGAACTCGCGACCCCGACCTTGGCAAGGTCGTGCTCTACCAACTGAGCTATTCCCGCATAATCTTTGTCTTTCGAACCGCTACGGCGTTGACTGCCTTGTCGAAATTCGAAATCCTACGATTAGGTGTGTCTGTGCTAAACAAGCACTTTCAAATTTTGGAGCGGGAAACGAGACTCGAACTCGCGACCCCGACCTTGGCAAGGTCGTGCTCTACCAACTGAGCTATTCCCGCAAATTTGTTGCTGTCGTAACGTGTAATTCTCTGTCGTTACGGGAGGCGCATTATACGAGAAATCTTCCCGCCTGCAACCCCTCTAAAAGCGATTTTTTTGAAATCAGGTTCAAGTGATTAATTAAGCAGCAGGCTGCACAATTTAGCGACAAAAACCCGACAGTGCAAGCCTGTCGGGTAGCAAACTTACAACTTTATAAAGTTCTCACGGTAATAAGCCAGTTCCGCCACCGACTCGCGGATATCGTCCATCGCCTTATGCGATCCCTCCTTGCTCAAACCGTCCAGAATTTCGGGTTTCCAGCGACGCGCCAGCTCTTTCAGCGTGCTCACATCCAGGTAGCGGTAATGGAAATACGCTTCCAGTTCCGGCATGTACTTAAACAAAAAGCGGCGATCCTGCCCAATGCTGTTCCCGCAGATCGGTGACTTACCCGCCGGCACCCACGCTTTCAGAAACTCAAGCGTCGCCAGTTCCGCTTCGCGATCGCCCATCGTGCTCGCCTTCACACGTTCCACCAGCCCGCTGCCGGTATGGGTACGCACGTTCCAGTCATCCATCAGCGCCAGTTGTTCATCGGACTGATGAACAGCGATGGTCGGCCCTTCTGCCAGAATATTCAGGTTGGCATCGGTGACCAGCGTGGCGATTTCAATTATGCGATCGCGCTCGGGATCCAGACCGGTCATCTCAAGATCAATCCAAATCAGGTTGTTTTCATTGGCACTCATGCTATTTTCCACCCCTCATACGTCACATTCAGTGTGACTACTCTCATCTAGAATTGTGTGTATCATAGATGTTTTGCCCAACATGGGCGACCAGGAGCCAGTACGATTGAGTAAAAATAAACTCTCCAAAGGCCAACAGCGCCGCGTGAACGCTAATCACCAGCGTCGTCTTAAAACGTCTAAGGAGAAGCCAGACTACGATGACAACCTGTTTGGCGAGACCGCTGAAGGTATCGTCATTAGCCGTTTTGGCATGCACGCCGACGTCGAATCTGCCGACGGTGAAATTCATCGCTGCAATATTCGTCGCACAATCCGTTCGCTGGTAACCGGCGACCGCGTGGTCTGGCGTCCCGGTAAAACGGCGGCGGAAGGTGTCAACGTCAAAGGCATCGTCGAGGCGGTACATGAACGTACCTCGGTACTGACGCGCCCGGACTTTTACGATGGCGTAAAACCGATTGCCGCCAACATCGACCAGATTGTCATTGTCTCCGCGATTTTACCGGAGCTGTCACTCAATATTATCGACAGGTATCTGGTGGCCTGCGAGACATTGCAGGTTGAACCCATCATCGTGCTCAACAAAATCGATCTGCTGAATGACGAAAGCCTCGCTTTTGTGAATGAGCAGATGGATATCTATCGTCATATCGGTTATCGCGTGCTGATGGTCTCCAGCCATACTCAGGATGGTCTGAAACCGTTGGAAGAAGCGCTGACAGGGCGTATCAGCATCTTTGCTGGCCAGTCCGGCGTCGGCAAATCCAGCCTGCTCAACGCGCTGCTGGGGCTGCAGAAAGCCATTCTTACCAACGATGTTTCCGACAACTCCGGTCTGGGACAGCACACCACCACCGCTGCCCGTCTCTATCACTTCCCGCATGGCGGCGATGTCATTGATTCCCCTGGCGTGCGAGAGTTCGGTCTGTGGCACCTGGAGCCGGAACAAATCACCCACGGCTTTGTCGAATTTCATGACTATCTGGGACGGTGTAAATATCGTGACTGTAAGCACGACGCAGACCCAGGCTGCGCCATCCGTGCTGCCGTTGAAGACGGGAAAATTGCGGAAACCCGTTTCGAAAATTATCACCGTATTCTTGAAAGTATGTCGCAGGTAAAAACGCGTAAAAACTTTTCTGATACCGATGACTGACAACTAAGCTAAGCATCGCTAGAATCGTCCCCCTTTTTCAGGATCCGGTGCGAACGCCGGATCAGGAACGATAAAACAATGGCCTGGAGGCTACCTTGTTAAACTCATTTAAACTTTCGCTACAATACATTCTGCCGAAACTATGGCTCACTCGCCTGGCGGGCTGGGGCGCGAGCAAACGAGCGGGATGGCTGACTAAACTGGTTATCGATCTGTTCGTGAAGTACTACAAGGTCGATATGAAAGAAGCGCAGAAGCCGGATACCGCCAGCTACCGCTCATTCAATGATTTCTTTGTCCGTCCACTGCGTGACGACGTTCGCCCGCTGAATACCGATCCAAACGTACTGGTCATGCCGGCTGACGGCGTCATCAGCCAGTTAGGCGCTATCGAAGAAGATAAGCTCCTGCAGGCTAAAGGCCACAACTACAGTCTGGAAGCCCTGCTGGCAGGCAACTACCTGATGGCGGATCTTTTCCGCAACGGTTCGTTTGTGACCACCTATCTGTCACCGCGCGACTACCACCGCGTACACATGCCGTGCAACGGTATTCTGCGTGAGATGATCTATGTGCCGGGCGATCTGTTCTCGGTCAACCATCTGACCGCCCAGAACGTCCCAAACCTGTTTGCCCGTAATGAACGTGTTATCTGCCTGTTCGATACTGAGTTTGGCCCAATGGCGCAAATTCTGGTCGGTGCTACGATTGTTGGCAGTATCGAAACCGTCTGGGCAGGGACCATCACGCCGCCGCGCGAAGGCGTGATCAAACGCTGGACCTGGCCTGCGGGCGAAAGTGAAGGTTCGGTTGCACTGCTGAAAGGTCAGGAAATGGGCCGCTTCAAGCTGGGTTCCACCGTAATCAATCTGTTCGCACCGGGCAAAGTGAATCTGGTCGAGCAGCTTGAAAGCCTTTCCGTGACCAAAATTGGTCAGCCGCTGGCGATATCTACCGAAACGTTTGTGATGCCAGAAGCGGAACCTGCACCGTTACCGGAAGAAGAAATTAACGCCGAGCACGACGCCAGTCCGCTGGTCGACGATAAGAAAGACGAAACTTAATACATACATAGCATCATGCGAGAAGCATCAAGCCGCTTAAATGATGACGTGTAGAGGGAAGCTGCTGTGCGCCTGATTATAACGTTTCTGATGGCCTGGTGCCTCAGCCTGGGGGCGTACGCTGCAACCGCCCCCGACGCCAAACAAATCACCCAGGAACTGGAGCAGGCAAAATCCGCAAAGCCTGCCCAGCCCGATGTCGTCGAAGCCCTTCAGTCTGCGTTGAACGCGCTTGATGAACGCAAAGGTTCTCTCGAGCGCGTTCAGCAATACCAGCAGGTTATCGATAACTTCCCGAAAATGTCCGCCAGTCTGCGCGCGCAGTTAACCAACCTGCGCGATGAACCCCGCAGCGTGTCGCCGGGCATGACGACCGATGCGCTGAATCAGGAAATCCTTCAGGTTAGCAGTCAACTGCTGGAAAAAAGCCGTCAGGCCCAGCAGGAGCAAGAGCGCGCCCGTGAGATTGCCGACTCGCTGAGCCAACTGCCCCAGCAGCAAACCGATGCCCGTCGACAGCTCAATGAGATTGAGCGCCGCATCGGTACCGCCACCGGCAACACCCCGCTCAACCAGGCACAAAATTTCAGTATGCAGGCGGAATCCGCCCGCCTGAAAGCGCTGGTTGATGAGCTGGAGCTGGCGCAGCTTTCGGCTAACAACCGTCAGGAACTGGCGCGTATGCGCTCCGAACTGGCGGAAAAACAGAGTCAGCAACTGGATGCGTATTTACAGGCTCTGCGCAATCAGCTCAACAGCCAGCGTCAGCGTGAAGCTGAACGCGCGCTGGAAAGCACCGAGCTCCTGGCAGAGAACAGCGCTGATTTACCGCCGGACATTGTTGCCCAGTTCAAAGTGAACCGGGAACTGTCAGCCGCGCTGAATCAGCAGGCTCAGCGCATGGATCTCGTCGCCTCTCAGCAACGTCAGGCCGCCAGTCAGACTCAGCAGGTACGTCAGGCATTAACGACACTTCGCGAACAGTCGCAGTGGTTAGGTTCGTCTAACCTGTTGGGCGAAGCGTTACGCGCTCAGGTGGCGCGTCTGCCGGAAATGCCTAAACCCCAGCAGCTGGATACCGAAATGGCGCAACTGCGCGTCCAGCGTCTGCGCTATGAAGATCAACTCAACAAACAGCCTCAGCTGCGCCAGCTCCATCAGGCGGACGGACAACCGCTCACTGCGGAACAAAACCGTATTCTTGAAGCGCAGCTGCGCACCCAACGCGAACTGCTGAATTCGTTGTTACAGGGCGGCGACACGTTAATCCTCGAGCTGACCAAACTGAAAGTGTCCAATAGTCAGCTTGAGGATGCGCTGAAAGAGGTGAACGAAGCGACCCACCGCTATCTGTTCTGGACCTCTGATGTTCGCCCAATGTCTTTCTCGTGGCCGATAGATATCGTGCAGGATCTGCGTCGATTGATCTCACTCGACACCTTCAGCCAGTTAGGTCAGGCCAGTCTGATGATGCTGACCAGCAGGGATACCCTGCTACCGCTGTTTGGCGCGTTGATTCTGGTCGGTTTCAGTATTTACTCACGTCGCCACTTCACCCGTTTTCTGGAACGTTCCGCCGCCAGAGTGGGCAAGGTGACGCAGGACCACTTCTGGCTCACGCTGCGTACCGTGTTCTGGTCGATACTGGTGGCCTCTCCGCTGCCGGTACTGTGGATGACGCTGGGATATGGACTGCGCGAAGCCTGGCCTTATCCTCTTGCCGTTGCGATAGGCGATGGCGTCACGGCGACAGTACCGCTGCTGTGGGTCGTGATGATTTGTGCGGCGTTTGCCCGGCCAAATGGCCTGTTTATTGCCCACTTCGGCTGGCCGCGCGAACGCGTGTCACGCGCAATGCGTTATTACCTGATGAGTATCGGGCTTATTGTGCCGCTGATCATGGCGCTCATCATGTTCGATAATCTGAACGATCGTGAGTTCTCCGGCTCACTCGGTCGTCTGTGCTTTATTCTGATTTGCGGTGCGCTGGCGCTGGTTACCCTGAGCCTGAAAAAAGCCGGCATTCCGCTCTATCTCGATAAAGAGGGCAGCGGCGATAATATTGTGAACAGCATGCTGTGGAACCTGATGATTGGCGCACCGGTGGTCGCGATACTGGCGGCTGCCGTGGGTTATCTGGCGACATCGCAGGCGCTGCTGGCGCGACTGGAAACCTCCGTTGCCATCTGGTTCCTGCTACTGGTGATTTACCACGTCATTCGCCGCTGGATGCTCATTCAACGCCGCAGACTGGCCTTTGACCGCGCCAAGCATCGTCGCGCGGAAATGCTGGCCCAGCGCGCGCGTGGCGAAGAGGAACCAGCCCATTCAACCAGCCTGGAAGGGACCATTGACGTTGACGAGAGCGAAGTCGACCTTGACGCCATCAGCACCCAGTCGCTACGTCTGGTACGTTCCATTCTGATGCTGATCGCCCTGCTGTCGGTCATTGTGCTGTGGTCGGAAATTCATTCCGCATTCGGCTTCCTCGAAAACATCTCGCTGTGGGACGTCACCTCTACGGTACAGGGGGTCGAAAGTTTAGAGCCCATTACGCTGGGTGCGGTGCTGATCGCCATTCTGGTGTTTATCATCACCACCCAACTGGTGCGTAATCTGCCTGCGCTTCTCGAACTGGCGTTGCTGCAACACCTCGATCTCACGCCGGGTACCGGCTACGCCATCACTACCATCACCAAGTACCTGCTGATGCTGATTGGCGGTCTGGTGGGCTTCTCGATGATTGGGATTGAGTGGGCAAAACTGCAATGGCTGGTGGCGGCACTCGGTGTTGGTCTGGGCTTTGGCTTGCAGGAAATCTTCGCCAACTTTATCTCCGGCCTGATCATCCTGTTCGAAAAACCGATTCGTATTGGCGATACGGTGACCATTCGCGATCTGACCGGCAGCGTAACGAAGATCAATACCCGCGCGACCACCATCAGCGACTGGGATCGCAAAGAGATCATCGTGCCGAACAAAGCGTTTATCACCGAGCAGTTCATCAACTGGTCGCTGTCCGATTCCGTGACGCGTGTGGTGCTGACCATTCCGGCACCGTCCGATGTGAACAGCGAAGAGGTGACGCAGATCCTGCTGACCGCCGCGCACCGCTGCTCACTGGTGATCGACAACCCGGCACCGGAAGTCTTCCTGGTCGATCTCCAGCAAGGGATCCAGATCTTTGAGCTGCGTATCTATGCCGCCGAGATGGGTCACCGTATGCCGCTGCGCCATGAAATCCACCAGTTGATTCTGGCAGGCTTCCGCGAGCACGGTATCGATATGCCGTTCCCACCGTTCCAGATGCGTCTGGAGAGTTTGAATGGCAGACAAACGGGGAAAACGCTCAGTTCTGCCGGCAGAAGAAGTCGCCCGGCGGGGAGTTTGTAAGTCTTCGTCATACCCGGCAGGGCAGACGGAACGGGCTTGTAGAGATGAAAAGTGGTGCACAACGCACCGCTTTTCATCACATCAGAACGCGTTATGCACGATCAACCGTAAAAGCAATCACTTCCGCGAGGCTTTCCGCGCCCAGCGCCAGCATCACCAGACGATCGACGCCCAGCGCAACACCCGAGCAGTCCGGCATGCCGACCTTTAGCGCCTCGATCAAATTGTTATCGATAGGCTGCTGCGGCAATCCGCGCGCGGCGCGCTTGCGGTTGTCCTGTTCAAAACGCTGCTGCTGTTCACGCGCATCCGTCAGTTCATGGAAACCATTCGCCAGTTCAATACCTTTGAAGTAGACCTCGAAACGTTCCGCCACGCGGTGATCTTCCGTACTGATCTGCGCCAGTGATGCCTGACTTGCCGGGAAGTGATAAACAAACGTCGGCTTATCCTTGCCAATGTGCGGCTCAACGCCCATCGCAAACAGCAGTTGCAGTAAGGTATCGCGATCTTCTTCAGTGTCGGCAATGTTGCTTAAATCCAGCTTCGCGGCGACGTCGCGCAGTTGCGTTTTATCCGCAGAGAGTGGGTCTATCTCCAGATGACGCTGGAACGCCTGCTGATAAGAGAGGCTCTCCGCCGCCGGGCATTCCAGCACCTGCTGCAGCAGATCGTCCACCTCGTTCATCAACCGGTACATGTCGTAATGCGGACGATACCACTCGAGCATCGTGAACTCAGGGTTGTGATGGCGCCCCATCTCTTCATTACGGAAACTACGGCACAGCTGAAAGACCGGACCACACCCTGCCACCAGCAGACGTTTCATGTGGTATTCCGGGCTGGTCATTAAATAGAGGTTCATCCCCTGCGAATGGCCGGGGCCGACGAAACGCGTTTCGAACGGGAACAGATTAATGTCTGTGACCGTCGCCTGACTCATGCAGGGCGTCTCAACCTCCAGCACTCCGCGATCGGCAAAGAAACGACGAATTTCCGTCATAATTGCCGCGCGTTTTAACAGGTTAGGTATGGACGCGCTCGGCTGCCAGGTTGCCGTTTCGCTCATGGTTCTTTCTCCAGTTTAAGACAAGGGCACGAAGTCTACTCGTAACGCGGCAATGAAACAAATTTTGCTCAGGAATACTCAAGCGCGGCTAAAGAGTTAAAAAACCGTAGAAGGATGGTTTAGTAATTAAATTAATCAAAATCAATGATAATTCACCCTTCCGACACGCCAAAAAAATCGAACACGTCAAATTTCCAGCACATAGCAGCGACTATACTGTTGTACCTATAAAGGAGCAGTGGAAACACGTTCGCTACCCACCTTTTTCAGGCTCTTTTACGAGATATGTGGTGGCGAAATTACAATAATCTGGAGGAATGTCGTGCAAACCTTTCAAGCCGATCTTGCCATTATAGGCGCCGGTGGCGCGGGATTACGTGCTGCAATTGCCGCAGCGCAGGCAAATCCTAATGCGAAAATCGCACTGATTTCAAAAGTGTACCCAATGCGCAGCCACACCGTTGCTGCCGAAGGGGGCTCAGCCGCTGTCGCCCAGGATCATGACAGCTTCGACTACCATTTTCACGATACGGTAGCGGGCGGAGACTGGCTGTGTGAACAGGATGTCGTGGATTATTTTGTCCACCACTGTCCTACCGAGATGACCCAACTGGAACAATGGGGCTGCCCGTGGAGTCGCCGTGAAGACGGTAGCGTCAACGTTCGTCGCTTTGGCGGGATGAAAATTGAGCGTACCTGGTTTGCTGCGGATAAAACCGGCTTCCATATGCTGCATACCCTGTTCCAGACCTCTCTGCAGTTCCCACAGATCCAGCGCTTTGACGAACACTTTGTGCTGGATATCCTGGTCGATGATGGTCATGCTCGCGGCCTGGTGGCGATGAACATGATGGAAGGCACGCTGATGCAAATCCGTGCTAACGCGGTGGTGATGGCAACAGGCGGCGCAGGCCGTGTGTATCGCTATAACACCAACGGCGGCATCGTTACCGGCGACGGCATGGGCATGGCGCTGAGCCACGGCGTTCCGCTGCGTGATATGGAATTTGTTCAGTATCACCCGACCGGCCTACCGGGTTCCGGTATCCTGATGACCGAAGGCTGCCGTGGTGAAGGCGGTATTCTGGTCAACAAAAACGGCTACCGTTATCTGCAGGATTACGGCATGGGTCCGGAAACACCGCTGGGCGAGCCGAAAAACAAATACATGGAGCTGGGTCCGCGCGACAAAGTTTCTCAGGCCTTCTGGCATGAATGGCGTAAAGGCAACACCATCTCCACGCCGCGTGGCGATGTGGTTTACCTCGACCTGCGTCATCTGGGTGAGAAGAAACTGCTGGAACGTCTGCCGTTCATTTGTGAACTGGCAAAAGCTTACGTGGGCGTCGATCCGGTGAAAGAGCCGATTCCGGTTCGTCCGACCGCGCACTACACCATGGGCGGTATCGAAACCGATCAGAATTGCGAAACCCGCATCAAAGGTCTGTTTGCCGTCGGTGAATGTTCTTCTGTGGGTCTGCACGGCGCGAACCGTCTGGGTTCTAACTCACTGGCTGAACTGGTGGTCTTTGGCCGTCTGGCAGGTGAGCAGGCGATGGAGCGTGCATCGACAGCGGGCACCGCTAACGACGCCGCGCTCGACGCACAGGTTGCGGGCGTTGAACAACGGCTGAAAAACCTGGTTAACCAGGAAGGTAACGAGAACTGGTCGAAGATTCGCGACGAAATGGGGCTCTCCATGGAAGAAGGTTGCGGTATCTACCGTACGCCGGAACTCATGCAGAAAACGGTTGATAAACTGGCCGAATTGCAGGAGCGCTTCAAGCGCGTTCGCATCACCGACACCTCCAGCGTATTCAACACCGACCTGCTGTACACCATTGAGCTGGGTCATGGTCTGAACGTCGCTGAATGTATGGCGCATTCCGCGCTGGCTCGTAAGGAATCACGTGGCGCACACCAACGTCTGGACGAAGGTTGCACCGAGCGTGACGACGTCAACTTCCTCAAACATACTCTCGCCTTCCGCGATGCTGATGGCACGACTCGCCTCGACTATAGCGACGTGAAAATCACTACGCTGCCGCCTGCAAAACGTGTTTACGGTGCGGAAGCGGAAGCAGCCGATAAGAAGGAGAAGGCGTAATGGCTGAGATGAAAAACCTGAAAGTTGAGGTGGTGCGCTATAACCCTGAGACCGACACCGCGCCGCACAGTGCTTTCTATGAAGTGCCTTATGATGAAACAACGTCACTGCTGGATGCGTTGGGCTACATCAAAGATAACCTGGCGCCAGACCTGAGCTATCGCTGGTCCTGCCGTATGGCGATCTGCGGCTCCTGCGGCATGATGGTCAACAACGTACCGAAACTGGCGTGCAAAACCTTCCTGCGTGAATACACCAACGGCATTAAGGTTGAAGCGCTGGGCAACTTCCCGATTGAGCGCGATCTGGTCGTCGACATGACGCACTTTATCGAAAGTCTGGAAGCGATTAAGCCGTACATCATCGGTAACCCGCGTACGCCGGATCAGGGTCCAAACACCCAGACCCCGGCGCAGATGGCGAAGTATCACCAGTTCTCTGGTTGCATCAACTGTGGTCTGTGCTATGCCGCATGCCCGCAGTTCGGCCTGAACCCTGAGTTCATCGGACCGGCTGCGATTACCCTGGCGCATCGTTACAACGAAGACAGTCGCGACCATGGTAAGAAGGAGCGTATGGCGCAGTTGAATAGTCCGAACGGCGTATGGACCTGTACTTTCGTGGGCTACTGCTCCGAAGTTTGTCCGAAGCACGTCGATCCGGCGGCTGCCATTCAGCAGGGTAAAGTGGAAAGCTCGAAAGACTTTCTTATCGCCACCCTGAAACCACGCTAAGGAGTGCAACATGACGACTAAACGCAAACCCTATGTGCGGCCGATGACGTCCACCTGGTGGAAGAAATTGCCGTTTTATCGCTTTTACATGCTGCGCGAAGGCACAGCCGTTCCGGCAGTCTGGTTTAGCATTGAGCTGATTTTCGGCCTGTTCGCACTGAAGCACGGTGTGGAATCCTGGGAAGGCTTCGTTGGTTTTCTGCAAAACCCGGTGGTGGTGATCCTCAACGTGATCGCCCTGGCGGCAGCACTGCTGCACACCAAAACCTGGTTTGAGCTGGCGCCGAAAGCAGCCAACATCATCGTAAAAAGCGAAAAAATGGGGCCAGAGCCGATCATCAAAGGTCTCTGGGCGGTTACTGTGGTGGCGACCGTAGTCATACTGTTTGTTGCCCTGTTCTGGTAAGGAGTCCGGGATGATTAATCCAAATCCAAAACGTTCTGACGAACCCGTATTCTGGGGTCTGTTTGGCGCAGGCGGTATGTGGGGTGCGATTATCGCGCCAGTGATGGTTCTGCTGGTGGGGATTCTGCTGCCGCTGGGTCTGTTCCCGGGCGATGCCCTGAGCTATGAGCGCGTACTGGCGTTTGCTCAGAGCTTTATCGGCCGTGCTTTCCTGTTCCTGATGATTGTCCTGCCACTGTGGTGTGGCTTACACCGTATGCACCACGCGATGCATGACCTGAAAATCCATGTGCCGGCTGGCAAATGGGTGTTCTACGGTCTGGCAGCCATCCTGACCGTCGTAACGGCGATTGGCATTCTGTCTGTCTAAAGCAATCCGCCCTCTTATCTGCTGATAAGAGGGCGTTTTTTCGTCCCCACCGTTATTTTCTCCACCAGGTTCTACACTTAGGAAAAACACCCTAAGGATAAACCTATGCGCCTGCTCCCTATCGTTGCCGCTGTGACGACTGCGTTTCTGGTGGTCTCCTGTAGTACCCCTACTCCGCCACAGGGCGTCACCGTGGTGAATAACTTCGATGCCAAACGCTATCTCGGGACCTGGTACGAAATTGCCCGTTTTGATCATCGCTTCGAACGGGGACTGGAAAAGGTCACAGCGACCTACAGTCCGCGCGATGACGGCGGTCTCAACGTGATCAATAAAGGCTGGAACCCGGACAGAGCGATGTGGCAGAAAAGCGAGGGGAAAGCGTATTTCACCGGCGACCCCAGCCGCGCCGCGCTGAAAGTCTCCTTCTTCGGTCCGTTCTACGGTGGCTATAACGTTATCGCGATCGACAGAGAGTACCGGCACGCGCTGGTCTGCGGCCCGGATCGCGACTACCTGTGGATACTCTCTCGCACGCCGACGCTTTCTGACGAAATGAAGCAGCAGATGCTGGCCGTCGCGACCCGGGAAGGGTTTGATGTCAGTAAGCTAATCTGGGTGAAGCAGCCCGGTGCTTAGTGGGTGCTTAATTTCAGACCAATAATACCGACTACGATTAACGCCAGACTTGCCAGACGCATGGGATTAGCCGATTCACCCAGCAACAGAATGCCGGTGATGGCAGCACCGACGGCGCCAATCCCCGTCCACACGGCATATGCAGTGCCCACGGGGAGCGTTTTCATCGCCCACGCAAGCAGTGCCATACTGACGATCATCGCGGCAATGGTGATGATACTCGGCGTCAGGCGACTAAAACCGTGGGTATATTTCAGACCCACGGCCCAAACCACTTCAAGCAGACCCGCGATGAGTAAGATTATCCAGGACATATCAGGCTCCAGAGAAATGGGGCCGTCCCCGGTGAAAGAAGCGTTAGCAGGTCGTCCTGTAACGCTGATGGTAGAAAAAACATTCTTGCCCGAGCGGCGGTGAATTTCAACATTTTTATCTTTTCGCACCTAAAAGGTTGAATTAGGCGCATTTCGCAGCGCATTTTGCCCATTCAGCACTCATCCGACTTCTCTATGATGGGACGCTTTCTGAAGTCAGGAAGCCATTTGCCTTACTTCTGAATGCGAAAACGCTATGTTGAAAATATTAGTGATTGACCGTTGCCACTTCACCCGCACAGGGATCGAGGCATGGATTAATCATTCCGAACTCTTTAATACGTCGTTTCTGGTCTCTGGGCTCAATAACCTCTTACTGGTTAAAGAGCACATCCAGCAGTGGAAACCTCACCTGGTGATCGCGGACTTGTACGGTTTTCTCAACGACACCCAGTCGGCCCAGTATATTGCCCCGTTTTTTCTCGCCTGCGGTGGCAGTCCGTTGATATTACTGGAGTCTGGTGGTGCGATGGCGGAGACGCTGCGCTATCCGGTCTGTGCGTCATTAACCAAACAGGTTTCTCTGGCGGAGCTGGCTGAAAATATTCACAACGCGCTGCTAACCGGTTCGGTATCCGAAGCGCCCGGCAACGCCTCGACGCTGCTTACGCCACAGGAAGAGAAAGTGCTGACGATGTGGATGGAAGGGGCGAGTAACAACGCGATTGCCTGTGCGCTCAGCATTCATGGCAAAACGGTGTACACCTACAAACGCAATATCCGCATGAAATTACACATGGATAATCGCTTTTCGCCGTTTCTTGCGCCGTCCGAGCTGAAAAATTAACGGCACGACAAAACTCGCCGTACCGTTTACGCGGCTACTGCTGAGCTTTGGTTGCGGCGCCCGAAATGGCGTTGCCGCCGTCGGAAATATCCTCACCCATGCCGCGCGTGGTATTACAGGCAGTTAACACGGAGGAAAGTACCAACACAGATAAGATCGCTGCAATTGTCTTTTTAACCATAACGTCTTCCTTTTCTAGCCTATGTTGTTTGTGTAGTGCCACTTAATCATAGACAAGATCCCGAACAATGGCGGGAGATAGACGCTTTTTAGGACGACGAGAAGAAAATTAGCTGGCCGCGTGGGAAATGGAATTACCGAGGTGCTTAATATCCTCACCAAAGCCGCGTGCAGTATTGCAACCCGCCAGCAACGAGCTGGTGAGAAGGAGCAGTGTTACAAGACCGAGAAGACGTTTCATCATTCCTGCCCTGGAGAAATAATGGCGCAGCAAAAGCTGCTGCACCATTATACCCGTCATACTTCAAGTTGCATGTGCGTTGGCTGCACTCGTTCCCCCAGTCACTTACTTATGTAAGCTCCTGGGGATAAATGAGAGACATCCTGTCTCTCACCGAAGGCCAGCCTACGGCTGGTCAAATTCGTTCCCGACGAATTTGTCACTCCCTTGCCGCGTGACTCAGCCTTCGGCTTCGCCCCTCCGGGGCCAGCGCTAGCGCTGTTCAAAGCCCTTTAGGCTTTGTCCTGCAACTCGAATTATTTAGGGTATAAATGGAAATAACGCGGATTATTTAACGCGGGAGACGTACTCGCCTGAACGCGTATCCACTTTAATCACTTCGCCAATCTGAACGAACAGAGGCACTTTCACCACTGCGCCAGTAGACAGCGTGGCCGGCTTACCACCCGTACCTGCGGTATCGCCTTTCAGACCCGGATCGGTATCAACGATTTCCAGTTCAACAAAGTTCGGCGGCGTCACAGAGATAGGCTGACCGTTCCACAGGGTCACGATGCACTCAGCCTGATCCAGCAGCCATTTCGCGTTATCACCTACCGCTTTCTCATCAGCAGCCAGCTGTTCGAAAGTTTCGTTGTTCATGAAGTGATAGAACTCACCGTCGTTGTACAGGAAAGTCAGGTTCATATCGACCACGTCTGCGCCTTCGGCGGAGTCGGTGGATTTGAAGGTTTTCTCAACGCGGGTGCCGGTCAGCAGGCGACGCAGCTTAACGCGCGCGAATGCCTGGCCTTTACCTGGTTTAACGAATTCGCTGGCTTCAACCGCATACGGTTCACCGTCCATCATGATTTTAAGACCAGCACGAAAATCGTTGCTATAGTACGTTGCCATAAGGCCCTCTGAAAATTGTTAACTGGTAGCTAAGCCACAAAATGGCGCATATTGTAACCCTAAATACCCCATCCAGAGAAGATTGGTTATCGCAACTTGCCGATGTTGTGACCAATCCCGATGAACTCCTGCGTCTTTTGAATATAGACGCAGATGAAAAACTGTTGGCCGGGCGTGATGCCAGACGTCTGTTCGCTCTGCGCGTGCCACGTGCCTTTATCGCGCGAATGGAAAAAGGCAATCCTGACGATCCGCTTTTACGTCAGGTACTTACCTCCGAGGATGAGTTTATTGCCGCGCCGGGTTTCTCCACCGATCCGCTTGAGGAACAACACAGCGTCGTACCGGGACTGCTGCATAAATACCGTAACCGGGCGCTGCTGTTGGTGAAAGGTGGCTGTGCGGTAAATTGCCGCTATTGCTTCCGCCGCCACTTCCCGTATGCGGAAAATCAGGGAAATAAGCGAAACTGGCAGGCCGCGCTGGACTACATTAGCGCGCATACCGAGCTGGATGAAATCATTTTCTCCGGCGGCGATCCGCTGATGGCCAAAGATCATGAGCTGGACTGGCTGCTCACGCAACTGGAAGCCATTCCCCATATCAAACGCCTGCGTATTCATAGTCGCCTGCCCATTGTCATCCCTGCGCGAATTACCGGGGAGCTGGTTGACCGCTTCACCCGTTCTTCGCTGCAAATCTTGCTGGTGAATCACATCAACCACGCCAACGAAGTCGATGAGTCCTTCCGGCAGGCGATGGCAAAACTGCGCACCGCAGGCGTTACGCTGCTCAATCAAAGCGTTCTGCTACGCGGCGTCAATGATAACGCCCGGACGCTGGCGAACCTCAGCAACGCACTGTTTGATGCGGGCGTCATGCCCTATTATCTGCATGTGCTGGATAAGGTTCAGGGCGCCGCGCATTTCATGGTGACAGACGATGAAGCCCGCCAGATTATGCGCGAACTGCTCACGCTGATATCGGGCTATATGGTGCCCAAACTGGCGCGGGAAATTGGCGGCGAGCCCAGTAAAACGCCACTGGATTTACAGCTGCGTCAGCAATAACTTCTCAAACAGGTGTCCACTTCCGGACACCTGCTACCAAAACCCCCGGTTCCCCCCTCCCTGTATGTTATTTTAGCGTCGCCTTGCGAACTATATATTTAAAAATCATATCTATAAGTCACAACCAATCGCTGAATTTATCATTGGTGAGGGAGAACCTTTATGGCTATTAGTATCAAAGGGGTTAATACGGGTGTTATCCGTAAAGCTAACGAATTCATAGCGCTGGCGCTGAAAATTAAAGAACCGAGGAACAAGGAATCGCTGTTTTTTCTGCCCGCACTGGAATTACGCGATCTGCTGATCGCCGTAGAGAGTCGTCTGCATCAGAAGCAGCAACTGGGCGTCGCTGAACGTCAGCATTACGAAAAAACGCGCGATGTTATCAGCAAGAAAATGCAGGAAAACATACCTGCGATGGTGGAAGACGAACTTCGACATGCAGATATTCATCGCCGCGTCACCGCCGTCGCCTTAACCGATGGAAGCAGCGACACCTTAACGCTGACCTTCACGCTTCACGATGGCAATACCTGCATCCTGCAGGTGAACGAATTGCAGATTGAGATTTTGGTGTACGCCATTATTCGGGCGATAGAGAACGCTGGCATGCGGGAGCTGGCGCTGCGAATCTCTTCGCTGCTGGACTTTTTACCGCTGTATGATGCGGACTGCCTGGACCATGAGCGACTGGAATACGACGCCTATACGCAGCCAGAGTGGAAGCACTCGCTTTTCACACATTATCTTGCGGTGCTCTACCGTTTTACGGGTGAAACAGGAAAGGAGCAGTTCAGCGGCGCCATCGTGAAAACCCGCGTTCAGTCTGGTAGCCAGGAGACGGAAGCCATTTTACGGCGTTTACTCGACTTTAGCCCGAGACTGAAAAAGCTGGCAGGTAAGCCGTGTCAGGTCTTTGTCAGAACGCTGACGGCGAATAAAACGCAAACGCTAACCCAGGAGCAATGCCTGCGCGCGCTGCATCATTTACGGGTTCAGTCCGTTAATACGACAGCACAACACGCCTGATGGCGCGACGCTTATCAGGCCTACAGGTGTGAGCACAGGCCTGATAAGAGGAATACCCGGCAACCACAGACACAAAGTCTATTAGTTAGGGCACTTATAAACCTGACCAATCATCTCACTGGCCGTTGGGACAAAGCTGGATAACATGCTCTGACTCGGGCTGCTGACGCCATAAATCACGTTGCCGCCCATGGCTGCCGCCTGGTTGCGCAGGTCATTTGCCGCACCACGCATAGAGCCGCCTTCTTCACCGTGCTGACCTGAAAGCCAGTTGCTCTGCTTACCGGTTGCCGTGCCAATTAGCTGACATTCAGCGCCAGGCTTATCTTCAACAAAGCGAACGCTTTGTCCTGCAGAACTCAGTTCGCTGCTGGAGCTACAACCCGCCATCAGTAGCGCGGCACCGACAATCCCTGCAAAATATTTCGCGTGCATGTTATTCCCCATAATCAATGAGCTGGACGTTTTGTCCGTCACTGAATCTTATACTAAAAAGATGACCAAAAGAAAAACCCCCGAACATTTCTGCCCGAGGGTTTCTCATTTTTCGCGAAATGCTGATTTAATCGAATAATTCAGGTTGCAGGCAGGCGGCAAGTTTATGATTCCCCGGGAGCTTACATTAGTAAGTGACCGGGGTGAATAAACGCAGCCAACGCACCTGCGGCTTGAAGTATGAAGATTAAATTACATCATGCCGCCCATACCACCCATGCCGCCCATACCACCAGCAGCACCTAAGTCAGGCGCGTCGCCTTTCGGCAGGTCGGTCACCATGCACTCAGTGGTGATCATCAGGCCAGCCACAGATGCCGCGTACTGCAGAGCAGAACGGGTCACTTTGGTTGGATCCAGGATACCCATGTCGATCATGTTGCCGTATTCTTCAGTTGCAGCGTTGTAACCGTAGTTACCGTCACCCGCTTTCACGGTGTTAGCCACAACAGACGGTTCTTCGCCGCAGTTCAGCACGATCTGACGCAGCGGGGATTCCATTGCGCGCAGCGCAACTTTGATACCCACGTTCTGGTCTTCGTTCTGACCACGCAGTTCAGACAGTTTGCTTGCTACGCGAATCAGCGCGACACCGCCACCGGCAACCACACCTTCTTCTACCGCAGCACGGGTCGCGTGCAGGGCATCTTCAACGCGGGCTTTCTTCTCTTTCATTTCAACTTCGGTCGCTGCACCGACTTTGATGACGGCCACGCCGCCTGCCAGTTTCGCTACGCGTTCCTGCAGTTTTTCACGGTCGTAATCAGAAGTCGCTTCTTCGATCTGCTGACGAATCTGAGTCACACGACCCTGGATTGCCGCTTCGTCACCCACGCCATCGATGATGGTGGTGGTGTCTTTGTTGATCACAACGCGTTTTGCCTGGCCCAGGTCTTCCAGAGTCGCTTTTTCCAGCTCCATACCGATCTCTTCAGAGATAACAGTACCGCCAGTCAGGGTTGCGATATCCTGCAGCATCGCTTTACGACGATCGCCGAAGCCAGGAGCTTTAACCGCAGCCACTTTCACGATGCCGCGCATGGTGTTAACCACCAGGGTCGCCAGCGCTTCGCCTTCCACATCTTCAGCGATGATCAGCAGCGGTTTGCCTGCTTTCGCAACGGCTTCCAGAACCGGCAGCATTTCGCGGATGTTGGAGATTTTCTTGTCAGCCAGCAGGATGAACGGGCTTTCCAGTTCTACTGCGCCAGTTTCCGGCTTGTTGATGAAGTACGGGGACAGGTAGCCACGGTCGAACTGCATACCTTCAACCACGTCCAGTTCGTCCTGCAGACCGGTACCGTCTTCAACGGTGATCACGCCTTCTTTACCGACTTTATCCATCGCTTCAGCGATCAGTTTACCCACGGTTTCGTCGGAGTTAGCGGAGATGGTACCCACCTGAGCAATGGCTTTAGAGTCAGAGCACGGTACGGACAGCGCTTTCAGTTCTTCAACCGCAGCCGCAACCGCTTTGTCGATACCACGCTTCAGATCCATCGGGTTCATACCCGCAGCAACGGCTTTCAGACCTTCAGTGATGATGGACTGAGCCAGTACGGTCGCGGTGGTGGTACCGTCGCCCGCTGCGTCGTTCGCTTTAGAGGCAACTTCTTTCACCATCTGCGCGCCCATGTTTTCGAACTTGTCTTCCAGTTCGATTTCACGTGCGACGGAAACACCATCTTTGGTGATGGTCGGTGCACCGAAGGATTTATCCAGAACCACGTTACGGCCTTTCGGACCGAGGGTAACTTTCACTGCGTCTGCCAGTACGTTTACGCCGCGCAGCATTTTCACACGAGCGTCGTTACCGAATTTTACGTCTTTAGCTGCCATTTTCTCTTTCCCTTAAATTCGTATGTTCAGTGTCGTTCGCGGATTACGCTTCAACAATTGCCAGAATGTCGCTTTCAGACATGATCAACACTTCTTCATTGTCGATCTTCTCAGATTTCACACCGTAACCATCGTTGAAAATCACGATGTCGCCGATTTTCACATCCAGCGGTTGCACGGTACCGTTATCCAGGATGCGACCCTTACCGACAGCGATGATTTCGCCACGAGTTGATTTACCCGCTGCAGAACCGGTCAGAACGATGCCGCCAGCAGATTTGGACTCAACTTCTTTACGTTTAACGATCACGCGATCATGTAACGGACGAATACTCATTGATAGCTCTCCTTTGAGAAGGTCTTTATCAGTTATGGGTGACGCCGGCCCGTTAAGGTTCCCGGCTAGTGACCAGAGAGATGGGGATGGGGTTTTGCCCCTTCAAGGGGCAATGTGAAAAAAAATTTTCTTCAGGCAAAAATCCTGCAAAAACCGTACTTATCTCACATTTCTCGCCTATTTAATCGCTGGCGTCATAAGCAAATCTGATTGTGATAACATCGAAAACCTGCGCAGTTGCCTGGAATCCAGGCGCAAACGGATAACAACTCATGAGTGGACTGAAACAAGAGCTTGGACTGGCTCAGGGCATTGGCCTGTTGTCGACATCATTATTAGGAACAGGCGTGTTTGCCGTCCCGGCCCTGGCGGCACTGGTGGCAGGTAATAACAGCCTGTGGGCCTGGCCCGTTTTGATTGTTCTGGTGTTTCCCGTTGCGATTGTTTTTGCCCTGTTAGGCCGCCACTATCCCAGCGCAGGCGGCGTCGCCCATTTCGTCGGTATGGCATTTGGCCCACATCTCGAACGGGTCACCGGCTGGCTGTTTCTGTCCGTTATCCCCGTGGGGCTTCCCGCGGCGCTGCACATTGCTGCCGGGTTTGGTCAGGCGATGTTTGGCTGGCACGACGGGCAACTGTTGCTGGCCGAGCTCGGCACCCTGGCGCTGGTGTGGTTCATCGGCTCACGCGGGGCCAGCTCCAGTGCAAACCTGCAAACGGTGATTGCGGGTCTAATTGTGGCACTGATTGTCGCCATCTGGTGGGCAGGCGACCTCAAACCGACAGAAATATCTTTCCCTGCGCCAGGCGATATTGAGATGTCAGGGCTGTTCTCCGCGCTGTCGGTGATGTTCTGGTGTTTCGTCGGTCTGGAAGCGTTCGCCCATCTGGCCTCTGAATTCAAGGATCCCGAACGGGATTTCCCGCGTGCGCTGATGATTGGTCTGCTGCTGGCCGGTTCAGTCTACTGGGCCTGCACCGTTGTCGTTCTGCATTTTGACGCCTATGGCGAAACGATGGCGGCAGCGGCCTCGTTGCCGAAAATCGTGGTGCAACTGTTTGGCGTTCAGGCGTTGTGGGTAGCCTGTGTGATCGGTTATCTGGCCTGTTTTGCCAGTCTCAACATTTATATACAGAGTTTTGCCCGTCTGGTGTGGTCACAGGCGCAGTACAAACCAGACCATTACCTTGCCCGCCTCTCTCACCGCCATATTCCGCGCAACGCGCTCAATGCCGTGCTGGGCTGTTGCGTGGTCAGTACGCTGTGCATCTATGCGTTGGCGATCAATCTCGATGCGCTCATCGTCTACGCGAACGGCATCTTTATTATGATCTATCTGTTGTGCATGCTGGCAGGCTGTCGCTTGTTGAAAGGTCGGTATCGCGCGCTGGCGATGGTGGGTGGATTATTATGCCTTCTTTTGTTGGCGATGGTCGGCTGGAAGAGTCTGTATGCGCTGATTATGCTGGCAATACTGTGGCTGTTTTTGCCGAAACGGAAGATGGCTGAACATCAGGGATAGACCGGATAAACGCAAGAGCCCGGTGGCGTTTATGCTTACCGGGCCGACAAGTCTACAATGTCTTTAGATGTCATCAGTCGCGACGATCGTCTTTATGTTCGATACGGTCACGCTCGTCGTCTTTGCGCTGGAACTCGCCGTCAAAGGTATCGCCACCGCCCGTTCCGGCGCTAAAGCCGCCACCTGGCATCCGGGAAAAACGCAAATGCGGCAGCAGCTTCATCGTCAGGTGCTTCTGCACAGGCGGTAGTAAAAGGAGAAGACCGAGGAAGTCGGTGAAAAAGCCTGGCAGCAACAGCAACAGGCCCGCGATGATCAGCGAAACACTCTTAATCATCTCTTCAGCAGGGCTCTCTCCTGCCGCCATTTTCTGCTGCATCAACAAAAAGTTCTTAAATCCCTGATTACGTACCAGCGACATCCCAATGACTGAGGTAAAAATCACCAGGATGAGCGTCATCAGTACACCCATAACATGGGCGACCTGGATGAAGATAGAAATCTCAATATAAACATAGAGAAAGACTGCAAGTAACGGTATCCAGCGCAAAAGGTTTCTCCTCAAACGGCCGCCGTGATGCGCACGTCGGCCCGAAAATAGTTGCGATTCGCATTAGTCGGATGTAGGGGTAGTTCACAAAATTTCAAGCTGTTTACGCACTTATTTTTAGAGTTAATCCTAAAGCGGTGACCTATTTCACAAAATAATAATTAAGGAGTAATTTACCACACTTAAAGTGATCCAGATTACGGCACAATTTCTGGAGCAGAATATGATCTCGTTGACCAGACCGATGTAGGGGATAATCGTCGGTCAAGAAACAATCGAAACCACATATATTCTGTGTGTTTAGTGCATTCATTGGCAGCTTTAAATAAAGAAGGTTCACATGTTAAACAACATTCGTATCGAAGAAGATCTGTTGGGTACCAGGGAAGTTCCAGCCGAAGCCTACTATGGTGTTCACACTCTGAGAGCGATTGAAAACTTCTACATCAGCAATAACAAAATCAGTGACATCCCTGAGTTTGTGCGCGGCATGGTAATGGTTAAGAAGGCAGCTGCGCTGGCAAACAAAGAGTTGCAGACCATTCCTAAGAGTGTAGCGAATGCCATCATTGCCGCATGTGATGAAGTCCTGAATAACGGCAAATGCATGGACCAGTTCCCGGTAGACGTTTACCAGGGCGGTGCAGGCACCTCCGTCAACATGAATACCAACGAAGTGCTGGCCAATATCGGGCTGGAGCTGATGGGTCACCAGAAAGGTGAATATCAGTACCTGAACCCGAACGACCACGTGAACAAATGTCAGTCTACTAACGACGCTTACCCAACCGGTTTCCGCATCGCCGTTTACGCTTCTATCGTTAAACTGGTCGACGCCATCAACCAACTGCGTGAAGGTTTCGAGCGTAAAGCTGTCGAGTTCCAGGACATCCTGAAAATGGGTCGTACCCAGTTGCAGGATGCGGTTCCGATGACCCTGGGTCAGGAATTCCGCGCTTTCAGCGTACTGCTGAAAGAAGAAGTGAAAAACATCGAACGTACCGCTGAACTGCTGCTGGAGGTTAACCTCGGCGCAACGGCTATCGGTACTGGTCTGAATACTCCGAAAGAGTACTCTCCGCTAGCCGTACAGAAACTGGCTGAAGTGACCGGTTTTGCCTGCGTTCCGGCTGAAGACCTGATCGAAGCGACCTCTGACTGCGGCGCTTACGTTATGGTACACGGTGCCCTGAAGCGCCTGGCTGTGAAGATGTCCAAAATCTGTAACGACCTGCGCTTGCTCTCCTCTGGCCCACGTGCTGGCCTGAACGAGATCAACCTGCCGGAACTGCAGGCGGGCTCTTCTATCATGCCGGCGAAAGTGAACCCGGTCGTACCAGAAGTCGTCAACCAGGTGTGCTTCAAAGTCATCGGTAACGACATCACCGTCACCATGGCGTCTGAAGCCGGTCAGCTGCAGCTGAACGTGATGGAACCCGTGATTGGTCAGGCGATGTTTGAATCCATTCACATCCTCAGCAACGCCTGCTACAACCTGCTGGAGAAATGTGTTAACGGTATCACCGCTAACAAAGAAGTGTGCGAAGGGTATGTCTACAACTCTATCGGTATCGTCACTTACCTCAACCCGTTCATCGGCCACCACAACGGCGACATCGTTGGTAAGATTTGCGCCGAAACCGGTAAGAGCGTACGTGAAGTGGTGCTGGAGCGCGGTCTGTTGACTGAAGCTGAGCTGGACGATATTTTCTCCGCACAGAACCTGATGCACCCGGCTTACAAAGCAAAACGTTATACTGATGAAAGTGAACAGTAATCGTACAGGGTAGTACCAAGGAGGGCACGTCAGATGACGTGCCTTTTTTCTTATAAGAAGTTACTAAATAACAACAATTTAATATCAACTTGTTAAACAACAAGGAAGGCTAATATGATAGTTGTCGAACTTATCATTGTTTTGCTGGCAATCTTTTTGGGCGCCAGACTTGGGGGCATCGGGATTGGATTTGCAGGTGGACTGGGTGTTCTGGTTCTTGCCGCTATCGGCGTGAAACCGGGTAATATCCCGTTCGATGTCATTTCCATCATCATGGCGGTCATTGCTGCTATCTCCGCGATGCAGGTTGCGGGCGGTCTGGACTATCTGGTTAACCAGACAGAAAAACTGCTGCGTCGGAACCCGAAATACATCACGATCCTTGCACCGATCGTGACCTATTTCCTGACTATCTTTGCAGGTACCGGGAACATCTCCCTGGCAACGCTGCCGGTTATTGCTGAAGTTGCGAAGGAACAGGGCATCAAGCCTTGCCGTCCGCTCTCTACCGCCGTGGTGTCCGCTCAGATTGCGATCACTGCATCGCCAATCTCCGCAGCGGTCGTTTACATGTCTTCAGTGATGGAAGGTCATGGCATTAGCTACATCCACCTGCTGTCCGTGGTCATTCCGTCCACGCTGTTGGCAGTGTTGGTGATGTCTTTCCTGGTGACCATGCTGTTCAACTCCAAACTCTCTGACGATCCGGTGTACCGCAAGCGTCTGGAAGAAGGTTTGGTTGAACTGCGCGGTGAGAAGCAGGTTGAAATCAAACCGATGGCGAAAAACTCCGTCTGGATGTTCCTGCTGGGCGTAGTGTGCGTAGTCGTTTATGCGATCGTCAACAGCCCGAGCCTCGGTCTGGTTGAGAAACCGCTGATGAACACCACTAACGCTATCCTGATCATCATGCTGAGCGTCGCGACGCTGACCACTATCCTGTGCAAAGTGGAAACTGACGCTATCCTCAACTCCAGCACCTTCAAAGCCGGTATGAGCGCCTGTATTTGTATCCTGGGTGTTGCATGGCTGGGTGATACTTTCGTCTCTCACAACATTGACTGGATCAAAGACACTGCAGGTGAAGTGATTCAGGGCCACCCGTGGCTGCTGGCGGTGATCTTCTTCTTTGCTTCTGCGCTGCTGTACTCTCAGGCAGCAACCGCTAAAGCACTGATGCCGATGGCGCTGGCGCTGAACGTTTCTCCGCTGACTGCCGTTGCCTCTTTCGCTGCGGTTTCTGGTCTGTTCATTCTGCCAACTTATCCAACGCTGGTTGCGGCGGTACAGATGGATGACACCGGGACAACACGTATCGGCAAATTCGTCTTTAACCACCCGTTCTTCATCCCAGGTACGCTGGGTGTGGTACTGGCGGTCTGCTTCGGCTTCCTGCTGGGCAGCTTCATGCTGTAAGTGTTACCTGCGGGGCGTGTTCGCGCCCCGCATTTCCCTCCCTTTGTCTAACATCCTTTCCTCGTCCGTTGTATAGTGACCACTCTTTTGCGGGTCATTCTGTTCATTCGAGGTGTTTATGCATGATGTTAGTCGTCAGGATATCTCCCTCCCCGATGCCGTTGTTGTGCTCTGCACCGCGCCGGATGAAGCCACAGCCCAGGATCTGGCAGCCAAAGTGCTGGCAGAAAAACTGGCGGCCTGTGCCACGATTATTCCCGGTGCAACCTCGCTGTATTACTGGGAGGGGAAACTGGAGCAGGAATACGAAGTCCAGATGATCTTAAAAACCTCGGTGATACATCAGGATGCCTTACTCGACTGCCTGAAGTCTCATCACCCGTATCAAACGCCCGAACTTCTGGTTTTACCCGTTACTCATGGAGACAGTGATTACCTCTCATGGCTCAACGCATCCTTACGCTGATCCTGCTTCTTTGCAGCACATCAACTTTTGCCGGACTTTTCGACGCGCCGGGTCGCTCGAATTTTGTCCCTGCTGACCAGGCCTTTGCCTTTGACTTTCAGCAAAACCAACACGATCTGAATCTCACCTGGCAGGTGAAAGACGGGTATTACCTGTATCGCAAGCAGATCAGTATTACCCCTGCTCAGGCAGAAATCGCGGAAGTCACTCTGCCGGCGGGCGTCTGGCATGAAGATGAGTTCTACGGTAAAAGCGAAATTTATCGCAATACGCTCACGATCCCGGTGACCATCAACCAGGCGCAATCAGGCGCGACGCTAACGGTAACGTATCAGGGCTGTGCCGACGCGGGTTTTTGCTATCCGCCGGAAAGCAAAACCGTGCCGTTAAGCGCGGTGATCGCCAGTGTGGATCCGAAACCGGCTACACCAGCAGCGGCACAGCCGCCGCAACCGGAAAACGCGCCAGCGCAACTTCCCTTTTCCGCCCTGTGGGCGCTGCTGATCGGCATTGGCATCGCCTTTACCCCCTGCGTGCTGCCGATGTATCCACTGATTTCCGGCATCGTACTTGGCGGTAAACAGCGTCTTTCTACTGGACGCGCACTGCTACTGACATTCATCTATGTGCAGGGAATGGCGCTGACCTATACCGCTCTGGGTCTGGTGGTGGCCGCCGCCGGATTGCAATTCCAGGCCGCCCTTCAGCATCCCTATGTCTTAATCGGTCTGGCAGTGGTCTTTACCCTGCTTGCCCTGTCGATGTTCGGCCTGTTCACCCTGCAACTGCCCTCGTCGCTGCAAACACGCCTTACGCTGATGAGTAACCGCCAGCAGGGCGGTTCCGCGGGCGGCGTTTTTGCCATGGGCGCGATTGCCGGGCTGATTTGTTCGCCGTGTACGACCGCGCCGCTCAGCGCCATCTTGCTGTACATCGCCCAGAGCGGGAACCTGTGGCTCGGCGGCGGTACGCTGTACCTCTACGCGCTGGGAATGGGGCTGCCGCTGATGCTGGTCACCGTTTTTGGTAACCGTCTGCTGCCAAAAAGCGGGCCGTGGATGGCGCAGGTCAAAACGGCGTTTGGCTTTGTTATCCTCGCGCTGCCGGTCTTTTTGCTGGAGCGCATCATCGGTGATACGTGGGGTTTACGCCTGTGGTCGCTGCTGGGCGTGGCCTTCTTTGGCTGGGCGTTTATCACCAGTCTGCAAGCAACACGTGGCTGGATGCGCCTCGTACAGATAATTCTGTTGGCGGCGGCGCTGGTCAGCGTACGTCCGCTCCAGGACTGGGCGTTTGGCACAACGGTGACGCAGGCGCAGGCGCATCTGGACTTCAAACCGGTGGCAAGCGTTGAGGAACTCAATCAGGCGCTGGTCGAGGCGAAAGGCAAACCGGTTATGCTGGACCTGTACGCCGACTGGTGTGTAGCCTGTAAAGAGTTTGAAAAGTACACCTTCAGCCATCCGCAGGTAAAGCAGGCGCTGGGCGATACGGTGCTGTTACAGGCTAACGTCACCGCCAATAACGCGCAGGATGTGGCGCTGCTGAAGCATTTGCAGGTATTAGGACTGCCAACCATCCTGTTCTTTGATGCACAAGGTCAGGAGCACCCGCAGGCACGGGTAACGGGCTTTATGGATGCGGCGACGTTTAGTGCGCATTTGCACGATCGCCAACCGTGAGCGACACTTTCAGAGGTAAAGACGGAGGAATGACCGTGCAACGTGAAGATGTCCTGGGAGAGGCCCTAAAATTACTCGAGATCCATGGGATTGCGAACACCACGCTGGAAATGGTGGCTGAGCGCGTTGATTATCCGCTCGACGAAATGCAGCGTTTCTGGCCGGACAAAGAGGCTATTTTGTATGACGCGCTGCGCTATCTCAGCCAGCAGGTGGATATCTGGCGTCGCCAGCTGTTGCTTGATGACTCCCTGAGTGCTGAACAAAAGCTGCTGGCCCGCTACAATGCGCTGGCAGAATGCGTGAGTAATAATCGCTACCCGGGTTGCCTGTTTATCGCCGCCTGTACGTTTTATCCCGATCCATCACACCCCATTCATCAACTGGCGGATCAGCAGAAAAGCGCGGCGCACGACTTTACCCACGAACTGCTGACCACGCTGGAGATTGACGATCCGGCGATGGTTGCCAAACAGATGGAACTGGTGCTGGAAGGCTGTCTGAGCCGCATGCTGGTCAATCGCAGCCATGCGGATGTAGAGACGGCGCATCGTCTGGCGGAAGATATTCTGCGCTTTGCCCAGTGCCGTCAGGGTGGCGCGCTGACCTAAGCCAGCCCTCCCGCCCACGCTGAAATCAGCAGGCACAGCGCCATCAGACGCTGAAAACGCACCATCGCCACGGTGGTGCGAAACACCCTGTTCACTGCCTTCCCCAGCCACGCCCAACACAGCAGGCATCCGATAGAGATCAGCAAAAACCACAGCGCCATGAACGCAATATCGCGCAGCGCATGACTCCCCGTCGGCGCAAACAGGCTCACCACCGCCAGCGCCATCATCCACGTTTTCGGATTCACCACCTGCAAAAGCGCCGCCGCCCGCGCGGTAAAACGATGAGATTGCTTTGCGGACAAATTCGCGGCCGGGGCGCTATATAATTGCCAGCTCATCCAGCTTAACCACGCCACGCCCCCCCAACTCATCACCTGTCGCACCAGCGGATACTGACGCAGTATTTCCCCTGCCCCGGCACCTGAAATCAACACAATCATACTCGCCGCCACACAGCCACTGATCAACGCAGGCAGCGTCGCTTTCACACCATGATGCTGGCTGTTCGCCAGGATGAGGATATTGGTGGGACCGGGGGTGATAGAGGCAACAAACGCAAACAGCAAAAATGGCGCGATACTCACAGGCAGACTCCTTTTTAGTTGAGTTCTGACTGTGACCTTATTTCCTGCAACCGTCTGGAAGGTTTGTGCACAAACGACGGTAGTGCGCAGGCGAAATGCGATACGCACGCTGGAACCAGCGCCCAAGGTGGCTTTGATCGGCGAACCCCAGCGCCGCCGCCACATCAACCGGCAGCGCACCCTTCCCCAACATCTGGCGTGCCTTTGCCAGCCGAAGCTGAATCAGCCACGCGTGCGGCGCCAGGTGAAACTCGCGTTTAAAGCTGCGCGTCAGCGTAAAACGGTCCGTTCCGGTTTCGCGCGCCAGATCGGAAAGGCCAATATTGTCGCCCATATGCGCATGCAGATAATCACGGGCGCGATGGGCTATCGCTGCGCTCTGTATCTGTGAAGGAAGACGCTTTCGCCAGTGGCAATGGGTGGTGAGTTGCGAAAGAAGATTATCCATCGTGCTTTGCTGCACAATGCGCATCTCTTCGGTATGCAAGGCGCTAAACGTTTCGCCGATGGCACGCACCAGTTGCGGCTCACGCGACAACGTGCGGCTAAAATGCAGGGAATAGCGGTCCGGCGTGGTGTCATAAAGGCCCTGCAACGTTTTTGTCAGCCACTGTTCATCCAGATAAAAGGTGAGATAGGTAAACCCACCGGCCATCGGCGCATCGCCATCGTGAATCTCACCCGGTTCCAGTAAAAAAGCATCACCAGGCTGGCTGCGGTGACGTTCACGCCGACAGTGAAATTGCTGCGTGCCGGAAAGGGTAATGCCGACCAGATAGCTGTCGTGCCAGTGCGGATCGAACGCATGCCCTTCAAAATGGGCTTTGATTGTTTCAATACCGGTATCGGCATGTTGTCGCAGCTCAAGCCAGTCGTTTGCCATACTGCCCTCCTCTCGCTGTCAGCATTGCCTGTTCAGAACGCGTCTGTCTGGAATATTTGTGCAAACTGAATGCAGAAACGCACAGATTGCCGCAAACTTAAGCAGTTGAACAGCTTTCCCCTAAATTTGGTTGACTGTCAGGCATGATTACGGTTTAATGCGCCCCGTTGCCCGGATAGCTCAGTCGGTAGAGCAGGGGATTGAAAATCCCCGTGTCCTTGGTTCGATTCCGAGTCCGGGCACCACTATTTAGAAGAACCCGCCTATGGCGGGTTTTTTGCTTTTGGCGAAACGGACTCCTCCATCGAACTCCGTTCGATTATTCGCCGCGAGCGACTCATCCCTTCGGGGCCAGCGCGACAAGCGCGCTGTTCAACGCCTCCGGCCTTAGTCCGAGTCCGGGCACCACGTCTTCAGAGAACCCGCCTCCAGGATGTTTTTTTGCTTTTGGGGTTCTGACCATTAACAGCAATCATCCTATTTTTACCTCGCCATTTAATTTCCCGTCTTAGAAAACAACCTATAGTGCCAATACCCCAACCTCTTGATCTCTATTCTGGCGTGTTACATTGCAGTCATTCGCACAGATGCTTCCCCAGGAGAATGAGATGACAACCCATCATTACAAAGACATCAAAAAAGCGATTCAAGTCTATGCTCATGATATGAATCACTGGTGGAAAAACCTGCAAAGTGATTCTGTCGCTGAATGGGTACTACTCACAAGCTTCGCTTGTTGGGGAATTCCGAATCGCGTCTTTCAGCTTGCCGCTTTTTTACTCACACTGATTTTTTTCGCGGGTAAATTGTTAAAACTGCACCATAGACATTCATTTATTGACTCAGAGAAATATATCTCAAAGAGGATCGTTGAAGCGCCTATTTCGGATGCAGAAAAAAGCGCACTTCATCTGCGCTTGAGTAAAATCAGAAAATTCAGACGTAATAAAAACGTTGTTTTTATCCTTAAACGAAACTGGCGTTTTTTAGCCGGTTACGGCTATCTCATGCTCTCGTTTGTTTATTTATTGAATCCAGGTTTTTTTACATTAGATTAAACACTTAATCATGATAAAAAACAGTTGTTACCTCATAGCAAGGGCACTTTTATGCTACAGGCAATATTAAACGGAAAAGCACGGCGAGTAAGCCTGGAAAACGGTGATGAACAGAGCTGGCGTTCGGTATTCCAGCGTTATGAGGATCTGCTTACGGCGGCATTCTGGGGACGCATAAGTTATCTGTCAGAAGAATCGCTGCATACAGTGCTTACTTCACTGCTTGATGTTGATGTTAGAAGTTGGGGAAAATTTGAGTCCATTGTTTTCTGGCCGAAGTACGATTTCCCGCCAAAGATCGATGATCATGTCACGCGATGGGTGAGTGAAGAAGATAACTATGCGGAACCCGATGTTATTCTAAATTTCACCCACGCCGCACTGCTCGTTGAAGTGAAACCCCCAACAGGCGGGCAACAGTATCAACAGCAATGGTGCAAAGAGATCTATGGCTGGCAAAACAGTGAGGATCAACAATCTACCCTGCACTTTTTAGCTCTGGGAAATCTGCCGGAAAAGCATACCGCATGGTTTGCTGAACTCAAATACTGTTTTCCTGAAGTAACGTTTCACGGACTGGAATGGCGCACGGTCAGAGAAAAAATTCAATACTCTGCGACGGAATGGGCAACGCAACAAGAGGGGAGAATTATCCAGGATTGCCTGAATGCGCTTGCATTGTATGGCATCCATTCTCCACTCCAGTCCTGGCAGCCGCTTTTGGACTATTTATCATCGCAAAACCTTCCCACAACCTACTCTTTTTTTGAAGGAAACTCACATGTCTGATCCTTTTACTGCTGTCAGGCAAGCACATCGGATTTGCGCCGCTTATTATCAACAACTCTTTCCTCTACTAAATGAAACCGCGCAAAAACTGGATACCACCTTCCTGGTCTGGAATACGTGGAGCTTTAATAAGCCTCCGCAATCAAATAAAAATCCTTTTGAGTCGTGGAAATGGGACTACCTTCCCATCATGGACGTTTCATTTGTTTTCAGCCGACAGCATGAACCCGGAACCCCCATGACCACACGGGATTATGTTCTCGACTTCAAGCTGATCACGGACAGTGAACTTCTCTATGAGCAGCGTCAGAAACAATATGGAAAAAACAGTGAACCGCTTGCTACTGAGCTAAAAATCTCTGCACAAGATGCCAAAAGTTATCTGTGCATTTATCTTTTTTCACCAACCGAAAATGATGCCACTTACGCTACGCCTTATACCCTGTGGAATAGTTATGATGGCTACCCGGAGCCTGATGAAAGCATCTATTTCTCTGACAATAAGGGCGTTAAGGGGACCGGCATTTTATTACCCCTATATACGTTAGCGCAGAAAAAAGGATGCGAGTGGCTGGTTGACAAGATTAATACACAGCTAACACATCTGTTATCATATAAAGAGAGTTAAAAAATGGTTGCCCGTTGAAACTATGCTTCACGGGCATCTGACAGGCCAGTCTATTCGCAAATGTTATACACTGTTAAAAAGTGTTAAGCGTTACTCTTGTTCTTATCGTAAAGATATGGGTCACACGCGCCCTATGCGCGATACATAAACAAAATGGACTAAAGGCAATAGTGTGAGTGCGAGAATATTAAAATTTTATTGAGATTTTTCCTAGTATTTTGCGAGATAATAATCAGTATTTTCCATATCCCCAGGGTTATCTAATTGACTTTCTGGTCATTGTTGCAAATGAAAATACCGCTTGTTAGAATGCCAATCAATATCTGTAGAGTCCTTTGACAAAAACCACTGATGGTGTTTTTGCATTTTATCTCTTATAACCTGACCATATTTCTCCAGCGGAAGAAGTAAGTGTCTGACTTTATAAATTGAAACGCCACACAGATCGGCAAGCTCCCTGGTCGACAGGCCTTGAGTACTGCGATCTTTTAATAGATTGAGAATAAAAACTTGTTCCGGACCCCTGATCATCGCCAGGTCACTTATTCCCATTTCCGCCGCTAACATCTGCAGATTGTCATGAGGTACGTTGTAGCCTGGATGTGCTGCACCCGGGTTATATGAACACAGCGAGAGTTTCATTACAGACTCCTGGATTTTGAAGGTGTTAGCAGTATGCGTTCTCCTGTGTCAACCAGCAACATTAGCTTGAAATGAATGTAAATTCAGGATTTTTATCTAACATTTACGCCGTTTTATTAAAAAAAAGCTGCGTGTTAGAGAAAAGCAAGGTTTAGGGTGGAGATGAACATGAGGTTCGACATTGAGGGATTTATCACTTTTGACACCGAGGATGCGTCTCTCGTAAACCTGTTGACTGGGGATTGCGTTGAATTATCCCAAACCTCTACGCGCCTGCTGGCAGAATTGCTCAATCACCACGGCGATATCCTTTCGAGAAATGAAATCTTTCAGGCCGTTTTTGATAAATACGGTGCCAGAGCGTCAAATAGTAATCTAAATCAATATATCTCAACATTGCGTAGAAACCTGAATGATCTGGGCGTCGAAAAAGAAATCATCGTCACGGTTCCCCGTATTGGTTTCAAAATAGCGGAAGATGCCATTATCAATAACGATCGTGAGTATCGAACCCCATTTCTCGAAGAAAAGGAGCCTGAGCCGCAACCCATTGAACCGCAAAAAAACGGTTTTAAGCGGTTTACCCGCATTATCGCCCTGGCAATCGCCTTTCTCCTTCTCATAATAAATCCCGAGTCATTCAGGGCCGACACCGATATACAAAAAATGGTTAAGGGCCAGTGCGTCATTTTTATGCCCTCTTCACTCTCGTTGCGAGAGGTGACAAAAAGTTTTGACTTTGTCCCGCAACCGTTCGATTGCTCACAGCAAAAGGAGTTGTACATTTACAAGCAGCAGGTAAAAGGTGCCCTGGGCGATACTGTACAATTGCTCCTGATCAAATGTGATAAAGACAGTTGCATGAGTTTTTATTACAGAGAAAAAAATAATGCCTAAACAAGCCATCTTGCTTTTGAGCTGTGTCGGTCTCTTATTGATCGGCACCGTTTACTGTTTAACCCGGGTTCCGGTTTTCTCTTGCGAGTCACAGTTTTCTGTCATTCAGAGTATCAACGGTGACAACATTCGGGCCGAAGGGTTAATTTTTGTTCACATGACGGACGAGCAACTTCTTGTCAATATTGATGGCCTTCTCACACATAATGAAAAAAAGTATTTAATCTCGCGAACGCTTAAAATGAAATATGAAACGTACAATGCCAATGCGAATCTGTATAAGATAATGAGTGTCAAAACTATACATGATAATACTGACAATGTTGATGATGAGATTGCTAATAGTTTGTTATTTGGTAAAGGCCCGAACGATAAAATAATTTTTCTAAAAAAACTCAATAAAAATGTCATACTATTTGGTAACCACGCATTCCCGCAATATGGTTGCAAACGAGATTAATTTGCGTGGTTTTCTTTCATGAAGCACAGCGAAAGTTAAATTGCTCATTATATGAATATAAAATTAATAGAATCACTGGCTTGCATCTCAAAAATAATAGACATGATTAACCCCAGGCTTAACCTGCATCATGTCAGAACGGCATTTATCGCCTGGCACCTGGCCCGTGAGTCCCGGTTCACGCCGGCACAGTGCAGGAAAACCCTGCTGGCGGCCCTGCTTCATGATATTGGAGGGTTGAACGAGGAGTCACGCCTTCAGCCCCTCAGCTATTACGACAATGAACTCAATAACCACGCGGCCGTCGGCGCGGAATTACTGGCCAGTGTCCCTTTACTGACCCCGTTAAGTCCCATTGTTCGCTATCACCACACCCACTGGGATAATGGGAAGGGTGACCATGTTAACGGTGAAAAAGTGCCCAAAGAGAGCCATGTTGTTTATCTGGCGGATCGTCTGGATGTTTTAATCGCCCATTACCGCTCCAGCGATATAATATCGGTAAAAGATGAGATTATTAATATAATTGTTGGCGGCGAACACATCCTGTATAACCCCGAATTTATCAACGCATTCAGAAAAATAGCAAACTGCGAGCACTTCTGGTTAAAAATTAAATCCACAGAGTTCGATGATTACATCCAGGACATCCCCCGCATCCATAACGACTCCATCTCTTTGCATAACTTTCGCGATATCGCCACCATGCTGGCGTTTATTATTGATGGGTTCAGCCAGAACGGCGTCCAGCACTCTCTGGTCGTCGGTCGTATATCCGGTTTTCTGGCCAGAGAAATGGGGATTTCCCCGGTCCGGTGTCTGAAAATCGAAATAGGTGGCCTGCTGCACAACCTGACGTCTCTGGCGCTGTGTGCCGCGCCAGCACATACCGGGGAAGAGAATGCCGTCTGGGATGAACTCTATCCTATTGAAGCCATTCGGGATATTTCCCGCTGGTGCCAGATCCAGAAGACGGTGATTGCACAAGCCGCGCATCCTCCGGAGGTGAAGATTCTGAAAGCCAGCATCTGGCTGGCGTCATTGCTGCAGGGCGTCACGCTGTCGTCAGAATTTAAAGCGCGCGTTGGAGAAACCGCAGAAATCGCCCCCGAACTGGCGGGCATTGTGCGACAAAATTGTGGGGCGTTATTGCAGATCTTTCAGGAGTCCGTCAAAGAGCGACGCGCCCTGGTTCAGAGAATAAACCAACTCAGCCTGTCCTGAACCGCGAGACGTCGTTCTCGCGATTTCCCCTTATCAGGCGGACAAACCGCCGTCCAGCACCAGCGTCTGACCGGTGAGGTAACTACTCCCTTCTCCAGCCAGAAATGCGACCGCGCGGGCAACATCCTGCGTACGCCCGAGACGGCGCAGAGGAATATTCTGCCGCATCGCTTTTAATCGGGCTTCCGGAATAGCCTGAACCATTTCACCTTCAATCAATCCCGGTGCCAGACAGTTAACCCGAATGCCAAAGCGCCCCACTTCTCGCGCCAGTGAATGCGTCAGCCCAATCATCGCTGCCTTGCTGGCCGCATAAGCCGTCTGTCCACTGTTGCCTTTAATAGCCGTCACGGACGACATAAACACAATCGAACCGTTGCCCTGGGTCATCATGGCGGGCAGCAGGATACGATTCCAGTTGACCACCGCGACCAGATTATTTCCCAGCACCTCCTGCCAGTCGCGTGCTTTCTGGTGGATGTGCAGCGCATCATTAGTCATGCCAGCGTTATGGATGATGGCGGCGGGCGCGCCATGCACGTCAAGCAGCGACGTGGCTAACTGCGCAACGCTGGCTTCGTCGCTGCCGTCACAGCGAAATCCTTTTACCCAGGTCGATGTACTCTGGCTTTTCGCGATGTCCAGCGTGTGAGCGATACCGACCTCGTTACGACCAGTAAAGACAATGTTCCATTCGGGCAGCAGGTGACTCACGAGCGCCTGGCCGATTCCCCGGCTGCCGCCAGTGATGAGCATCCATTTCTTTGCCATATCAATCCGCCATTTCCTGCGCAATGCGCTGGCTGAGTTCGCGAAGCGTCATGGTTGGATTTTTCATAAACATTTCGGGGTTAAGCGTGACGTTAAATTCACGCTTCGCCAGCACCATCAGCTCAACATAGTCGAGACTGTCCAGTTCCAGTTCAGGCAGCGTCGTCTCTGGCGTCAACGCCTCCGGCGTCAGGTCTTTTGCGTCGCAGATCATTTCACTGATTTTGTCGTAGATCATTTCATGCTGGCTCATTCGATTTTCCTTTTGTCAGCGCGCCGACTTTAAGCGTCACGGCATTGCTAATGTAGTGATGTTGATAACAGGTTCGCGCGGCGATTCGCACCACCACCGCGCCACTCGCAAGATCGCCAACCACCAGGGCGGGCAATGTGTCGATTTCAAGGTTTTCCGGTAGCGACTCTGCTTGCCAGGGAGCCAGCAGATGGCTGTCGAAAATGACTTCCTGATGGGTTTGCACGACAGGAAAGTGAGAAAACAGCGCATCCAGCGTCCGACACGTCGGCAAAATGGCGGCAATGGCCTGCTGGCGTAACAGCGCAGTATCCTGAAGAAGATGACGAAACAGCAAAGCATCGAGAAAGTGCCATTGCTGAGCATCGGGAAGCAACGGCATGAACGTCTGATGCAGCGCAGCCAGCGCCGCTGTATCCAGCACCCGCCGGCTTTCTCCATCGGCCAACGGCAGGTGGTTTTCCGGTGTAATCTGGCAGGAAAGGCAGGCCTCTTCGGCAGAAAACTCGCGCACCGATGCCGCAACACGTTTATTCACATCGCGCGTCAGGCGATAGGCGGTATCCCGCCACAGCGGTCGGCGCAAACGCACGGTACATTTCAGAAACGGGGCGTCATCAACCGGCGGGCTGATAAACCGTTTTACGTCCAGCAAGGCGCGCATGCCATGCACGCTGAGCCCGCTTCCCCCCTGCGCTTTCACCCACGCCTCGTCAAAATGCACCGGGTTGTAATCGCCCGAAAACGCGGCCCAGCGTCGGGCATCCTGTTGACCGTAATGAAGGGGCATCATACGTGCTTCTCCAGAACCAGCGCCGCATTCGCGCCACCAAAGCCGAAGCTCAGATTCAGCGTGCGACGGACATTGCCCGCCCGATGGCCTTCAACCACATAATCCAGATCGCAGCATTCATCCGCCTGCTGGAAATTGGCCGTTGCGGGGATAATGCCGTTGGCGATCGCCTGCAGACAGACGATGCTCTCGAAGGTGCCCGCCGCGGAGATTAAGTGCCCGGAGTACGATTTCGTACTGGAAACCGGAATAGACCACACGGCGTCCCCCAGCGCCATTTTCAGCGACTGCGTTTCATTGATATCGTTCAGCGGCGTCGAGGTGCCGTGGGCGTTAATGTAGTCGAGTTGATCCGGCTCCAGCGCCGCCTGTTGCAACGCGTGGGTAATGGTTTGTACGCGGGCCAGACAGTCTTCCGCCGGCGAGGTGAAATCCCACGCGTCAGAGAAATTGGCGTAGCCCGTAATCTCGCCGAGAATCGTCGCGCCGCGTGCCAGCGCCCCTTCGCGCTCTTCCAGGCACAGCACCGCCGCCCCTTCCGACAATACAAAGCCGCTACGATGGGCGCTAAACGGACAGCTGGCGCGCTGCGGATCCGACGCCTCCTTACTCAGTGCGCCCAGCACGTCAATGTTCCACACCGCGCAGTGGCTGGTGAGAGACTCTCCGGCACCGGCCAGCATCATCTTCGCCCTGCCGCTGCGGATCACCTCGTAAGCGTCGCCAATGGCGATCGTCCCCGTCGCGCAGGCGGCAATCACGGTGTTCTGATAGCCATTGAGTCCCCAGTACTGGCTGCAGGCCGCGGTGGTGACGCTGGGCATCGAGTAGAAACAGTTAAACGGCGAGGCGACGCCCGTGGTCGCAAACTCACTTTGCGCGTCGTAGCTTTCGTCCAGCCCCGCCCAGCCGGTCCCCATGATCACGCCGCAGTCGAGCGTGCTGTAGTACTCCTGCGGCGGCCTGACGCCAAAAGCCATCGTCATCGCCTGACGCGCCGCGCCGACGGTCAGCCGGGCAAAGCGCGGCAGCCGACGGCGAATAACCGCAGGAATACCTGCCAGGCTCGGTTCGTTATCCACCAGCCCGAGAAAATGGGTTTTGATATTCAGCGCCGTTTTATCGACGTAGCGATAGCCCAGGCGGTTATCCATCATCGCCTGCCAGCTCTCATCAGCCGTTGCGCCAAGTGGGGTCACGGCGCCATACCCGGTAACGACGACCCGCTTAAATTCATTATTCAGCTTCATGTTGCATCATCCTGTATTGCGTTTCGCCACCCCCTTGCGCCAGCCAGAGCTGCAACGTGGCGTAGAGGTAGTCGTATTGGGTTTGTGCGAGGGAGTTCTCTAACGTCAACAGATCGTCCTGCGCGTTCAACAACGTCTGAAAATCCACGGCGCCCGCGCGATAGCGGCTTTCCGTCAGGGTTAAACGCCGCTGGCTGAGGACCAGCGACTGGTGAAGTCGCGCGCGTTGTTCATCGGCGCTCAGGCGGTTCTCCATTGCCTCATCCACTTCTGCGAGCGCCGCATAGGCCGTCGAGCGAAAGGTTATCGCCGCCTGTTTTACCGCGAGATCCGCCTGCTTCACGGTGAGTTCTTGGGTATTCCACTGGATAAACGGCAGCGTCAGCGCGCCGCCAATCGAGCGGATCGGGTCGCTGAACCATTGACTGAAGATCTGACTGCCGGCATTCAGCGAGGCATCAAGAGAAAGTGCGGGATAAAACTGCAGTCGCGAGGCGTCGTAACCGGCAAGCGCCGCACGCAGGCGCGACTCTGCCGCCTGAATGTCAGGCCGCTGCGCGATCACCCGCAGCGGTGTTTTTTGCGCGATCGGCACCTGCTGGTTGGCATCCAGCGCGGGCGATTCATCGGCATGCTGCTCCGCCGGTCTGTTGAGCAACAGCGCCAGCGCATTGCGCGTGTTCTGGCGCTGCTGAACCAGCGTTCGCCACTGATTCTCTCGTTCCAGCAGGGACTGCTGCGACTGCAACACATCGAGCTGGCCAACCTTCCCGGCGTTAAACCATGACTGCACCTGCTGCACGGTTTGCTGCGAGATAGCCAGACCGTCACGCTGATTGCGAATCTGTTGGTTATACAGCGCGATACGCCAGTAAAGCTGGGCGGTGGTGCCCATCGTGGTAAGTACCGTCGCATGGTAATCCTGCTCGCTCGCCACCGCTTCCCATTCGCTTTGTTCACGGGTTCGTGCCAGTTTTCCCCACAGATCCAGTTCCCAGGCGATGGTGATGCCGCTGCTGTAGCTTTCCTGCGACGATGTCCCACGGCGCACGTTTTTGCTGTTACTGGCGGATCCGCTAACCGCCACGTCAGGTGTCATATTGGTGTCGGTTAACCCCGCAGCAACGCGCGCCTGCTGCACGGTGATCGCCGCCGCAGCGAGATCGTTATTGCTTTCCAGCACCTGTTCAATCACCCGCGATAGCCGGGGATCGCCAAAGCGCTGCCAGCCATATTCCGACACCGTGTCGGTAGCAGGTTGCCACCGTGTGGGCAATGACAACAGCGGCCGCTGGTAGTCGCTGCGGGTCAGCGAGCTACAACCAGCCAGCAATAAGAACACGGGTAACAAAAGGAGTCTTTTCATTCGCGAGCCAGCGCCTCGGTCGGATTGAGGCGAGCCGCTCTGCGCGCCGGAAAATAGCCAAACGTCAGACCGATCAGGGCGGAAAACCCACAGGCCATCAGCACCGGGAACGCGGTGAACACCATCGAGAACGCATCGGTCGCAAAGGCGAAAAGATGCCCCGCCACCCACGATCCCAAAACCCCCAGCAGGCCGCCGAGGGCGCAGATCATCACCGCCTCAATCAGAAACTGGTTCATGATGTCCGAGGGACGCGCGCCAACCGATAAGCGGATGCCAATCTCATGGGTCCGTTCGGTCACTGATACCAGCATGATGTTCATCACCCCGACGCCGCCCACCAGCAAGGAGATAGCCGCAATGGCGGTGATCAACAGCGACAGGGAGTCAGAGGTTTTTTGCAGCGCGTTTGCCAGCTGATCGTCGGTCTGGATAAAGAAATCTTTTCGGCCATGTTCCCGCAACAGATGACGCTCCGCTCGTTGCGCTGCCTCATGCGGTTCCAGCGGCGGTTGAAAACGCAGAATCAACGATTCCAGCGGCTTTTCGCCGGTGAGCCGCTGCTGTAATGACGTATGCGGAACCCAGGCAGTCATAAATCCGCCCACCACTTTCGGACCGGGTCGCGTCGCCACGCCGATTACCCGCCACGGCGCGCCGCCAATCTGGACTATCTCATCAAGCGGATTTTCACCACCGGGGAACAGCGTATCGCGCCCGGTCTCATCAAGAATCAACACCGGTTCGCCTTCCGCGACGTCGCGCGCGGTAAAACCATTTCCCTGCACAAAACGCAGCCCTTGCAGAGCAAAAAAGTCCTGAGAAACGCCGGAGAGCATCATGGAGGAGTCGAGCCCCTTGCGTACCGCGAGCGTTGTGCTGCTGACCACCGGCGAGACGCCCATGATCCACGGCTGCGTCTGCAAACTGCGCACATCGTCCATCGACAGCGCACGCTCCATGTCCGGGCGCTTACTGCCCCACCCCGTACCGGGATGGATCTCCAGCGTGGTACTTCCCAGCTTGCCAATCTCGCTCATAATCGCCTGCCGTGCGCCTTCACCTACCGCCATCGACGACACCACCGACGCAATGCCGATGATGATCCCCAACATGGAGAGAAACGCGCGCATCCGGTGTCCGAGCAGCGAACGCCAGGCCATGCGGACCGACTCACGAAGACGGCGCCCCAACGAGGCGCGCCCGTTATCCTGCTCCGGCAGCGCACTCGGTCGGCGGGCGGCGGCGTGCTGAACATCGCTAATCATCCGCCCGTCGCTGATTTCAATAATTCGCTGCGCCTGTCGGGCGACGTCGCGATCGTGGGTGACGATGATGACCGTGTGCCCCACCGCATGTAGCTGGTGCAGCACGTCCATCAACGCTTTGCCGCTGACGCTGTCGAGCGCACCGGTAGGTTCATCCGCCAGAATGATATGCGCACCGTTGATCAGCGCCCGACAGATGCTCACGCGCTGCTGCTGCCCGCCCGAAAGCTGGGCAGGACGATGCTGGAGCCGGTTTTCCAGGCCGAGCTGGCCCGCAAGCCGCTGGGTGCGCGCTTTGCGCTCGGCTTCCGACATCGCGGTGTACAGCGCGGGAATGGCGATGTTCTCTTCCGCCGTCAGATACGGCATCAGGTGATAGCGCTGGAAAATAAACCCCAGATAGCGGCTGCGCAGATCGGCCAGGTGCAGACTGTCAGCGTCATGCACCGGCGTACCGTTGATCAACACCTCACCGGAAGAAGGCTTGTCCAGACAGCCGATGATGTTCATCAGCGTGGATTTCCCCGAACCAGAGGCGCCCACAATCGCCACCATCTCACCGCCGTGGATGGTCAGCGAAATATCGCTCAGCACCGCAAGCGTTTCGCTCCCGGCGCTGAATGTCCGGCAAACCTGGCGTAAGACGATAATCGGTTCCATCCGCTACCCTCGCACCGTGTCCTGCGCCAGCACCACGCGATCGCCAGCCTGCAATCCCTCCAGCACTTCGGCGTACTGCCGGTCGTTGATCCCGATGCGGATCGTGCGGGTGCGCGTTTTTCCGTCTTCAACGGTGGTGATGGTGTATCGCTCGGTGTCCAGCGCCTGCCCGAGCGCGGCGACCGGCACGCGCAAGACGTTTTTTGCTTCGGCGGTCTGAATAAAGACCTGCGCCGTCATCGACGTTTTGAGCTCGCGCTCAGCGTTAGGCACTTCAAAGGTGCCGGTGTAGTACACCGCCATCGCCTGTTGATTGCCGCCCATTCCGCCTTCGCCGGGCGCTTCCAGCGCTTCCTGCGGCGCTGGCTGCACGAAGCCCATCGTACCGGTGTAGCGTTTATCCGGGTTGGCGATGACGTAGAAACGCAGCGGCTGGCCGGGGCGGATTTTTTGCACGTCGGCTTCAGAAATGCGCGTTTGCACCTGCATGGTATCGAGATCCGCCAGCACCAGAATGGTCGGTGCCGTTTGCGAGGAGACGATGGTTTGCCCTTCACGGGTGACAATGCCCAGCACTTCGCCATCGATAGGCGCCACAATGCGGGTATAGCTGAGGTTGGCCTGCGCCGTTTTCACCGCCATCTCCGCCTGCACAATCTGCGCGTCACTCACGTCAATTTGCTGCACCTGCGCATCGTATTGCGCTCTGGCCTGTTCATATTCACTGCGCACGCCGGAGCCATCGCGCAGCATCATGCTCTGGCGGTTCAGCTCCTGGCGATAACGTAACAGCGTCGCCTGCGCCGACAGCTTTTGCGCTTTGGCGCTGGCCAGTTGTGCGCGCGTGTTGTTCAGATCTGACTCCTGCAAAGTGGGGTCAATTTCCGCCAGCAGTTGCCCTTTCTGGACCTTCTCGCCCTGGCGCACGTACAGCTTGCGCAGTTGTCCGTTGACCTGCGCGCCGACGTTAACCTGCACCGCCGGTTTCAGAACCCCCGTCACCAGCACCACCTTTTCGATATCGCCAGTGCCAATGGTCTCCAGCGGTAAATTCTCCTGCGGCGAGGTCGAGGCCATCGTCACCCACGTCCCACCGACCGCAACGGCCAGCGCCAGGCCGCAGCCGATCGGCAACCAACGGGATTTCAGCGTCATACGTTGACCTCCAGCGGGCTGAGTTTGCCTTCAGTGAGTTGATAAACCCGCTGGAACCGCGACAGAATCGCGTCGCTGTGGGTGACCACAATCAGTGACTTACCGGCTTTCTGGCAATGCGCGTGAATCGTCTCCATCACAATGGCTGCCGTGTCGTCATCAAGATTGGCGGTCGGTTCGTCGAGCAACAAAATCGGACGCGAACTGTACAGCGCACGCGCCAGCAATAACCGCTGACGTTGACCGAGCGAAAGCGCCGCATGGCTTTCACGGATCAGGGCGTCGATACCGCCCGGTAATCCACGCACCACCTCACCCAGCGCGAGGGATTCCAGCAGCGCCTCAATCCGCCCACGGTCACGTTCACGGTAGTGCGCATCGAACAGGGTGATGTTTTCGCGAACCGAGGCATTAAACAAAATATCCTCCTGACTTTGCAGGCAGACAAACTGCGCCAGTTGCTGCGCCGGGAGCGCGGTGTCAGCGGCATAACAGCCACCCGCCTGAGGAGAAAACAGTCCGGCAATCAGCCGCAGTAAGGTGCTCTTACCTGCGCCGGATTCACCGACAATCGCAATCTGCTCGCCCGCGCGCAGCGACAGCGAAACCGACGACAGCACCGGTCTTGCAGGATCGTAGCCGTAACACAGCGACTCAAACGTCAGGTCCGGCACCGTATCGGCGGGAGGCTGTGCCGCCAGCGGTGCGGGTGCGTCTTCGTCTCGCGGCGCAAACAGCGCATGGGCGCGGGTGTCTATCACATTCAACTGAGATTTCTGAATGATGGCGTAGAAAATCCGCGTAACGTAGGAGGTGAATATTTGCCGCAGGAAGCTGTAGGCAAAAAAATCGCCCAGTGAGATCAGTTTGTTGTGCACCATCGGCAGGACCACCAGCATGAACACCACCATCTCCAGACTCCCGGTGAGCTGATACAACCCCTCTTTCACCTGCTGATAGACCTTCTGGCGCTGCAGACACGAAAACAGATCGCGGCTGAAGTTGGCAAACTGCCCCTGACGCTGACCTTCCAGTCCGGCGGTTTTGACGGTCAAAATGCCCTGAATGGTCTCCATGAAAAAATCGTTCAGGGTGGCGCTTTTCAACTGCAGTTGCTGGGTGAACCAGCGGTCGCGGATCACCGCCCAGACGCTGATGATCCCCATCACCGTGACGCCGACGGCGGAGATCGCCGCCAGCACGGGCGCAATCCAGAACATGACAGCCAGTGCGATCGCGCAGATCACCCAGTCGGAGCGCAGGCCGTTATCCAGTTCAATTTTTTGCAGCAGGCCAATCTGCCAGGCCGTGAAGCGGCTGAAGATCTCCCCCGGCGCCCTTTTTTCGAAAAAGCGCAGCGGGTTACGGAGCAGGCGGGAAAATCCCACGCCGCTGTGGATCAGCACAAAGCGTTTGATAAAGCGTTCGCTAACGACCCGCACACCGAGCGCCATCAGTGAAGAGGCGACAAACGCCAGGATAAACCAGCCGTAGGGAAAGCCGCTGCTTTCCACGCTGGAGAAGGCCTGGTTGATGGCGCTGCTTACCATCGTCGGCATCAGAAACAGCGTTAGCGAGACGAGAAAGGTCAACAGCATCAGCCGATAGATCCCCGGCACCGCAGCGGTCTCCTGCATACTCATCGCCCGCGGCGCACTCTGCGCTGTTGTCGGCAACGGTAAATCAGGGTCGGCGGCTGACGCTTGCTCAGCTTCGACAATCAGGGCATAGCCGCTGATCTCCTGCTTAAGCGCGGCAAACGGCAGCCACTGCTCGCCAATCGCCGGATTCATCACGCAGACGTGGTTGCCTTTGCGCCAGGCCAGCAGGACATAGTGGCTCGCGCCGTAATGCAAAATGGCCGGCAGCGGCAGACTGCTCAGCTCATCGTGCTCAAACAGCACCGGCGTCGTGGCAATGCCCAGTCGCGCCAGGATGCTCATCAGCGTATCCAGCGAGGTACCGTGATCGGACGCCGGAAACAGCTCGCGCAATGTAGCCAGCGAAACGGGCTGCCCCTGCGTCTGCGCCAGCATCGCCACGCACGCCAGTCCGCATTCGTTGGTCTCTTCCTGAAAGATCAGATTCGGGATCGTGGTTGTCATTTTTATCATCAATGATTAATAAAGAAGAGAGAATGGCTGTGCCAAAGGAGCCACTCCTGCGGATGTTCACGCAGAGTGGATTCAATAATGCCGGGCAGCGCGTGGGCGACGTTCTGGCTGCTCACCGGTGGATGAATGTGGATGCGCAGGCCGTTGTCATAACTGAGGTGATAAAACACCACCTGCGCCGCAATCACCCCGGAGAGGCGAACCACGCCATTGTGTAACTTCGCGCTGCGACCGAATAAACGACACGGCAATTTCGCTGCCAGCGCCCCTTCGGCCTGTAAGGTGTAGTCCGGCGAAATATCGGGAAAAATAATCATGTTCTGCTGCCCGGCGGCGACATCGGTGATGAGTCCCATCAGGCTGCCGGCCAGCGTTTTGTTCTGCTGATGAATGGAGCAGTAGGAAAGGTCGATACCGCCAAGCGCGCGAGTCTGCGCGTTATAAAGTTCAGCGCTGGAAGAGACCACCACGCTGGCTTTGCCTGGCGTGACGCAGGCACCAACCATCGCCGCCAGTACGTCCGACACCGTATGTAACGGTGCCAGAATGTAAGGTATGTTCTGCTGATGCAGTGGTGCGACAACCGCGTCGAGTTCAGACGCGCAGGCGCGGATCTGCCGTAACAGCTCTGGGTTTTGTCCCCAGGTCGCGGCTTCTTCCAGCAGTCGGCGACGCACGGCAACCCAGACCGCGTCCACCCGACCAGTTTGCCCGATCAGGCAACGGGCGTTTTCGTTTGCCACGGCATTGCGTAAACGGAATGGACGCCCCAGCAACCGTAGCGCGCAAAGTCCTTTCGCCACGGTCAGCAACGCAGGCAGCGGCAGATAACGCACCATTTTTCGCAGCAGAAGCAGCCTTCCCTGAGAAAAATCACGTTTCGCGTTATACAGCCATCCCGTGCTGTTTTTAAAACTAAACACGCTCCAGATAATAAAAAATCTGACCACCGGGGTTATTTATCCTCTTTCAGCAATTGCAGCATGCGCTGCGCAAATTGAGGAAATTCACTGTCCTGGGCCACCACATAGCGTTTATTGATAATAAACATCGGCGTCGCGTTAATGTCATAGTGTGCGGTAATGGCCGCCATCGTGCTGAGACGGTTTTTTACCGCGTCACTCTGGCGCAGGGTTTTAAATTTATCCGCATCAATCTTGTTTTTTTCCAGCCAGGCATTCAGTACCTTCTCATCGGTGAGATCGACATTGCGCGTAATAACGGCGTTATAGGCGCTGTCGCGAACGTTCTTTTCAATCCCCATCTCTTCCAGCGTGGCAAAAATCGGGGCGTAAGCGGCAAGGCCGCTGTTCTCACTGGTAATATGGATCGAGGTAAACGAACTTCCCGGCGGCAGCGTGCGAGAAAATTCCGCCAGATTCTCTTCGTTTGCCGCACAATAATGGCAACCGTAAGACATCACTTCGATAATACTGCGCGCTTCTTTGATCGGACTATTCGCAATTTGCTCTGCGCTGACTTCACGAAAAGCCTGCGTTTGCGAGCTATCCGTGGCAAACGTATTAAAGACAAAAAGGTGATAGCAAAGCACCGTTATCAGCGAAGAGATAACGATCAGAAACAGTGAATAGCTAATAATGGTGATACGTTTAAATTGGGTCGCCATAGTATTCTCGCAGTGGAAAAATAAACCTGGAGGCGCGGGTACCTCCAGGCTATAGCCAATTAGAAGCGGTTCGGAATCCCACCACACTTGCTGGCATTTGCATCTTTCATTGACGTGGTGCTACCGTGCTTATCCGTGCAGGTTGTCAGTTCCTTACAGGAGGTCACACCACCAACGGTGACGTTCTGATACGTTGTTTCGCAGGTTTTACAGGTTCCGCCCACAACGTTAGCCACTTCGATTGCAGTTAATTTTTTCATCTCTGTTTTCCTTACTTAGGGTTTAATGTAGTGCAATCATTTGCACCGATAGTTCGGCGAATGCTACTGCCGAAAAGACTTTTAACGGGTCACGGCATAATTCCCTTGAACACCGTAAATAACGCAATGTTGTTTCTGATATTCAGTCGCTTCATTAAGTGCCGCTTGATATAGCTCAGGCGTCGGACATCGATATTTACCTCGCAGGAAATCTGCGACAGCGATTTTCCTTTGAATATCTCTTCCATCAGCCACCATTCATTACCGGAAATCGTATAATTCACTTCCCGGCGGTGCAGTCTTCTGCGCGTGTAATTCACCAATGAATAGCTAAAGCAGCATCCCTGACGTCGTTGATCCAATAATTCCTGAAAAAAAGGGGTGGTATTGGCGAGATTCTCGCTTTTCAATAACCAATGGGCGTTTGGCAAGAGCGCATAAAGCGTGAAAAATAGCGGCATGTTGTGCTCGCTTAATAAAATAATCAGATTCTTATTTTCACGCTGATAGAAATTATTCATGAGTTGCAGCGCACGAATCCGCTCCCGCGGCAGGCTGTCCAGATCGCACAGGATCCACAGGCAGCAGTCATCATTAACGCGAGTCTGTAGCTGCCAGATAAGCTGCGTGTAGTCATCCGTTAAGGAATATAAAACGTCCGTCTGCTCCGCGAGCAAACTGGCAATGACCGTTTTTATTCCTTGCGAAAAAAAGAGATCTTTATTGTAAAGAAAACACCGATACTCCATGCCTCAATTCCCTGTTGATGACGTTACTGATAGTTCAATGTGTAATTTGCCGTGGCGGTAAAGGGGCCGGTGGTCAGGGTGCCGTTTGCTAAGGCAGCAGGTTCGGCTTCAACAAACGCCTGGAAGTTAAGCCGCAAAACGGTGTCGCCGATCGCGGTCGGACGAGTCGCCACATTCAGACGCACGGGCGTATCGTCCTCTTCCAGCAGGCCAACCCCGACGCCACCCGCATTGCCCGGTGACGTCGCGCTGATCGCCAGTCGGTCCGCCAGATTGCCATTGGCAGCCCCGCTGAACGTTACCGTCACAGAATTAAAGACGTTTGGCGTGCAATCCTCTAATTTGATCGTGAACGGAACAGGTACTGTTTTGCCGTTGATATACAATGACTTTGTCGATATGTTTCCGAAATCGACCGGCACCCGTTCTGACTCGGGCGCAATGCTGCACGGGTAAGCCATCACTACGCCGTTGAAACTGAGATCGCCGCCAATCAACTCCCCCAATGCCCATACCGGGGCCGGAGCGAACGTCGTCAATAAACAGGCAAAGATCATTGTTATGCGATGCATATTCCCTCCTTACTGGAATTCAGCCACAACCGTTGCAGATGCATGGAACTCGCCTTCCGGAATGACTGAGGTGACGTATTTCGCCACCGGTGCGGCAGTCAGGTTCCAGTCGCCTTCGTTATTGGCAAACCCCGGTACGTTATAGAAGGTGTTCGGCGCCACCGGGTTACCCTGACGGTCACGCAGCGCAATACCCAGTTCGGAACGATCCGTGGTTCCTTGCGTACTCAGGTATTTGCCGTCATCAAACGCCGGATTGGCCTGCTGGATCCCTAATTTGATATTCAGTGCGCCCTGGGCAAAACTGCCGCCCTCGCACTTCACATGAATCGGCACGTTTTGGCTGTAGTTGGTGCCGTTCAGCCGACTGCCGTTCCCCGGAATGTTGCCGAAGTCGACGACGATCGGCGTTCCCTGATTGACGATGCATTTATCCGGTACGGTGATGACGCCTGAGGCAATGGTGACGCGCGACAGCGGGGTTTGCCCCATGGCCCCCGGCCCCAGACGGCCAAAGAGTTTGGCGATTTCAGAGCCTTGCAGATTCACCCCGTTGATAATCGGTTTGGTGATCATAAAGGTCACCCGCCCCCTCGCACCGGAAGCGAATTGGTTTTGCAGAATGGTGCTGGGGACGTTACAGAAGTTCTGATCGGCGCCGTTTGAGACGTTCTCGAACGGCACGGTTTTATAGTCTTGCAGATTACCACCGATGTAGATCTCAATTTTGACGTCCATATAGTCGTTGAGCTTGAGGTAACCCGGCGTCATGCCGGACTGCGTTAACGTCGCTTGCGCCATGAAAAATACCGGCTGATTACTCATCGGCTGTGAGCAGTAAGCGCGCCCCTGGAACATTCCGGCCAGGTCGAATTCATCGGTAACCGTTGCGCCCATCTGGTTGTTGGTAATGTCATGATTAGAAATATTAATCAGATAGTCGTAGGTGCCGTTCACCGGTTCAATTTCACCGTCCACCACGGACCACGCCGCGCCCGGCAAGCCGAGCGTGCTGAGTGCCAGTAAGACCGGCAATTTGCGGCGGAACAGGCCTGACAGTTTCATTACAAGTACTCCATCTTCAGGCGGACCAGGCTGCTAAAGTCGCCCGCGCTCACATGCAAACCGGTGGATTCCAGCGCCGCCATAAAATTCAGCTCACTGTCACCGGAATTCACCAGCCAGGGGGCATGGGTCTGGCCGACATCCAGCGCATTCCCGTCCTTATCGAGCAGGCGCACGCCCGCGCCCTGAGTCGTACCGTGGGCGCGTAACAGCTGTCCGTTATTGTGGTCGGACTCGCCGACAAACGTCAGTTGCACCGCCTGCTCCCCGGTGCTGTAAGCCCGCCAGTCATTCCCGGTGGTTCTGGAAGCCAGACTCCCTCGCGACTGCGACGCCCCTTTCAGGCAGTCCTTCAGGTGCAACTTGAAGCGCACCGGCTCGCTGCGATCGCCCGCCTGACGAAAATGCTGCGCGCTGATCTCGCCCATCTCGACGTCCTGAATGCGCCCTTGTGTCATCAGTACGCAGGGAGAAGCAAACACAGAACCGTGAAACCGGACAATGCCGCTATCTTCGCTGACATGTTCCTGAGCGTTATGTTGTGGCTGCGCCGGCACATCCGCCCCGCACTGAAACGCCACGCCCATCGCGAGGAGGGCCACAGTGGTTAAAGGATTTTGCATTGTCAGGTTCCTCCTGGTTAGCCCTGCTGCGCGGGTGGAAGCGCTTTGCAGGTGTTGCCATCGCAACGAAACTTCAGCTCAGGGTGTCCGCCATAATCGTTCACGAACATCATGGAAAACTGACTGACATTCCCGTCCGTTACCGCAAACTGCTGGCTCGATTTGGGCGCGATCATGATCCCCGGAAATTGGGTGATCTTCTGTCCAGCCCCTTTGGACAGCCCAAGGATCGTGACGTAATAAGGCGTTGGGTTCTGTACCGTCATCTGGCTGCCGTTTTTATGGAACACCACCTGGTCCTGCCAGACTTCACTTCGGGTCTTCGGGATCACCGCCGCCGGGCGGTAAAACAGCTTGATGCGCGACTGCATGGCCAGTTGCAGCGTGTTCGGTTTATCCGGCTTCGGCGGGATCTCTCTGACGTTGAGGTAGAACAGGCTCTCTCTGTCCTGCGGCAGCTTTTCAATCCCGGCGGTTTTGGTGACGCGCGCGATCCCTTTCTGTCCCCCGTTGATCCGCTGTAGAGGCGGTAACACAATCAGTGGTGACGTAATCTTGTTGCCTTTTTCATCCTCTACCCACGACTGGGCGAGGAAGGGAATATCCGGGCTGGTGTTGGACAGATTGGCACTCGACGAGGCCTCTTTCTCCGTAATAATGACGCGGGTCCGATCCAGAGAGACCCCTGCCTGCGCGTAGCCGCCAATCATGCTCAGCGCCCACGCCGCCATCAGATATCCGTTATGTCTTTTCTTGCTCATTTTTGGCCTTTTATTACAGTGAGAAAACTCGTTGCGTCGAGGTTAACGACACGGCAAAAACCCGTTCGCTCGCCCGTCGTTTGCACCTGGCGGGATCGTGACCTGACATTGCTGTTTGCCGCCCCACATCACGTTCAGCGTTTCGTTAGCATTGACCCCGGCAAGCCAGGCTTGCCCGTCTTCCAGCACCATCGCGACGCTCACCCCATCGGTGTTGTAAATTTCCGCGCCGAATGGCGGTACGCTGCCATCCGCGAGGCGCAACGTCCCCATCATCTTCATCCCCTTCGCCATGCCGAAGGCCTGATAGCCAATCGCGCCTTCCGTCAGGGTCGTTGTACTGATGGCTTTTGACGGTTCGACATCACTGTCCATCGCATCCACGTCCACGCGGGTGTCAAAGCTGTTGTAGCTCACCACATCCGGCACCACGGCAATGCCGTAGCCGTTAGTCCTCGACTTCTTGCCATTGAGCGGAACGCCGCCAATGCCGTTGGTATCCACCATGACGCGTGCCGTATTGATCGTTGCGCCGCTGTTATGCATCGCCGCGCCGTGGCGGGTTGCCGTGAAGCCGCCGCGCAGGGTGGTGCTCAGCGCCATGTACTGGTTCTGCTGATAGCTGGCGTTGGTATTAATTTCTGCCAGTTGCGAACGATGCTGGTAATAGCCGTCAACGCTGGCGTTACCGCTCTGGCTGGCGCCGGCACGAATACGCCACAAATTGTTGTAATCACTGTTGTCGGTGTAAGACGCCATCGGACTGGTTTTGCCGTTGTTGGTCTGGATATCCAGCCCCGCCCATTTGTTGTCGCCAATCGGCACCGACAGCGAGAAGGAGATCGAGTCGTCTTTGCGCCCTTTGTAATCGGTACGGTAAGCGGAAAGGTTGGCAGAGATGCCGTTGATCTCGCCAATCCGGAAGGAGCGTCCCACAGACATACCGTAGCGATCCTGGCTGCGCTTATCCCAGTAGTTCTGGTGCGTCCAGGTGAGAAAGACGGTCGTCGCCTTCCCCGCTTCGCCAGCCCAGAACGTTTTATTCCCGGTGATGGTATAGAGCTCTTTTTCGCGTCCCAGATGGTCATATCCCTGGTAACGTTCATCGAGGTATTGCGACATTGAACGGAAGTCTTCCTGCGAGAACCGGTAACCCGCGAAGGTAATGGAACTGTTGTATTCGTCGAAGGTTTTGGCGTAACTCAGCTTGTAAGAGGTCCCTTTCAGTCGTTTACCGTCAGACTCGCGACTCCATGACTCGGTGGCATCAACGGAAATGGCGCCAAATGCGTAGAGATCGCGCCCAATACCCAACGACGCCGCGGTGTACTCTTCACCGGAAGACTGTAAGCCGCCGTACAGCGACCAGGCGTTGCTGACCCCCCAGGAGAAATCGCCGGAGAGGAACGTCGGGCCCTGCATTTTATGGTTGTAGCGGGATGGCGTACCGCCTGAGATGTTGTAACGAACATAGCCCGGACGCGTGAGATACGGAATGTTGGCGGTGTTCACCTGGAAGGTCGACACCGAGCCGTCCTGCTCTTCAACGCGCACATCGAGCGTACCGCGCACCGAACTGCGTAAATCCTGAATATTGAACGGTCCGGCGGGCACGGTGGTTTCATAGATGACGCGCCCACTCTGGCTGACGGTCACTTTGGCGTTGGTGCGGGCGATACCATGAATTTCAGGGGCATAGCCCTGTAACGCCGGTGGCAGCATCCGCTCATCACTGGCAAGGTTGATCCCGGTAAAACGCACGGTATCGAAAACCTGCGAATTCAGGTAGATCTCACCCAGCGTCAGTTTCGCCGCGATCATCGGCAAGGGGCGGTAGGCGTAGATCTGGTTCCAGTCGAAATCGAATTGATGGTTCTGGCTGTAGTAGCTGGTCTGATACTCACCGCGCAGACGCCAGCCGCCGATGTTCGCCCCTGCCTGACCGTAGCCTGAAACTGCGCTGTAGTTTTCCTGGCCGTTGAACTGGCGAGTGAGTTGCCCGTTGAGGCTGTAATCGAACAGGAGCCCCGCGATCCCTTCATCCCAGCGTTCAGGCGGCGTCCAGCTCGGATCGTTATACTTCATCCACGCCTGCGGTACAGTAATTTCAAGCACGCCGGCGTAGTTGCTTAATTTCGCCCCCGGCAGGCTTTGCAATGAGTAGCAATTCTCATAGAGTTGAGTGACCTGCGCGCGCGCGTCATCTTTCAGCGCCAGCTTATCCAGCAGGTCGCCGCTGATGCACGGCAGCGTGCGCTTGCCTTCGGGAGCATCGATATAACGAATTTTCTCCTGGCCGACCGGTTGACCGTTAATGCGGATATCCAGCAAATAATCGCCAGGGGTGACATAGTTGTCGGTCGCAAAACGCGACAAATCAATCTGGGTACGCTCCGAAGCATCCAGGACATCGGTATTAAACTCTATGCTCTCCTCGGCACTGGCCGTCGCCGCGTAGCCGCTATTCATCACCAGAAGAGCAATCATCGTTATATGGGTTTTTAATTTTACCGACATGATTTTCGTCCCAAATAAATCCGTTAAATACGTTCTGCGTCCCGCGACGTTATTGTTATGCTGTTAGTGGTAATCCATAAAAAACTGCGCAACCGCAGTAAACTCGCCCGCTCTTATATATTTTTGAACCGGTACCAGCGATGCGGAAAATTTTAAAACGTTATCAGTCTCGCTCAGTTCATATCCCGGAGAGGGCTGACCCAGCGTTAATATTTCACCCTGACTGTCACGTAGACGAATACCGAAACCATCGGCTTCACCACTGACTAATAACGTGGTGGGATCGGATGCCGCCGCATTACCTATAAAGGTGACCGAGGCATAAGGATAAAGTGAACCATCGTTGCCCCGTTTCACCACGGAACAACCGGTCAGGCGTACCAATACTGGCCGCGTAATATTGCCTTCATCATTTCGATTAATCAGACTGGCAGACACATCGCCAAACTCAACCACAATATCCCGACTGTTCGGGTCAAGACTGCATGCCGCCTCAATCAGTTCACCGCTCATCGCTAATTTACCCGGCGTGACGGTGGATCCTAAAGCAGAAACCGACCCCGTCAGAGCACACAAATAAAGCGATATTATGAACATATTGCTTATTTTCATTTTGTCCCTCCCTGGTACGATCCCTGATTTAAAAAAGTGCGGGATAAACTCCCGCACTCAGAACGTCGGGTGGATTACTGATAAGCAATCTCGAAGTTAACCGTTGACTGGAAAGAACCCGCAGCCACGGTTGCGCTTGCGCTTTCTGCTTTCACATAGGCGACAAACGGAATGCTGTTGGTGCCGTTAACTAACTGAACAGGTGTTGTAGCCGTGCCCCACACCACATCCTGGCTGGCGCTGTCACGCAGGCCGATACCCGCGCCAGAGGCGGTGCCAGAGGTGAATGCAGCCAGAGTACCGTCAGCCTGGTTTAAGCTGGTCGGGGTGTAAGTCACTTCTGCAGTTTGCGCCACGGTGATGTCGCAGTGCTGCAGTTCGATGTTCTGGTGTACGTTCCCGACGCGTGCACCGTTAGCCAGCGCAGAAACAGGAATTTGACCAAAATCAACGGTCACCGGGCTTGAACCAGGTGCCAGACCACAGGCGGTATTCACCAGTTCACCCTGGAATTCAATCACACCGTTCGTCGTGTCAGCTAAAACAGACATAGAACCCAGAGCAGCGGTGAAAGCAACAGCCATAGCAACTTTATTCATTTTCATAACAATATCCTGTTTGTACCAATATCCTGAGAAATAAAGAGTCATCACGTCGCAATCGTTATTTCGTTCTGCTGTAATCAACTCTTGGCTTTGTTCTGGAATTGTTCCGGCAATAATTAAATATGCAATAATATTAATTATCACCACTCCTTTGAACTGATGAAAATGCTACCAAATCCAAATTTCCACACAAAGCACTACATTTGCTGTGGAATAGATACGCATTGTTAACTCGCAAGGAGAAGAAAGGCGGATTTATATCTCGCGAAGCAGTGCGATTAATCCTAAATACATGATAGGTTTTTAACGGATATAAAATAAAAAATCAGAAGGGAGATTAGGATAATTCATAATTATAGTGAAAATAAAATAATAATTTAGGAAATCATTAGATATTTAGCGCGACGTTCAACATTAAAGACCTGCCTGCAAATCTTTTAACATCGCCAGTCACATCAAAACGGAAGGCCGCCTCGCAAATCCAGGCTGGAGGGTTATCTCAGACGAATAGCATCAGCGTTGCACTGCACCCGGCATTCGCCGCAGCCGGTACAGCGCTCGCTGTCCAGCACAGGGATCCCCGCCGCGCCGATGGCACAAGCCTGTTCAGGGCAGGCTTCGATACACTGGTTGCACGGGCGTAACGGATTAACGCAGGCAGAGCTGAACGTCGGGCGCAGGCCGGTATCAAAACGAGCCTGTACGCACAGCGCGTCGCTCGGGCATGCAGCGATGCACAAACCACAGCCATCGCAACTGGCATACTCAATCGCCAGTTGCGGGTAGCCGTCCTCATGTCGGGTCAGAATTCCCATCGGGCAGGCAGTAATGCACTGGTTACAGCGGGTACATTGCGTGATGAACTGCACATCAGGCACGGCACCCGGCGGCAGCGGATGCGTCAGTTGAGACACCGGCACCTGAGGCGCAGTGTGTTTTGCGGCACTGACAAACGCGCGAAACAGCCCGCGTCGACTGACGTGCCGGTGCGTCATCAGCGCCTGATAATATTTCTCTGACTTGTTCATCCGAAGTACAACCGTTTTACCACCGGTTGCAGCGCCCGTTGCTGCTCCATATCCTGCAGATAACGCGCGGTTACGGCGGCAAGGCGGGCATAGAACGGGCTCACCGGGCAGTCCTGTAACCGTTCCAGATAGCGATATCCCCACGGCAGAAGATACATCTCGAATAGCTGATCAACCGCCGCATCTTTGCCGGCCTCCAGCAGCGCGCTGCTGGCTAACAGCATCAGGCCAAACTGATCTTCGGGCTCACTCTGACGCGCGTCAAACGCCATTCCCTGAGACTGTAAAAAACCACGGTACTCCGCGGTGGTATCGCCCATCAGCAGATTATCGCGTTCCAGCCAGACGGAACCCCAGGGCGGCGCGGGCATATCGCCCTGCCCCTCGAACAGCACGGAAAATTGCCACGCCAGTTCATCATCGTCCGGCAACGGCCAGTCGGCACACAGTCTGGCAATCTGCACCGGATCGCGCCACGGGTACAGATCGGGCAGCGTGGGCAAACTGTCGAAAAGCGCTTTCACCTCCGGTCGCCCGGGAGAGTAGTAAAACAGGGCACCGAGGATACGGGGTAATACGGCAAGAGACGACATCTCTAAATACTCCTGAACGTGCCTGATGGCGGCTGACGCCTTATCAGGCCTACGACGACTACGGAAAAAGAGCGGCCGAGGCCGCTCACAGCTTACATCGGCAGCGTCCACAAATTGTAGAACGCAATCCTTCCCACAAGCTCCGCCACGATGACAATCAGTGCGGTCATCGCCAGAACGGTGACACTGGACTTCAGTCGCGCCCAGGTCACCACGCCAACAATCCCCACGGCCAACAGCGCCGCCTGCGCGGTAAACCAGCTGGTTTGCGCCGCCGTCAAGGCGCCGTCCGCACTCATCAACGTCGACATATACCCAGGACGCAGGCAGAAGCTGGCCAGGATCGCCAACACGCTGACCAGCAGACCCAGACGCAGCCCAAACAGTCCGGCCAGAATGCCGCCGCCAATCAGCGGCGTCAGCACCATCATCGCCGTTGTATACGAAGTGCGCCAGGTGACCACCGTCGGCAACTGGTAGATTTGCGGGATCGCCAGAATAAAGGCCACGCCCACTATCGCAGCCAGCCACACCAGCGCTTTACACACTGCGGTCGCCCCACGATTGAGAAGCAAACCAAGGGAACCCAGCCCGCCAAGCGTGGCAAACACCGCCGACAGCACGATTTCGTTGCTCATCGGCGAATGGCCTACGCGCAGCAGCATGTTCAACGCACGCAGCGGTTGCCCGACGTGGATGATCCCCAGCAGTACCCCAACGCCAAACAGACACATGACGGAGAACAGGCCAATGGCCATCCGCCGCGCGTCAATCTGCCCCAGCGTGCCGCCAATTAGCAGCAGAATGAACGCGCCGACCGCGCTTTGGGTAAAGACGGTAAAGAAGACCAGCGGTAACTCATGCATGGCGCACCTCCCCCATGTTCATAATGGCCCCTTCCTTGTCGCCCGTAGGTTTGGCCTTCGGGTGCGGCTTAATAATGAGGTTAGGATGGGTAAACGACGCGGCAGGCAGCGGCGCAATCTCATTTCCGGTGCCGTACTTCGCCCGCAGTTCGTCAATGGGACCGAAATCCAGCGCCCGCTGCGGACAGGAGTCCACGCAGATTGGACGCAGATTCTGCTCCAGTCGGTCGAGGCAGCCGTCGCATTTGCGCATCACTTTAGCCTTAGCATCAAACTGCGGCGCACCATACGGGCAGCGCATTTCGCAATAGCGGCAACCGACGCAGATGCTGTCATCGACCAGCACCAGACCATCCTCTTCACGTTTGTGCATCGCTCCGGTCGGACAACCGGATACGCAGACCGGCTCATCACAGTGGTTACAGGCGATAGAGAGATAGTAGGTAAAGGTGTCGTTGTGCCAGCTTTCCCCCTCTTTCACCCAGCTTCCGCCGCCGTATTCATAGACCCGGCGGAATTTCGGACCGACATCCAGATCTTTATTATCCTTACAGCTGACCTGGCAGGTTTTACAGCCTGAGCAGCGCGAGGAGTCAACATAAAAGCCATACTGTTTCATTGCAGATCACTCCTTAAGCGCGTTTGATTTCAACCAGGTTGGTATGCTGTGGGTTCCCTTTCGCCAGCGGCGACGGCAGATGACTGGTCAGGGTGTTGATGCACCCGCCAACGTCCACACCGTTGCTGTCCAGACGGGTCCACGCCCCCTGCGGCATCGCCACCACGCCCGGAAGAATACGCTGGGTCACCTTACAAGGGATCGCCACCACCCCGCGATCGTTGAACACGTGCACCAGATCGCCTGAGTTCAGTTGACGCGCGCTGGCGTCTATCGGGTTGATCCACACTTCATCCGGTACCGCTTCATGCAGCATCAGCACGTTGGTATAGGTTGAGTGGGTATGGCCTTTGGTGTGAAAACCGCTCAGCTGTAGCGGATATTTCACGGTTAACACTTTGTTCAGGTGTGATTCTTTCACTTCGCAGAACTCCGGCACCGCCGGGATACGATCGCCTTCCGGCAGCGTCCACGCTTTTGCGAGATCGGCCAGCGCCTGAGAGTAGATCTCAATCTTGCCGGATGGCGTAGTCAGTGGATTCGCCACGGCATCGGCGCGAAAATCAGCAAACGCCAGACTCTGTTTGTTTGTCGCGACGCGCTGGTCGATAACCCCCATCTCTTTCGCCACCGGCCATTCCGGCAGATACGGACGTTTTTCGCGGATCTGCTGATAGTGCATTTCTGCCCACTGCGCCTGCGTCCGCCCTTCGGTGTACTGTTCGCGCAAGCCAAGATGCCCGGCAATATCGGCGCAGATGTCGTAGGTGCTACGCACTTCCCACATCGGCGTGACCGTTTTCTGTAGGGCTATCATGTAGTTGTGAGAACCCGCTGCATAGGAGCTGTCCACCAGATCTTCCGCTTCGAGATAGCTGGTTTCCGGCAGCAGGAGATCGGCGTATTTCGCGCTCGGCGTCATGTGGTTTTCAATGACGATAATGGTTTCGCACAAACTTTCATCCGCGAGAATTTTGCGCGTACGGTTGGTTTCACCGTGCTGGTTCAACAGCGTGTTACCGGCCTGGTTGAAGAACAGCTTAATGCCGGTTTTCAGTTTGTCCGCCCCCTTCACGCCCATCGTGGTGGCCGTCATGATTTCAGGACGTTGAATCGCATCCGTCCAGAGATAGCACGGAATAGAGGTTTTGATTGGGTTGGTCAAAATCGGTAACAGCGGCACGCCGTACGGGGTGCCATAAGGCCAGTTACCGTTATTGGTTCCCGGCAGGCCAAAGTGGCCCGTCAGCGCAGGCAGCGTCTGAATGGCGCGCACAGTTTGCTCGCCATTGGCGTGACGCTGCGGTCCCCAACCCTGACAAATGTAACAGGCACGGGCCGAGGCGATTTCACGCGCCAGTTGGCGAATGCGCGTCGCCGGAATACCGGTTATCTCCGCCGCCCATTCCGGCGTTTTAGCGATACCGTCATCGCCCTTACCGGTCACGTAGTCTTTATAGCTGGCATTCGGCGCAGCGCCTTCTGGCAGCGTGCTGCTGTCATAACCCACGCAGTACTTATTCACTTCAGCTTCATTAATCAACTGTTCGGTAATCAGCGTGTGCGCGATACCGGCCACCAGCGCAGCATCGGTCGTTGGGCGAATCGGCAGCCACTCGGCATGCTCGGTCACCACCGAGTCGGTATAACGCGGATCGATAATAATCACTCGCGCCTTTGAGACTTCCAGCGCGCGACGTAACTCTTCAACCTGTCCGCCACCGGACATGCGCGTTTCAGACAAATTCAGACCAAACAGCACGACCAAATCGGAATGGGCAATTTGCGTAAAGTGGCTCCCGACATAAACACCATGGGTGTAGGGCGTTGCCGTGGCAATTTGCGCAGTGGAATAGGTGTTATGATAATTTAAATAGCCGCCGGTGAGATTCAGCAGACGCTTCCAGGCTGGCGTTCCCTGGGTATGGTAATAAGCGCCTGACTGATAATTAGGTAATGACTCCAACTTATTGATAGTGTTTTATGTTCAGATAATGCCCGATGACTTTGTCATGCAGCTCCACCGATTTTGAGAACGACAGCGACTTCCGTCCCAGCCGTGCCAGGTGCTGCCTCAGATTCAGGTTATGCCGCTCAATTCGCTGCGTATATCGCTTGCTGATTACGTGCAGCTTTCCCTTCAGGCGGGATTCATACAGCGGCCAGCCATCCGTCATCCATATC